>CAVPTL010000011.1:0-182043 GCA_963708725.1 uncultured Actinomycetes bacterium | reverse complement strand
GACGACGCGCGGTGACGGCTGGCCGCGGCTACCCCCTCCACGCCGCGCCAGTCTGCGCCCTGGCCGCCAGGGTGTGGAGGTTCTTCGCGAACCCGGGCGCCTGCATCTGAACGTCGAAGTAGACCCCGACCGTGTCGGCGTTGTCGTACGTCCGCTGCAGCTCAGACGCGAACGACAGCCAGCTGACGGGGACCACGCCGAGCTGGAGGAGCCGGGTCACGGCGGCGTCGTGGATGGCGGTGGTCTCCCCCGCCGTCGCGTCGATGACCAGCGAGACGGTGTAGTCGCGGCGCAGCGCCCCCAGGCTCGTGTGCAGGATGCATCCCTCGGTCATCAGCCCGGCGATGACGAGGTGCCTCATCCCGGTCCCGGCGACCGCCGCCTCGAAGCCGGGGAAGTCGAAGGCGTCAACGAAGCCGCCCCGGTGGATCACGGGATGGTCGCCGATGACCGCGGCGACCTCCGGGTACAGCGGCCCGCGGGGATCGTTGTCCGGCCCGGTCAAGACGACCAGCGGAACGCCGTAGCCGACCGCGGTCTTGGCCAGCGCCACCGCCCCGCTGACGTTCTCCTGGATGGGATGGGGACCGGAAGAGGTTGGCGAAGCCGGTCACGTAGTCGATCAGCACGATCGCGGTGTTACCTGGCGTGCGCCGCTCGATGTCCATGGTTTATCTCCCTTTCCGGCCGCGACTCCCGGGCGCGGTCATTCGCTGGGGAACAGTCCGGCGGCGGCGAACTTGCGGCAACCACGCTGGTTGTGCTCGGACTTGCGCGTGAGCTGGAGCAACTCGGTCTCGGCTAGCATGTAAGGACGGTGCCCGCGGGGAATGTAGAACGCGACCGCGGCGCTCAGGACCTCCTCCTGGCCGTCGGTGTACTCGACCCGGACCCTGCCCTTGAAGACGAAACCCCAGTGCTCCACCGGACAGGCCTGGTCAGGGAAGATCTTGACCAGGGCGTCCATGTCGTATCCGGCCGCGCACGTCTCGAACGCGTAGTGCATGTCGCCGAGTTCGGCCCAGACGCCGGTGTAGTCCGCCGTCTGGGCGGAGATGGGCAGTTCGTCTTTGGATGCCCGCATGTCAGAACCCTCCTGCTCTGGAACCGCCGGCCCGACGGCGGTTGGTGGCGGCCAGCCTCAGCGCGTTCCCCAGAGGTGTCAAGGGCCTGCGCCGGGCGCCGCGGTCGCCTGCGTGAGCGCCGGGCCAGCCTGCGTGAGCGCCGGGCCAGGAGCGGCCGGGTGGCCCCGCGGCGGCCTCAGGCCGGGAAGCCCGCTGCCGGTCTCCCCGGGTCGGACCCTGTCGGCAGCGGGGCCCGCCTACGGCGCGCGCTCACCCCGCGGACCGCGGTGACGGCCGCGGCGATCGGAGGAAGCAGCCTGCTCGCCGTCGCGGACCATCAAGACGGTGTGCCGCGTCGCTGCTGACGCCCGCGATGGGGACGCGGGCCACCGGCATGCCGGAGCCTGCGGGGGTCCGTTGCGGGGCGATGGTCACCCCCCAGCCGATCCCGACCAGGCTGACCGCCGTGCCGATGTCGTCCACCGAGGCGGCCAGGTCCGGCTGGAAGCCCGCCGAGACACACAGGGCCATGACCAGGCGCCCGAGGGTGCTGCCCCGGGCAGACGATCCAGGCTTCCCCGCTCAGGTCGGCCATGGTGGCCTGGTCGGCCCGGGCCAGCCGGTGCCCGGCCGGCACGCACACAGCCGGAGCGCGTCGTGGCCGAGGTCCCACTCGCGCAGCCCGGGCCGGGGCCGGGGCGCGGGGCGCGCCGAAGCGGGACACGATCGCCATGTCGAGCCGGTCACGCAGGACCGCGTCGGCGCTGGTCTCGTCGGTGCTGGCGATGAGCTGGATCTCGATCTTCGGGAACTGCCGGCGTATCTCCATCAGCGCGTGGCTCATGATCTGCGGTCCCTCGCGGAACGGCCACACCGACCCGCAGCCGTCCGCTGACGGCCTGGTCGTCCCCGCTCAGCGTCGCTTCCGCAGCCCGCAGCTCGACCAGGATCCGTTCGGTGTGCTCGAGTAGCACCCGGCCGGCCGGGGGCGGCGCCACCCGGTTGCCGCGCCGGTCAACGAGCGAGGTGCCCGCCTCGGCCTCCAGGGACGACAGCTGCTGAGATACGGCCCACCGGGTGTAGCGCAGCGCCCGGGCAGCCGCCGCGATCGATCCCTCGGTGGCCACAGCCCGCAGCGGAGACTGATTCTCGCTTGGGTTGCCACGGGGCTGCTGATGTCGTTCGGGCTGCTCCTGTTCCAGGGTTCGACCCTGTTTCTGGTGGTCGCGGGGGTCGCCTGCCTCGCACTGGTGTTCGGGGCTGTGTGCTTGCTGTTTGCGCGGCTACCGAGTCCGCGAAAGGTCGAACAGCAGCACGACGCTTCTTAGACCCCGCGTTGCCCCGGCTTGACCGAGCGTTGTGGGTGCTGGCTGGGCCCGGAAAGCTGCGCGTTGTCGTACAGGTCGTCGCCCGACTGGCTCACGCTGAGGATGCTACCGTCGCGTGGGGTTCGGGCCGGGGCAGGCGTGGGCTGCGCCTCGGCGGAGCCTTGAGCGGAGCGGTTCAGGCTGAGCGCCCGGCAGCCGATGCTTGTGACCGATGGAGTCCAAACCGCAGTACACGCTGGTGGCCGCTGAACCTGAGGGCGCTTGGCCGCCGACCGAGGTCATTCTGGTGAGCCGGGTAGTGGTCGGTGATCGGTCGGATTGGATGTGGGCGGAGGCCAATCCGCCGCTGCCGTTGGAGTTCAACCAGCGATTCCCAAATCCGCTTTTGGGCTCGACTCCGATCCTGGCCGATCGGATGCTCCTCGGCGCTCGGCACGTGGGCGACGACCTACGACGACCGGTCACTCACCCAGTTGACGTCTATGTTTGCCTGCCAAAGTCGCCCGGCGTCCAGCGGGACGAGTACGCCGCATCAGAGTTGTCGGTCAGATGCTGGGCGCGTCTCCACCCGAGGCGCAGCCAACCTTAGCGTGAACGCCGGGGTTTTGAGCGGTGCCAGCGATGCCCCGCGTGCTGCATCGGCTTGAACCGGCACGTTCCGCTGTTCAGGTTTCCTACTGCTTCGTCGATGGTATCGAATGCAGCGCGAGGGCGAGCGGATCAGTATGGCGGTTACCACCGGCTGGGATGATTGGATTCACGGAGAGTTGTGGCTTCTCCCAGATGGGCTGCTTCGCGTACCCAGCGGATTGTTGCGATCCCTCGGCGATGGGCTAATCCAAAGTGGCGGCCAGCAACTTCACGGTCGTGGCGCGCGCCGCACGTTTGAGGACGCTGATATTTTGGCCGTGTCATCACGGCCGCGCGCGTACTGGATCCGATTCGACGATATCGACGCGGCGGCGCTGCGCAAGGGCATCCTCAATGGCCGCCTACAGGTGCGCATGCGCGATGGACACACCAGAAAACTTATGTGGCAACGCACCGACGGCGTAGCACGCCGCTTGGAGCCAGTATTGCGCGAGAAGATCGGCGGGCGCCTAGAACTGCGCTAACCCTCCGTTCCGGCACCTGGCGGCACGGCGGGATCCCTCAACAACGATCGGTTGATACTAGCCAGCCCTCCGCCGCTGGCGAGATGGGTGATTGACGACCCCGACCATCCGACGTACCGTGGATAGATGCGCCTGACCGCACCAGTAAAAGCGATCGAGTACCTCTTAGTGGTCCTTTTGATGTGGACGATGGGCGCATCGTGGGCAAACGACGGCATGGACTCCCGCCAGCGACACCTCGCGATCGGTCTGATCACGGCGCTTGTCCTCCTGACCGTGATTCGCCGAGTCAGCGCAGCGGTGTCCAAGCCGACGCGCTACCCGAACTGATCGTACACGCGGCTTGGCTCCGGCTACAGGAGCCGTTCTCGTCTGCCGATAACCCGGCTATGGGGATCAGCCCTCGCGCATTCATCGCTTGGTTCGCACCATTTGTCGTGATCGTCTTGGTAGGACTTCGTACGCTCGACCAACTGGTGTTCTTCGCCGTGCTCGGGCTCTACTGGGTTGCCTACCTCTCATGGTACTTTTGGCGGGTATCAAAGCTGCGCGGCTCACAACCCCCACGCTCGTAGCCACACGAGCACCCTGGTGGAGATCGCGACCGGCTCGGCTACCGGCATCCGCAACCGTCCAAGGCTCGACCCACTACCGGCGAGTAACAGTCGGTCGGCCACGCCGTTAGCGGCAAACCACCGAGCCGATCTCGACTAGCGAGTCGAGACTCGAAACCACCGCTTGTGCTCCGGCGACGCACCCGTGGTGGCCGAAGGCCGCTGCGGTGGGTTGGGCGGTGATCCAGATGGTGGCGACTTCGATGTGGGCGGAGCTGAACGGTGTGATCTGCCACGTTTGGACCACCGCACCGGAGCGTCCTTCGGGGGCGGACAAGAAGCGTGCCGTGTCTGTGCCTCGCACGCTCCCGTTTGGGGTGGAGGAAACAACGATGCTGGCGTTGCTCGGCACGCTCGGCGCGAGTACGAAGCGGGCGGACAGTCGTCCCGTGTTCGGGGTGCAGCTCGCGGTGAGCTTTCCGAATCCGGGGATGGTCAGCACAGCGCCCACACCAGTCAGCATCGTCAGCCTGTGTCGGCCAATCCAGTGCATAGCCACATCGTAGAACCCACCTCGGCCACCTCCGGAACCGCTAAATCTGCCAGAGCGTGGCCCACGCCCAGCCACCACCACAACCCGCCCGAACGCTCCGCCCAAAGTCGGGCCAGGCCGCGCCACTACCCACAACTGCGAGGCAACGCTCGGTCACGGTCTGCCACCGCCCCCGAACCAGCCGCAACGCAGAGCAACGCTCAGCCCCTCGCCCGCCCCTCCAAGCCAGCCGCAACGTCAGTCGCTAGCATCTTCAAGATGTCTGAGAACGGCAGCCTTGTTCCCGCCGACAAGTCCGATGTCGAAGCCGCCCGCCGTGCCGTCGCGGCAGGTTGGCCCGCTGTCGAACCCGTTTTCCCAGAGTTGCTCGTCTGGCTGCAGGACTACAACTGGCCGGTCGCGCGGGTCATCGCCCCGTTTGTTGCACGAGCTGGAACGCCGGTGGTTCCATACCTCCGCGAAATCCTCGACGGCGACGACGCAATCTGGATCTGGTCGATCACGACCACGGTGCTCTCCAACGCAACCCTACCTGTGGTCGCCGAGCTGCGCCCGAGTCTCGAACGCCTCGCTGCAGACACCTCGGTCACCTTGGTGGATGAGGACGTTCCTGCAGAGGCCCGAGCGGTCCTGGCGAGGTTGTAGCCCGACCTGCGGAAGCTCCGGCCATCCCCTGCCACCGCCCCCGAACCAGCGGCAACGCAGGGATAAGGTTCGGCCAACGCCTGCTACCGCCCCGAGTCAGCCACGACACCCAGGGCAACACTCAACTACCGAACACTCTTCACCGATACGCTCAGAATGATGATCGAGGTCGCGCAGTTCCAGCCGCCCAACGCCCAGGCCCGCTATGTCGAGTGGCGAAAACAGCACGCAGATGCCCTAAGCGAGATCCCACCGGAGGCACTAAGGATCGACACGGGCCGTGCCGCTGACGGCGGCACATTCGTGAGCGTCCGTGCCGAGCAGGAACACGCCTCAGCCCTCCTGCCAAGTCACGGACTGCTCGTTCGGTACTGGATCGAGTTCGACTGGCCAAAGCGCGACGGAATCGCTTTCGGCACCGAGGATCACGGCTTCGGTGTAACCGCATTCGACCTGGACGACGCCCTGTCGCTGATCCGCCAGGAGTTCTTCGCTCACTTCCAGGCTGTCGGGCGACCGAAGGCTGAGCCGCCCGTGCGCCGAGTGATCGAGAGCGTCGATGTCTCGATACTTCCAGACCACGTCCGCACGGGGATGCACCCGCCTAACTGGCGAGGTGTCTGGTTCCCACCGATGAAGCCGCTTTCGTAGCGGGCGACGCTCGGCTATCGCCTGCCACCGCCTCCGAACCAGCCGCAACACTGGGCAATGGTCGGCCAGCGCCCGCCAGCGCCCAACAGTCACACTCCCAAACAGTGTGCCGGGAGGCACCGGTTCGGGCTAGTGATCGGCGGTGGGCGCACCGAGTTGGAGGAGGAATGCCTCCAAGACTGCTGGCGCGTTTTCCACACGGCAGATGTCGCCGCTAATCTCGCCCCCTGCGACTGCATTCGACCGGGGCGCGGTCAGGAGCCTGATGGCAACGGTGACGTCGGTCGCTGACTCGGCCCTGGGCTCCACTCTAACCGAGATGGTATGCGGGGCGTCGCGGGGCCAGAAGGTCCGGGTTCGCCCTGGAGCCGCGACCGACGCGGGCCACCATCAACGGTCAGGGTGAGGTTTCAGGATCCGAGCCTCGTGGTGATTGGCGTTCCTGAAGCGCGACCCATTTGGGATCGTCTGAGAGGTTGAGCAGCTCGGCTGCCCGCGTGAACTCCCATCGGATCTCGTCTCGCAAGTGAATGCCGGGTTCGAGGTAGATGTCGAGCAGCCAATCGAACACCAGGTCATGTTCCTCGGCTCCGAGCAGCTCCTCCATCGTGGTGCTCGTGGTGTAGCTGATGGTCACCGATGCCATCACCTTGCGGAGATGCGCTGCGATGATCGGGGAGTCGGCTGGTTCCCACATCGGCTACGACGCGGGGAACGGCCTCCTATAGATGGTGCGCTTGCTTTCCACAACCTCAGCATGCCACCGAACGCCTCGTAGAGCAACCCGCCCGCCATCGAACGTCGCCCTGGAGCCCGCGACCGACGCGGGCCACCATCCGTTGGCTTCGAGTCATGTCTGGCCCCAGCCTTTGCCAGCCAGCGACGATGGTGAACACCCGAAGGCGACGAAGGACGATCCCATGACGAGCGAGATCCATGGGTTCAGATAGTCCTTTCGCCCTGATTTGCGCGCGTCCGCCGCGATCTCGCGTGAGCCGGTCGACTCGGGGGGTTCCCAAGGTTTTTCTGGGGATTTTCGCGCGGAAGCTTGGCTGGGGTCACACGACACCCGAAAAAAAGGCTTGGTTGAGCCAAATCTGGTCGCTCCGTGATCACTTCAGCGAGTTTTCGCTCTCGTCGCATCTGCATATGCAACGTTCGTTCATGCCTATGCAATCGATGGTCGTCTCAGCCGCTGGGCCCGCGCGATCGCTCGGAGCATCGCGCCCAGCCTCGACGATCGTCGCCGCCGCCGAGCGCCTGCGCGGGCCCGCCTCGCTCGGTGCGCCAGCATCCGCGCGACGTCGCTCCCGCTCCCACCCCGCGCCGACGGGGGAAGCATCCCCGCCCGGGTGTGCCACCGGCACCCGCGCCTCCCACTCAGTCCGTGGCGTCACCACCACTCCGGCTCCCGCCGACGGGCGCGACGTCGTGTACGCGGGTGTGTTCGATTCGAGCGGGCAGTGTTGCAGCCCTTGTGAACAGCACGAAGCTCGGAGTCATCCTCGGGTATCAGCTCGCCCCCGGAGGCCAACGGCTTGACGTGGTCAACATGAGCGCCCATCGCCTTGTTGCCGGAAACCTCCGGGTCGATACTGAGACCGCACAGCGCGCACAGATAGCCCTGCCGCGCGAGCAGGATCGGCAGCACCCGCCGCCGATACCTTGTCCACTCGCGGGTACACACCGGGGATCGGCCGCCCCACTTCGCCCGCTCGACCTGCAGCGGCGTCGGCGACGAAGCTGGCACCATCGGCACCTCATACTCATCCACATCGAACAGGCCAGCCATAGCCTGCAAGCCTACCCGGCTGTCCGCCGATCCCCACCGCTCCCACCCACGTCGGCATCGTCGAAGAGCGTCAGCGGCGCGGTCTCCGACGTCGACGCATCCACGGCGGCTACGCCTCCGCCTGCCTATCCGGAGCGGACACTTGCCGCCGCGGCCTGGCGCACCCGTCGCAGCGACCACAGCTCATTGACCAGCGAGCACCCGCTGAGCAGCGGCGAACAGTCGGTCATCCCGTGCACCGGGCACCGAATCGCGGCGTCGCTCTCGGCCTCGAGGACGGCGCTCGCCGGGTCGACGCACCGAGCGGCGCCAACCCGGCGTAGCATCGTTTCCGACCCCTGCATGAGGTGGAGAGCCTACCCGACCCGATCGGCCGCGCCCCAGCGGGTCGCTGTGTCGCCGCCGCGACCGCAGCCGGAGGGGCCGTCCGACCCGATCTGGAACGGCTGTGGAACGGCTTGGGACGGCTGGAGCGCAAGCCGTTCCGCCCCGCAATCCCGCTCTCGGTGAGGCTGTTGCGGCTAGTCTCGGAACGGCGGGACGGCTTGTGCGCAAACTACGCGCGAGAGAGGCACCTCTCTGTGGAACATCTGTGGAACACCCCGAGTGTCTGTGGCGGTATGTGGCATAGGCGAAACCCCCTGCAAGCGGCTTTTCTCCACGCCAGATACCGTGGCTGACACTATGCTCACTGCCTCTGGATCAGGTAGTCGGGGTTCGAGTCCCTGCCCCGCAGTACCGCTCCGCTGAGCGATCACTTCCACGGCTGACGAGGAACTCCCACCGCCGTCTAGCATTCGGCGGATGACCCATGACGAGCGTTTCGGCCAGATGTACAGCGCGTTCAACGCGCGTGACGCCGATGCGGTGCTCGCATTCATGGACGCCCAGGTTGAATGGCCGAAGGCGTTCGAGGGCGGATACGTCCAGGGCACGGACGAAGTCCGAAGCTACTGGCACCGGCAATGGACGGAGATTTCTCCGACGGTCACCCCGCGCTCGACGACTGTTCTGCCCGACGGACGGGTTGACGTCGAGGTCGATCAGGTCGTTCGAGATCTCGACGGCAAGTTGCTCGACCAGCGCGTTGTCCATCATGTCTACACGTTCAACGGCGAGAAGATCTCACGTATGGATGTGGAGCCGTCCTAGAACATGAACGTGTTGTTCGTGTGCATTCAAAACGCGGGCCGGTCGCAGATGGCCGAAGCCCTGTTCACCAAGGGTGCGGGCGAGGCGCACCACGCCCGAAGCGCCGGCAGCCGGCCGGCGGCGAGCGTCCACCCCGAGGTGGTGGCGGTGATGCTGGAGGTCGGCGTTGACCTCTCGAGTCGGGTACCGCACCGACTCGATGCCACCGACATGCAGTGGGCTGACCTTGTCGTGACGATGGGCTGCGGCGACGAGTGCCCGTTCATTCCCGGCAAGCGCTACATCGACTGGGAGCTCGACGACCCGGCTGGGCGGCCGTTGGCGGAAGTTCGGCGAGTGCGCGAGGAGATCCGCGTTCGGATCGCGGCGCTCATCACGGAGCTTGCCGTCTAGGCCGGCGCCGAGGCGTCGGAGCTGCCCAGTTTTCGAAAGGCGAGGTGAAGCGCGGCACTGGCCGCGAGCATCGTGACGATGATCGCGAAGATCTCGAAGAAGCTGCCGAGTTCGACGTGGTCTCCAAACACGAAGTTGACCGCCTCGAGGATCACGAACTTGCTGAGGAACAGGATCAGCCAAACCGAGCCGTACCGAGCGACCTTCCACCCCGATCCCGGCTTCGCCGCGAAGTAGCCCGACACCCGCTGTTCGAGGCCTTTGACCGCGTCGACCATCAGCTTCAGAAGCAGGGCGGTCAGAATCGAGATCGCAAACGAGTCGATCACGATCGTGTGCACGAACTCGATGAACAGGTTCAGCACGACGATGTCGATCAAGACTTCCATCAGCCAGGAGATGAACCGACCCTGGGCTGGAGTTATGGCGGTCGGGTTGGTCGCCGGAGTTATCCGCAGCTCAGGGGAACCACGCGCGCTCCCACCGGGAGACCTCGAACGGCGCACCCGAAGGGCCGCCGATCGCCAGGATCGCCGTGCCATCGACGGTCGCCGTGGCACTTCGGGTCAGCTCCGGGTCGCGCACGAACACCAGCGTGCCGGCGGGGGCGTCGATGGCCTCGCCATCCACCGTGAACGCCGCGTGGCCGCTCATCACCGCAAACAACTCCTCATGTCCGTCGGTGAGTTGAGCTTCGTCGTCGCGCTCGTCGTGCGGCTCGACCATCTCGTCGCCGGCGTTCCCGATGACGCCGTTTACACCGAATGCCTGGATATCGAAGTGGCGACGGACGAGGTGGAAGTTCCGCGCCCCAGCACCCTCCCCGTCTGTCGCGTCCGGATAGTCCGGGTCAATGTCTGTCGCCCGGACGATCTCGGCGAGGGAGACCGCTCCATACGGCGCTTTGCGCGGGTCAGCCACCAGGCTAACCTCGCAGTTCACGCGGGCGAAGTCAAATAGCTGATGCGCGTGGCGGCGGGCGGATATCATCTTGATCTTGGCCGTCCCACTACAGCGCACCTCTGACCGGGCCGTCGCCTCGTTCGTACTCGGCATCATCGGTCTCGTGTTCATCCCCGTGGTCGCACCCCTGCTGGCTCTCTGGCTCGGCATCAGCGCCAGGCGGCAGATCCGAGCAGACCCATCGCTCAGCGGCGATTGGATGGCGACGGCAGGAATCGTCCTGGGCGCCGTCGGTGTCGCCCTGTCGCTGCTGATGCTCCTGGTCGTGGTGTTTCTGCTCGCGCCACTCAGCTAACGGCGATTCTCACGCGCGGCCGCGCGGCTCCATCACGTCTGCCTGGTGGGCCTTGGCGTACAGGATCAGCCCGCCCCAAGCAACGCAGCCGCACGTTGCGCTGCCCGCGAACAATCCGACCGGGCCGCCGATCAGCCACGCTCCCAGGATCGCCCCGCCCACGATCGCTCCGCAATAGACCAGCGAGAACCGCAACCGATACTTGGACTTGAGACGCGCCGCCACCGGCCCACGATACCTCTCCGTCACGCGCGCAGATAGCCAGACATTCGCGCATCGCCCCTTGTGCTACCTGTCTCGAGGCCCCTACACTGAGTTCACGATGGGTTTCGGCAACCAGTTCAACGTGATCAGGGATGTCTTCTCCGCCGACGCCGGCGCCGATGCGCCCGGCCGAACGGAGCAGAACGGCAACCCCGAGGAAGCCTTCCTTCGCTCGGAGGACGCCCGCACGCATGCCGCGGAGCGGCTCGAGCACCCGGGTTGGGTGCACCGCCTGTTCCACCGCGGTTCCTAGCCCTGCGGGCTGGTTACCCCCGCGGATCGAGGCGATCGACCAGCCGTTTCAGGGGCTCGCCGATGCGCTCGGTGGGAGCATCGTCGCCCAGATTTCGCAGGAACTCGGACAGCCGAGCAGTCTGGGCGTCGTCCAGCGCAACCACGCTGGTAACCCGTCCCTCGGCGTCGTAGATGCTCAGCCGCGTGTGCACCGGTCCGATGTCGGGATCGAAGTACCGCGACACGCGCAGTCCCCGGCCCGGCGCGTCCACATCGGGATGTGGCGGAAACTGCGCGACCGCCTTGCCCACCTGTGCCATCGAGCACCATGGGCAAAACCGGAACTCCCGGCTGACCACTCCCCCGCAATGACTGCAGTTCACCGCACGCTCCCGAGGTGACGATACTCACACAGTCTACGCCGTAACCAGTGGACGAGCTAGCCGGCTACCGCGTCCATCGGGTCGACGCGAGCATGGCCTTGACCTGAGCCAACCCAACGCCGATGTCGGGGCCGCTCAGGCACGCGTTCATCTCAACCCAGCTGTGCGCAGCCGCCGTCCGAATGTCGGCGGCCACCGACCTCGAGCCTCCGATGTGCGCGCACGCCGACTCCGGTGCCCCAATCTCAAGGCGAGCCGGTTGGCCCCCGACGTCGAGCCGGATCCCGGGGAAGCTCTTGTAGCTGCCGGTGGGCATACCCACGACGCTCCACGTCACGAACACACCCGAGGGCTCCAGATACTCAAGCGCCGGCCCGCAGCTCGTCGACTCGAATCTCTTGGTCGCGTGGGTTGTGCACGGCCTGTGCTCCTTGCCCGTGCTGAGGTAGACCAGCGGCGTCGTGAAGCTCGAGTAAAAGCCCCATGTGTAGAGCCGCCAGGTGCCCGGATAGCGAAACGTCAGGTTCGAGTCCGAAAACCGTTTCCAGTGGATCGGAGCCGCCGCGCTGCCGGAACCGGCGGCAAATGCGATTCGTCCGTAATAGCTCGCGTCGTCACTGCCGTGGTTGGTAAAGATCTCGATGATCCCCGGGCGCTTCGCTCGAAACGCGATCGTCCGGGTCCCGGTCGACGGGACTGCCTTGCCGCCGATCGACAGGTGGATCTTGTCGGCGCTGAATCCGAGGTGGATGCGGCCAACCGAGCCGGGCGCAACCACCACCGTTGGCAACCCCTTGACCACGCTGGGGGAGGCCGCGTCGACGCACGCCCCCGCGGTGCCGCTTGCCCAGCAGGAGGAGCCCTGGGCCAGCCACTTCCCCGGCTTTCCAAACTCGACGTACGCCGGCGGCGGATTGCCCTGTGCCACCGCGGGAGCCTCGCCGGCCGGCGCGTCTTCGCCCCCGGGTGTGCCCACCGAATCCCGCTGCCAGGCAAACGTCCCGATCACGGTAGCCGCGATCACCACAGCCACCGCAACCAACGCCATGTGCCGCCGTCTCATGTTCCTCCGACCGTTCGGGCGCCAGAATTGTTCCCTCGGCGGACACTCAGCTGCACAGGTGCTCGCTCACCGAAGCGCTGCCGGCACCAGGCGCCGATACGGTCAGCGTCACCCGCTGACCGCCGCCGATGCCACACCAGGTCGCAAGTCGACGGGTGGAGCTCATCGTGAGCGTCTGGCTTCCCGGTGCGACGGTCTGGCCCCACGCGTTTGCTCCCCACGTGGTCGATTGTGGGATCTGATCGGCGACCGTCGCCGGATCGATCGCGCCCTGGGTTGTCCGCACACTCACCCTCACCGGGACGCCGGGGCGGCGAAACTCGCAGTACCCGCGCGGTGTGAGCGTGTAGTAGGACTTGGCCCGTCCCACCGTATGGCTGGCCAACCTGATGGAGAGCTTCAGATCGCGGCCGGTACACGTCGGAGTCCCATCGGATGCGGCCGCGGTCACGCGCGCCGCCGACGCCGCCGCGACCGCTCAGGGCGACGAGGGCACCCAACGCGACCAGCACGCCAACCACGATGACCACACCTGACTTGGGATCCACCCCAACACTCTACGGCCAGTCGCGGGGCGGCGGCAATCGAACCGGCTACGTTGGGGCGCCGATCATCAACGGAACCTCGGCGACCACGCGCGTGCCCTTACCGCGATCGCTGGTCACCTGCAGCCGGCCGTCGAGTGCCTCGACGCGGTCGGTGAGTCCGTTGAGACCACTCCCAAGCGACGGATCGGCCCCTCCCACGCCATCGTCGATGACCTCCACCCGCGCCGTCCCATCATCGGTCGTGACGATGACCTCGACGCACGTCGCTCGCGCGTACTTGGTGACGTTGGTGAGCGCCTCGGCCACCACGTAGTAGATCGCCGCCTCAACTGCCGACGGCAGCCGGTTGGGCAACTCGAGACCCAACTTGACCGGCACGCTCGACCTGTCCGTCAACGCCTCAACCGCAGAGGGCAGCCCCCGGTCGGTCAGCACCGCCGGGTGGATCCCGCGGGCGAGTTCTCGGAGCTCGGCCAATGCCTCTGCAAGCTCCACACTCGCCGATTCGAGCAGCGCCGCCGCCTCCGATCCTTCGCCGACCGCCGACCTGGCCATGCGGATGCCCAGCGCGAGCGACACCAGCCGCTGCTGCGCACCATCGTGAAGATTCCGCTCCAAACGACGGCGCTCGGCGTCTCCGGCGGCCACGATCCTGGCCCGGGAACCGGCAAGCTGCGATCGGGCCTCGGCGGTCGAGAGCGCCACTGCGACCAGTTCGGTGAACTGCACGATGCGCGTCTCGGCATCCGGCGGGAGCTTCGCATCGCCAACCGTCGAGACCGTGATCGCACCCCACACCCGGCCGTCGACGGTGACCGGCGCAGACACGGTCGAGCCCAGACCCAGCCCGCGCAGACGCTCGGCCAGCTCGCCTTCGATCCCCGAGTAGTCATCGACGCGGGTCGCCTTGCCGGTGCGCCGCACCGCGGGGATTGCGGTCGGGCCGTCGAACACAACCTCCTCCCCCACCGGCATCGTGGTCGTGTTGGGCTCGCTCCACCCGGCGACCACCGTGCCTGTCCTCGGGCCGTCGAACCTCACCATGTTCGAGGTATGCGCTCCCAGCAGGTGGGCAACGTCCTCGGCCACCGTGTGGAAGATCTCGTCGGCGGGAGCCTGGATCGCCACCATCGTCGCGATTCGCCGAAGAGACGCCTCCTGCCGGCCGCTGCGGTTTTGCTCGGTCACGTCCTGACCGATGCTGGTCGACCCGCGGATCGCGCCATCAACGTCGCGAGTCAGCGTCTTTGACCAGGCGATCTCACGCACATCGCCGGATTTGGTGACGAGCAAGGTCTGGTTGTGGACGAGCTCTGGCCACACGCGACCGACGAGCTGGTCGCGTGTCCAGCCCGAGAGATCGGCGAAATACTGGTTGGCAAACGTGATCCGGCCGTCAAGATCGAGGCTGACAGCGATCAGATGCACATTTTCGAGCACATCGCGCAGCCGCCGCTCCGAGACACTGACCTCCTGGAACTGCGCCCGCAACTCGGCCTGGAGTCGCTCGTTCTCGATGGCCAGCGCGGCCGGACCGCACACCGCGTCGATCAGGCCCGCATCCTCGAGCAGCACCGGATCATGAACGAGCGCCGCCACCACCTCGCCGTGATGCTCGATCGTCGTCACTCCCCGGCCGGTCGATGGGTCGGGCAGCACGTACCGCTCGCCGGCCACGTCGACGTACTCGTCCGATCCCGCACGACGGTAGGCGAGTTCGAGCGTCGGGTCGTTGAGCGCCACCCGCAACGCGTCGCGAAGCCCGCCGGGGGCGCTCTGTTCGCGCATGGTGGATGTCAGCGTGCCCACGGCGTTCGAACGATCCAGACGCGTTCGCAAGATCCCCAGCAAAAAGCCGATGGGGATGGCGGTGAAGACGACCGAGATCGCGTAGAAGGTCAGCGACTGCGACGCCAGCCCCAGCGCCTCGACGATTCCGACCACCAGACCGAGCACCGCGATCGCCACCGCTCCGGTGAGATACATCGGGCCGAGTACCCGCCGCCGGGCCGCGGAAGCCGCCCGCCACCGCTGAATCAGCGTGACCAGCACCGCCACGACGAGCGGCACGGCCACGATCACCGCGAGCGACTGAATCGCAGAAACCAGACCCGGCTGGTGGGAGACCAGCAGCAGGTTGTCGGCCGAACGGACGTCGGCGCCGCCGTCGAGCCGAGGCTGGGTGAACGGCAGGGTGAGCGTCGACAGCACCACGGTGTCGAGGTAGGTCACAATCACGATCCAGCGCGCCCGCCGGTCGAGATAGCCGCTCGGATACGACAGCAACAGGTGAACCAGCAACGCCGGCCAGAAGTTGCTCGCCACCAGGCCGATCGTGAACACCAGATCGTTGGGCGCGTCGGTGAAGGCCGAGGTCAGCCACGCGAAGCCGACGGCGATCATCAAGAGCCCCGTGCGGTTTCCCGGGCGGCGTCGCCACGCGATCAGCCCCGCCACCACGAATGACCACACCACCGCCAACCCGAACCCCAGGTACATGCCGCCGTTTTGGCGCACGTCTGTGACCGACTCGATGTAGATCCCGATGGCACTGCCGACGATCAGCGCCGCCAGCACCGCCAGGGTGAATCGTGGCCCCCTCATGCCAGCAGGGCCATCAGGCCGGCGCCCGACAGCTCGGCTTTGGGAATGAACCCGCGCGCACCGCTTTTGGCCACGAGTTCGCCGAACTCGCTACCGTCTCGGCTCGAGACAAGCACGATCTGGGCATCGACCTGGGCCGCGGAGATCCCGGCCGCGACCTCGAATCCGTCCATGTCGGGCAGCTGGACATCCAGCAGCACCACCCGCGGCGAGAGCTCCGCCGCCAGCCGCACGCCCGATGCACCGTCCTCGGCCTCGGCCAGCACCACAAACCCCTCCGACTCCAGAAGCGCGCGAGCGCGAGCGCGGAATCCCGGGTGATCGTCGACGATCAGCACAGTCAGGCTCATGCTGCCATCGTCGCATACGGTCACAATCCGCGCGATACGGGTAGCCACACCATTTGCGAACGCTCGCACACGGTGTGGATAACCCCACCACCGAGGCGGAGATAGCCACCGTCCATACGCCTGCCCACTCCACTGCCACCACGCCGCGGATCGCCGAGTCTGAGTCGGTCATCACCGAGGCCTCTTGCCCCGGGTCATCGATTCAAGGAGTAGGCAATGTTGCACGCAGGACGACATGGAGGAATCGCCGCCCGCATCGGTGGTTGGAGCGCGCGGCACAAGAAGTCCGTGCTGGTTGGCTGGCTCGTGTTCGTGGTGCTCGCGGTGGTCATCGGCGGTGCCGTCGGAACGAAGTCGCTCACCCAGGCGGACGGGTACACCGGACAGTCTGGGAAGGCCGAGCAGGCGCTCGCGAAGAGCTTCCCGACCCCGGCGCATGAAGAGACGTTGATCCACAGTTCGAAGCTGACCGTCAACGATCCAGCGTTCCAGGCCGCGATCGCCGACGTCCGCCAACGGGTCGCGGCCATCCCGGTGGTCACACACCTGACCGCAGCCACCGACACCGGGGCCGCCGGCCTCGTTTCGAAGGACCGGCACTCGGCCCTCGTGCAGTTCGATATCAAGGGCAAGATCGACTCCGCCGGTGATCGGATCGGCCCGGTCAACGCCGCTATCCGCGCCGCGCAGAAGCAGAACCCCCAGCTTCGCATCGAGGAGTTCGGCGACGCGAGTGTGGGGAGTCAGATCGACAAGTCCGTGCAAAACGACCTTCACCGCGCCGAGACGCTGTCACTGCCGGTGACCCTGATCATCCTGATCCTCGCGTTCGGCGCGCTGATCGCAGCCGGAGTCCCCGTGCTGCTGGCGATCTCGGGCGTAATCGCAACCATCGGGCTGGTCGCAATCCCCAGCCACATCTTCCCGATCGACGACAACACCTCGATCGTGATCACCCTGATCGGCATGGCTGTGGGAGTGGACTACTCGCTCTTCTATCTGAAGCGCGAGCGCGAAGAACGCCAGGCCGGTCGTGACGAGCTGACCGCTGTCGAGATCGCCTCGGCCACCTCTGGTCGTGCGATCCTGATCTCCGGCTTCACCGTGATGGTGGCGATGGCCGGACAGTTCCTGACCGGAGACAAGCAATCCACCGCGTTTGCGGTCGGCACGATCATGGTCGTGGGAGTCGCAATGCTCGGGTCGCTGACAGCGCTCCCCGCACTGCTCTCGCTGCTGGGCCGACACGTCGATAAGGGCCGGGTACGGATTCCGTTCCTGCGTCGCCGCAAGCCGGCCCGCACCGAATCGCGCATCTGGTCGGCAATCCTCGACCGCGTGCTGGCGCGGCCGGTGATCTCGGCGGTTGCCTCGGTGCTCGTGCTGCTGGTGATCGCATCACCCGCGATCAACTTCAAGGTCCACAACACCGGCATCGACGACCTCCCACCCAACCTGCCGGGAATCTCGGTGCTCCATCACATGGAGCAGGCGTTCCCCAACAGCGAGTCACCGGCCGTGGTGGTCATCCAAAGCCCCGACACGACCTCGCCGACGGTCACGAACGCAATCACCGCGCTTCGAAATCAGGCGCTGGCAGACGGCACGGCTCATCAGCCGGTCGATATCACCACCAACAAGGCCCACACGATCACAACCGTGGCCATGCCGCTGGCCGGCAACGGCAGCAACCAGGCCTCGAAGAACGCTCTGCGAAACCTGCGCCAAAACCTGATTCCAAACACGGTCGGCCAGGTGTCGGGAGCCGAGGCCAACGTCACCGGTGAAACCGCGGTAAACGCCGACTACACGGCCACTCTGAGCCAGAACGCACCGCTGGTATTCGGGTTCGTGCTTGGCCTGGCGTTCCTGCTCTTGATGGTGACCTTCAGGTCGATCGTGATCCCGATCAAGGCGATCATCCTCAACCTGCTGTCGGTCGCAGCCGCCTACGGAGTGCTGGTCTGGGTGTTCCAGGAGGGACACGGCGGTTCGATCCTCGGATTCAGTCCGACCGGTGGTGTCGCGCCGTGGCTCCCGCTGTTTCTGTTCGTCATCCTGTTCGGGCTGTCGATGGACTACCACGTGTTCATCCTCAGCCGGATCAAGGAACTGGTCGACGGTGGGATGTCCACCGACGAGGCGGTCGCCAAGGGGATCAAGTCCACCGCGGGCGTGGTCACCAGCGCGGCGATCGTGATGGTCGGGGTGTTTGGGATCTTCGTCACCCTGAGCATCGTTGACTTCAAGGAGTTCGGCGTCGGGCTGGCCTCGGCCATCCTGATCGACGCCACCATCATTCGCGGGGTGCTGCTGCCCGCCTCGATGAAGCTCCTCGGAGACTGGAACTGGTATCTGCCCAAGCCGCTCCAGTGGCTGCCGCAGGTCAGCATCGAGGCCGATCGGTCATCGATCCAGGAGGCCTCCGGGGACTGAACCCGCCGGCTACACCAACTCCACGCCTACCTCGAGCGACCCGCCCCGGCGGGTCGCTCGGCGTTTGGAATCAGGTCTCCAGCAGCGTCAGCACCGCGCGCACCCGGCGGTGATCCTCCACCGTCGCCATCAGGCCGAGCTTTGCGAAAATGTTGGTGACGTGCTTCTCGACTGCGCGCTCGGTCACAACCAGCCGGGAGGCGATCCCTCGGTTGGAGAGGCCCTCTGCCATCAACTCGAGCACCTCGCGCTCGCGCGGCGTGAGCGCGCCGAGCGGATCGTCGGCCCGCGGACGTCCCACCAGCATCGACACCACCGCGGGGTCGAGCGCCGATCCACCGGCCGCAACGCGACGCACCGCGTCGGTGAACTCCTCCACGTTGGCGACGGTGTCCTTCAGCAGGTAGCCGGTGCCTTCGGTGCGTTCGCTGAGAAGCGCGGTCGCATACCCGGGCTCCACGTACTGAGACAGCACCAGCACCCCCACCTGGGGGTGCCGCTCACGGATCTGGGCGGCCGCCTGGAGGCCCTCATCGGTGAAGCTGGGAGGCATCCGGATGTCGATGATCACGACATCGGGCTTGGCAAAGCCGACCCGTCGCACCAGATCGTCGGGGTTGTCGGCCTGGCCGACGACGTCGAATCCCGCCTGCTCCAGCAGCCGCACGATGCCCTCGCGCAACAGCACCGAGTCGTCTGCGACCACCACTCGCACCTTGTCCGCCTGATCACCCCCGCCCGGGTCGGGGCTGATTCCCTCGATCACAACCTCGTACACCGGTTGGGGTGCCTCAAAATCCTTGAGTGTCCGCTCGCCCAGATTTCGCACGACTACTCCGGCCGGCAGATCGTCGCCGACCACCGCATGAGTGGACGCCGACACCAGCACCTGCCCGCCCTTCCCCACCTGGCACAACCGGGCGGCGAGGTGCACGCCCAGGCCGTGGTAGCCCTCCTCCCCTCGCCGCGGCTCGCTCGTATGGAGCGCCATCCGCGTCAGTACGGCGGCATCGTCGGGCCAATCATGGCCGGCAACCGCCCGCTGGGCGGCCACCGCGGCGGCCAGCCCGTCACGGGCGCTGGGAAACGCGATGAACTGGCCGTCGCCGCTGGTGTCGACCTCCGCGCCTCCGTGTTGGGCCGCGACAGCCCGCAGCAGCCGCCGGTGGTCGTCGAGCACCTCGCCGTAGCGGTCGCCGAGCTTTCGGATGAGGCCGGTCGATCCCTCCAGGTCGGTGAACATGAGGGTGACAGTGCCGGTTGGGAGTTCGGTCATAGGGCCGCCGGTTGGTGGGAGAACGATCGTACCCTCCACCCGGGCCTCTGTGGCGGTCGCTCGGTCGAGCTTGACGAATTATGGGCTCGAGGCGTAAAGTCGCTGGCATGGCCCTCGACACCGCTGAACTCGAAGAGATCGCCGCGCTGCTTGACCGGCTGGACGATATCCAGACCTCGTCCATCACGACCGACGCCGAGCTTGCCCGCCGCCAGGCCGAGTTGATCGCCATCAAGGGCCGCGCGTGTCAGATCGCTGACAAGCTCGGCTATCAGGCCTAGGCGCCCGAGTCAGCCGGCGATGAGACCGCTCGGTGCATCGCTATCGCATCTTCCAGAGTATGGAAGACCATGTCCTCGCCGATCAGCGCGGTGATCCCGAATTTCCGCAGCTCGACGACGACCGGATCTTCGACCTCGCACAGCGCGATCCGAACATGGTTCATACGCGCCTCACGGCACAGCTCGAGCAGCGTCTCGGCGGCGGAATAGTCGATGTCGTCGATCCCGGAAGCGTCGATGCAAAAGGTGGTGACCGGGGGATCGGAATTCGCGACCAACGATCGGATCTGGGTGGCGAAGCCGTCGGCGTTCGCGTAGTAGATCCCCGCTTCGAACCGGTAGACGATCATGCCCGGCACCGGCTCGGGGGCCGCCCCGACGCGCGGCGCGGGAATCCAACGCTGATCGGCGACGGTCGCAAGCACGCTGTTGTGGGGAATGTATGACCGGCGCAGGTGCGGGATGATCGAAAGCACGATCGCGGCGATGATCCCCTGTTCCACCCCGAACACCACCACCACCACGGCGGTGATCGTGGCAATCCCGAACTCCCCGCGGCGCAGCACCGCGACCCGCCGCATCCCGGCCAGGTCGATCAGTTCAAGGCCGATCAAGAGCACCACGGCCGACAGCGTGGCCTCGGGTAGGTATTCGAGCGGCTTGGTGAGAAACAGCAGCACGACCAGGACGACCGCGCCCGTCGTAACCCCGCACAGCTGACTGCGGCCCCCGGCGCTATCGACCATCTGCGTCTTGGTCGGGCTGCCGTTGACAACGAACGCCCCGGTCAATCCCGCACTCAGGTTCGCCGCGCCCAGGCCGACCAGATCGACATCCTCGCTGAACTGCTCGCCGTATCGCGCGGCGTAGGCGCGAGAGGTCGCTGCGCTCTGGGCGAGCACGACGACGAACATCGACGCGGCGATCAGTGCGAGCTCGCCGCCGTTTCGAAGACCGGCGTCGGGCACGCCCACGTGCGGCAGGCCACTCGGTACCGGGCCGAGCACCGCGACTCCGTGAGCCGCGAGATTGGCCTGCCAGCTGATCACGATCGAGCCGACGACCGCGATCAGCGCCCCGGGGATCCGGCGGTTGATGCGCCGCGAACCGACGATCACCACGATCACGCCGACCGCCACCAGCAGCGTGTCGCGGTTTGTCTCCGACATGTTGCCGAGGGTGCCCCACAGCGTCTGGAGCGTGCGGCCATGCCCGCTCGGTACGCCCAGCACGCCCGCGATCTGACCGCAGGCGACCTGGATGCCAACTCCCGTGAGAAATCCGATCAGCACCGAGCGTGACAGGAAGTTTGCGAGAAACCCGAGCCGAACGATGCGGGCGATCACCAGAAACGCGCCGGTCATCAGTGCGAGCAGGCCGGCAAACGCAACGTACTTCGGAGAGCCCGGCACCGCGAGCCCCGCGAGCCCGCCCGCCATGATCGCCGCGGTCGCCGAATCTGCACCCACCACGAGATGGCGTGATGAGCCGAGCACCGCGAACACCAGGATCGGGACAAGGATCGTGTAGAGCCCGGTGATCACCGGCATTCCCGCGATCTTGGTGTAGCCCATCACCTCGGGGATCGCGAGGCAGGCGAGCGTCACTCCCGCGATCACGTCGTTTGAGATCTGGGCGCGGCGCAGCGGTCGGATTCCCTGAAAAACCGCGGCGTCGAGGCGGGTACGAAGACTGTCGGTCGCGCTCAAGGCCCCATCATGTCAATCCGGTGAATAAATGGTGCCAGGCACCATTTATTCATGGCTCAGGCGGCGAGGGAGGTTTGGTCGCGGCCGGCTGCTTTTGAGGCGTAGAGCGCGTGGTCTGCGCGCGCGATCAGCTCGTGCGAGGTCTCCGTGCCGTCCCACGCCGCCACGCCTGACGACGCCGTTGCTCCGTCGGGGATCGCACGACCCAGCCGGCCCACGATCTCGATCGCATGGGTGGCATCGCAGCCCGGCAGCGCGACCACGAACTCGTCGCCACCCACCCGTGCCAGCAGGTCACCCGAGCGCAGCTCGCGCTTCCACGCGGTGGCAGCGTCGCGCAGGAGCGCGTCCCCCGCGGCGTGTCCGTGCTCGTCATTCCACAGCTTGAAGTTGTCGAGATCGATCACCGCGACCGAGATCGCGGTCTGAGTCGCCGCGGCATCGGCAATCTCGCGCTCGATCAGCACATCCCACCAACGCCGGTTGGGCAGGCCGGTGAGAGGATCGGTGGCCGCAGCAGCGGTCAGCGCATCGCGGCGACGCACCCGCTCGAGCGCCGTGGCGACCTCGATCGCAAGCATCTCCATCACCGCGGCGAGCCGCGCGGGGAGCTCGGGCATCGTCTCGGCCCACCCGACCACGACGACGGCGATCGGCTGGCCATCGACCAACACCGGCCAAAAGAGGCAGGCGGCGCTTCCGAACTCGGCCGCGAGGGCGGGATCGAGCCGCGAGTCCGACGCGGCGTCACCGGCGAACATCTGCTGGCCATCGCGAAAGCTCTGGGCGACACCGGAGTGATGTCGATCCGCCGGTACCGAGAGTCCGCGCAGGCGCGCGTCGGAGGTCGCCGACACCTCCAACAGATCGTCGAGCGCCGGCTCCCACAACGTCACCTGATCTGACTCGGTGAGGTCGAGCACGGCCGAGCAGATCGCGTCACGAGCAGTCTCCGAATCGGAGGCGTCACCGATGGTGCGGTTGAGCGCAGCCAACCTCCCCAGATTGGCGGTCTGGCGTTCCTGAATCTCGAGCGCGCTTCCGAGCCGGTCGACCAGCGACTTGACCGCCCAGCCCACCACGCCACAGAGCATCACCAGAAGCAGCAGCTTGCGCCACTCGGTGGTCGAGTATTCGGGGGAGCCGATGAAAACGATCGGAGCCGCCATCGCCACCGCGACCCCGGCGACGGTCGCCACCACCTCCCACCGCTCGCCGTAGAGCGCGACCCACAGCACCGGCAGCATGAACAGCACCGCGAATCCCGACCGGCCGCCGCCGGAGCCCTCGCGCAGCAGCACCACCGACAACAGGTAGGAGTAGGCGACCCCGATGGCCGCAATCCGAGGCAGCTTCGACCAATCGGCCCACAGCATCGCGGCGAGCACGCCGCACACGATCACCAGCGAGATGCCGACGTCGACCAGGTTGTCGCCGGTCGAATCCAGCGCGACCAGCGGGTAGGCAACAAACGCGATCGCCGCAAAGGGCGCTACCGCGCGTAGCCTGGCTCCATCGGTATCGTCCGCCTTCGCGCGGAAACCCGCTTCCATGGCCGAAATCTCGGCATCTTGGGGGATTTTGCCGCCCCCCTTCCGGGGGATGGAGCGCTACTCGCCGCGGGCGCGCGCGGCCTTCGACCGCTGACTGTTTCGATCCGACGTCGAAAGCACCGCCTTGCGGAGCCGGATGTTCGCCGGGGTCACCTCGATGCACTCGCCGTCCTGGATGTATTCGATGGCCTGGTCGAGACTCATGGTGTGCGGCGGGTTGAGACGCACCAGCACCTCGGCGTTTGAGCGCACGTTCGTCATCTGCTTGGCCTTGGTGATGTTGACGTCGAGATCGTCCGCGCGGCTGTTCTCGCCGACCACCATGCCCTCGTACACCTCTTCGCCCACACCCACGAACAGGATGCCGCGCTCTTGCAGCGCCTGAATCGCATACCCGGTGGCCTGGCCACGGCGATCGGCGATCAGCGAGCCGTTGGGCCGGTTCTTGATCTCGCCGGCCCACGGCTGGTAGCCCTCGAACACATGGTGCAGCTGACCGGTGCCGCGGGTCTCGGTCTGAAACTCGGACCGGAAACCCAGAAGGCCACGGGCCGGCACCAGATGCTCGAGCCGCACCCAGCCGGTGCCATGGTTGTTCATGCTCTCCATCCGGCCCTTGCGCAGCGCGAGCGCCTGGATCACGACGCCGGCATACTCCTCCGGCAGGTCGATGGAGACGCGCTCGACCGGCTCGTGCACCTTGCCGTTGACCTCACGAGTCACGACCCGCGGCTTTCCGATGGTGAGCTCAAAGCCCTCACGGCGCATGATCTCGGCCAGCACAGCGAACTGCAGCTCTCCGCGGCCCTGCACCTCCCAGGTGTCGGGGCGCTCGGTGTCGAGCACGCGCAGCGAAACGTTTCCGAGGATCTCCTGATCGAGCCGATCCTTGATCATGCGGGCGGTCAGCTTGGAACCGTCGATCGACGCCAGCGGACTCGTGTTGGTGCCAAGCGTCATCGAGATCGACGGCTCGTCCACCACGATCAGCGGCAACGGCCGGGGATCGTCGACGTCGGCGATCGTCTCGCCGATCGTGATCTCGTCGATACCGGCAACGGCGATGATGTCACCGGGCCCGGCACTCTCCGACGGCGCCCGCTCGAGGCCCTCCGTGACCAGAAGCTCGGTCAGCTTGACGCGGCTGACCGTGCCGTCACGCCGACACCAGGCCACCGTCGCCCCGCGTCGAACCGTGCCCTGGCGAACGCGGCACAGGGCTAGCCGGCCGAGATACGGCGAGGAGTCCAGGTTTGCGACCTGCGCCTGCATCGGGTGATCGGGCGTGTGGGTCGGGGCCGGGATGTGCGTCAGGATCAGGTCGAGCAGCGGCTTGATGCTGTCGCCGGGCGCGCCGGCCTCGAGAGTCGCGATCCCGGCTCGGGCGTTGCTGTAGACGATCGGAAACTCGATCTGGGTGGCGCTCGCATCCTCGTCGAAAAACAGCTGGTAGACCTCGTCCACGACCTCGCCGATGCGGGCGTCGGGACGGTCGACCTTGTTCACCACCAGGATCACCGGCAGATGTGACTGGAGCGCCTTTCGCAAGACGAATCGTGTCTGTGGCAGCGGCCCCTCGCTGGCGTCCACCAACAGCAGTACCCCGTCGACCATCGAAAGCCCGCGTTCCACCTCGCCACCGAAATCGGCGTGGCCGGGCGTGTCGACGATGTTGATCTTGACCCCGTCGTGGCGCACGGTCGTGTTCTTGGCAAGGATGGTGATGCCGCGCTCGCGCTCGAGCCCGGCATCCATCACCCGGTCGACCTCCTGCTCGTGCTCGGCGAACGTGCCGGACTGGCGCAGCATCGCGTCGACCAGCGTCGTCTTGCCGTGATCGACGTGGGCGATGATCGCGATGTTTCGGATATCTGTGCGGGCGACTTCGGGCATGGTGGGCCGAGGGACTCTAGATGGCAGCCCTCCGCAAACCGCGCGGTCTCTACTGCAAGATGTTCACGGCCCGGGCACCCACCAGCAGCAGCGTGAGCAGCGACGCCAGTGACTGGGTCATCATCAGCGTCTTGGCCCAGTGGGTCAGCGGCATGGTGTCGGTGGGGCTGAACGCCGTCGAGTTCGTGAATGACACGTACAGGTAGTCGAAAAACCGCGGGTACCAGCCGTTGGGCGCGACCTCGGGATCGCTCATCTGGGGGAAAGCGAAGTCCCGATTGGCGCTCGGCTCCCGGAACCGGGCGGGTGGGCCGCCGCCGTCGAGCTCCCAGTACCACAGGCCGAATGCGATCACGTTGGTCGCCCAGATCTGAACCGCGGCCTCGAGCAGCGTGCGGCCGGTCAGCGCGGCGCTGGGATCCAGCAGCTGTTCGATCAGAAATCCCAACGCGACGAAGTTGGCAAACGAGATGATCGCGATCATGATGATCGCCGCACGCCGTCGGCGCCCCGACTCGACCGGCTCGCGATGAGGAGCCGACACTGCCAGCGGAATCAAGAGACCCAGCTCGAGCACCGGCACGATGAACCGAAACTCGGTGGTGAAGCGCGAGCCCAGGAGTACGGGCGCCGGCAAGGTCACATACAGCGCGAGCGCCACCAGCACCGCGATACCCGAGGGCCAACGGGGCTCAGCGATCGGGCGGGAGTCCGAACCGGTGTTGGCAGCAGCTGCCATCCTTCAGAGTTCGGCGAACCACTCGCCGCCCCTGCCACTTCCACATGCTGGGAGAAAACCGCAGGATCGGGGTATGCAGTCAGACGATGGCCAGAAACATGATGCTCACCGGACTGGACGACCTGACCGTGACCCGCATCCGCCACTGGGCGGAAACACACGGCACGACGCCGTCTGAGTACCTCGCCCGCTTGGCCGAGCTCCACGAACGGCTGGACTCGCTGGCTCAGTCGCGAACCGACGAGATGCGCGCATCGGTCGCGCGAGAGCTGTTGAGCGCAAGCCGGCTTCGACCCGACCCGGGCTGATCAGCCGTTTCGAAGCGAGCTGGTGTTGACGACCTGAAGGTCGTTACCGGTGATCATGCCGAGCGTGTGCAGGGCGTCGTCTGAGAACAGGCGGTTGGACGTGCCGGTGATGTACCAGGGCGAGCCGTTGTCGGCGAGGATCATGCCGTAGCGCTTGAGCGCCACCGCGATCGGACGAGCCTGCGGCGCGAGCTGTGAGACGTCAAACGAGGCTTTCAACCGTAGTCGCAGCCCCATCGGAGGCAGCTGGCTGCACGGGCCTGATCCGGCGTCGTGGCGAGCGGGATAGATGTGCCCGGCGCACGTATCCGGTGCGGTGAAGCGAAGCGCGTGGTTGATCACGCCGTTCTTGTCTTCCTGGTAGCGCACCAGGCCGGGCAGGATGGGAAGCCCGGCAGCGTCGGCGCTCGTCCAGGTGTTGCGGCGAAGGTTATTGGAACGCAGGTTCCAGGTCGCGCCCGAACCGGCTGTCCAGCCCGATTTCGTGTGCACCGCACGCCACATCTCATACAGCTGGCAGGTGGTCTTGTCGACGATCAGCAAGTGCCGGTCAGAGCCCGCTTCGATCCTGGGCTTGGCCGGGATCGGATATCCCCCGCGGTAGGACTGGTCTGCGTACCCGAGCCGTACCTTGACCTTCTTGGTCTTGCCGGTCACGACGTTGTAGGGGATGCCGTAGCCCAGGTAGGAACCAAAATCGGGGTGAAGCCCGACGCCGGCGCCGATCGCGTTGATCATCGTCTGAGAGTTGGCGGCGACCGGCAGCGAATCCACACGCTTGTTCCACACGTTCGTGGCCGGAAAGATCGGGCAGCTTCGCGCGTTGGGAAGCGGCGATGCGCCCGCCATCCCGGTCGCGCCGACCGCTGCGGCCACGCCGACGGCGAGCACGACGACGCACAGTGAGACCCAGGAGCGCATGCTGTTAACCATCGGCACGACGTTCGGGGATGCCCTCCCCCAACGGGGTCACGGCATCACGGCGCCCGGCGGGCGCCGAACCGCCGCGGTGACCTGGGCCTCGAGCACGCGACGCTGGTCGGCGTCCAGCTCGACGCCGTACTGCTCGAGGGCCATCAACACCGCTCCCACCACCGGCGGAGGGTCGAGTCGCACCAGCCGGCCGCCGCGCGCGTGCGGCCGCACCGCCTCGAGCACCGCCTGTTCGAGCAAGACGCTGCCGCCGCGAAAGAGACCGCCCGCGAGCACGATGTCGAACTCGTCGTCGAGCATGTCGAGGTGACGGGCAACCACGACCGCCGTATCGCCAAGCGATCGCCCGGCCCAGCGAACGATTCGAAGGGCCACGGCGTCGCCCGCGTCGGCTGCCCGCAGCACCGTGGGCGCGGCCGTTCGCGGCGGCTCGATTCCACGGCTGAACTGTTCGAGGAACTCGGCCGCCGAGCGACAGCCGGCCAGCGTGCACAGAAGCTCGGTGAGGTTGGTCTCCGGCCCGCGCCCGAGGTAGGCGTCGGCGACGGCGCGCACCGCGGCGTCCGAGACGTCACTGGCGCTCCCCACATCGCCCAGCATGATGCCCTGCCCCAGCGTGCGAAACGTCTCCCCCGCTCGATTCACCCCGGCGGCGACCGCTCCCGTGCCGGCAATCAACACCACGCCGTGCTGATCACGGGTGCCCGCCCGCAGCGCGACCATCGAATCGTTGACGAGCACGTGGTCGCAGCCCAGCTCGAGCTGATCGATCACCCCGTTGACCCGAGGAAAATCCGACTCCCAATCCACGCCGGCCAGGCCAAACGCCGCGGCCTTGAGGTCACGCACGCCCTTCCCCGTCGGGGCGAGGGCCTTGACGGTGGCGTCGCGGAGCGAGTCGGCGGCGCCGCGCAGTCCCACGGTCTCCCAGTTGGATGGGCCGTTGGTCGCAAACCCGCGGAAGTTGCCCTCATCGTCGGCGACCACGGCATGGGTCTTCGAGCCCCCGCCGTCCACCCCCAGCACCAGGTTCACCGGGCGGCTCCGGCGGAGCGGTAGGCCTCGTCCAGTACCTGCATCACGATCAGCCCATCCTCGCCGGTCGGGCTGGGCGGGCGTCCCTCGATGATCGCGTCGAGGAACTCGTTCATCTGCGAGGTGTACATCGACTGCGGGCAGTGCTCGTAGGTGTCGTTCGGGGGCTCGGTGAAGGCGAACACGCGCGCATACCCGGCGGTGCCGTACACCTCGGTGTCGGCCTCCATCCCAGCGGCATGAGGCTGCCACCAGCCGGATTCGACGACGGAGTTTGTGCCGTTGTCCCAGTGGATGAGCACGATCGCCTCGTCGTCCACGTCGTAGGTGCCAAAGCGCGTGCTGATCGCGGCGCGCACGCCCGTGGGCGTGGCGCCCCCCAGGAGGAATCTGGCGGTATCGATCGCATGCACTCCCATATCGGTCAGAGCGCCGCCGCCCGCGAGCGCTCGCTGCACAAACCAGCCCGACGGGCCCCAGTGGGGATGCACCCCGTAGCCGCGGGTCTTCACCACCTCACCGAGTTCACCGGCGGCGATCCGGTCGCGGAGGGCCAGCACGTCGGGATGAAATCGCCAGCAGTGCGCCACCATCAGGTCGCCGTCGGAGGCCGCGGCGGCGGCAACCATCAGCTCGGCCTCGGAAGCGTTCATCGCCATCGGCTTTTCGACCATGACGTGCTTTCCGGCCTCGAGGAACGCGATCGACTGGGGGGCGTGCAGCACGTTGGGCGTCGCGATCACGACCGCGTCGACGTCCGGCGCGTCCACCAACTCCTCCCACTCCAGCGTTGTGCGAGCAATCCCATGGCGCTGCGCGAACGGCGCCAGCGAGCCTTGACGCCAGTTGGCCACGGCCACCAGCTCGGCCCTCGGGTGTTCGATCACCGCCCGGGCATGGAAGTCCATGATGAATCCGGTGCCGAGCAGCGCTACTCGAATTGGATCGGCCATACCGGCCGAGAGGTTACCCCTTGACGCCGGTCAGCGTGATGCCTTCGATAAACACGCGCTGGGCGAGGAAGAAGATGATCACGATCGGCAGCATGAACAGCAGCGCCGCCGCCATCGTCAGATTCCAGTTCACGTGATGAATCCCGCGAAACGACGACAGTGCGATCGAAAGCGTCTGGGCGTGCGTGTTCTGGGACAGGTACACGAGCGGGCCGTAGAAGTCGTTCCAGGCGTAGATGAAGTTGAACAGCGCCACCGCGGCGATGGCGGGCTTTGCCAGCGGCACGACCACCCGCATCAGGATCTGGAACTCTCCGGCGCCGTCGACGCGCATGGCGTCGGTCAGCTCCTTGGGGATCGTCATGAAGAACTGGCGCAGCAGGAAGATCGAGAACGCGTCGCCGAAGAAGCTCGGGATGATCAACGGCTTCAGGGTGCCGATGAACTGGATCCCGGTCCAGTCGTGGAACTGGCGCGCCCACAGGATGTAGAGCGGCACCGAGGTCACCTGGGTGGGCAGCATCAGGGTCGCCAGCACCAGCAGGAAGACCACGTTTCGGCCCTTCCACTCGAGCCGCGCGAACGCGTAGGCCACCGGCACACAGGAGAGCACGACCCCGACTGTCGAGAGCCCGGCATACAGGAACGTGTTCCACGTCAACCGCAGGATCGGCAGCTGGTGAAACACCGTTGAGAAGTTGCTCCACACGAACGGATGCGGGATCAGCCGCGCCGACAGCGCCTGCTGATCGGTCATCAGCGCGGTCAGGAACATGAAGATCACCGGGATGACAAACGCCAGCGAGACCGCGATCAAGACGGCGTGGTTGGCGACCGCCATCAGGAACGCCTTGCGCCGGACGTGGGCGGGTTTGGTTCGCTGCGGGCGTTCGGCGACGGCGGCTATGAGAGCCCTCCCCCGTAGTGGACCCAGCGCCTCGACGTCCACAGCAAAAGTGCCGTGCAGAGCATCGTGACGGCGAACAGCACCCAAGCAAGAGCGGAGGCGTAGCCCATGTGGAAATAGGTGAAGGCCTGCTCGTACAGCCACACGCCGTAGAACATCAGCGCCCCCTGGGGATCGCCCACGGAGGTGCCGGCGGTGGTCGATGCCACGAAGGCCTGATCGAAGTACTGGAAGCTGTCGATCATGCCGGTGATCACCGTGAACAGGATCACCGGGGTGATCATCGGCAGGGTGACGTGCTTGAATCGCTGCCAGGCGTTGGCGCCCTCGACCGTGATCGCCTCGTACAGCTCACGCGGGACGTTCAGGAGGCCGGCGAGGTAGAGGATGATCGCGTCCCCCGCGCCCCACAGACCGAGGATCAGGAGCGCGGGCTTGGCCCACTCCGGATCGATAAACCACAACGGAGCCGTGATCCCTGGAATGTGGCTGAGGAAGATATTGATCGGGCCGGTGGTTGGGTTGAACAGGTACACGAACACCAGGGTCGCACCGACGGTGGGCGCCAGTGAAGGCATGAAGAACAACGTGCGGTAGCCGTTGACGCCGTGGCGCGGCCGAGTCAGGAGCATCGCTGTGCCCATCGCAAACAGCACCCGCAACGGCAGCGCGATCAGGATGATCCAGATCGTGTTCTTGACGGCCTGACCGATCACCGGGTCACCCTGGTTGGGACGGCCGTCGATGGTGGCGTGCCCGAACATGAACTCGTAGTTCGCAAGGCCGATCCAGTGGGGCGAGCTGGTGAGGTCGTAGTGCGTAAACGAGTAGTAGAAGCTGATCACCATCGGCCCGGCCGTGAACAGGCAGAAGCCGACGATCCACGGCGACAGCATCGCAAGCACGATGCCGTAGCGCCGCATGGTCGAGCGCCGCTTCGCACGCCGGCGCTCGGCCGGCGTGCGAAGCGGAATCCGCGTTTGCGCGGAGCCCTCAGCGGCTACGGCGCCGATGAAGCCCCCTGCGCGAGCTGGTTATCGATGTCGTTGTCGAGTTGCACCAGCGCAGCGTGCAGCCCGGACTCGGGGATCGCACCCGACTCCCACTTCGACTCAAACGCGGTCACCAGGTTGACGTAGCCGCCACCCCCGGCCTGCAACGGCGGCGAGAACGAGGATGCCGGATTGGCCCACACCTTCTCGAACGTCGTGAACTGACGCGGCTGCTTGAGATCCGGCGAGTTGGCCGAAGCGGTCGTGGTCGGCACGTTGCCGAGCGCGTTTGCCATCGTCACCAGGTAGTTGGTGTCGCTGGCCAGGTAGTTGACCAAAAGCCACGCCTGCTGAGGATGCGCGGCGCCCTTGGGGATACCCACGACGGTGCCACCCACGCGGCCCGAGCCGTACACGCTCGAGTCGGCTGCCGGGAACGGCACGGTGTCGTAGCCGAACTTCGGCACGTCGCGGCCGATGAACGCCGTGCGCCACTCGCCGTCGAAGATCATCGCGACCTTGCCGTTCTCGAACATGTTGGTCGGGTTGAACTCCGAGGTGTTGTAACCGCTGACGAACTTCGCGAGATTGTCGTAGCCGTAGAAGTCGATCAGCTGCTTCTGCCACTGGAACGCGCTCGTCCAACCAGGATCGGTCGCGAGCTGGGCCTTGTTCTGGGAGTTGAACCACTTCGCGTTCCAGGAGCGGGATAGGTCAGCGGCACCGAGCTGTCCGACGTCATTCAATGGGCTGAACCCGAGCACCTTGATCGAACCGTCGGAGTTCTTGACGGTCAGCTTCTTGGCGTCGGCCATCAGCTCGTCCATCGTCTTGGGCGGCGACGCGATGCCGGCCGCGGCGAACATCGCCTTGTTGTAGTAGAGGCCGTAGGCATCGGTCAGCGACGGCAGCGCGCACTGCTTGCCGGCGTAGCTGGTGTAGGTGACCGCGGCCGGGGCGAAGTCCGAGATCGACGTGCCGCTGGCCGTCATGAACGGCGTCAGATCCTGCCACAACCCGCTCGAGCAGTACTGGCCGACGTAGTCGGGACCGAACGGCATCGCCACATCGGGCGAGTTACCGCCGTTGATGGCGTTGATCAGGTTCGGATCGAACGTGTCGTTGCTCGGGTTCGGCTGAACCTCCTGCTTGATCGTGATCCACGGATACTTTTGCGTGAAGCCCTTGAGCGCGTCGTTGAACGGCTTTGACTCTTCGCCCGCGAACATGTGCCACAACGTGATCGTGACCGGGGTCTTGTCGACGGTGCCGCCTGACGACGGGGCCGAACTGGAGCTGCTGTCGCTACTCGAACTACCGCAGCCGGTCGCGGCCACGAGCACGAGCGCCGCCACCGCAAGCGCCAGCCAGCGCGCTTTGGGACGTCTCCGTACCTCAACCTTGCTCATACCACGCTCTCCCTTCGGTCTGCATCACGATTGCGATTGAACACCTGTTCCTGGGCCGCCGCTAGGGCGGTTGCCACAGCGCCGTGCACGACGGCGTCATCTCCGAGCTGCGAGATCGTCAGCCGCGGCCGAAACGGCGATAGCCGATTGAGCTCCCGGGCGGCCGGATCGACCAGCAGGTCACCGGCGCCGGCGGCGATCCCGCCGCCCAGAATCACCAGCTCCGGATCGAGGATCGGCGCCACCGCGGCGATCGCCAGCGCGATCCTGCCTGCCTCGGCCTCGACAACCTGTGAGGCAACGGGATCACCCGACCGGGCCGCGGCGAAGATCGACTTCACCGTGAGCGGCGGGGGCATGCCGAGGGCTCGCGCCGAGCGGATCACGCCACTGGCACCGGCGGCTTCCTCGAGCGCGCCGCGGCGGCGATTGTGGGGGTCGTAGGGATCGTCGTTTCCGATCGGGACGTAGGCGATCTCACCCGCGGCCCCGTAGGCGCCGCGAAATAGCTGACCGTCGATCACGATCCCAAGCCCGACGCCGGTGCCGACCGACAGGAACACGAAGTTGGCGACGCCGACGCCGGCACCGCGCCAGCTCTCGCCGAGCGCGGCCAGGTTGACGTCGTTCTCGAAGCTGACGTCGGCCCCCAGCTGCTCGCGGATCGCGTCCACCAGCCCGTGGCGGCCCCAGCCGGGAAGGTTCGGTGCCAGCGCGAGTGCCCCGCTGGAAGGATCGAGCACGCCCGAGCTGCCGACCGTGGCATGCGTCACCTGTGACCAGTCGATCCCCGCCTCGGCGGTCACCCGATGAGCGAGCTCGCCGATCTGGGTCACGCGTCGCGCCGAGCTACGTTCGGTGCGCTCCTGCGTGCGCGCCACGAATCGGCCGGTGATATCGGCCAATGCAGCCCGTACCCAGTTGCGGCCGACGTCGAGGCCGACGACGAATCCCGAGCGCGGATTGAGCGCATACAGCGCCGCTCCAGGCCCCTTGCGGCCGGTGGATCGCCCGGTCTCGAGCACCAGGCCGGCGCCGGCCAACCCGACAAGTGCCTGGGACACGGTGGGCTTGCTGAGGCCGCTCCGGCGCGCCATCTGGGCTCGTGACAACATGCCCTCATCACGAATCAGCTCGAGGATGGTGCGCTCGTTGATCGCCTTCAGAAGGCTTGGTGTCCCGGCAGCAAAAGTCCGCGTCGCGCTCGTGGTCTCTCCCCACTCACCGCATATAGTAAGGAAACTTTCCTGAAAGTACCGGTGGAGGATAGGCTCTTGATCGGACTGAAGTCAAGCGAATCCCTGGAGGCCTCTCGATGAGTGTGCTCGCGATCACCGGCGGCAGCCCCGTGCGAACCGCCCCCTACCCCACATGGCCGCACCTGGACGAGAGCGATGTCGAGGCGGTCGTGAACGTGGTTCGCAGCGGGCAGGTGGGCGGCTGGCCCGAGCCCGGCCCAAACGCGTCGAGCTTCGCCGATGGATTCGCGGCCTATCAGGGCGCCGAACACGGGATCGTGATGGTCAACGGCACCGTCACCATGGAGGTGGCGCTCAAGGCGCTTGGCATCGGCTGGGGCGACGAGGTGATCGTGCCGGCGCTGACATTCGCGGCCACCGCCTATGCCGCGATCGCGGCCGGTGCGCTGCCCGTGATCGTGGATGTCGATCCGACGCATCTGACGCTCGATCCCGACGCGGTCGAGGCCGCGATCACGCCGCGCACCCGGGCGCTCATGCCGGTGCACCTGGGCCAGCAGATGGCCGACATGGACCGATTGATGGCGATCGCGACCAGGCACGGGTTGCACGTGGTCGAGGACTGCGCCCATGCCCACGGGCAACGCTGGCGTGACCGCGGGGCGGGCTGCATCGGTGATTTTGGCTCGTTTTCGCATCAGTCGAGCAAGCTTTTGACCTCCGGCGAGGGCGGGACGCTGCTCTGTAGCGACGACCGGCTGGCCCGGCTGGCGCACTCGCTGATCGATTGCGGGCGGGCCAAGGACGCCGCCGAGCAGGAGTACACGTTCGGGGCGAACTACCGGCTGGGAGAGCTGCAGGCAGCGCTTCTGGTGGGCGGATTGGCCCGATTCGAACAACAGCGCGCCGAGCGTGAGGCCGCGGCGGCCGAGTTCGAGCGACTGGCGGTGCAGGTTCCCGGAGTGCGGCTCTACCCGCGTGACGAGCGCATCACCCGATCGAGCTTCTACCGGTTCATCTTCGCGATCGAGCCGGAGGCGTTTGCCGGTGCCGGCAACGAGCGGATCGTCGAGGCACTCGAGGCCGAGGGCATCCCGGCCGAGATCCAGTACCCGCCGATGAGCCGGTATGAGCTCTTCCAGCCGTCGCTCTCGCGGCTTCCGGTGGCCGTGGAGTACGCCGATCGGCTCGACCCGGCCAACATGAGCTTCCCCGTGGCCGAGAACGCGGCGCTGCGCGAGGCCGTCTACCTCAACGAGAACATCTTCCGGGCCGGCCAGCAGGGCATCCAGGACGTCATCGACGCCCTCGCCAAGATCCAATCCGCCGCCTCCGAGCTGTGAATAAATGGTGCCTGGCACCATTTATTCACCGCACTGAGTTGTTACGGAGCTGTGACGGGTTGGTCGAGTAGCCAGCAGGCCGCCACGTGGCCGGGATCGCCGGTGATCGGGATCAGGGCCTCGGGGTCGTCGGTATGGCAGCGGTCGAACGCCATCGGGCAGCGCGGATGGAAGCGGCAGCCTGACGGGATGTTCGATGCGTCGGGGAGTTCGCCCTCCAGCACCGTTCGCCGTTCGTCTCCCTCGCGAGGCACCGGGTTTGGCACCACCGAGAGCAGCGCCTTGGTGTAGGGATGCTGCGGGTTGGAAAGCACCTGCTCGGTCGTCCCCTGCTCGATCACACGGCCCAGATACATCACCGCCACGCGGTCGCACAGCGCCCAGGCCAGTCCGACGTCGTGGGTGATGAAGATCAGTCCCAGGTTGCGATCACGCTTGAGCTCCATCAGCAGCTGCACCACCTGCGCGCGGATCGAGACGTCCAGCGCCGATACCGGCTCGTCGCACACGAGCCCCTCGGGCTCGAGCACGAGTGCCGCGGCGATCACAACGCGCTGGCGCTGGCCGCCCGAAAGCTCGTGTGGATATCTGTCCCAGAACCGCTCGACGGGCCGCAGGCCGGCGCCCTCGAGCGCCTCGACCGCCCGAGCAACCCGCTCGGTGCCGCGCTTTCCGACCTTGTGGATCGTGAGGCCCTCCTGCACGAGTGCGCCGACCGTCATGCGGGGATTGAGCGACTGGTAGGGATCCTGGAACACCATCTGCACCCGCCGCCGCATCTTTCGCAGGTCGCCCTTGCGAAGCGGCGAACCCTCGAAGCTGACCACCCCTGATGTCGCCGGCTGGAGTCCCATCAGCGCCCGGCCGAGGGTCGACTTCCCACAGCCCGACTCGCCCACGATCCCCAGTACCTCGCCTCGCCGCCACTCCAGGTCGACCCCGTCCAGCGCCTTCACCACCGTGTCGATGCCGCGCACCGGGAAGTGCACCTTGAGGTCATCGACCTTGAACATCGGGGTGCCGTTGGCCTCGGCGCTCATCGCGGAGCACCCCCCTCCCACGGCGCGAACAGGCACCGGGCCTGGCGCTCGTCATTCACATCACGCATCTCCACGTGCGGAGTCTCCACGCACGCGTCCTTGGCCACATGGCAGCGCGGCGCAAACCGGCAACCCTCAGGCAGCGCGGCGGGATCAGGCGGGACGCCCGGAATCGCCGGCGCCAGCTCGCGCGGGCCGCCGATCACCGGAAACGCCCCCAGAAGCCGTCGGGTGTAGGGATGCTGGGGCTCGCGGTAGACGTCGCCGATCGGCCCGGTCTCTGCGATCTGGCCGCCATACATGATCGCGACCTTGTCGCAGGTCTCGGCCAGCACCGACAGGTCGTGGGTGATCAGGATCATCGAAAGCCCGAAGTCACGGCGAAGCGACTCCAGCAACTCGAGGATCTGGGCCTGCATCATCACGTCGAGCGCGGTGGTCGGCTCATCGCCGATGATCAGCTCGGGGTTACAGGCAAGTGCGAGCGCGATCATCACCCGCTGGCGCATGCCGCCCGAGAACTCGTGCGGATACTGCCGCACCCGGCCGGCGCTGATCCCGACGTAGCCGAACAGCTCCTTGATCCGGCTATCGACCGCGGCTTGCTCGATCCCCGGCTCGTGCAGCTTGATCGCGGTTCCGATCTGGTCGTTCACGCGCTGCACCGGATCGAGCGAGTTCATCGCCCCCTGGAACACGATCGAGACGGTGTTCCAGCGCAGGTCGCGGAGACCGCGCTCGGTGCGCCGGTGGACGTGCATCATGCCGCGCGTCGAGTTGATGTCGATGGTGCCGCTGGCGCGATACAGGTTCTGCGGCAGGAGCCCGAGGATCGAGAGCGCTGTCGTGGTCTTGCCGCACCCCGACTCCCCTGCCAGACCCATCGCCTCGCCCCGCCGCAGCTGGAAGCTGACATCGTCGATCAGCCGCACCTCGTTGCCCTCTTTGTCCTTGTAGGCGACGGCGAGATTCTTCACGTCCAGCAGGACTTCACCGCGCTTCTCCTCGGGGACGGGCTCGACCGGGCCGACGGGTTCGGTCGCCGCCATCTAGCGGCCGTCCCGAAGCCGGGGATTGACGATCTCCTCGACGGCATAGCCCACCAGCGTGAAACCCATCACCAGCAGGCAGATGCAGAGGCCCGGTGGGATGAAGTACCACCACGCCCCGGACGAGACGGCGCCGGAGTTGTTGGCGCTGTCGAGCAGCGTGCCCCAGGACGGGTGGGTGAGGTCGCCCAACCCCAGGAACGACAGCGTCGACTCCGACAGGATCGCGATTGCGATGATCAGGATCGTGTTGGCGAAGATCAGCGGCAGCACGTTCGGCAGGATCTGCTTGCGCACGATCCACCACTCCGACGCCCCCAGCGCCTTGGATCTCTCGACGTACTGTCGTTCCTTGACCGACAGTACCTGTGACCTGATGATCCGCGACGTACCGGCCCAGCCGGTCACCCCGATCACGATGATCACGACCGAGATCTTCCCGAACGGCAGGTTCTGGGCGCGCGGGCCGAGCAGCGCGACCATGACGATCGCAAGCGGCAGGAACGGGATCACCAGGAACCAGTCGTCGAGCGCCGTGAGACCGTGATCGACGGCTCCGCCGAAGTACCCGGCGGCGATTCCGCAGGCGCCGCCAATCAGCACCGACACCGCCGCGGCGGCCACGCCCACGATCAGCGACACGCGCGTGCCCAGGAGCAGGAGCGAGAGCATGTCGCGGCCGTTCTCATCGGTGCCCAGCCAGTGCGCGGAGCTGGGTGCCGCCAGGATGGCCGACGAGTAGGACGAGGACGCTCCAGGATCCTGCGGGGCGATCCACGGGCCGATGATCGCGATCACCGTGAAGAATGCGAGCAGCAAGAGGCCGATCAGCCCGCTCTTGTGGTCGCACAGGAGCTTGAACCAGCGCACGGTACCGGCCCAGAACCGCTGGGCCAGATTGGGATTCGCGGGGATGTGAGCGCGCTTGACGACCGCATCAGCGGTTTCGACGGCCATCAGGTGTTCCTCACTCTCGGATCGAGGTACGTGTACATCAGGTCAGCGAACAGGTTCGCGAGGATCACCGCGAACGAGGCCACCAGAAACACCGCCTGCATCACCGGGTAGTCATTGTTCTGGATCGCCTTGTAGGTCAGATCACCCATCCCCGGCCACGAGAACAACGCCTCGATCACGGTCGCGCCCGAGATCACGAACCCGAAGCTGATCGCCGACAGCGCGACCACCGGCAGGATCGCATTTCGGGTCGCGCGGCGAAGGACGCGGTGACGGGGCAGGCCAATCGCGCGGGCGGTCACGACAAAGTCCTCGCTCAGCGTGTCGGCCAGCGACGAGCGCATGATCACCACGTACTGGCCGATGATGCCGATCGTGAGCGCGATGATCGGAAGTGCCGCGTGCTGGGCCACGTTCCAGGTGTATCCGAGCGTCGAGAACGTCCCGCCCGGCTCGGATTTCTGGCCGGTCGGGAACAGCCCGACCACGACCGCGAAGAACCAGATCAGGATCATCCCGGCCCAGAAGTCGGGCATCGCGTAGAAGAACAGCGACGTCTGCACCACCCCGGTGTCGGTCGGCGAGCCGCGCGCGGCGGCCGACAGGATCCCCAGCCACGAGCCGATGATGGTCGCCAGGATGGTCGAGATCCCGACCAGGATCAGGGTGTTGGGAAGCGCCTGCCAGATCATGGTCGAAACCGGCTGGTTGGTCTGGAAGCTTGTCCCGAAGTCGCCGTGCAGCGTCTCGCTGACGTACACCCGGAACTGCCCGACATAGCCCTTGTCGAGGCCGCGCTGCTTGATCAGCCGTTCACGGCCGGCCTCGCTGAGCCGCTGGTTCCCGCGGATCAGATCGTCCTTGGGGTTGCTCGCGACGCGAAACAGGAAGAAGTTGAAGATCAGCACGAAGATCAGCGTGCCGACCGCGAACCCAATCTTCTTCATCGCGAAGCTCATCCGGTGGCCGCCCCCGGATCGCCCGGCGTCGCGGGAAGCTCGAACGGCTGGTGCTCTTCGCGCCGGCGGCGGTAGTACCCGATGCCCAGCACCACTGCGGTCACGCCCACGAGGAAGACGATCACCCAGGCCGCCCCCGCATAGTGCGAGCTGGCCTTCTTGCCCGGCTGTAGCACCTGGAGCTGGTGCCAGCTATCGCCGAACGGCTGGCCGTCCGAACCCGGCGCCGGCAGCCAGCCCGTCCACGTGTCGGTGCGGGTCGCCGACATGTAGGGCAGAAAGTCGGTGATCACATACGGCGAGGCCTTGAGCTCGATCCGCTCGGCCTCGTGCAGCAACGCCACCCGCTTCGGGAAGTCCTTGGTCGTCAGTGCCTGGTTCACGAGGGACGTGTACTTGTGGTTACACCACATGGCGTCCGCGGACGGGTTGCCACACTGAAGCACCTCGAAGTTGTAATCGGGCGTGGCGACATCGCCGCCCCAGTCCCACATGAACGCGTCGTAGGTGGGCTCGTATTTGTCTGCGTCGGCCGGCTTCTTGGAGCTGGTGCCGTGGTAGATCTGCGCGTTCAGCGCGTCGTCGGTCTCGGTGATGATGTTGATCCTGATCCCGACCGCGGCCGCCCACGCCTTGATCCGCAGGCCAACCTGATCCTGCTGGGTGTCGCTGGATCGCAGCACCAGGTTGAACTCGGCCTTGTGGCCGTCCTTCGTACAGACCCCACTCGCGTTGACGTCCGGGCACTTCCAGCCCCCTGCGACCAGGATGTCATGCGCCTTTTGCGGGTCGTACTGGTAGTCGATCGAGGGATCGTTCTTGAACTCGCTGGGGTCGTAATAGCCCCGCGGCCCGTAGTAGGGCGAGATGATCCCCGTTCCCGGCGGCGACAGATCGTTATAGACCACGCTCGAGATCACGCGTCGGTCGATCGCCCAGTTGATCGCCGTTCGGATGGCCTGATTCTGGACGACGAACGTGTTGACGCTCGGCGCTGGGCCGGTGCAACCCGCGGAGCCCTGCGGCGGGCACGAGTTGAACGCGAGCTCATCGAAACCCGGGGCGGGCGACGACCACAGCTTGACGTTGGGCTCCTTGCGCATCTCCTGCGCCCAGGTCGTCTCGCCGGTGTTGACAGCGTCCAGCGACCCGAGCTCGAGATCCTGTTTGGCGGCGTCCTCGGATCCGTACTTGATCAGCAGGATCCGCTTGATGTGGCCTTTCAGGCCGTAGAAGTACTTGTTGGGCTCGAGCACGCTGGTGCCGTTGTTGTTGATCGACTTCACGTAGAACGGCCCCGAGCCGACCATCGGACAGCACGGATTGAACTTGGTGAGCTGGGCCGAGCTCTTGGCGTGCGGAGCCCAGATGTGCTTGGGCACGATCGGCACGTAGGCCGACAGGATGCGCGCGTCGTAGCGCTTCATCTTCATCACCACGAGCGTCGGGCTGACGGCCTTGATGCTCTTCATGTTGACGGTGTAGCCGGAGTTCACATTCGACATCGAGGCGTGCTCGTACGACCACACGACGTCGGCCGAGGTGAAGGGCTTGCCGTCTGACCAGCGCATGTGCGGTCGCAGCCAGAACTTGATCGTCAGCCCGTCCGGCGAGACCGTGTACTTGCGCGTCGGCGAGTTCTGCACGTCGGGTTCGCCGTTGGAGTCCTTGTAGTTCAGGAGCAGGTCATAGACCTCGGTAAAGATGAAGTACGGGGTGGCGTCGTAGGCGGCGAAGATGTTGGCCTGGAAGTCGATGTCGTCGACAAAGCCGATCCGCAGGTCGGTCGAGCGGTCGCTCGAACTCGTCGAGGCCGAGGTCGAGGAACCATCCGACGCGACTGCCGAGCCGGCGCCCACCACTCCCACCAGCAACACGAGCAGTGCAACCACGATCCCGCGCGGGCGCACCCGTCTAACAACCTTCACTACCGCCTCCTGACTCGCCGATCAAAGATCGGACAATCCGATTCGACCACATGAAGGCGTCATCCGTCAAGGGTTGAGCCCACATTCAGTTTTCCAAGCATGTGACGGACGCTACCCGCCCAAAATGTGGAAAACCTTCAGCCGCAGAAGGTGCGCGCGAACCGCTCGAAAACGTCGACGCAGGTGTCGAGCGAAGCCAGATCGACCCATTCGTCGGCGGTGTGCACGCCTTCGCCCAGGGGGCCGTAGACGACGCACGGGATTCCGGCCTCGACCAGCACGCCCGAATCCATCCACCCGTAGTCGGATCTGACCACGGGAGCCTCGCCGGTGGTTTCGCTGACCGCGGCGATCATTGCCTGCACCACCGGCTCGTCGCGGTCGAGCATGACCGGCTCGCGGGCGATGGCAGTGGTCGAGCTCCCACGGAATCGGGGATCGGCGGCTGCGCGCCCGCTCGAGTAGTGCCTCGAGCTCGGCGTACGACTCGGCCAGCGACTCGCCCGGCATGATGCACCGCTCGATCTGGATCACGCACTCCGCGGGGTAGGTCGGATACGTCTGGCCCCCGCGAATCGTGGAGGCGTGGATATTGGGCCGGCCGTCGTTGGGATACGGCAGGCTTGCCACGCGGCCTTCCAGCTCGCGATCGAGCTCCACGATGCCGGTCAGCAGCGGCCCCGCCAGCGCGATCCCGTCGATGCCTTTCTCCGGCTCGCCGCCGGCCGACTCGACGCCCAGCGAGGTGACCTCATACCAGGCAAAGCCGCCGTGGGCGATGACCACGTCCAGGTCGCTCTGCTCCGGAAGCACCGCCCCGTCGGCCTGATAACGCCCGATCAGGGCCTCGGCCCCCAGGCTCGCCCACTCCTCGTCGATCACGAAGGCCATCAGCACGTCACCGGCGAGCCGTGGGCCGGCCGCAAGTCGCTCGGCGACGATCACCGAGGCGGCGATGCCACCCTTCATGTCGTTGGTACCGCGGCCGTGCATACGGCCATCGCGGACGACCGGCGCGAATTGGGACGGCTCGGCGTCCACGACGTCGGTGTGGCCACAGAACATCAGCGTGCGACCTTCCCCGGTCCCTCGCAGGCGGCCGACGACGTTTGGCCGGCCAGGCGCGGCATCCCACACGTCGACCTCGAGGCCGGCGCGCTCCAGCCGTTGGGCGAGGATGCGGGCGACCTGTGCTTCGCCGGCCCCGCCTTCCGAGAGCGTCGGGTTGGTCGAATCGGCTTCGACGAGTTCGGCGAGCAGTTCGGCGACGGGGTTCATGCGTTGGCTCCGCACGATCCGCGCACGATCAGACGGGTCGGCAGCCGCAATGCCTTCGGTGGCGAGTCGTCGCCGGCGATCCGCGCCAGCAGGCGTTCCGCGGCCATCTTGCCGAGCTCGGCGACCGGCTGGGAGACGACGGTGAGCGGCGGATTTACCAGCGTCGTCCAGTCGAGATCGTCGAACCCCACGAGCGCGAGCTGGAGCGGGATCGAGAGCCGCAGCTCGATCGCGGCCTGAAGCACGCCGTGGGTCATGAAGTTGTTGGCGGTGAACACCGCCGTGGGTCGGTCGTCGCGGTCGAGCAAACGCAGTGCGGCTGCGCGAGCGTCGGCCTGGGTCGACCCGCCGATCGCGATCAGGTCGTCGGAGACGCGGATCCCGGCCACCCGCAGCGCTCGGCGATATCCGGCGATGCGCTCGGCGGAGGACGAGATCTCGGCGGTATCCGAGACCATCCCGATCCGGCGGTGCCCAAGCTTCAGCAGGTGCGCGACGGCCAGTTCGGCGCCCTCGGCGTTTTCGGCCATCACCGCGTCGGCCGCGAGCCCGTCGACGGCGCGGTCGAGCTGCACCAGCGGAACTCCCGATCGAACCACCTTGGCGAGGTCGGCGCCGGGGGCCGGCACGACCACCAATCCGTCGACACGGCGCGATCGCAGAGCGTCGACCACCTTGCCCTCACGCACCCTGTCCTCGTCGGCGTTTGCCAGAAGCACGGTGTAGCCGTGGCGGTCGAATACGTCGGTGAGACCGCGGGCGGCGGTCGCGAAGAATGGGTTGTCGATATCCCCGACCACGACCCCCACGGTCATGGTGGCGTTGGAAACCAGTGCCTTGGCCACCGCATTGGGCGTGTATCCCAGCCTGCGGGCGCTCTCGAGCACCCGCTGGCGAGCGTCGCCCGAGGCATAGCCATAGCCTCCCAACGCTCGTGCGGCGGTGGCCTGGGACACACCGGCGGCGTGTGCGACATCGCGTACCGTGACGGTCATGGGTCGAGATGATAGCGTTATCACGTTGTTGACCACTGACCACTGTAGGAGAGGCTGTCTGTGACCGATCTGGAGCAACTCGTCAGGAACGCCCACAGCTCCGAGCTGTTCTCGGCGCCCCATCTCGAGGCCGACAGCGCCCGCTTTCTCACCGAGCATTCCGCCGTCCTGGCCGAACTTGCCGAGCGACGTCACACGACCACGCGTCAGGTGTTCTTCGTCGGGTCGGGCGGCTCGTGGGCGTCGATGTACTCGGGCAAGTATCTGTTCGACCGCCTGACCTCGACGCCGTCGGACGTGATCCTCTCGTATGAGCTGATCTGGCGCGCTCCCCAGCGACTTGATTCCGACTCGATCGTGGTTCTGGCCTCGTATTCGGGCCGCACCGAGGATACGCTCGCGGCGCTTCGGTTCGCCAAGGCCCGCGGGGCCCACACCGTCGCGTTGGTACGCGACGCCGATTCGCCGATCGGGTCGGAGGCCGACACCACCATCGCCTACTCCTCCCCCGGCCTCTACAGCCTGCCGCTCCTGGCGGTCACGCTACTTGCCTGCGAATGGGGCAAGGCCGAGCAAAATCCGCTCGCCCACGAGCTGCTCGAGGCGGTGCCCGCGCTTCCGGGGCAGATCGGCGCCGCCTTCCACAGCGAGCGCGAGCGCGGCCAGGCGCTGGCGGAGGAGCTCGCCGATTCGACGCTGCTGTACGCCATCGGCGCCGGGCCATTGTTCGGCCTCGCGTACAAGTTCGGGCTGACCGTGTTCATGGAGAACATGCGGATCCACGGCTCGATCATCGAATCGGCCGAGTTCCGCCACGGCCCCGCCGAGATGCTCGATCGCCAGCAGGCCGACCTGGCAGTGCTGGTCGGCACCGACGATTCGCGGGCGATGACGCTTCGCACGCTCGAGTTTGCCCGCCAAAACGGTGCCCGCGCCATCACCTTCGACGCCGCCGACTATCCCGGCGTGCATCCGCTCCTGACGCCGTTTGTGCTGAAGGTGGCTCTGCAATGGTTCATCGTCTATTCGACGTTTCTGCGCGGGATCGACGACCTCGATGCGCGGGCGTACATGGGCCGGCAGGTACTGGCCGAAGGTGGCGCCACGTGGCCGTGAGGCTCGCCTGTGTCGGCGATAACTGCATCGACCGTTACATCAATGGCGCACAGGTCGCGCAGGTCGGTGGAAACGCGGTCAACGTCGCGGTGGGCCTGGCCCACGGGGGCTTCGAAACCGCGTACTTCGGCGCGGTCGGCGACGACGCCGACGGTGCCGCGATCCGATCAGCGCTACAGGCGGCCGGTGTCGACACCGCCGCGATCGACGTTCGTTCCGAACCCACCGGAGTGACCCTGGTCGAGCTGCGCGCCAACGGCGACCGCATCTTCGTGGAGGAGCACTACGGCGCCAGCAGCATGTATCGCCCGTCGGCCCAGGCGCTCGCCGAACTCGACACTCGCACGTGGGTGCATGGCGTCGGGTTGACCGAGCCCACCGACCTGCTCGCGCTGGAGTCGACCCGCATCTCCTACGACTTCTCCGACGCCGGCGACACGAGCCTGCTCGAGGCGCTCGCCCCGCGGCTGGAAATTGCGTTCATCTCCGCCGCCGGTGGGAACCGCGAGCACGCGTTGAACCAGGCCGAAGCAGCGGTCGCCGCCGGGGCAACGGCGGCGGTCGTCACCCGTGGCGGCGAGGGCGCCCTGGCCTGGAACGGCCACCTGGTCGAGCGTGCGGCCGACCCGGTCGCGGTCGTCGACACCCTCGGCGCCGGCGACGCGTTGATTGCGGCTGTGATTGCAGCCCACGTGAACGGTGCCGCGATGGAGGCCGCGCTCGACCACGGGGCCCGCGCGGCGGCACACACCTGCACACACCACGGAGCTTGGGAGGCGGCATGACGACGACCACGCATTCACAGGAACTGTTCGACCGTGCTTCGGAGTACCTGCCCGGAGGGGTCGGCTCGGGTACCCGCTCGCCACGATCGGGCTGGCTCCCGCTACCCGTGTTTGCGCGGGAAGGATCCGGCGCCATTCTGACCGACGAGGACGGAAACAGCTTTATCGACTACGTCATGGGCCAGGGGCCGCTGATCCTCGGGCATCGGCCCAAGCCGGTGATCGACGCCGTCACCACGACCCTCACCGAGCGCGGTTCGCTGTTCTCGCTGGCGCACGACCTGGAGGGCATCGCCGCCCAGACCGTGTGCGAACGACTGCCGTCTGTCGAGCGAGTCCGGTTCTCGAGCTCTGGCACCGAGGCCGCCATGTACGCCCTGCGATTCGCGCGGGCCTACACCGGCCGGCCGCTGATCGTGCGCTTCGAAGGCCACTACCACGGCTGGTCGGATGCGATCCATTGGTCGGCCCACCCCTCGCCCGAGACCTGGGGCCCGGCGGACGCACCGTCGGTGTTGCCCGGCTCGACGGGGATTCCCGACGAGATCGCCGGCACGCTGCTGGTCGCGCCGTGGAACGACACCGCCGCACTCGAGGCCCTGTTTGAGCGCCACGGCGAGCAGATCGCCGCGGTCATCACCGAACCGATCCTCGGCAACTGCGGTGCGATCATGCCGGCCCCTGGCTACCTCGAGCGGATGCGCGAGCTCACAACCGCGGCCGGCAGCCTGCTGATCTTCGACGAGGTCCTGACCGGCTACCGGGTCGCGCCCGGAGGCGCGCAGGAGCTGCTCGGGATCGATCCCGACCTGACGGTGCTGGCCAAGGCGCTCGGCGCCGGCTTCCCGGTCGCGGCACTCGGTGGCCACGCCGAGGTGATGGAGATGGCCGCCGACGGTCGCACCATGCACGGCGGCACCTACAACTCCAACGCGCTTGTGTGCGCCGCGATCATCGCCGCGGGCGAGCAGACCGGTGCCGACGGCTTCTACGAGGGGCTCAACGCCCGCGGCTCCCGTCTTGCCGACGGATTGGTCGCCGCCGCGCATGACGCCGGGCTCGAAGCCTGCTGGAGCGGAGTCGGCGGCATGTTCCAGCTGTGGTTCTCGGCGACGCCGCCCCGCGACTATCGCGAGGCCCACGCGATCGTCCAATCCAGCCCGTTTTTCGCAGCGCATCTGAATTTCCGCGCGAACGGTATTCTGCTCCAGCCGCCCCAGGAGGGTTTGTTCCTGACATCGGGCGCGCACACCGACGAAGACATCGATCACACGCTCGAGGCCGCGGGGAACGCCATGAGGGCCGCAGCAGAGGCGCTCCAGCGCGGCGATGTCGGTCCTAAGGGAGGACTCCGATGAGAGCATCAATAGTGGCGATCGCAGTCGGTGCGGCCGTGTTCGTCGCGGCCGGCTGCGGCAGTAGTTCCAGCACCAGTTCGGGGGGTGATTCCGGCGCGCCCGTGAAGGGCGGCATCCTCAAGGCCGGCATCCCCGGGAACCCCGACCACCTCGACCCCGCTCTGTCGTACACCAACGAGGGCTGGGAGATCCTCGAGGCGACCAACAACGGGCTTCTGACGTTCAAGAAGGAAGCCGGCGGGGCCGGCGCTGACATCGTCCCCGACATCGCAACCGCGATGCCGGTCGTCACCGACGGCGGCAAGACCTACACCTTCCATGTCCGCACCAACGTCAAGTTCTCGCCCCCGGTCAACCGGGTGGTCGAGCCGTCGGACATCAAGTTCTCGATCGAGCGGCTGTTCCAGGTCGACTCCGGCGGGGTCGGGTTCTTCACCGGCATCGTGGGCGCCAACAGCTATGCCAAGTCGCGCCAGGGCGGGATCTCGGGGATCGTCGCCAACGACAAGACCCACACGATCGTCTTTCACCTGACCAAGCCCGACGGCACGTTCCTCGACTACGTCGCGACCCCGTTTGCGTTCGCGATGCCCAAGGGCACGCCGTACAAGGACATCTCCACCATCTCCAAGTGGCGGGTGGCGACCGGGCCCTACCAGATCACCGGCTACACCCCGCGCCAGTCGATCACGATCCGGCGAAACCCCAACTTCACGTCCTGGACGAAGGACACACCCGACGGCCACCTCGACGGCATCGACGTCGCCATCGGCGTCACTCCCGACCAGTCGGTCGACGAGATCGCCCAGGGCAGCATGGATTGGTACTTCGAGTCGGTGCCACCCGACCGCCTGAGCGAGCTCAAGGCCCGGTATCCCGATCAGGTGCATCCGTTCGTCCGCAACAACACCACCTACTTCTTCATGAACGAGCGCAAGTATCCGTTCAACAAGCTGGCGGTACGCCAGGCGGTCAACTACGCGATCGACCGAAACGCGCTGGTGAAGATCTACGGCGGTCAGGGCAGCCCCACCGAGAACATCCTGCCGCCGGGCTTCGGTGCGGCCTACAAGCCGCATCATCTGTACCCGCACGACGTCGCCAAGGCCAAGCAGCTGATCCAGCAGGCGGGCGTCGAAGGCGCCTCGGTCGTGGTCTGGGGTCACACCACCCCGCCGACGCCGAACGCTGTCCAGTACCTGGCCGGCGTGCTCAACTCGATCGGCCTCAAGGCCACGGTCAAGACGTTTGACGAGTCGGTCTACTGGGATACGGTCGCCACGCAGAAGGGCGATCCCCAGATCGGCTTCCAGGACTGGAACCAGGATTACCCGGAGGCTCAGGACTGGATCGATGTGATCCTCAACGGTGAGCACATCGTCAACGTCGGCAACAACGACACGTCCAACACCGACGTGCCGGCCTACAACAAGATGATCGACCAGGCCAAGGCGATGCCGCTGGGGCCGGCCCGTGACGCGATCTGGGCCAAGCTCGACTACCTGTTCATGAAAAACGACGCCGGCTGGGCGCCGTTCATGAACCGGCAGTGGCCGAAGTTCGTGTCGAGCAGGCTCCATGGCCTGGTGTTCAACGGCACCTACTTCGAGCTGTTCCCGTCCATGTATCTGACCCAATGATCGGAGAGCCCGCGGCGGCGGGGAGCGGCGGGTACAGCCTCGCCTGGCGCCGTCTGCGCCGAAACCCCGCCGCCGTGGGCTCTGCCATCGTGTTGTTCCTGATCGTGTTCATGTGCTTCCCGGGTGCGCCGCTGTACGTGAAATACGTGTGCCACCACGGGCCGAACCAGCAAAACATCCAGGGCTTCGTGCACGAGGGCGGAAAGAAGCTCCCAATCGTGGCCGACGATGGTACGCCGATCGGCCCGGGACTTCGCACCTGCTACATGTTGGGAGCCGACCAGAACGGTCGCGACCTGTTCGTTCGCCTGCTCTACGGCGGACGCATCTCGCTGATCGTGGGCGGCCTCTCCGCGCTTCTGTGCGTCACCATCGCGGTGCTGCTGGGGGTTGCCGCCGGATATGCCGGGGGCGCGACGGATGGGGTGATCTCGCGTGGGCTCGACCTGATCTGGGCGTTCCCCGTCTATCTGCTGGCGGTCGCGCTCGCGACCGCGTTTGCCGTGGGTGGGATCAATCTCGGCCCGTTGCATGTGTCATCCAGCTCGATCGCGATCCCCGTCGTGGTGATCGCCATCGTCTTCATCCCCTACGTGGCCCGCCCGATCCGAGGGCAGGTGATGTCGCTGCGCGAGATGGAGTTCGTCGATGCGTCGATCGCAAACGGCGCCAGCGGGCTGCGGGTGATGGCCCGCGAGCTTTCGCCCAACATCTACTCGATGATCATCGTGTTCCTGACGCTGATCGTGGCCAACAACATCCTGACCGAGGCGGCACTGTCGTTCCTGGGCGTGGGCGTGCCGATTCTCACACCGAGCTGGGGCAACATCATTCAGCAGGGAGAGCAGTCGATCGTGACCGCCCCCCAGCTCACGATTGCACCCGGCCTTGCCATCCTTTTGACCGTGGTGGCGCTGAACGTGCTCGGCGACGCCCTGCGCGACGCACTCGATCCCCACGCTCGGCTGAGGCTCAGGGGCTGAGGCATGGGTCGCGCGGTCATCAGCCGGATTTTTGGCCTCATTGCGGTGTTGTTCGCGATCTCGGTGCTGGTGTTTCTGATCTTCAACGTGATCCCGGGCGGTGATCCCGCGCTGCGGCTCGCGGGCCGTCACCCGACCCAGCAAAATATCCAGCAGATTCGGGTGGATTGGGGGTTCAACAAGCCGCTGTACGTCCAGTACGCCGACATGATGAATCACCTGTTCATCAAGCGCGACCTGATCTCATACCAGGATCAGACTCCGGTGATTCCCTCGATCGTGCGCGGCATCCCACGGACGCTCTCGCTCGCGATCGGATCGGCCATCCTGTGGCTGGTGTGCGGGGTCACCATCGGCGTGTTATCGGGGCTCTATCAAGGCAGGTGGCTCGATCGCTCGCTCACTGTGGTGGCGCTTGGCGGCGTCAGCATCCCGATCTTCTGGCTCGCGGCGGTGCTGCTCTACCTGCTCACCTTCAAGTGGCATTCAAACCCGTTATTCAACTGGATTCCCTCCGGCGGATACGTGCCGCTGGCGCAGAATCCGGCCGGCTGGGCGTCCCACCTGTTCCTGCCGTGGATTGTGCTCGCGGTCGTCTCGATCGGCTTCTACTCGCGGGTCGTGCGCAACTCCCTGCTCGAGACCCAGCACCAGGACTACATCCGCACCGCTCGGTCGAAAGGGATCTCCGAATGGCGGGTGCTGACGCGGCACACATTGCGGACGTGCCTGATTCCCGTGGTGACGCTGTTCGGGCTCGACTTCGCGGCGGCCGTCGGCGGCACCGTGATCCTGATCGAGCCGATCTTCGGCCTCGAGGGCGTCGGCCAGTACGCCCAGGAGTCGGTCACACATCTCGACTTGCCGCCGCTCATGGCGCTGACTCTGTACGGAGCATTTTTTGTTGTCATCTTCAATGCCATCGTGGACGTTGCCTACCTGTGGCTCGATCCGCGCAGCCGGTCGTCCTCGTAGAAGGGGTTCTCATGCACAAACTCTCAGCCACACTCGCCACTATCGCGGTGGTTGCGCTCGCCGCGGGATGTGGTAGTTCGAGCAGCACCACCACCACCGGCGACAACGGCGGTAAGCCGGTCAACGGAGGCGTGCTCACAGGCGCCATTCCCGACAACCCCGACCACCTCGACACCGGCCTCAGCTACGCGGTCGAAGGCTGGGAGCTACTCGAGGCGACCAACAACGGCCTGCTCACCTTCAAGAAGGCATCCGGGCCGTCCGGATCAGACGTCGTGCCCGATATGGCAACCGCGATGCCCACGCTGACCGACGGCGGCAAGACCTACACCTTCCACCTCAAGCCGGGAATCATGTTCTCGGCGCCGGTCAACCGCGCCGTGAAACCTTCCGACTTCCAGTATTCGATCGAACGGCTGTTCCACATCGGCTCTCCGGGAGTCGGGTTCTACACCTCGATCGTGGGCGCCGATGCCTACGCCGCGCACAAGGCGGCGCACATCTCCGGAATCGTGGCCGACGACAAGACCAACACGATTACGTTCCATCTTGTCCATCCAGACGGCGCGTTCTTGGACATCATGGCCATGCCGTTCGCCTTCGCGATGCCCGCCGGGACTCCGTACAAGGACATCTCGACCGACGACGCGGCGCGGGTCGCCACCGGCCCCTACCGGATCTCGACCTACGTCCCGCACCAGCAGATCGTGCTGACCCGCAACCCCTCGTTCAAGCAGTGGTCTCCCAACGCTCCCAACGGCCACGTGAACGAGGTCAAGATCACGATCGGCACCACGCCCGAGCAGGCCGTCAACGAGACCTCGCAGGGGTCGCTCGACTGGTATATGGAGGCCGTTCCGGTCGATCGCCTGGCCCAGCTCAAGGCCCAGTATCCCGATCAGATCCACCTCTACCCGCGAAACAACGTCACCTACTTCTCGATGAACGAGCGCAAGTACCCGTTCACGAAGCTGGCGGTGCGCCAGGCGGTCAACTACGGCGTCGATCGAGCCGCCCTCGTGAAGATCTTCGGCGGCCAGGGAACGCCCACCGAGACGGTGCTGCCACCCCTGTTCGGCAACGCCTACCACGAGCCAAATCTCTACCCCCACAACGTGGCCAAGGCCCGCCAGCTGGTGAAGTCCGCCGGCGCGGAGGGTGCATCGGTCACGATCTGGACGACCAACGCCGACCCGGCGCCGCAGGCTTCGCAGTATCTCGCAAGCGTCCTCAACCAGATCGGGCTGCATGCGACCACCGTCAAGACCGTCGACGACTCGGTGTACTGGGACACGCTTCTGACCCAGAGCGGCGATCCCCAGATCGCGTTCAACCACTTCGATCAGGACTATCCCGAGGGCGAGGACTTCATCGACACGCTCCTGAACGGCGAGCACATCGTGAACGTCGGCAATAACGACGTTTCCAACACCGATGATCCGACGCTCAACGCGATGATCGACCGCACCAAGCAGATGCCGCTGGGAACGGCGCGCAACGCACAGTGGGCCAAGATCGACAACCTGTTCATGCAAAAGGACGCGGGCTGGGTGCCGATCCTCCACCTCGAGCAGCCGACGTTCACCTCGGCCCGGCTCCACGGCCTGGTGTTCACCGGCAGCTACTTCGAGCTGATCCCGAGCATGTGGCTCTCCCAGTAGCTCAACGGGGTGAATAAATGGTGCCTGGCACCATTTATTCACCCCAGCGGAGAGCTGGTTTTTATCCCTTGACTGGAGAGAGGCGGACGGACTAGTCTGAGATTCATGCTCGGCTCCGACGAGTACCCGCTCGTGCAGTTTCGCGAGGATTTCCCCGATCACGAGGCCTGCCTCGAGTATCTGTGGCGCACGCGGCACGCGGCGTCCGACGGGGAACATGCGGAGTGCCCGCACTGCCAGACGGTGAGACGGTTCAGGCGCTATCGCACCGCTCAGCGCCGTCAATCGTGGACGTGCACCGCGTGCGGGCACCATCTCCAGCCCACCGCGGGAACGATCTTCCACAAATCCTCCACCCCGCTCGACCGGTGGTTCTGTGCGATCTACCTGATCGCGGCAACCAACGGTGAGATCTCGGCCAAGCAACTCGAGCGCGAACTCGGTGTCACCTACAAGACGGCGTGGCGGATGTCAGGGTTGATCCGCGGGCGGATCCCGGTCCCGGTCCCCGTCGCTGCCCCGGCTGCAGATCCGGTTGAGCACCGCGAAGACGTCGCGCCTGACCGGCACCGCGAGCTCGAAGCCGGCGGGGGTCTTTTGAGTCGGCGGATCCGGCGGCAGATGGCTCGAGTCGCTCACGAGCAGAGGATAGCGCGCCACAACGCGAGCGACATCTACAGTCAAGGGATAGCTTCGATACGCCAAAAGACCCGCGACTAGCTGGGGCGTACGGCGATCTGGAAGTTATCCACGTGCCAGGAGTCGTCGAGCCGGGTGAGGTGCACCACATCGCCGGTCTGCGGCGCCTCGATCAGCAAGCCGTCGCCGACATACATCGCCACATGGCCGATCGGGCGCTCGAAGAACACCAGATCACCCGGCTGGAGCTGGGAAATCGAGACGGGCGTGCCCTCGGTGGCCTGGGTGGCCGCAAAGTGGACGAGCGACACCCCCTCCTGGGCGTAGGCCCACTTCACAAGCCCTGAGCAGTCGAACCCCTTGCCGGGAGTCTCCCCACCCCATACGTAGGGCACACCGAGCTGCGTAAGGGCCTCTCGCACGGCTCTGACCCCCACGCCCTGCCCGGAAATCGCCTCGCCCGGATTCTTCTTGTCCTTCGCGATATGTCGCAGTACGGCATCGGCACGCCGTGACTGATATGCGGCCTGCCGCTCGATCACGCCTTGTACCCAGGCGGTCGCAGCATCGAGGTTGGCCTGTTTTGACGCGATTTTCCGGTGCAGGCGCGTTCGCACGACGCCCCAGTGTTGCACCTTCCAACCGGTCCAACGGTAACGGTGAACCAGCTTTTGGAGCCGAGCCGCGTGGTGGACGTTCATGCGCAGCTGGCGGGTCAGCGTCATCCTGGTGACATGCCGGCGAAGCCAGCGATGGAGGCCGGCGACGTGGTAGTGGTGCCGGGTCGCCCAGTGCAGATGCTTCTCGGCCTTGGCCAAGATGACCTTGTCGTTTTGGACCTGGGCAAGGCCGATCTGCACGGCATCGGAAGCTTGGGCAGGCGGAGCCACCCATGCCCCAATCCCCACTGCGCAGATGATCGAACACGCGATCACGCGCAGCACGCGTTTCCAGCCCCCCGAATACATTGCAGCGGATTATGCCCGCTTGGGACCGCCCGAGCATGCAGTCGAACCCACACGACTCCGGCTTGGTAGTGGGGTGAATAACGGTGCCTGGCACCGTTATTCAGTTCTACCTCGAGGGGATAGCTGAGTCTGGACTCGGAGTGGAGCGACGCGTCACTTCAGCCAGGGGATAGCTACCCACCCGACTCGGCCTGGCGCAGCTCGTACTCGACCACGAACTGATCGAGGGCGATCGCCGCATCGCCGCCCTGTCCCTCGCGAGCCAACTGGCGAATCCGGTGGATGATCACGTCGGGTGAGATCAACGGGCGGATGGTTTCGGGGTCGAGCCGGTAGGCCCCGTGGGTGCCAAGATCGGAGTCACGGTCGCGCACCCTCACCATGTGGGCGGCGACGATCGTGATCAGGGCCTCGTCGGACTCCGACTGATCCGATACCCACCGCACGCACTCGGCGCGATCCCACACCTGCCAGCACGACAGCACCATCGCCAGCGCGGGGAGTTGAAGCAGCTGGTTCGACTGGGCTGCCTCTCGAATCCGCTTCAGGCCGACCTGCTCCAGATCGACCAGGTGGTCGAGCGTGACCAGCCGCTCATCCTCTGGCATGTCGGAGGAGCCGCCCCCGTGGCCATGTTCCAGCCCGAGCTCGGCGATCACCCACACGCCGGTGCTGATCGCGCGGCCACGGGCGATCTCGCCCGAGAGCAGCGCGTAGCGTGCCGGCTCCTCCATCCTGGCCAAAAGCGCCCAGATCAGATCGCGGGTGGTGCGGTCGCGCACTATGCCGAGTTCGTCTCCGACGTTCAGGAGCGTCGCCACGATGGTTTCGAGCGAACCCCTGTCCAGGTCACCGGCAATGTCATGCATCCGCTCCAAAACGGCTCCCAGGCGGCTTACACCGGCAGCGTCGCGCTCACCCGCCAGCCGCGTGAGCAGCGCGCCAAACCGGTGCTTGTCGTCGGTGTCGGCCATATAGGCGTCCATGTCGGCGTTGGAGACGACGCTTCCGGGAACGACGAACTGGAAATAGATCGAAAACAGCTCGGGAGTGGCGATCCGAAGCTCCTGGCGTGTGTTCTCGCCCGGGGGGTCGCGGTTGATGATCAGCCCCGGCTGGTCGGGCACCGCCGGGAACAGCCGCAGCATGAGCGTGATCACCGACAGCCGCACATCGACCGGCACTCCCTGGATCCACGCGTCGTGAAACTCCTGCAGCTCCGAATCGGCGGTCAGCGCCGTCCGCGCTCGGGTGGCGCCGGCGAACCGCTCGGGGGTCGAGCGAATCAGCTCATACAGCGCCGGCAGGAAGATCCGAAGCGCCTCCACTGCGATGAAATCGGCAGTGTTGACCTCCGCGCTGACCGGCGGATACGACAGCCGCAAGACGTTCACGAACCGCACGACATCCCGCGGCGTCTGTAACAGCGCCTCGATGCCGGGAGTGAAAATCTGCTTCCAGTGATGCTCCGTCACGACCGCGGCCGCGGGATAGCGCTCCAACAGATCCCGCAGGTGGTCGAGGAAGATCGTGCTCAGCCCGCCGCTCTCGGGCAAAGGCAGGTCGAACGGCACCTGGACGAGACGTGCGACGTCGGTCGTGTCCGCCGTCGCGCGGTCGAACACCATCAGATAGATCACGTTGGGAAGCGCCGCCACGAGCTTCACCAGCCTGGTCAGCTCCGAGCGGCGATGCGGCGCGATGCGGTCGATGTCGTCGATCACCACGACGAACCGCATCCGCTGGGCTCTCAGCGTCTCTGCCAACCTGTCGCGCAGAGCCGGTAGATCGGCACCGTGGAGGTCGCGCGCGCCCTCGCCGCCACCGAATGCCGGTGCGAGCACCGACAAGAAGCACGCCCCCAGATCGTCGTCGGCCGCATACAGCCACGGATTGAACTCGATCACCGCGGTGCTCGGCGACTCGGCCAGCTCGGCCCGCACGAAGTTCGCCACCGTCGTCTTCCCCGACCCCGGGCCGCCGTGCAGCCCCAGCACCATGCCCTCGGCCGGCGCCAGCGCGATCGAGTTGGCGATGTGCCGGGCAAACCGTGCCCGGCCAATCAGGTCTGTGGCCGGATCGGTCAGCGGGTGGTCGGCGGAGAGCATGCCCTGGCGCGGTTGAGTCGGCATGACCGGCGATCATAGCCGCCGCCCCGAACGGCTCTGCGCGAAAGCTCAGGCGTTTGCGAGAAACCGCGGGAGCTGATCGCGGTTTGCCTCGATCAGCGCGTCGACGAGCGGGTCGGCGTTCTCGAACGTTGCCACAAGCGGGTTTGCCATCAGTGCTTTGACCGCAAGGTTGCGGTCGCCCGTCACGGCTGCGGCAACGGTCAGCCGCTCGTAGGCCTTGACCTGCTGCACCAGGCCGAGCATCTCGGGTGGTAGCGGTCGTTGCGGCAACGGCTCTGCTCCCAGCGCCGAGATGCGGCAGGGAACCTCCACCACCGCGTCCTCGTCGATATTGGGAATCGCGCCGCCGTTCTTGACGTTCACCACCTGTACGTCGCCCGCGTCCCGATTGAGCGACTCGACCAGCATGGCGGCCGCCTCCGAATAGAACGCCCCACCACGTTGCTCGAGCAACTTCGGTTTGACGTCAAGCGCCGGATCCTTGTACATCTCGAGCAGCTCAGCCTCGATCTCCATCACGGCCTGCGCACGCGGTTTGTCGTTGGCCTGCGATGCCAGCGCTTCGGCGGTGAAGTAGAAATAGTGCAAGTAGTAGCTCGGGATCGCACGCATCAGCCGGATCACCGAACCAGGCAGGTCGACCTCCTCGGCGAGCTGGTCGGCGTACACGTCGATCAACCCCGGAAGTCTGTCCTCGCCATCCACAAAGACTCCGCGCTCCCACGACAGATGGTTCAAGCCGACGTGTTCGAGCTGCACCCTGGAGGGATCGACCGAGAGCTGCTTGGCCAACATCCGCTGGAACCCGATCGGGATGTTGCAAAGCCCAATCGCGCGGTGGCCATGATCCGCGAGTGCCTGGGTGACGAGGCCGGCGGGGTTGGTGAAGTCCAGGAGCCAGGCGCCGTCCGCGCCCAGCCGGGCGGTGTCCTCGGCGATCTCGAGCACCACCGGCACCGTGCGCAGCGCTTTGGCGAACCCGCCGGCACCCGTGGTCTCCTGGCCGATCAGCCCGAACTTCGCGGGAATCGTCTCGTCGCGCAGGCGTGCCGCCAGCCCACCCACGCGAATCTGCACCAACACGAACGCGGCGCCTTCGATCGCTGCGGCCCGATCGGTCGTGAGCGTGAGCGTTCCGGGAAACTCGAGCTTTTCCAGAATCCGGCCGGCGAGCGCTCCCACGATCTCGAGCCGCTCGGCGTCGATGTCGTGCAACACGAGTTCGTCCACCGCCAGCCGTTGGGAGCGCAACCCAAAGCCCTCGACGAGCTCAGGCGTGTAGGTGCTTCCCGCTCCGATAACTGCGATCTTCACTCCCACCGCGAAGCAGTGTAACGTATGCGGAATGAAATCGTTAGGAAAGTTTCCTGATAGATTCTTTGCCGAGATCGCCGGCCAGCCCGAAGCGATCCTGAGAGCCGCGCAGGCGGCCTCCGACCAGCGCGATCAGCTGGCCGAAGTCACGCGCCTGGCCGCCACCGCCCACTCGATCGTGTTCACCGGCATGGGCTCGTCGCACTTCGCCTGCTACGCGCCGGTGACGACGATGGCTCGGGCGGGCATCCACAGCTCGATGATCGACGCCGCCGAGCTGCTTCACTTCCGGATGCCGGCGATCACCGAACACACGCTGGTGATCTGCGTGAGCCAATCAGGCGAGAGTGCCGAGCCGGTCAGGGTGGCCAGGGCGCTCGCGCTGCGCGACCGTCCGCCAACGATCGTGACGATCACCAACGGCCTGGACAACTCGCTCGCGCGGGTGGCCGACGTGGCGCTCGATACCCGCGCCGGCGAGGAACTCGGCCCATCCACCATGACCTTCGACGCGACGCTCGTGATATTGCGTGAACTCGCGATCGCATTGGGGGCGCCACCGACCGACCCCGACGTCTATCCCGCAGCGGCGGCAGCGGTTGCGGCCCGCGTGGCCGGGGGCGATCACTGGGCGGTGGAGCTCGGCTCGTGGCTGGGCGAGCGGTCATCGCTTGCGATCATGGCCCGCGGACACGGCCGGCCGGCCGCCGAGATGGGCGCTCTGACGCTCAAGGAGGCCGCTCGATTTGCGGCGGAATCCCTGCAAACAGCCCAGTTCCGGCACGGCCCTCTGGAGCTTGCATCGCCGAGTCTGGGCGCGGTCGTGATCGCAATCGAGCCGGCGACGGCAGCCATCGACGTCGGCCTCGCGCGCGAGATCGTCGACACCGGAGCCGCGGTGATGGTGATCACCGCCGACGGTGACGGGCCGGTGGGCGCGCTCAACATCGGCATTGGTGATCTCGACCCTGGACTGGCATCCGCGGCTGCCATCGTGCCGCTCCAGCTGCTGTCCTGGCGGCTCGCGAACCTGCGCGGGCTCGAGCCGGGGTCGTACGCGGTCGCACACAAGGTGACCACCCGTGAGTGATCACCTGCGGGTCGCGCTCACCATTGACGCCGAGCACCCCGATCTGCCGGGATGGGCATCGGACGAGCCGCGGCTGCTCGGCACACTGGCGACCGAGCAGGTTCGCGCAACCTTCTTCATCCAGGGCCGCTGGGCGTCTGCGAACCCCGAGATCTCGGCCCGGATCGCCGCCGACGGACATCTGATCGGGAATCACTCGTTTCACCACGCCCGCATGTCCATGCTCACCGACGAGGGCATCCACAACGACATCGCCGCCGCCGAAGAGACGATCACCGTCACCACCGGATGCAACCCGCGGCCCTGGTTTCGCTGCCCCTGGGGCGACGGCCACGACGATTCGCGGGTGCTCGCAGCCATCGCGGAGTCGGGCTATCGCGACTGCTCATGGGATGTCGACCCCAACGATTGGGACGCCGCCCGCACCGCCCACGAACTGGTCGAAGACGTGACGGCGGGAGTCGAGGAGCACGGCGACGGGGCGGTCGTCCTGCTGCATTCGTGGCCGGCGGTGACGCTCGACGCGCTGCCGATGCTGATCGACCGGCTACGCGACGCTGGAGCGCAGTTCGTGGGTCTCGACGAGCTGGTGAGCGCATGACCCGGGCTGCGGTACTCGCGGTCGACGCAGGCGCGTCGAAGACCGATATCGCCTTGATGAGCCGGGGCGGGCGGTTGATGTCGGCCGTGCGGGTGCACGGAGCGTCATTTTCCCCCGATCGTCAGCGCGCGTCGCTGGAGACACTCACAGCCGGGGTCGCGACCGCCGCGCATACCGCGGGTATCGATCCCGCCAACGGCGCCGTCGCCGACATCGGCGCTTTTTGCCTTGCGGGAGCCGATCTCCCCGTCGACGATCGCCGCATCCTGCCGGCACTCAAATCCGCCGGGCTGGTCGATCATGTGTTCCTGCGAAATGACACGTTCGCCGTGCTTCGGGCCGGCACCGATCGTGGCTGGGGCGTCGGGGTGGTATGCGGCACCGGGCTCAACTGTGCCGGGGTGGCGCCGGATGGCCGTACCGTTCGCTTTCCTGCGCTGGGCGCGATCTCAGGTGACGGCTTTGGCGGCGGCGGCGACCTCGCGGTCGAGGCCGTCGGAGCCACCGTCCGCGCTCGCGACGGCCGCGGGCCGCGGACCGAACTCGAGCGGCTGATTCCCGCGCACTTCGGCGCGAAGCATCCCTATCAGGTGCTCGAACGAATCCATGTCGGCGCGATCGAGTCGCGGCAGGTGACCGCACTCGCACCGGTGGTGCTGGGTGCCGCCGATGCCGGCGATCCGGTGGCTGCACAGCTGGTGACCCGCCTCGCTGACGAGCTGGTGGTGATGGTGCGCGCTGCCGTCCACCGGCTTCGCATCACCCAGCTCGACCTGGACGTGGTGCTGGGCGGCGGGATCGTGCGCAGCGGTTCGGAGGTGTTCCACGACCGCGTGCGAGCGGGCATCGCCGACGCCGCGCCCAACGCCCACGTGGTGATCATGGACGGCCCACCGGTGGTGGGAGCCGCGCTTCTGGGGCTCGATCAGATCGAGGGCCGCAGCGAGCAGTCAGCGAAAGCGGCCACGCGGCAGATCCGAAAGATGTTGACCGGCGCGAGTCTCACCTGAGAAGCTTCGAGGAGGAGGGTGTATGGCCAGGATCGTGCTCGAACAGGTGACCAAGGTGTTCTCGGACGAGACCGTCGCTGTCGACGACGTCTCGATCGAGATCGGCGATGGCGAGTTCATGGTGCTGGTCGGCCCGTCGGGGTGCGGCAAATCGACGCTGCTTCGGATCGTGGCTGGGCTCGAGGACCTCACCAACGGCGAGGTGATGATCGGTGATCGGGTCGTCACCGACCTCGCGCCGAAGGACCGCGACATCGCCATGGTGTTCCAAAGCTATGCGCTCTACCCGCACATGACGGTGGAAAAGAATCTCGGCATCGGGCTGAAGCTTCGCCGCACCTCCAAGGAGGAGACCCGCAAGAAGGTGTTGGAGGTGGCCGACATCCTGGGTCTCGAGCGGCTGCTGCAACGAAAGCCGGGGCAGCTCTCGGGCGGGCAGCGCCAGCGAGTCGCGATCGGCCGGGCGATGGTGCGCGAACCCCAGGCATTCCTGATGGACGAGCCGCTCTCGAACCTCGACGCAAAGCTCAGGGTGCAGATGCGCGGCGAACTCGCGCGGCTGCGCGATCGGCTTCACACCACCACCATCTACGTCACCCACGACCAGGTCGAGGCGATGACGCTCGGCGACCGGGTGGCGGTCATGCGCGATGGGGTCGTCCAGCAACTCGATACGCCGGCAGCGCTCTTCCAGCGCCCCGCAAACCAGTTCGTGGCGGCCTTCATCGGGTCACCCTCCATGAATCAGTTCGAAGCCCAGATCGAGGGAAACGACGTCGTTTTCGGTGCCCATCGCGTCCAGATCCACCCCGATCACGACCTTCGCGCCTACGACGGGAAGACCGTGATCCTGGGGATCCGGCCGTCGGACTTCGAGGACGCCGCGGTGTGGCGCGACGAGTCGCGCCCGACGATGGATGTTCAGGTCGACATGGCCGAGGAGCTCGGCTCCGAGGTCAACCTGATCTTCACGGTCGACGCGCCGCCGGTGGAATCCGGGCTCGAGGCCCAGGCCGCCGACGACTCGGGCGACGCGGCGTTCGTGCCGCTGGCTCCGGAAAACGCCACGGTGTGCGTGGCCTGCGTCGATGCCCGTACCGCCGCGCGCCCCGGCTCCGCGGCGCGATTGATGATCGATGCTGCGCGGCTCTACTACTTCGACCGCGAGTCGGGTCTCGCCGTCGGAACCGCTGCCGCGCTCGCCTAGACCTTCGCGACGGGATCGAAGCGGTAGCCGATCCCGTGGTGAGTCTGGATGTAGGTGTGGGTGGCCGACTGCCGATCGAGCTTGAGCCGGAGCTTGCGCACGCACACGTCGACCGAGCGGTCGCGAGCGCGGTGCGGCACTCCCCACACCCGCTGCTGGAGCTGATCGCGAGTCAGTGCCCGGCCCTGGTCGGACGCCAACACGTACAGCAGCCTGAACTCGAGCGCCGTCAACCCCACGTCCTGGCCTTCGAGTTCGGCTCGGTGGAGATCGGGATCGATCACGAGCCCGGGCGCCTCGATCCGCTCGACCGCATCGTCGTGCCCGACGCCGACGCGCGATCGCCGCAGCGCCGCCTGCACCCGTGCCACCAGCTCTGCCATCCCAAACGGCTTGGCCAGGTAGTCGTCTGCGCCCAGTCCCAGAGCGTGCACCTTGTCCTGCTCAGAACCGCGGGCGCTGACCACGATCACCGGCATCTGCGATCCCTCCGCCCGCAGACCCTCGGTGATCTGCCACCCGTCCATGCCGGGCAACATCAGGTCGATGACCGCGGCGTCGGGGCGTTCGAAGCGCAGTTTGCGCATCGCCTTGTCCCCGGTCGCCGCAACCTCGACCGTGTAGCCCGCGTGCCGGAGATGCGTTGCCATCACAGACGCGATGACGCTGTCGTCTTCGGCGATCAAAATTCGTGAGATACCCGTGATGCTCCTCCGTCCAGTTGCCTGAAGTGTGCGTGGAACCGGACGGTGCGTGGGTATCTCGATGGTGATCGACTCGTGAACAAGTGGTTACGAGTACCGATCCACTACACTCCGCCGCCATGAGCGCACCAACCGAGCGAGACATCGACGCGCTGTGGGGGCCCGCAACGCCGCAGTTCGCCTACCAGATCGCCAACCGGATGGCCGAGCTGGTGGCCGACCTGCCGCCGCACGATCCCGTCCGCCGATACGCCCAGCAGCGGCTAGAGGAACTCGACCAGCTGGGGCACGGCAGCAGCAAGGGCGAAGAGACCGGCCACTAGAAGAGGTTCCATGGCGCGCGCAGCACGTCGCGCGCGACGTGTCCGGCGATGCTCGGATTTTCTCGCAGCCGCCGCACCGCATACGCATACCACGCCTCCCCGTACGGCACGTAGACGCGCACCCGGTGGCCGTCCCTCACGAGCTCTTTGCGCAGCGGCTCGGCAACGCCGAGAAGCATCTGAAACTCGTAGGCGCCGGCCTTCAACCCGTGTCGATCGATCACCCGCAGCGTCTCGTCCACCAGCACCTGGTCGTGGGTGGCGACGGCGACGTACGAACCCACGCCCAGCAGTTCCTCGAGCAGCTCGACAAAGTTTCGCTGGATGGTGCCGGGGTCGGTGTAGGCGATCGCTTTGGGCTCGACGTAGATGCCCTTGACCAGCCGCACGTTTGGCTTCAACGCCGCGAGTGCCCGGATGTCGCCGAGCGACCGCCGCAGATACGACTGGATCACGATCCCGCACTGGTCGAGCCCTTCTGCACGGAGGTCTCGGTAGATGGCGAGGGTCGAGTCGGTCAGGCCCGAATGCTCCATGTCGATCCGCACGCGGCTGCGGTGAAAGGCGGCCGCCCGAATCAGCCGCGCGATGTTCTGGTAGGCGAGATCGCGATCGAACTCGAGTCCCAGGGCCGAGAGCTTGACCGAGATGTTGGCCTCGACGTTGGCCTCGGCCATCACGTCCATCGCGCGCTCGTACTCGCCGACGGTCGCGGCAGCCTCCTCCGCCGAGTGCGCGAACTCACCGAGCACATCGATGGTGGCCAGCTCACCCGCGGCGTTCAGCGCACGTATCTGGTCGACGGCCTGATCGAGCGTCTCCCCCGCGACGTAGCGACTTGCGACCCGGCGCACGACCGGGCGGGGCACGACGGGGAGGGTGGAAACGATGGCGCGATCGACGATCCGCACCTTCGGATCGTAGTCCTCAGGTCAGACCGACCCGGTAGTGCTCGATCACCTCGTCCACCAGCGCGTCCATCGATCCGGTGACCGCGGTCATGGCCTGAGCGAAGCCGGCTGGATCGCCCGACCGGGCCACCAGCGCCATCGCCTGCCAGGCCGCCGCAGCCGGCTCACCCATCGCCGGGTCGCCGGCCGCGGCGGCGGCAAGCCGCTCGGCGTGCTGTTCGAACACGTCGATGGCCGCACCGAGATCGCTCGCGACGTGGGCGATGCGGTCGAGGTATGCCGGGCTGGCGGCGCGAGGACCGGCCGCTGCGGCTGCGGTCCTGGACGCGGCGACCGCCACTGCCGAGGCCGCGGTGGCAGCGTCGGGATCGACGTTCGCAAGCGTTGTGGCGAGGTCGGTAAAGGTCAGCTCGAGATCTTCGGCCGCGGGAGCGGCGGCCACCTCTTCGGCGCGCTCGGCCATCGCCAGCACCGCGACTGCGTCTGCCACCAGCCGGCGGTCTGAGACGATCTCGCCCGAGCTGTCCAACACGACGTACGACCGTCCCTCGCCGCGCTCGAACGCAGTCAGATACACCATTCGACCGGTGATGGGCTCGGCGGGCATGACCGCGGTCAACTGCTCGCCCTCGTCGACCAGCGAGGATGCGGCGGTAATCGCACGATCGAGCTCGGCTTCGAGCAGCGTCATGCCGCCGGGCTCTCGGCCGGGGCCACGGCCAGCCGCAGCTCCAGGATGATCAGCACCGCCGCCGCCGCGAGCGCCCATGTCAGCTGGGGCACCACCAACGCGGCCGAACCGAGTGCGGCGGCGATGCCGCAAAAGATGATCGCCATCTCGTTCTTGGTGACCGACTCGACGTCGCGGGGGTTGCAGCGCAGGTGGGCCAGCAGGCCGAGGCCGTACCCGACGACAAGCGGAACCAGCCGCGGCTGGAGGGCCGCGGCGGCCATCGCCGCAATCAGCCCCGCAATGCACCATCCGATCGCATAGTGGCGGCCACGATCCAGGCCCATCCACACGATCGTCGTGACCTTTCGCGGACTTGCTGCGCTGTCGGCGTCGTGGTCGAGGTAGTGGTGCACCATCAGCATCGACACGGTATACGCGGCGACCGCCAGCGCCGTCAGCCAGGTGACGCGACCCACCCCGGTCGACTGGAGCAGCGCCGCGCCGACGACGCACGCCGCCATGCACACGAATGCGATTGCCTCGCCGGTGAACGGCCGGTAGGCCGCGCGTATGGGCGGCACGGTGTAGAGAATCGCCCCGCCCACACCGACCAGGCCGAACGGCAGCATGATCAGGCCGCGCGAGGCGACCATCACAAGCCCGAGTACCACCGTCGCAACCAGCGCGACCACGAACACGATCCGCAGCGCACGCGGCGTCACCAACCCGTTCTTGATCACCTTGCTGCCACCCGAGAGCATCCGCGGCGACGGGTCGCGATCGGTACCCGAGCGCCAGTCCTCGATCTCGTTCACGGTGTGTGCGAGCAGTCCCTGGATCAACACCCCGAGCACGATCGCCCCGATGTAGTACCACCCGTTGAGATCGTCGGCCCGATCGGCCCCGAGCGCCGTTCCCACCGTGAGGGCGGAGAAGCTCCACAGAAGCACGGGGATCACCCGCACCTCCAACCACAGACCGCGCAGGGTGCGCTCCATCGGGCGAGCGTAGCAGCCCCGTGATGAACGCATGGTGTTGCCGAATCCGTCCGACACTGTCCGTACCATTCCCCGATGGCATCCGTCGAACTCGTTGAGGCACCGAAGGACCACGCGGCCGACGTCGAGGCCTGGCGACTGCATGTGCTCCTACGCGCGGGATATCCGCTTCGCGTCGCCGAGCGCTTGGCCAAGAGCGCAGCCGACCTGCACACCGCGGTTGACATCCTCGATCGCGGCTGCACGCCCCATACCGCAGCGCGCATCCTCGTCTAACCCACCGATACCATGACCGGGTGAGCGCGACACCAAAGCCGATCCCGACGACCTATGGCGATCGTGACGTGTACACCGTGTCCGGGTTCAACCTCGGCATCCACGGCTACATCAAACGGCTGCCGGCGGTCTGGATCGAGGGCGAGATCGCCGAGCTCAAGCGAAATCCCAACTGGGGCTTCGTCTACCTGGTGCTGAAGGACCCCGAGGACGGAGCGATGTTGAGCGCCTCGATGCCTCGCCGTCGATTCGACGCCCTCGCTGCCGTACCGGCGGTCGGTGAGCGAGTGCACGTGCTCGGCCGAGCGGAGTACGTCCACAAGAAGGGCGAGCTGAGGCTGACCGTGATCGACCTCCAGCAGGTCGGGCTGGGCATGCTTTTGCGTCAGATCGAAGAGCTACGAGCAAAGCTTGCACAGGAGGGCCTGTTCGCCCCCGACCGTAAGCAGCCGCTGCCGCTGCTTCCCCGCACCATCGGGCTGATCTGCGGATCGGCGGCGGCGGCCAAGCGCGATGTCGTCGACACCGCCGCCGGCCGCTATCCACCGGCGCAGTTTCGGATCACCGAAACGATTGTCCAGGGCGCCGGTGCTGCCGTGCGGATTGCGACCGCGCTGGCCGAGTTCGACGCCGACCCGGAGATCGACGTGATCGTGCTGGCCCGTGGCGGTGGCTCGGTCGAAGACCTCTTGCCGTTTTCGAGCGAGCTGGTGTGCCGGGCGGTGTCGGCGTGCCGGACACCGGTCGTCTCGGCAATCGGCCACGAGCAGGATCATCCCCTCGTCGACCTGGTCGCCGACGTCCGCGCCGGCACTCCAAGTCTTGCCGCCAACCTGATCGTGCCCGACCACAAGGCGGAGGCGGCGGCGCTCGACGCGCTGCTCGCCCGGGCCACGCGGGCACTCGAGGGCGGCTGCGCGCGATCTCGAAAGCTGCTCGAGCTGCTGGTCATGCGCCCCGCCTTCAACGATCCGGGCACCTGGATCGCCGTGCGCCGAAGCCTGCTCGACCAGCACGCGGAGTCGATCCGCCGGGGCGCGGCCGATCGGGTGGCGCGGGAGCGATCGAGCCTCGATCACGCGCATGACCGGCTGCGATTGCTTGGCCCGGCCGCGACTCTCGACCGCGGCTACGCCGTCGTTTTGGACGAGACCGGAGCGGTGGTCAGCGACGCCTCGGCGGTCGCCGTCGACTCCTCGGTCGGGGTGCGACTCTCGAAGGGCAGTCTGGACGCAACTGTGACGGAGGTACGTGAATGACCGACGAACTGACCTTCGAGCAGGCCCGCGAGGAGCTCGAGACGATCGTACGAAAGCTCGAGGACGGCCGAACGTCTCTCGACGACGCTCTGCGGTTGTGGGAGCGAGGCGAGCAGCTCCACGCGCTGTGCCAGGCAAAGCTCGATCAGGCCGAGACGCGAGTCGCCGAACTGGTGGCCCGGATGGGGCCACCGCCGGCCGAATAGCAATTCGGCTGGAAGTTTCCAGATCGCCTCCTACGATGAGTGGAGCTACCCCCTACCACTCCTGAGGTCAGTCCCTGTGTTCAAACGCCTTGCTCTCCCGTCGTTCGTCCTTGCCTGTCTCGTCGCCGCACCTTTGGTATCCCAGGCTACGGCGGCGGTTGCGCCGCGTGTACTGGTGGCCCGCCCCACCGGTGGGGCCAACACCACCTCCACCACCCACACCATCAGGTGGACACTCAATGTCTCGACCGGCATCAAGTCGGTCAAGTGCCGGCTCGACGCAGCGGCCTGGAAGGCGTGCAGCAAGTCGAAAAAGCTTACGAACGTCAAGGAGGGCGCGCACGTGTTCACGGTGCTCCTGACCATGACATCCGGCCAAACCGCGAGCGGCGGCGATAACTGGCGCGTCGATCGCACAGCTCCAGCCGTTCCGACCATCACCGGGAACTCGCCCAACGGCACCAACAAGCCGTCCGTGTTCGTCGCGATCTCGAAAGACCCCAAGGGCTCGGGAGTCGCGAGCTACTCCTACGAGGTCGCCACCCAGACCGGGTGGGGGCAGGAGACCACCGGCAAGACCGTGACCATCAAGGCGGAGGGCCGCACCTCAGTGCGTTTCAGGGCCAGGGACAAGGCCGGAAACTTCTCGGCGTGGGGCCAGGCGGGGACGTGGATCGACACCGTCAAGCCGCAGGCACCCGAAACCCCCATCGAGAACGCCTCGGGCGTGGGCGTGGACATCACTCCCGGTATCTCGATCGACCCGTACCCGGGCACCGGCGTCAAGGACTACCAGTACCAGTACGGCCCCGACTCCGCGGGCACGATCACCTATGGAACGCTCACAACCTTGCCTTCCGGGAGCCCCTTCACGTTGAACACCGAAGGTAGTTGGGCAATCCGGTTTCGCGCCGTCGACTTCGCGGGCAACGTGTCGCCGTGGTCGGTGTACCCGTTCACCGTCAGCGGGATCTAGCGCGCTGAATAACGGTGCCAGGCACCGTTATTCACAGCCCGCCCTCCCCCAGCTCGAGGGCGTGGGCCCGTACCGGGCCGGGGGTTGTCTGCGGGCTTCTTCGAATCGGACCGTACAGAGGCACTCGGACGACACGCAGGACTGCTGCGACTCGTGGCGAAGTCCGGGCGTCCGTGACACGACCCCTGGAAACCGGCACGCTTCGCCGCGCCATCGCCCCTGCCGCGGCGATCGCCGCCGGCGTGCTTGTGCTCGCGGCGCCCACCGCCCAGGCCGCAACCTACACCGTGCGTTGGGGCGACACGCTCTCGGGAATCGCCTCCCGCCAGCACGTTGCGCTGCTGCGACTGGCACGCATGAACCACATCAACGTCTACGGGGTGCTACAGACCGGCAGCGTGCTGCGGGTGCCCGGACACCACCGAGCACACCACCACCATCGCGCCCACCATCGCCGCCACGCCCACCGGCACCATCCCGCACACAGACGCCACCGTGCTCGCGCGCACCATCGCCGCCATATCCACGGAGGCATCCACACGGTACGCCCCGGCGAGTCGCTGTCGTTGATCGCCGCCCGCTACCACTCGAGCGTGCGGATCCTCGCCCACGTCAACCATCGCTCCAGCCGGGCGGTGCTGCGCGTCGGCACGCGGCTGCTGATCCCGCTACGGCGCCATCACGCCCATCGGGTGAGGCATCGCCACCGCCATCACCGCCATCACCGACGGCATCACCACCATCGCGTCACCCACTCGGCCGCGGTGGCCGCAAATCCATGGGTCGTCAGCCGCATCGATCACTGGGCCCGCGCCTACCGGATCGACCGCCACCTGATGCGCGCGATCGGCTGGCAGGAGTCGGGATTCAATCCGGCAGCGGTGTCATCGGTCGGTGCTCGCGGCGTGCTGCAGGTGATGCCGGGCACGTGGGTGTTCACCGAGCGGCACTTCATCGGACACCGCGTGCCCCACACCGCGGACGGCGGTATCCATGTCGGGGTCGCGTATTTCCGGAGTCTGCTGCGCGTCTTCCATGGCAACGAACGCCTATCGATCGCCGCGTATTACCAGGGCCCGGGCGCGGTGCAGCAGTACGGGATCTTCCGCGGCAGCGAGTTCTACGTCAGGAACGTGCTGTGGTTGAGCCGGAGGATGTGACGGCGGCACGCGCGTCCGCGGTGCGTCGCACCGACGCCCAGGCGGCGTCGCACAGCGCGAATACCTCCGGGTCTGCGACCATGTGGTAGCAGTGCAGCCCCTCCTTGCGCCGCTCGAGCAGCCCCGCGTCGGAGAGCATCGAGAGGTGTTTGGAGACGTTGGCCTGGGTACAGCCCAATTCCTGGGCGAGATCGCCCACGCAGCGCTCCCGTTCGGCCACAAGCCACAGCAACCGCAGACGAGTGGGCTCAGACAGCAACCGGAACCGGTCGGCGAGCGCGTCCATTCCTGCAGGAGAGGGTTGTGCGAGCATTTGCATCAGTCTAGCAAATGTGCAAGTATATAACTACTCACTTGAACAGATTAGGAGTTCCATGTCTACCGCAATCGAGATTACTGAATCCAACTACCAGACCGAGGTTGCCGATTCGGCTTCCCCCGTGCTGATCGACCTGTGGGCCGCGTGGTGCGGACCGTGCCGTTTGGTCGCGCCGATCGTCGACGAGATCGCTGCCGACTACGCCGGGCGGATCAAGGTCGGCAAGGTCGATGTCGACGCCGAGCCTGGTCTCGCCGCTCGATTCAACGCCCTCAGCATCCCGACGATCGTTCTCGTCAAGAACGGCGAGGTCGTCGCAAGCGCGATCGGCGCTCGCCCCAAGGCCGCGTTGGTCGAGGCGCTCGAGCTCGAGCAGCACGCCGCCGCAGTCGCGTAAACGGGGAGTCCCACCACCCCAAAGTGGGGAGTGCGGATCCTCCAAGGCGGCCATGCCGGGACCGGGTGGCACGGGCGATTATCTGAACAGCAGGTCGGGAACCAGCCGCCGGTGACCGGCCTGCTTATCCGACTGGGTGTGCGACTCCCCCGGCGAGGACAGCGTCCACCGCGTCCACATCGGCAGGAATGTCCACGGTCGTCAGCTCGGGAGCGACCGCGTCGATGGTCTTCAGGCCGTCGCCCGTGATGTAGGCGACCACAGTCTCCCCCGGGCGAATCTGGCCCTGATCGGCAAGCTGCTTCAGCACCGCAATCGTGACTCCGCCAGCCGTCTCGGTGAAGATGCCGGTGGTCGAGGCAAGCAAACGGATGCCCGCGACGATCGCGTCGTCATCGGCGGCCGCAATTGTGCCACCGGTGTTGCGAGCCACCTCGAGCGCGAACACGCCGTCGGCAGGATTCCCGATCGCGAGCGACTTCGCAATCCCCGAAGGTCGCACGGGAATCACATCGTCGCTGCCGGCGGCAAACGCGGTCGCCACCGGGGAGCAGCCAAGGCCCTGCGCGCCATGCATCACCGGCGGGGCTCCGGGTGCGATCAGCCCCGCTGCCCGACCCTGTTCGAAGCCCGCCAGGATCTTGGTGTAAAGCGAGCCCGAAGCGATCGGCGCGACCACACGATCGGGAGCGCGCCAGCCGAGCTGCTCGGCGGTCTCCAACGCGATCGTCTTGGATCCCTCCGAGTAATAGGCCCGCATGTTGACGTTCACAAACGCCCATGGGCGCTCGTATGCGAGTTCCGAGCACAGCCGGTTGACGTCATCGTATGACCCGTCCACGGCGAACACGGTCGCACCATAGGCAGCGGCGGCAACAATCTTCTCCCGCTCGAGATCGTTGGGGACGAAGATGTAGGACGGCAACCCGAGTGCCGCCGCGGCCGCCGCCGTGGCGCCTGCGAGATTCCCGGTCGATGCACAGGCCAGCGCCTCGAACCCGAGCTCGACCGCCTTTGCGGCAGCGATCGCCACCACCCTGTCCTTGAACGAGTGGGTTGGATTGGACGTCTCGGTCTTGACGTACAGCTCGCACTCGAGACCCAGCGCCCGGGCGAGGTTATCGGCGCGAATCAACGGTGAGAGCCCAACCGGCAGGCCGATCGGCGGCGGTGCGACCGGCAGGAAATCAGCGTAGCGCCACAACGTTCGCGGGCCCTGCTCGATCCGCTCACGCGAAACCGGAGCGTCGAGTTCGGTGTATCCGACCTCGAGCGGCCCGAAACAGGCGACGCACGCGAACTGTGCGTCAAGAGGGTAGGTTGCGCTGCAACCCTTGCAGATCAGGTGGGCGGCCTTCATGTGTTTCGATCCCCTATCTCGGGCCCCCGCCGGATCCTCCGGGGCGGCCGGTTCACATCGTTCGGAATCCGAGGATTCCGCCGGACTTGGCACCTCTCCCGCCGCGAACGACGAGATGGTTGCCGAGGCTTCACAGGGCCGTTCCCTCCGCCTCTCTTGATGCGTACTTGCCGGGGATCTTCCCGGCCGCACGGCAACTAGCTGGGCTCATGGTACAGAAGAGCCCCGCGATCCGTCAAAACGGTATCGATGCTACGCGGCCACCTCTGTCGTGCGCTCTCGCCCCATCGGCACCCCCGCCAGCGAGGCAAGCCGAGCGTCGCTCTGAAGCTGCGACCAGTCGGCGAACGTGCCGTCAACCGGCCGTTCGTCGGAGTACGCGCGAACGATTCGCTCCACGGCGTACTTCATCTCCTCGGCCGGCATCGCCTTGGGAGACACCCGCCGGCCGAATCCCGAGTCATCGCCAAGGTGGCCGCCGATATGCAGGATGAAGCCCTGCACCCGGGAGCCGTCCTCGAGTCGGGCGATTCCGCCCTGAAGGCCGATATCGGCAATCTGGTACTGGGCGCAGGCGTTCGGGCAACCGTTGAGGTTGATCCGAAGCGAGCCGGCGATGTCTCCCACCCGGCGCTCGAGGTGGTCGATCAGCTCGGACGCGCGGTCCTTGGTCTCGACGATCGCGAGCTTGCAGAACTGCATGCCCGTGCACGAGATCACGCCTCGCCGAAACGTCGATGCCTCGGTTGGCAGGCCAAGGTCAGCCAGCGACGCGGCGGCCTCGTCCACCATCGCATCGGGAACGTCCAGCACGATCAGGTTCTGGCGGTTGGTGCAGCGGATCGCTCCCGAGCCGTACCTGTCGGCGATGTCCGCCACCCCGATCATCTGATCGGCGGTGAACCGCCCTCGCAGAGTGGTTGCACCCAGGTAGTACAGCCCCGGCGTGTTCTGCGGGTGCACACCGAGGTGGTCGCGGTGGGGATCGATCGGTGGCCGCGGAGCGACCGACGTGGCCAGGCTGCGGCCGAGCTTTGTCTCGACCTCGGTGCGCAGCCGCTCCACTCCCCACTCGTCGACGAGGAACTTGATCCGAGCACGAGTCCGCTTGGTGCGGTTGCCCTCGTCGCGATAGATCTCGGTGATCGCTTCGCACACATCGCCGGCCTCGTCGGGCCGAACGAAGACATCGAGCCGGCGGCCCATTTTGGCCGAAGCGCCGAGCCCGCCGCCGACCCACACGTCGTATCCGACCTCGCCGTCCTTCTCGACTGCGACCAGCGCCACATCGTTGATCTCGTGCTGGGCGCAACCGTGGATGCACCCCGACACCGACACCTTGAATTTGCGCGGCAGATTCGCGAATCGGCGATCTCCCACAAACCGCTCTTCGAGTTCCTGGATCAGCGGTCGCGAGTCGATCAGCTCGTGACCGTCAACGCCTGCCAGCGGGCAGCCAACGATGTTTCGCCACACGTCGCCGCATGCCTGGGTGAACGAGAGACCAGCGGCGTTCAGCTCGTCGAGCACCACCGGCATATCCTCGATTGCGAGCCAGTGAAGCTGGATGTTCTGACGAGTGGTGATGTCGCCCATGCTGCGGCCATAGCGCTCGGAGAGCCGCCCGATGGTTCGCAGCTGATCGCCCGTGACCTCCCCGCCCGGGAACTTGATCCGCAGCATGAAGTAGCCATCGGTGTCCTCCGACGGCCCGGGATCGATCGACGCCGCCGACTCCTCTGCGCGCTGGGTGTAGACGCCGTACCAGCGAAACAGCGCCAGATCGTCGGACTCGATCGCGTCGAACCCGAGTTCGGCGTACCGGTAGATGTCCGACAGCACATCGAGACCGTTCTTTCGGTTCTTGACGTGCTCGATTGGTGGAAGCTTCACTGTGCTCTGAGACGACATCGGTCCTCCGATGGGAAGGCAAAGTAGATCCAAACCCTAGCGACTTTGGATCCAAACTGCAAAGCCAAGGATACAAGTTGTTTCTGATACCAGGACGTGGCCCTGATAGCATCGAGAGATGGCACGCCCTGCCCCCATCAGCCTCAGCCGAGCCGACGATCTGGCCCACACTCTTCAGATCGAGATCATGACCGGCGAGATCCCCATGGGCACCCGGCTTCGCCAGGAGGATCTGGCTGCCCGGTTCGGCGTCAGCCGCACGCCGATCCGCGAGGCGCTACGCCAGCTCCAGGCGATCGGCCTGGTCGAGCAGTTGGGACATCGCGGAGCGCTCGTGCGGGCGTTTACCCCCGCCGAGTGCCGCAACGTGTTCCTGGTACGGGCCGAACTCGAGGGCCTGGCCGCCGAGCGTGCCGCCGGCCGTTTGACCGGATACGACAACGCCGATCTCGCCACCGCCCAGTCGCTGCTGCGCGCGGGATCCGATCGTTACCGGACATTGGCGAGCGACGACGAGAGCGGGCGGGTGATCATCCGCGAGCAGTGGTCGCACGCCAACGAGCTCTTCCACAACGTGATTCTGGCGGCGGCCAACTGCGAACCGCTGCGCGAGACGGTGCAATCGCTCGCCAACCGCGTGCCGCGATCGCTGGCCTGGCACACCTTCGGCGACGACCCCGGGATCATCCTGCGTTCAGTGGATGACCACGACCGCATCGTCGAACTCCTCAACGCGCCCGACCCACGCCAGGCCCGCAAGCGCCTCCAGGCTCACGTCATCGACACCGGCGACACCCTGACTCGCTGGCTCGAACGCCACGCCCGCTAGCAGTCACATGAATAAATGGTCGATCGAATGGATGCCCTGGCAGCTGGCAAGTTATCTGTCTCTGGCAAGGATCGAGCGGTAAGCGGAGCGGAGGCGTGCCAAAGGCACGTTGAGCACCGCATCACCGCGGGGACGCCGCCAGAGGCAGCGACAACGAGCCTCAGGGTCGCGCGGCGGCGATGGGTCCCATGTAGGACATATTCTCGAACTGGACGACGGTGCCGGTATGCGGGGCGTGAATCACGGTGTTGTTGCCGACGTACATGCCGACGTGACCGAAGCCGTAGAAGAACACGAGGTCGCCCGGCTCGAGTGCGTTCAGCGGAACATGCGGCAGCGATGCGTACTGCGCCGCCGCGTTGTGCGGGAGCGACACGCCGAGCTGCGCGTACACGTACATCATCAGACCGGAGCAGTCGAAGCCGCTGGGGCTCGCGCCGCCGTACACGTACGGGACACCGAGGTACTGCTCGGCGATCGCGACCGCCTGGCCGCCGATCGAGCTGGACGGCGGGGTGCTGATCGTGCCGCTGTATCCGCCGCCACCTCCACCACCGCCGGTGCTGGTCGTGGCGGGCGCCGTGGCCGCGGCGGCCGCTGCCCGCCGGGCGGCATCGGCACGGGCCTGTGCCTGCTGGTCGATCAGATGCTGAATCTGGGTGTTGAGGCTCGCCTTGTAGTTCTTGGCGGCCTGCAAGCTGTTGAGTGCGGCGTTCTCTGCCGCCTTCGACTGCGCGTCTTCTGTCTGAAGCGCGGCGGTCTGCTTCTTCAGCACCGCCTTCTGATGAGCGATCAGGTGCCGGTAGGTCGTGACCTGGGTGAGCAGCGCGCTGTTGTCCGAGTTGGTGCGGTCATACAGCTGCACCTGGTTGACCAGGTCGTTGACCGACTTGGCCGCCAGCATGTACTCAACCGGATCCTGCGTCCCCGACTTATAGGCGCGGGTGAGACTCGCCGCGAGTCGGGACTGCGCCACCTGAAGGTTGTACTTCGCGACCTTGACCGCAGCCAGCGTCGCACGGTAGTGGGCGCGAGTATTGAGGAAGCGGCTGTGCACCGCGTCGTAGGCCTGAACCCGCTTCTCGGACGCCACATACAGCTGATTGATGTGCGTATCAGCGGCAGCCGCCTGGGCCTTCAGGCTCTGAACCGAGGTCGCCGAGGCCGAGGCGACCGTCATCGTGAAAATGACGGCGATTGAGAGTGCAAGAGCAACCCAGGTTGCTCGGGTCACGCGCAGCAGGGGGTGCCGACGCGACTGGCCTCGGACGAACATAGGGGGTGACGCTACCAAACAGACATGACGCGATGTGCCAGGAACGCACTGTGCATACGGAATCCTTACAAGCTCATACTGGGTGAATAACGGTGCCTGGCACCGTTATTCACCCAGGCGTTCGTCCGCTGCTACGCGGTGGCGGCTGTCAGTGACTCTTCGAGGATGTCGAGGCCGGCGCCGAGATCCTCGTCGGACGCGTTCACCGGCACCAGGATCCGAATCACGTTGTCGTAGATCCCGGTCTTCAACAGGATCAGGCCGCGCTCGAGTGCTCCCGCCACCGTCGCGGTCGCAATCGCGCTCGCCGGCTCCTTGGTCGAGCGATCCGTGACCAGTTCGATCGCCGCCATCGGCCCGAGGCCACGCACCTCACCGATCACGTCAAGCCGATCGGCCATCTCGTTCAGCCGCCGCTGGATCACCACGCCGTGATCGGCCGCAGCCTGGAGGAACGCCGGGTCGGTGATGGCCTTGAGGCTCTCCACCGCCGCCGCACACGCAACCGGATTTCCCCCGTAGGTGGATCCCAGCCCACCGACGTGGACGGCGTCGATCACGTCCGCGCGACCAACCACGCCGGCCAGCGGCATGCCCGAGGCCAGCGACTTGCCGACGGTGATCAGGTCGGGAACCACGCCGGAGTGATCGATCCCCCACAACTTGCCGGTGCGGCCCATGCCGGCCTGCACCTCATCGTCGATATACAGGATCCCGTGCTCCTCGCAGCGGGCCTTGAGGCCACGCAAGAACTCGGGCGGCATCACGGTGAACCCGCCCTCGCCCTGCACCGGCTCGAGGATCATGCAGGCCACGCCCTTGGGGTCGACGGTGGCCTTGAACATCCAATCGAGCTGCGCGAGCGCGTCCTCGGTGGTGATGTCGCGATACGGGTACGGCGCCGGAGCCCGGTAGACCTCGGGAGCAAACGGCCCCATGCCGCGCTTGTACACAAGCTTGGAGGTGAGCGTCAGCGTCAGCAGAGTGCGGCCGTGGAAGCCACGGTCAAACGTGATCACGGCGTCGCGATTCGTGGTGTAGCGCGCGATCTTGACGGCGTTTTCGACCGCCTCGGCACCCGAGTTCACCAGAAGCGCCTTCTTCTCGTGGTTGCCGGGTGTGTTTTCGACCAGCAGCTGGCAGACGTCGATATACGGTGCGTACCCCGCGACCGGGAAGCAGGAGTGCAAGAGCGCGTCGGCCTGGGCCTTGATGGCGGCAACCACCGCGTCCGGCGTATGCCCGAGGTTCAGCACCCCGATTCCCCCGGCAAAGTCGAGATACTCCTTGCCATCGACATCGATGAGCTTGGTGCCATGCGCACTCTGCGCGAAGATCGGCTGCACCGAAACTCCCTTGGCGACGTAGCGGTCGCGCTGCTCCCGAAGAGCCTGCGTGCGCGAACCTGAGACTGAAACGGCCATTTCGGTACCCCCGTGTGCGGTCATAGGATGCGCCGTCGAGTATAAGCCTCGGCCCCCGATTGTGGCGACAACTGCTGATAGCATTGGCCAGTCTGTCCAACGAGCCCGCAGACATCACACCCGAAAGGATCGTCGGTATGGCCGAGAACCACGCGCAGCTTCAGGAGATGGCCAAGAACCATCTGATGATGCATTTCACGCGCCAGAGCACCTATCAGACCGAGGAGATCCCGGTGATCAGCCACGGCGAGGGCTGCTGGCTCTACGACACCAACGGAAAACGGTACTTCGACGGGCTCTCGGGCCTGTTCTGCACCCAGATCGGGTACAGCTTCGGCGCCGAGCTGGGCGAAGCCGCGGCCAAGCAGATGGCCGAGCTGCCGTTCTATACAAACTGGAACTACGCTCACCCGCGAGCGATCGAGCTGGCGGCGGAAATCGCCGAACTCGCGCCCGGTGATCTCAACCGCACGTTCTTCGTGTCCGGTGGGTCTGAGGCCAACGAGGCCATCATCAAGCTGGTCAAGCAGTACCACCAGATCCACGGCGCCCGCAATCGCTACAAGATGATCGCGCGCCGCATCGCCTACCACGGCACCACTCTTGGAGCCCTGTCTCTCACCGGCATCTCCGGAATCAAAACACCGTTTGAGCCGCTCATGCAGGGCGTCCACCACGTGTCGAACACCAACTCCTACCGCCGACCCGAGGGCGAGACCGAGGCGGAGTTCACCGCCTTTCTGCTCGAGGAGCTGCGAGGAGTGATCGAGCAGGAAGATCCCGACACGGTCGCCGCGGTATTCATGGAGCCCGTGCAGAACTCGGGTGGCACATTCACACCGCCCGCCGGCTATTTCCAGGGCGTGCGCGAGCTCTGCTCGGAGTACGGCATCCTGCTGGTTGCCGACGAGGTCATCTGCGCGTTCGGACGGCTTGGCCACTGGTTCGCGTCGGAGCGCTATGACATCCGTCCCGACATCGTCACGTTCGCCAAGGGCATCGGCTCTGCGCACGTCGCGCTCGGCGGCGTACTCATGACCGACAGCGTGGCCGCCCCATTCATCGAGGGCACCAACATGTTCAACCACGGCATCACCTACGGCGGCCACCCCGTGTCCACCGCCGTCGCGCTGAAGAATCTCGAAGTCATGAAGCGCGAGCGGGTGCTCGAGAACGTGCGCGAGAACGAGCCGTACTTCAAGGCCGTGCTGGATGATCTCGGCACCAAGCCGATCGTCGGCGACGTGCGCGGCGCGGGATACTTCATGTCGCTCGAACTGGTCAGGGACAAGGACACGAAGGAGACGTTCTCCGAGGACGAGGCCGAGCACCTGCTGCGCGGCTTCCTGTCGGGCCGCCTGTACGAATCCGGGCTGATCTGCCGCGCAGACGACCGCGGCGACCCGGTGATCCAGCTGTCGCCACCGCTGATCGCGACCCGGCCCGATCTGGACTACATCCACGACGTGCTGGACACCGTCCTGGACGAGGCCTGGGCCGAGATGACCAAGACGCGCAGCCGCGAGGCGATCGCGACCTGACACCGCCGGTGCTCACCGTCTCAGACATCGTCGCACTCAGCGAGCTCGAGCTGAACCTGGTGGCCGGGGCCGATGGAGCCTCGGCCCCGGTGCGCTGGGTCCACAGCTCCGAACTGATCGACCCCACGCCGTGGTTGCGCGGCGGAGAGATCCTGCTGACCACCGGCCGCCCGCTGGAATCCGACTCGGTGCGGTTCGTCGAGCTGCTCGCCGGCCGGGGCCTCGCGGGACTTGGACTCGGGCTTGGCTTCGGGTTCGACGAACTACCCGAAGCCGCGCGCGCGGCGGCTGACCGCCGCAACTTCCCCGTGTTCACGATCCCCTACCACGTCCCGTTCATCGCGATCACCGAGGCGGTGTTCACCGGCATCTCGAACCAGCGCGTGGCCGAAACCGAGCGACGGCTGGCGGGTGATCTCGTCGAGGCGATCGTGGCCGGCGACATCAGCGCCCGCGAGCTGCGACGGCGCACCCGCGCGTTTGGACTGCGGGGAACGCTGCCCCTGACGTTTGTGATGCTGCGAGCCGACGGCGACAGCGCCGCCGCACTGACGCGGATTGCCGATGCCACCACCGGGTCTGGGCCCACCAGCGTTCGGGATGGCATCGTCGCCGTGCTGATCGAGGCCGCCGATGATCCGGCCGCCGAGGCTCGCGCGGCCGAGCTGCTCACGGGCACCGGGGCGATGGCCGCCGGTGTCGGTCGGGTACGCGATGAGCCGGCACAGCTTCGCCGCTGCTACGACGAGGCTCTGTACGCGCTCGACGTGCACGTCGCGGGAGCGGAGCCGAGCGTCTCGACGTTCCGCGAGCTTGGCTCGATGCAGCTTCTGCTCTCACTTCAGGACGAACGTGCAATCGAGCTCTACTGCGACGCTGTGCTCGGGCCGCTGGTGACCCACGACGCCGTCCACGGCTCTGAGTTGATCCCAACCTTGTCCGCCTACATCGAAGCCAACGGCCGCTGGGCCGAGGCCGCGGCGGCGATGAACGTGCATCGCCACACGCTGCGCTACCGGATACGCAAGATCGAGCAGCTGACCGGGCGCGATCTCACCGATGCCCGCGATCGGCTGGAGCTGTGGCTCGCCTTGCGCGCCGAGCAGCTCAGCCGCGGCGAGCGTCAGCTCGAGGTGGTGGGATGAGCGTCGTCTCGGTGGTGGGCGCCGGTGGCATCATCGGGCCGGCGATCGTGGCAAGCCTCGCAGAGCACGACGCCGTCTCGGAGATCCGGTGCCTGGATATGAACGTCGAGCGCGCGACCGAGGTTGCGAGCGAATACGGCGGAGGCAAGGCGCACGCGGGATCGCTTGACATCCGCGACGCCGCCGCCAGCACCACCGCCCTCGAAGGGTCGGCGCTGCTCTTGAACACCGCGGCGTATCGCATCAACCTCGACGCCATGCGCGCCGCCCTGCGGGTCGGTGCCCACTATCTCGACCTCGGGGGCTTGTTTCACGTCACCGGCGAACAGCTCGCGCTTGACGCGGAGTTTCGCGAGGCCGATCTGCTGGCCGTGCTCGGGATGGGCTCGACTCCGGGCAAGACAAACGTGATGGCCGCGCGCGCCGTGGAGCTGCTCGGCGGACAGGTCGACCGGATCGTGGTGGGCGCCGCCGGCCGCGACCCCGACCCGCCCGCGGGGCCGCTGGTTGCACCGTATGCGGTTGAGACGATCCTCGACGAGCTGTCGATGCCGACCCCGGTCGTGCGGGGCGGAGAGGTTCAGTACCTCGAACCGATGTCGGATGCGGGCGTGGTCGAGTTCGGCGATCCGATCGGGCCGGCCTCCACGATCTTCACGATCCACTCGGAGCAGGCGACCTTCCCCCGCTCGTTCGGGGCGCGAGAGGTGAGCTTCCAGCTCTCGCTGAACCCGGCCTTTCTCGAACGCGTGCGCCTGATCACCAACCTTGGACTGGCCTCGACCGAGGCGATTGACGTGCGCGGCCAACAGGTCGTCCCGCGGGCGGTGCTGCTCACGCTGCTGGCCCAGCTGCCTCGCACCTCCCCCAGTCTCCAGACGTTTGGCATCCACCGGATCGAGGCGTACGGTGCCGCCGGGGTTGCGGTGGTCGAATGCCTGACCCAGTCGGTGCCCCGGCTGGCGTTCGGCGGCGGTGTACTTTCGACCGCCTGTCCCCCGGCGGTGGTCGCCAACATGATCGTCTCGGGCGAGCTCGAGGGCCGCGGCGTTCTACCCAGCGAGATCGCGGTGCCGTTCCGGCCGCTGTTCGAGCGACTCGAACGCTACGGCGTGTCGGTCACCGAGACGCTCAACCCAGCTTGAACGCGAACGGATCGAGCGGCGGCCGATCCTCTTCGGTGCTCACAGCCTTGCCGGCGTAGTGACTCTTGATGCCGTCGATCCAGGTGTGACACCGCTCGGTCAGGCGGTGGTCGTCTGTCTGCATCCGGCCGCGGGTTACCAGTACGCCCAGATCGGCGCCCTTGTAGCGATAGTCGCCCGGGGCAGCCACCCGGAGATAGAACGCCTCGGACTCGTCGATGATCGAGTGCCAATCGTGCGCCCACCGGCGGAAGCGGAACTGACCGTTCTCGTCGAGATGCCAGATCCCCGTGCGAGGCGCGCGCGTGAGCAGCTCCACCCGATCGTCGGTCTCCTTGATGATCAACTGACTCCACTCGTCATCTGCGGCCAGACGCGACCAGCGCTCGTTGATCTCGTCCACGTCGATGACGTAGTCGACGTCGAGGTACTCGAGCAGGTGAAACAGAAACAGCGGCATGTCGGCGTATGCGGCCAAGGTCACATGCGTAATCGGCGAGAGCCCTGACACCCGGGGGTTCAGCTCGCCGAGATACAGCTCTCCGGTGTCGACATCGACCAGGTAGTCGACTTCGAAGAAGCCCTTGTATCCCTCTTTCGCGAGTTCGGCGCCCAGCCGTTGCGTCATCTTGGACGCCTTCTTTCGCTGCTTTTCGGTGAGCACCGCCGGATAGATGTCGTTCCCGCACCAGCCTCCCGCATACGGCGTCAACTCGGGATAGCCAACGAGTGAGGCGACGTATGGTCCCACCAGCGTTCCGTACTTTGTGATGACCGCCTCCACGCACACCTCCAGCGGTCGAATGCGTTTCATCACTTTGAGCTCTTGTCCGGCCATCGCTTTGGAATGTTTGTCCCAGTCGCCGCTCGAGTTGATGAAATAGGTCGTACGGCCCGAGTCCCCATACGGCGTCTGCACGACGAGTCGGTCGCCGAGCCCCGCATCGGCCGCCAGCTTCTTGAGATCTGCGTAGCTGTCGGCTCGAGCCAGCACGTTGGGCACGCTGGGTACGCGCGCCCGGTTACCGATCTTGGTGGTGACGATCTTGGAGTCGAGCCGCCCTCGCAGCTTGGCCGTGGGGTGAATGACCTCCAGGCCGGCGTCGGCCGCGAGCTCTTCGGTGCGCTCGTCGAACATCACGAAGCAGGCCTTGCCCGTCGGTCCGTGGCCGTGAATGAAATCGATCACCTGCTTGTGGCCCAGCAGGTAGTTGCAAATCTCTTCCATCGAGTTGAACTCGCGAGCGTCCCGTTCGCTGGGGACGAAAACCCGGGGATGTCCGCCCTCGTACGAGTCGAAATACGTCACGTAGTAGAGATTTTGCACCCACCGGTCGAGCCCCATCAGATTAAACGCCGTGGGCGAGATGAAGTACACGGGAGTGGGATTCGTGCGCAAATACGCACGGATCTCCGAGACCCCGTTCAGTTGAGGTCGTTTGTGCTTTTTCTTACCCATCGCCGCCCCCCAGCAGTCGGCGGGGTTATCCGAGCAGTTTCTTGACGCCGTCGAGACGCGACCGAAGCTCGCTGACCTCGGCTCCCTGGGCCTTGACGGCCGCCGCGAGCGCCTCGACGCTTGCGACCAGCTGCGCGGCCAGTGCGTCGATGTCGCCGCCGTTTGATTCAGCAGCGCTGCGACGGGTGCCTGAACCGCGAGGGCGGCCGCCCTTGGACGCGGTCTGGCGCGGCTTGCGTGCGGGCGCCGCGGCCTTGCTCTTACGCAGCGACCCACCGGCGCGCTTACGCGCGACACGGTAATAGTTCGCAGCGACGGTGCCTGCTTGCCGGCCGGACTGCTTTGAGATCTCGGCGAAGGCCTGGGTGCGGTTCATTCCATCCGCCACAAGCTTCTCAACCTGATCGTAAATTTGTTCTCCGATGACGCCTGACCGCGGCATGTTGCACCTCGTTGTAGTTAGCGATAACTCTGGGCTGACATTTATACACGAAATCCCCTGCAAGCGACCGCGATCATGGCAATATCGGAAGGCCGCTGCCGATACCGGTTGACGAATCCTCAGCGCTCGCCTACCATGTGCCCCACGATGACCGCTGCTCACCGAATTCAGGAGACCGAAGCCCGCTCGCGCTTGAGCGGGCGTCCTGTCGGGTGCTCGCCGCGTTCTTCCTCGATTCTCCTCGGCCTTCTGCTTCTCGCCCAGTAGGGCGAGCTACTGCACCCACGCGCCGAGCACCGGCGCATACGCCGAAGCCGAACGGGAGAGGTGCGTCCGCATCTCCCCCATATCGAGGAGGATGTACGTCATGAGTTCGAATGTGCCTGCCGGACGGGACACTGTCCGAATATTTGATACGACCCTGCGAGATGGAGAGCAATCGCCGGGGATCGCTCTCAATGCCCACGAGAAGATCGAGATCGCCCGCCAGCTGGAGCGGCTGGGCGTCGACATCATCGAGGCCGGCTTTGCCATCTCATCCCCCGGCGAGATCGAGGGTATTCGTGCCGTGAGCCAGGCTGTCGAGTGCACCGTTGCGTCGCTGGCCCGCACGAACCTGGAGGACGTGGACGCGTGCATCGAGGCCCTCCAGGATGCCAAGAGCCCGCGGATCCACATCTTCATTGCAACCTCCGATATCCATATGGAACACAAGTTGCGGATGACCCGCGAGCAGGTCATCGCCGGCGCGGATGCGTCGGTACGAAAGGCAAAGCAGTTCTGCTCGGATGTCGAGTTCTCGTGTGAGGACGCGACTCGCAGCGATCCCGAGTTCATGGCGAGCGTCGTACGCACCGCCATCGCAGCTGGGGCAACCACGATCAACATTCCCGACACGGTCGGCTACACCGTGCCCGACGAGTACATCGAGATCCTCACCGGTCTGCGCGATCGCGTTCCCGAACTGGACGGGGTTGTGTTGTCGGTGCACTGTCACGACGATCTGGGGCTGGGAGTCGCCAACTCTCTGGCGGGGATCGAGGCCGGCGCGCGTCAGGTCGAGTGCACGATCAACGGTATCGGTGAGCGCGCGGGAAACGCCTCGATGGAAGAGATTGTGATGCTGCTGGCGACCCGCAAGCCCCGTTTCGGTCTGAGTACAAACATCAACACCCGAGAGATTGTGCGTACGTCACGAATGGTGTCGCGGCTGACGGGGTATGTGGTTCAACCCAACAAGGCGATCGTGGGTCGAAACGCGTTTGCACACGAGGCCGGTATTCATCAGCACGGCGTGCTGGCCCATCGCCGCACGTACGAGATCATGGACGCCGAATCGGTCGGTCTCGAGGGTTCTGACATCGTGTTGGGCAAGCACTCCGGACGGCACGCGTTGCGCCAGGCATTCGCCGATCTGGGTTACACCATCGAGGGCGACGAGCTGAAGCAGGCGTTCGTGCACTTCAAGGCGATTGCCGATCGCAAAGGCAAGATCACCTCGCTCGATCTCGAGGCGATTGCCTCCGATTCACTGCGCGAGCGAAAGCAGCTCTACCGGCTGGTGTCGCTGGCGATCTCGACCCGCACGGGCGAGCGGTCGGTCGCGGAGGTGACCATCGACGGCACGGACGGTGAGCAGAGCGCCACCGGCTCCGGAGACGGCCCCGTGGACGCAGCGTTTGCCGCCATCAACGAACTGATGGACATCCCGATCACACTGGTCGAGTATGCAATCAGCGCCGTCACCGGCGGAGCCGACGCACTGGGCGAGGTGCGGATCGTGGTCGAGTCCCATGACCGCACATACACAAGCCAGGCCGTCTCGACCGACGTGACCGAAGCATCCGCTGAGGCATACTTGCGGGCCTGCGCCCATGCCAAGGCAGCCACCGAGCCGGAACAGGCGCCGATAGGAGTGTGATGACCAACACCCCCCGACCAATCCCCATCGTCGCGTGCCTCTCGGGCGACGGCGTCGGCCCCGAGGTAATGGCCGAGGCCGGCCGCGTCATCGATGCCGTCTCGGCGCTCTTCGGTGCGCGCGTGCGTCAGGTGCACCTGCCCTTCGGCGGCGAGGCCATCGACCGCCACGGCGACCCGTTTCCCGCGCACGTTCGCGCGGCCGTGCGGGCCTCCGACGCGGTGCTGCTCGGCGCCGTCGGCGGCCCCCGCTGGGAGTCCTCGCCGGTGCGGCCCGAGCAGGGACTGCTCGACCTCCGCAAGGAGCTCGACACCTTCGCAAACCTGAGGCCGGTGCGACAGGGCGGCATCGACCTGATCGTCGTTCGCGAACTCACCGGCGGTGCCTACTTCGGCAAGAAGGCGCTCACCGACGACGCCGCCTCTGACCTCAGCTCCTATACACGCGAGCAGATCGAGCGGGTCACGCGCTGGGCGTTTCGCCTGGCGCGCCGCCGCAGCGGCCGCGTGGTCAGCGTCGACAAGGCAAACGTGTTGGCCACATCGAAGCTGTGGCGACGAGTCGTCACCGAGTTGCACGAGGCCGAGGCCCCCGAGCTGAAGCTCACCCACGAGCTGGTGGACTCGTTCGCGATGAACCTCGCGACCACTCCTGAACGCTACGACGTGATCCTGACCGAGAACCTGTTCGGCGACATCCTGTCCGACCTGGCCGCCGCTGTCGGTGGCGGACTGGGGCTCGCCCCCTCGGCCTCGCTCGGCGCTCAGGCCCCGGGGATCTTTGAGCCCGTGCATGGATCGGCGCCCGACATCGCCGGTCAGGGAGCGGCCAACCCGATCGCCATGATCCTCTCGGTCGCGATGATGTTCACCTACGGTCTCGACCGTCGTGACATCGGCCGCGCGATCATCGAGGCCACCGACGCCGTGCTTGCGCGCGGCATCTCCACTGCCGACCAGATCCATGGCGGCCGGGCCTACACCACGTGGGAGGTCGGCCAGGAAGTGTGCGCCGAGCTGCCCCAGCACGCGAGTGCCGGAGCAGAGTTCGCCGACCGCCCGTATTCTGAACCGATCGCCCATGGATAAACGCCGGATCACTGGAGCCGAAGCGGTCATACGTTGCCTCGAGGCCGAAGGCGTCACCGACGTTTTCGGGCTTCCAGGCGGCGCGATCCTGCCGCTGTACGACGCGTGGGCGAACTTCGAGCACACCGTCCGCCACTACCTCGTGCGCCACGAGCAGGGCGCGGGACACATGGCCCAGGGCTATGCCCGGGCGACTGGCAAGGTCGGCGTCGCCATCGCCACATCGGGCCCCGGGGCGACCAACCTGGTCACTCCGATCGCCGACGCATACCTCGACTCGACCCCGCTGGTGTGCATCACCGGCCAGGTGCAGACGTACCTGATCGGCACCGACGCATTCCAGGAGGCCGACATCACCGGCATCACGATGCCGATCGTGAAGCACTCGTGGCTGGTGTCCGACGTCGAGGACATTCCGCGCGTGTTCAAGGAAGCGTTCCACATCGCCCGCAGCGGACGGCCCGGCCCGGTGCTGATCGACATTCCCAAGGACCTCCAGCTCGCGTCGTTTGATTTCGCCTACCCACGGCAGGTCGACATCCCCGGCTACAAGCCGTCGCGGCACGGACATCCCAAGCAGATCATCACCGCTGCCGAAGCGATCCTCACCGCTGAGCGCCCGGTGTTCTACATCGGCGGTGGCGCGGTCAACGCGGACGTCGACCCGGCCGACCTGATCCGCGTGGCCGAGGCGGTGCAGATGCCGGTGGTGACAACGCTGATGGCCAAGGGTGTCTTTCCCGACTCGCATCCGCTCTGCATCGGTCTGCCCGGCATGCACGGCTCGAAGGCTGCGAACTGGGCGATGAACCGGTGCGACCTGCTGATCGCCTGCGGCTCCCGGTTCGACGACCGCGTGACCGGCAAGCTCGACCTGTTCGCACCCGGTGCCAAGGTGATCCACATGGACGTCGACCCGGCCGAGATCAGCAAGAACCGCAACGCTCAGATTCCGATCGTCGGTTCGCTCGAGCTGATCGTGCCCAAGCTCGCCGATGCGATCGAGTCACGCGGAAACGGTGGCCCGCCGCCGGCCAGACCGTGGCTGGAGCAGGTGCGCGGATGGAAGGCAGAGTTTCCGTTCAAGTACCGCCGCACCGAACCGCTCAAGCCGGAGTACGTGATCGAGCGGCTGCGTGACCTGACCGAGGGCGAGGATGTGGTGTGGACGACCGGCGTCGGTCAGCACCAGATGTGGGCGGCGCAGTACCTCAAGATCGAGAAGCCGCGAAACTGGCTCACCTCGGGCGGTCTCGGCACCATGGGCTTCGGCGTTCCCGCCGCAATCGGCGCCAAGGTCGGCCGGCCCGACGCGATCGTGATCAACATCGACGGCGACGGCTGCTTCCAGATGACGATGCAGGAGCTCGCCACCGCCAAGATGTACAACATCGGCGCCATCCACGTGGTCATCAACAACGGCTGGCTGGGAATGGTGCGGCAGTGGCAGGAGCTGTTCCACGACGAGCGCTTCTCCGAGACAGACCTGAGCATGGACATGCCCGACTACTGCAAGCTCGCCGACGCCTTCGGAATCCCCGCGTACCGCTGCGAGACACCCGAGGAGGTCGACATTGCCATCAAGGCCGCGCTGGCCGAGGGCGGGCCGGTGCTGATCGAGGCCCGCGTCGATCGCGAGGAAAAGGTGTATCCAATGGTCCCCGCCGGCGGTGCTGCGTCCGACATGATCGATGTCGAGTGGGCCGACGACGACAACGCCTGGGTCGAGGAGGGCGTCTGATGAGCACGTTTCACACGCTGTCGGTGCTCGTGCACAACCGCCCGGGAGTGCTCACGCGCTGTGCCGGGCTGTTCGCGCGCCGCGGCTTCAACATCGACTCCCTCGCGGTCGGGCCGACCGAGGATCCGGCCCGCAGCCGCATCACCATCCGTGTCGACTGCGCCCAGCACTCGGTCGATCAGGTCACCAAGCAGCTGTACAAGCTCGTGGACGTGCTCAAGGTGCAGGAGCTCGGCGAGACCTCCGTACAGCTCGAGCTGACCATGATCAAGGTCGAGTCCTCGCCGGAGCGCCGGCCCGAGATCATCAGCCTGGCCGAGGTATTCGAGGCCCGCGTGGTCGATGTCGGGCCGTCGGCGATCACGTTTGCCTGCGTCGGCGCGCCGGACCGGCTCCAGGCTCTCGAGGAGCTGCTGTCGCCGTATGGCATCCGCGAGCTCGTCCGCACCGGCAGAATCGCGCTCGACCGAGATGGCGAGCTTCAGACACGTAAACGAATGAGGGTGGTTGCATGAGCGCCAAGGTCTATTACGAATCCGATTGCGATCCATCGGCCCTGGCGGGCAAGACGATCGCCGTGATCGGCTACGGCAGCCAGGGTCACGCACACGCGCTGAACAATCACGACTCGGGAAACAGCGTGATCGTGGGCGCGCGGCCGGATTCGCGGGCCTGGAATGCCGCCACCGCCGACGGCCTGAGGGTCGCCACGGTCGCCGAGGCAACTGCCGAGGCCGACGTGGTGATGCTGCTCGTACCCGACCACATCCAGGCCGGCGTCTACCGCGACCAGATCGAGCCCAACCTCAAGCCGGGTGCGCTTTTGATGTTCGCCCACGGCTTCAACATCCGGTTCGAGGGGATCTCCCCACGCGCGGACGTCGACGTCGCCATGATCGCACCCAAGGGCCCGGGACATCTGGTTCGCCGCCAGTACGTCGATGGGATCGGCGTGCCAGGTTTGATCGCGGTCGAGCAGGACGCGACCGGGAACGCCCACACGCTGGCGCTGGCGTACGGCCACGCGATCGGCTGTGCTCGCGGCGGCCTGATCGAGACGACCTTCACCGAGGAGACCGAGACCGACCTGTTCGGTGAGCAGGCGGTGCTGTGCGGCGGCGCCAGCCACCTGGTGCAGATGGGCTTCGAGACGCTCGTGGAGGCCGGCTACCAGCCCGAGATCGCCTACTTCGAGTGCCTCCATGAGCTGAAGCTGATCGTCGACCTGATGTACGAGGGTGGGCTTGCGGGAATGCGCTATTCGATCTCGGACACCGCCGAGTATGGTGACCTCACGCGCGGCCCCAAGGTGATCGACGATCACGTCCGCGAGAACATGCGCAAGGTGTTGAAGGACGTGCAGGACGGCGTCTTTGCCGCCGACATGATGTCGGAGGAGGCCAACGGCCGACCCAACTTCAAGCGGCTCCGTCAGGAGGCTGCCGACAGCCAGCTCGAGAGCGTCGGGGCGCAGCTTCGTTCGATGATGCCGTGGATCGGCGAGAGCGCCGCGGAGGCAGCGGCCGAAGCGCAGTAGCGCGCGTCTGATGCCGCGGCGGATCCTGCGACTGCCCGCGGCGGCTCCACAGCCGGATGCGGAGTTCGCACGGATCCGCGCACAGTTCGACATTCCCGAGGGGTTCCCCGCCGACGTGGTCGCCGCCGCCACCAGGGCGGCCGCCACAAAGCCGGACATGGACGGCTACAACGATCTGCGCGACATCGAGTTCTTCACCGTCGATCCGCCCGGCAGCCTCGACCTCGATCAGGCGATGCACCTCGAGCGCCGTGAGGGCGGCTATCGGGTGCGGTATGCGATCGCGGATGTTGCAGCGTTTGTCGAGCGCGGAGGCGCGATCGAGGCCGAAGCCTGGCGCCGTGGCGAGACGGTGTACTGCCCGGACGTGCGCATCCCCCTCTACCCCACCGTCTTGAGCGAGGCGGCGGCAAGCCTGCTGCCCGGCGTCGACCGGCCCGCTGTGGTGTTCACGATCGACCTGGACGCTGCGGGCAAACCGTCGGCAACCACCGTCGAGCGGGCGATCGTCAAGAGCCGCGCAAAGCTCGATTACGCCGGGCTCTCCGGCGAGCGGGCCGCGCTTCTCCAGGAGGTCGGCGAGCTTCGCCACCAACTCGAGATCGAGCGCGGAGGGGTTCAGTTACAGGTGCCCGAGCAGACAATCGTCCACGACAGATCCTCGCCGGTGGTGTACCGCATCGAGCTGGAGCAACGGGTTCCCAGCGAGGATTGGAACGCGCAGATCTCACTGCTGGCGGGAACGGTGGCGGCCGGGATCATGCTCGATCACCATGTGGGGCTTCTGCGAACGATGGAGGGCGTCGATCAGTATCGGCTCCAGGTGCTGCGACGAAGCGCCGCCGCGCTGCACGTGCCGTGGCCGGACGGGATGGCCTATGGCGATTTCGCTCGATCGCTCGACCCCGCCGACCCCCACCAGGCGGCGCTTCTGAATGAGGCTCGCGGCGTGATGGGCCACGCCGGATATGTCGCCTTTGACGGCGCACCGCCCCCACAGCCGATGCACGCCGCCCTCGCCACCACCTACGCTCACACGACCGCGCCCATGCGCAGGCTGGCCGACCGCTACGTGCTCGACCTCCTGGTCGAGCTGTGCGCGGGCAGCTCCCCCGCTCCGGCGGAGGTCGATGCGCTGTCGCGGCTGCCCGAGGCGATGGCGACGGCCGGCTCGCGCATCGGCCAACTCGAGCGCGCGCTTGTGGACGAGGTTGAGGTGCGGATGCTGCTGCACCGCGAGGGCGAGAAGTTCACCGCAGCGGTCACCGACACCGACAAGCGCGGCGCCCATATCTGGATCGCCGATCCGGTTGTGAAGGCCAGACTGCACGCGGAACCGCCACCCGATCCCGGGTCGGTCGTGCAGGTCCAGCTGGTGCGAGCCGACCCGGTTTCGCGCTCGCTGCAATTCGTACTTGCCTAAGTCGTCGGCTTTCCGTAGGATCGCCCGCACCGGTCTAGGCAGAGACCGGCCTTTATCTCCCAAAGGAGGCTGAATGGCAACCCCGCCGGAAGGTGCGCCACAGTTGGGCTCGGACGAGGCACTCCTCGCCGAACTGGGCTACAAACAGGAGCTCGAACGCTCCTGGGGTGGATTTACGAACTTCGCGATCTCCTTCTCCATTATCTCGGTGCTCGCGGGCTGTTTTACGAACTTCTTTGCAGCATGGAACAACGGTGGCCCGGTCATGGTTGCGATCGGGTGGCCGGTGGTGGGAGGGTTGATTCTTGTCATCGCTCTGTGCATGGCCGAGATCTGCTCGTCCATGCCCACGGCCGGCGGCATCTACTACTGGGCGTCGAAGCTCGGCGGCCCCTCATGGGGGTGGTTCACCGGGTGGATGAACCTGGTGGGCCTGGTTGGCGTGGTGGCATCGGTCGACTACGCCTGCGCCTCGTTTGCCTCGTACACGATCGGCCTGTTCGACTCGAGCTACAACGCGTTTTCGCTGACCAACATCTTCATCATCTACATCATCGTGTTGGTGTGCCACGTGTTCATCAACCTGTTCCCGTCGCACGTCCTGTCCTACTGGAACAACGGCTCGGCGTACTGGCACATCGTGGGCGCGGCGGTGATCGTCTTGATCCTGATCTTCGCTCCCGACTCACACCAGAGCCCGTCGTTTGTCTTCACCCACTGGGTCAACAACTCGGGCTTCGACGGCGGTAGCACCAGCAGTCTCAAGTTCTTCCTGTACGTGGTGCCGCTCGGGGTGATCCTGACCCAGTACACAATCACCGGATTCGACGCCTCGGCACATCTCTCGGAAGAGACGACCGGGGCGGCCAAGGCAGCGGCACAGGGTATGTGGCGCTCGGTGTTCTACTCGTGGATCTTCGGGTGGATTCTGCTGCTGTGCTTCCTGTTTGCGGTCAAGGACGTCAATGACGTCTCGACCTCGGTCTACGGCGCCGGTTCTTCGATCGGCATCTTCGCCGGAGCACTGGGCCTGGCGGGGTTCAAAGCCATAATGATCATCTCGACCATCGGCCAGTTCTTCTGTGGTGGGTCGGGAATGACCAGTGCCTCGCGCATGATGTATGCGTTCAGCCGGGATCGTGCGTTGCCTGGCCATCGCATGTGGTCGAAGGTGGCGCCCAACCGTGCGCCACGAAACGCCACGCTGGGAATGGCGAGTATCTGTCTGATCGTCGCCCTCCCCGCGCTGTACGGCAACCCGGCAAACATCCCAATCGCGTTCTACGCACTGGCATCGGTGACCGTGGTGGGCCTCTACATCGCCTACGCGATTCCGATCTTCCTGCGCTGGCGCCAGGGGGCGGCCTTCAACTCCGGGCCGTGGACGCTGGGTAACAAGTACAAGTGGATGTGTCCGCTGGCGGTGATCGAGGTGGTCGTGGTTGTGGTCATCGCGTTTCTGCCCACCGCACCGGGAGGCGTGCCGGGTAATGCCGACTTCACCTGGAACAACGGGTTGATCAACTACTGCCCGGTGATCGTCGGAGTGGTGGCGCTCTACGCCATCATCTCGTGGGTCGTTTCTGCCCATAAGTGGTTCAAGGGCCCGATCCGCACGGTCGACTCCCCCGCTTCGGGCGACTGACTCCAGAGACGTTTCGGCCCGTCCCGTTGAACCATTCTCCGGGGCGGGCCGAATCACGTCTGTGGAACGGATCGACACGACTAGCATGCCGCGGATGAGAGAGGCGGCCGAAACCCGAACCCGCGGGCTGCTCGAGCTCGGGCAAAAGCGTGATGCACGGGCGGTGATCGTCGTCGCCCATGGTGGCAAATCGAAGGATCAGCGTCGCGATTCCCACCTGCGACCGGCAGCGCTTCGGATGCTCCCCTTCAGCCTGGACTTCGCCCGCCGAAGCCGGGGCCGAGGGCTTGCCGTGGCGCAACTGCGATACCGCAACATCGGATTCAATGATGGCGACCCGGTCGAGGATCTGACCTGGGCACTCGACCGGATGGCGGCCAAGCACGACGCTCCGATATGCGTGGTCGGCCACTCGATGGGCGCACGGGCGGCGATCCTGGCCTGCGGGCACCCCTCGGTGGCCGCGGTGGCGGCGCTCGCGACCTGGATCACTCCCGAGGACACCGTCGAGCAGGCGGCCGGGCGCACGGTGATGCTGGCCCACGGCCTGCACGATCGCGTCACCGACCCCGCCCGCTCATACGCTCTGGCGGTGCAGCTGCGCGACGTGGGTGCGCGCACCTGTAGGTTCGAGGTCGCCCGCGCCGGCCATACGATGCTCGACCGGCGATCGACCTGGCATGACGTCACGCGCGGATTTGCGTTCGCGGCCCTCGGGCTCGAGCCCTTCGACCCGCGCACCGCCCGGGCGTTCGACGAGCCCCCCGATCGCGGCTGCCGGGTGCTGGTGTGAGCACCGACGGTCGGCTGCGAGTCGCGGTCATCGGAAGCGGGATCGCCGGTCTGACCGCGGCCTATGTGATCTCACACAAACATCAGGTGACCCTGTTTGAGCGCGACGAACGGGTCGGGGGTCACGCACACACCGTGTCGGTACCGACCGCCGACGGCCGCGAGCTCGGCCTCGACACCGGCTTCATCGTCATGAATCTGCGCACCTACCCGACCCTGCTTCGGCTGTTCGACGAGCTGGACGTGCGCATCCAGGACTCCGACATGTCGTTTGGCGTGCGCTGCGAAGGCTGCGGGCTGGAGTACGCCGGTGCCCGCGGGCTGATCGGTGTCAGCCCGCAGCTGCGCTCGCTGACACGGCCGCGCTACCTGCGGATGCTGGCCGAGATCAAGTTCTTCCACCGGCACGCGCGGCGGGTGCTGGCCGACCCCGCCAGCGACCGCATCACGCTCGGGCGGTTTATCGTCGAGGGCAACTACAGCGACTACTTCCGAGACCACTTTCTGCTCCCTCTGACCGGGGCGATATGGTCATCATCCACCACCGACATGCTCGAGTTCCCGGCCCAATATCTGATCCGGTTCTTTTCCAACCACGGCATGCTCACCGTCAAGGGCTCGCCGACATGGAAGACGGTGCAAGGCGGTAGCCGCGTGTACGTCAAGCGAGTGACCGACATCCTCGGCGACGAGGTTCGCTCCGCCACCCCGGTGCACTCACTGCGCCGCGAGCAACACCGCGTGCTCGTCAACGACGAGCCGTTCGACCGCGCCGTGGTGGCGACCCACCCCGACCAGGCGCTCGAGCTGCTCGACGACCCAACGCCCGACGAGCAGCGGGTGCTCGGCGCGTTCTCCTACTCGACCAACCACACCGTCCTGCATACCGACCCATCGCTCCTACCTCGGTCATCCGGTGCACGGGCCTCATGGAACTACCTGCTGGATGGGTGCTCGACCGGCGGGAGCAATAACGTCCACGTCACCTACCACCTCAACCGCTTGCAGGCCCTCACCGAGCCGCTCGAATACTGCGTCACGCTCAACCAGACGCAGCGGATTGACCCCTCGGCCGAGATCCGCTCGATGGTGTACCAGCACCCCTCCTACACGCTTGACACAGTCGCCGCCCAGCGCGAGCTTCCCACGCTGCAAGGGGTGGCCAACACCTATTACTGCGGTGCCTATCACGGCTGGGGATTCCACGAGGACGGCTGTCGCTCGGGGCTCGCAGCCGCCCGCGCTTTGGGGTGTGATTGGTGATCCGCTCGTGCCTCTACACCGGCCGGCTGATGCACCTGCGGACAGAGCCGAGGCGAAACCTCTTCAGCTACCGCGTGTACATGTGGATGGTCGATCTGGACGAGCTCGACGACCTCTCGCAGGCGTTGCCGTCGTTCGGCCACAACCGCCGCGGGCTGACCACGATCCAAAGCCGCGACCATCTGGGCGATCCCACCCTGCCGATCAAGACGAACCTGCTCAACTACCTCGCCCAGCACGACGTGGATATCGAGGGCGGCCGGGTGATGCTCTTGACCAATGCCCGGGTGCTCGGCTACGTCTTCAACCCGCTGTCGGTGTACTACTGCTATGACCGCGACGAGCGACTCGAGTGCGTCGTGGCCGAGGTGCACAACACCTATGGGGAGCGGCATTGCTACGTGTTGCGGCCCGACGAGCGGGGCCGTTGCGAGGCCGAAAAGGCGTTCTACGTGTCGCCGTTTTTCACCGTCGATGGCCGCTACCGCATGAATTTCAGCCTGCCTGGGCAACGGCTCAACGTGACCATGGATCTGGTGCAGCACCAACGGCCGGTGTTTCGTGCCGCGCTGACCGGCCGGCGCGTGCCCTTGACTGAGCGAAATCTTCGAAGGATCATGTTGATCCAACCGTTGATGACCGCTCGCGTGACAGCTCTCATCCATCTCCACGGAGTCGGACTCCGGCTCCGCGGCCTGCGGCGGGTGCGCCGCCCCGCGCATCACATCCAGGACGGCGTGGGATGACGATGGAATCCGTCACCGATGTCCGCCGCGGGCCGATGGTGCCCGACGCCAATCCCTCGCGCCTGCGAGCGACGGTGGCCCGAGGCCTGTTCGAGCGCACCGTGAGACGACTGCCACTGCGGGTCGAGCGCCGAGACGTCGGAGTGATCAGCCCCGGCCCCCCGGGCGCGCCGGTGATGGTGATCGAGCGCGATGCGTTTTGGCGGAGGCTCGGGCGTGACGGCAAGATCGGTTTCGGCGAGGCGTACATGGCCGGTGACTGGACGGCGTCGGATATCGCCGCGGTGCTGAAGGTGTTCGCCGAATCCCTGACCACCTTGATCCCCCAGCCGCTGCAACGACTGCGGCGGCTGTACGAGCCCTCGCTCGGCATGCACGGCAAGAACACCGTCGATCGCGCGGTCGAGAACATCGTCCACCACTACGACCTCTCCAACGAACTGTTTGCACTGTTCCTGGACGAGACCATGACCTACTCGTGTGCGGTGTTCGAAGCCGGCGACTCGCTCGCCCAGGCGCAGGAGCGAAAGTACGAGCGGCTGTGTGCCATGCTCGACCTCACCGCCGAAGATCATCTGCTCGAGATCGGCACCGGCTGGGGTGGGATGGCCATGCATGCGGCCCGCAGCCGGGGCTGTCAGGTGACCAGCGTCACAATCTCCCCGAGCCAGCGTGCGCTCGCGCTCGAGCGCATCGCCACCGCGGGACTCGCGGATCGGGTGACGGTGCTCGAGCGAGACTACCGAGCCATCGAGGGCCGGTATTCCAAGATCGTTTCGGTGGAGATGTTCGAGGCGGTCGGCGAGCGCTACTGGCCCACGTTCTTCACGGCCTGTGACCGGCTGCTCGCTCCCGGTGGTGCGATGGCGATGCAGACGATCACGATGCCTCACTCGCGCTTTCTCACCACCCGCCGGCAGTTCGGATGGATCCACAAGTACATCTTTCCCGGCGGCCTGATCCCGTCGATGGAGGCCATCGACGACGCGTTGGCCTCGGGTTCGGCGCTGCGGGTGAGTCGCTACGACGAGATCGGCGGCCACTACACCCGAACCCTCGCCGAGTGGCGGGAACGGTTCGTGGCCAACTTCGATCAGGTCTCGGCGCTCGGGTTCACCCACGAGTTTCGCCGGATGTGGGAGTTCTACCTGGCCTACTGCGAGGCAGGTTTCGCCACCGGAGCGCTGGGCGACTCGCAGATTCTGCTTTCGCGGAACAGCCGATGAGCCAACCCAAGACGGTGTGGGTGACCGGGGCCTCAGCCGGCATCGGGGCAGAGCTGGCCCGCGCCTATGCCGCCCGTGGCGACCGGGTGGCGATCAGCGCGCGACGCGCCGACAAGCTCGACGCGCTTGCCGCAGAGCTGGGAGGTGCCGCCCTCCCGGTCGCTGTCGACGTCACCGACCGAGAAGCGATGCTCGCAGCAGCGGCTCAGATCTCCGAGGAGCTCGGCGAGATCGACGTCGCGATCATGAATGCCGCCTTCTGGCAGCAGGTGATGGTCGATTCGTGGGACTCGTCGCTGGTTCGCCGCCACTTCGACACCAACGTGATGGGGATGGTGCACGGGATCGAGGCGGTGCTTCCCAGTATGCGCCGGCGCGGTGGCGGCACGATCGTCGGCATGGCGAGCCTGGCCGGCTACCGTGGCTTTCCCCGCTCGGAGGGTTACGGCCCGACCAAGGCCGCGCTGATCAATATGCTCGAGGCGCTGCGTATCGACCTCAAGCCGACCGGGATCGAGGTGATCACCGTGTGCCCGGGATTCGTTCGCACCGAGCTGACGTCGCACAACCGATTCCCGATGCCGATGATGCTCGAGGCCGATGACGCCGCCCGCCGGATCCTTCGCGGAATCGATCGTGGCAAGGCCGAGATAGCGTTTCCCCTGCCGATCGCGCTGGGCATCAAGGCGTTGCGATTCGTTCCGCCCAGGCCCTACGCATGGGCGGTCGCACGTATGAACCAGCGATAGGCGTCTGCCTCTACACACATCGCCGCCATAGCCTGTCGGGGGTGGCCGGTCGCGCCTACAATGGGCCTCATGCCAGAACCACGCACGATGTTCGAGAAGGTGTGGGAAGCCCACGAGGTCGGCTATGACCTGATCTTTATCGACCTGCACCTGATCCACGAGGTGACGAGCCCTCAGGCCTTCGATGGGCTGCGATTGGCGGGCCGCAAGGTGCGAAGGCCCGATCGAACGCTCGCGACCGCCGACCACAACGTTGCGACCGGCCCCGGCGAGCCCGATGATCTCAGCCAGGTGCAGCTCGACGCACTGGCGCGAAACTGTGAAGAGTTTGGCGTGGTGCTGTATGCCCTCGGCCACAAGCGCCAGGGCATCGTCCACGTGATCGGTCCCGAGCTCGGAGTCACCCAACCGGGGATGACGGTCGTGTGCGGGGACTCGCACACCTCGACGCACGGCGCCTTCGGTGCGCTGGCGTTCGGGATCGGAACGAGCGAGGTCGAGCATGTGCTCGCGACTCAGACGCTGCCCCAGCGGCGGCCAAAGACGATGCTGATCAACTACCACGGTGCACTTGGCGTGGGTTGCACCGCGAAGGATCTGATCCTCGGCACGATCGGCCAGATCGGCACCGATGGGGCGAGCCACCACGTCATCGAATATCACGGCGAGGCGATTCGCGGGCTGTCGATGGAGGGCCGGATGACGATCGCCAACATGTCGATCGAGGCGGGTGCGCGGGCGGGCATGATCGCCCCCGACGACACCACGTTTTCCTACCTCGAGGGGCGTCCGGGCGCGCCTCAGGATTTCGACCGCGCGACCGACGAGTGGCGAGCGCTGGCAACTGACGATGGCGCCACCTTCGACACGGTGATCGACGTGGACGTCTCGCAGATCGCGCCGCAGGTTTCGTGGGGCACCAACCCCGGCCAGGTGGCGTCGATCACCGGCCAGGTGCCTGCTCCCGAAGGCGAGGTCGACCAGCGCGCGCTCGAGTACATGAACCTGAAGCCGGGCACTCCGCTCCAGGAGATTTCGATCGACCGAGTGTTCGTCGGCTCATGTACCAACTCGCGGATCGAGGATCTGCGAAACGCCGCCACGATCGTGCGAGGCCGGCGGGTGGCCGACTCGGTACGGGCGATGGTCGTGCCTGGATCCGCCCTGGTTAAGGCTCAAGCTGAGGCTGAGGGTTTGGATGAGATCTTCCGCTCCGCAGGGTTCGAATGGCGCGGGGCCGGGTGCTCGATGTGCCTGGGCATGAATCCCGACATTCTGGCTCCAGGAGAGCGCTGCGCCTCCACCTCAAACCGGAATTTCGAGGGCCGTCAGGGACGCGGCGGGCTGACCCATCTGATGAGCCCCGAGATGGCTGTCGCGGCCGCGATCAGCGGCCATCTGACCGATGTCAGGGAGCTGGTATGAACCCTGTACGCCAGGTCGAGGGCTCGGTCGCCGCGCTCGACATGGAGTCGGTCGACACCGATCAGATCATTCCCAAGCAGTACCTGAAGCGGATCGAGCGCAGCGGCTTCGGACAGTTCCTCTTCGACGACTGGATGAAGGATCCGGACTTCCCGCTTCGCCGACCCGAGTTCGCCGGGGCGCCGATTCTTGTCACCGGCGCGAACTTCGGCTGCGGATCGTCGCGCGAGCACGCGCCGTGGGCGCTCCAGGACTACGGGTATCAGGCGATCGTGTCCGAGAGCTTCGCCGACATCTTCCACACCAACTGCTCGAAGATCGGGCTGCTGACGGTTCAGCTGCCGGCGGCCGACATTCGCGAGCTGATGGTGGATGCTCCGGCTCCGATCACGATCGATCTCGAGGCCGAGCGAGTCACGCTTGCCTCCGGCCGCACGGTTGCCTTTGCGACCGATCCAGACGTCCGCGAGCGACTCTTGAACGGCTGGGACGACATCGCGCTGACCGAGCTCAACATCGCCGCGATCGAGGCCTACGAAGCCACCCGCGAACGCTCCGGCCCCAACATCACCTCGCTATGAATAACGGTGCCAGGCACCGTTATTCACGCTGACTTTCCGTTCGCAATCGGCACATCCGGTGCGAGCGGCGTGACGATGGGCGTGGATACGTTGGCGAGGTGCCCCGCTCGCCGCGAATCCAATACGAAGGATCGCTCCAACACGTAACCGTGCGTGGCAACCGCGGCGCGCCGATTTTTCTCGACAACGCCGACCGCCGCTCATTTCTCGCCATCCTTGCCAGCGCAGGCGAGCTCGCCCAGTGGAAGCTCCTGAGCTTCTGCCTGATGGGTAACCACGCGCATCTGTTACTCAAGCTCGGCGCCGAGCGGCTCTCCGAAGGCATGCATCTGCTGACGACGACCCACTCGCACCGATTCCATGCCGTCCACAAGACTGACGGACACATCTTCGGCCGGCGCTACCACGCGGCGGTGATCGAGCGGGATGAGCACCTCCAGGAGACATTTCGATACATAGCCCTCAATCCATGGAGAGCTGGATTAACCAGTCACCGCGACGCCTGGGGGTGGTCGGCGCACCGTGCACTCGCGGGACTCGGTCCTGTGCCTCGCCTGCTGGACAGGGCCTGCGCCCTCGGATACTTCAACGACGATCCCCTTCAGTATCGGGCGTTCGTGTCAGAAGGCGACTTGCCACCCGAACACCAAACGCTCGCCGAACTCGCGCTCGAAGGCGACCAAGCAATCCCTCGCGCACACGCCGTCCACGGCTACACGCAGAGCGAAATCGCAGCCGCATTTGGGATCAGCCAAGCAACCGTCTCGCGTCGGATTCGAGCTGGTGAATAACGGTGCCTGGCACCGTTATTCAGCGGAAGCCGGTTGGGTCGGAAGGTGGCGGGAGCGGACTCGTCGGCAGCCCAGGAGCCAGCCCCTCGTTGTAGACCGATGGGGCGACGTCATTGGGGCCGTCGGCGTGGAACAGCGATGCCAGATGCTGGATCTGGCCCCGGCCCGGCCCCAGCTCGAACTGGCCGCCGCCGTAGCCGCTGATACCCTCGGCCCGGCAGTACTCGTAGGCGGCGAACAGCTCTCGCACCGAGCCAAATCGCGACGGCTTGAAGTTGATCACTCGCGGGGCAAACGGCAGTCCGCGGATGTCATCGACGCTATGGATCGGCGCGTCCCACGTCAGCCGGCTGCGATGGGAGAGCAGCACCGCATCGGTTTCGGGCTCGAGCCGGGCATCCTCGATCAAGGCATCGGGCAAGCCCTCCGCCACCCGCCGGTAAAGATCGGGGTCGGCGGGAAAGTCCATCCAGTTCGTCGCGTAATGGCCCTTGAGATCCACGACGTCGACGGCGCCGGTGCTGGCCAGGTCGGCGACCAGGGCGTCGTCCCACTCCACCGTCGCATCGAGCTTGAAACGAAGCGCGGGATTGACCCCGAGCCACCCGCGAACGATATCCGCGGTCGGCGGTTCTCCCAACCCCATCGACGCGCAGAACCGCACCGGTTGAGCATCGATCCCGAGGGCCTCGGCCAGGTTCAAGCCGGCCTGCCGCAGCGCCAGGTCGAGCGCGGCGGCCTCGTACCCCCACCGGCGGTAGGCAATCGCTCCCTCCCACGACGCCGGCTTGGGGAACAGGTCGAGGCTCTCGAGCAGGCGGGAGAACGTCTCGATGGTATGGGCGCCGACAAGCGGGAGCACCGGGCCTGCGGCTTGCAGGGCGAGCTGCTCGTCAGGGTCATAGGTCACGTCCTCCCCAACGCCTTCGTGACCAGCACCGAACAGCCTGATCACGGTCGTGCGCCGCGCCCAGCCGCCGGTATCGAGCACCAGGCCCTCGAGCTCATAGGAGTCGATCCGCACCGGCAACTCGGCAACGTTTGCGTAAAACCCGTTCACGTCCGTAACATACCGGCGGTGTTCACCTCCGAGCAGCGAGCAGCGTTCGACCGCGACGGGTTCTTGATCGTCGAGCGCGACTTCATCTCTCCCGCGCAGGTCGATATCCTGCGCGACCGGTTCGAGGCGATCTTCCGCGAGGAGTACGAGACCGGCATCAAGCCCGACGAGGTCAACTGGGTCGCGGGTCGTGACCCGGAGAACCGCACCCGCCAGATCTGCAACGGCTGGAAGGCCGACACGGTGCTGGCCCAGCAGGTGCTGAGCGAGCGTACCGGGGAGGCTTGTGCAGAGCTGATGGGCTACGACGGCGTGCGGATCCTTCAGGACAACTGCATCTGGAAGCCGCCGGGCACCCTGTCGCTCGGTATGCATCAGGACGGGGCCTACCTCGACTACCTCACTCCGGGCGAGATGATCACCTGCTGGATCGCGCTGGAGCCGACGTCGGCCGAGGCCGGCACCATGACCTTCGTCACCGGGTCGCACCGGTGGCCACGTTCGGAGAAGAACCGCGGCGAGTTCCACGCTCCGCCGGACTGGCTCGATCCGGCACGCCGGGCCAACCCGGCCGGCCCGGATGCCGAGCTCGATCTGACTCCGGTGGTTGTCGAGGCCGGCGGCGCCTCGTTTCATCACCACAACACCTTCCACGGATCCGGCCCCAACACGGCGGTCAGCGCTCACCGCCGGGCACTGATCTCGCACCTTCTGCCCGCCGAGACGCGATTTGACCCCGACCACGCCGACCTGATCTACTCGCGGTATCGCCGGCACGACTCGATGGCGATGGACGAGTCGTTCTTCCCGGTCGTTTGGAGCACAAACGGCGGCCGCTCCGCGTGGCTCGACGGTTGACCTGATCGGTTGACCGCGAGCCCGGTACGATCTGCCGCTATGCGCGTGGGAGTACCAACGGAACTCGCCCCAACCGAGCATCGTGTTGCTCTCACTCCGGACGCGGTGACCCGGTTGACCGCCGCCGGCTTCGAGATCCTGGTCGAGTCGGGCGCGGGGATCGGTGCGTCGCTGCCCGACGCCGCCTACCAGGAGGCGGGCGCGACCATTGGGTCGGCCGGCGACGTGCTTGCCGGCGCCGATATCGTCGTCCACATCGGCAAGATCGGCCGCGACGAGGTGGAGCGGCTGCGGCCCGGCCAGGTGGTGGTCGGATACATCTGGCCGCTGATCGATGCCGAGCTGGTGGAGTCCCTGGCGGCGGCCGGCGTCACCGCTTTCGGGATGGAGTCGGTGCCGCGCGTCACACGCGCCCAGCGGATGGATGCGCTCTCCTCACAGGCGACCGTGTCGGGCTACAAGGCGGTCATCATCGCCGCCGAGCGGCTGCCGCGGTTCTTCCCGATGCTCATGACCGCCGCCGGCACCGTGGCTCCGGCCAAGGTGCTCGTGCTGGGCGCGGGCGTCGCGGGCCTTCAGGCGATTGCGACCGCGCGTCGCCTCGGCGGCGTGGTGTCGGCGTTCGACACGCGACCGGTCGTCAAGGAGCAGGTCGAGAGCCTCGGCGCGAAGTTCGTGGAGCTGGGCGACGAGGTCGGCGGGGCGCAGGATGCGCGCGGCTACGCCACCGCGCTCACGCCGGAACAACAGGCGCGCCAGCAGGAGTTGCTGGAGGCCTTCATCGCAGACTCCGACGTCGTGATCACCACAGCGCTCGTGCCCGGGCGCCCCGCACCGCGGCTGATCCCCGCCTCGGCGGTCGAAGCCATGCGGGCCGGATCGGTGATCGTCGACCTCGCCGCCGAGACCGGCGGAAACTGCGAGCTGACTGTCCCGGGCGAGGTGACAACGGTGCACGGCGTGATCATCTCGGGGACGCTCAACGTCCCCTCCACGATGCCGCTTCACGCCAGCCAGATGTATGCCCGTAACGTCCAGGCGGTGCTCGACCACCTGGTCACCGACGGCGCACTCGAACTCGACTTCGAAGACGAGATCACCGCCGACGCGATCATCACCCACGACGGCAAGGTCACCACCCGACTGCTTTCCCGGGAGCCCGCATGAACGAGAGCCTGCTGATCGAGATCACCGTGTTCGTGCTGGCGGCGTTCGTCGGCATCGAGGTCATCAACCGGGTGCCGACCACGCTGCACACCCCGCTGATGTCGGGCACCAATGCGATCCACGGCATCGTGATCGTCGGCGCGATCCTCGTCGCCGGAGCCGACTACAGCACACTCACCAACGTTCTGGGCGCCATCGGGGTGGCATTTGGCGCGTCGAATGTGGTCGGCGGGTTCCTGGTCACCGACCGGATGCTCGAGATGTTCAAGAAACGCCCGACCCCGGAGCAAAAGGATGAGTAAGGCGGACTGGATCGGCGCCGCCTATCTCGTCTGCGCGATCTTCTTCATCATCGGCCTCAAGCGGCTCTCCTCGCCGGCAACGGCGCGCTCGGGCAACCGGATCGCGGCCATCGGCATGGCCTTTGCGATCATCGCGACCCTGTGTGACGACGCGGTCAAGAGCTACACCTGGATCATCATCGGCGCCCTGATCGGCGGCGTTGCAGGGGCGATCGGCGCCCGCCGCGTGAAGATGACGGCGATGCCACAGATGGTGGCGCTCTTCAACGGCTTTGGCGGAGGCGCAGCCGCGCTGGTCGCGTTCTCGGACTATCACGTCGCGATCGCCGGCCCCAGCGACATCCAGGCCAAGATCATCATCTCGATCCTGTTCTCGGCGATCGTCGGCGCGCTCAGCTTCTCGGGCTCGATGATCGCATTCGGCAAGCTCCAGGAGATGCTGAGCGGCAGCCCCAAGACCGTTCCGGGACAGAAGCTGATCACGGGTGTGCTGTTCGGCGCGATCGTGATCATCGCCATCTACCTCGCCACCGGCCACGAGAATCAGGGCCTGCTGGTCGTGGCGATGGTGCTCGCCCTGGTGCTCGGCGTCCAGATGGTGCTGGCGATCGGCGGGGCGGACATGCCGGTGGTGATCTCGCTGCTGAATGCGTTTACCGGCCTGGCCACGGCTTCCACCGGCTTCGTCTTGTCCAACAACGTGTTGATCATCGCCGGCACGCTCGTTGGCGCGTCGGGCACGTTGCTCACCCAGATGATGAGCCGGGCGATGAATCGCACGATCATCAGTGTGATCTTCGGTGCGTTCGGCACCGGCGGAGGCACGGCCGCGCCCGGTGCCGGCCCCGGCGGCGACCAACACGTGCGCTCCACCTCGCCCGACGACGTGGCGGTGATGCTGGCCTACGCCCGCCGAGTGGTGATCGTGCCCGGTTATGGTCTCGCGGTCGCGCAGGCCCAGCACAACGTCCGTGAGCTCGCCGACGTGCTCGAGCAGCGCGGCGTCGACGTCCGCTACGCCATCCACCCGGTCGCGGGGCGGATGCCGGGCCACATGAACGTCCTTTTGGCCGAGGCCGATGTGCCCTACACCCAGCTGTATGAGATGGATGACATCAACAACGAGTTCAGCCGTACCGACGTCACGCTGGTGATCGGCGCAAACGACGTCGTCAACCCTGCCGCGAAGAACACGCCCGGCAGCCCCATCTACGGGATGCCGGTGCTCAACGTCGACCAGTCCTCGGCCGTGGTGGTGTTGAAACGCTCGATGAACACAGGGTTTGCGGGCATCGAGAACGAGCTGTTCTACGACCCCAAGACCACGATGCTGTTCGGCGACGCCAAGGAATCCGTGATCAACCTGGCGACGTCGGTCAAAGAGGTGTAGGCGCCCAACTGTAAGGGTTCTGTACGGAACGCATCGAAGTCATTGACGCCCGCGACAGGGCTCGCTATTCCGAGAGTAGAGAGTTATTGGGGTCGTTGCAGACTGGGGGGTCGGCGCGACTGTCTTGGACGGGGGGTCCATGATGATCACGGTAGAACGAGTGGTAAGTCGAGGTGGGAGTGACGCCGCCGCGACCGCAAAACACGCCGAGCGGGCGCTTCGTGTAGTGACCGCGGCAGAGATAACGAACGACGCGTCTGAAAGGCACGAGGGCCGTCGCTTCGAGTATGTGCTTGCCCGCCGTCTGATCGCGGCGTAACGAAGACGCTCACGCGCCCACGGGGCTGACGGGATCGAGGGGGATCGTAACTGTCAGCCCCGAGCACCCACGAGAGACTCGAGACCTACGGACTTGCAAGGGGGAAAAGTCCAGATCTCGAGTCTCTCGACATTTAACGAGCGAGGTGGTGAATACCGGTGCCTGGCACCGGTATTCACCACCTCGACGTTTTAGGCGGCGTCGCTGTCGCCGGGGTCGCTCTTGCCGCCGGTGTTACCCGGGGGGAAGCCACCGCCCGCAAACGCCGTATGACCTTCGAGCTCATAGCCGCCGTAGCACGCGACGGCCGCGGCGATCATCGTCAGCCAGAGGCCGAACGAGGTGTGGCTGTGCACGTCGATGAACTTGATGACAGCCATCAGGAACACGAACGCGCCGAGCCCAAGCGCGGCCGCTGCCAGCGAAAACGGGACCTGCGAGTGCATGTCCAAGACGATCGCCACAGCGACCGCCGCCAGCAGCAGTGTGCCGAGTACCGCCAGCTTGCCGACGGTTCCGGTATCCCACGCGCTCACCGAAACGCTGATCGGGCCGAACGAAAACGAGTACCAGGAAAAGAACAGGACGCTAATGAGCGCGACCGCTGCGCCACCCACCACGAGCCAATGGCCGCGGTTGAGCTTTGATACATCCATATTGCCGCCCTCCTTGGAGCAAGCGAAGGAGATTTGCCTTGCCGCAGCACCTGCCAACGGCGTTACAATTCTAACAGTAATGCACGCAGTAAACGGATTCGCTCGCCGAGCGATTTGAGTGAGACGCGTTCGTCGATTGCGTGAGCTCCGATGCCGTCTGGACCGAGTCCGTCGAGCACGGGAATGCCGGCCGCGGCCGCGAAGTTTCCGTCCGAGCCTCCGGCCGAGGTGTTCTGGTCAATCGGAAGGCCGATTCCGGCCGCGATCTCGATCGCTCGCTGAGCGAGGCGCTCGGCGACGTGCGACTGGTTCATCGGCGGACGCGTGATTCCACCCTTGACGGTGAGTCGCGCGCCCTCCAGTCGCGGCTGGAGGCCGTGGATCGCGGCCTCCAGCTGAAGCTGCCCCTGGCTCGTCCAGGCCCGTGCGTCAATCCGGGCCCAGGCCTCGGCCGCAACCACGTTGTCGCCGCTCCCGCCTCCAACCTGGCCGACGTTGATGCGGGCGCCCTGGATTTGATCGGCGAGGGCGTGCAGCGCGATCGTCTGGTGTGCGAGCTCGTCGATCGCCGAGATGCCGCCCCGATGACCGTTGCCCGCGTGGGCCGATCGACCCTGGATGTACATCTGGTAGCGCGCCAGGCCCGAGCGGGCAGTGGTGATCGTGCCCTCGCGCACCGGCGGCTCGACCACGAGCGCGGCGGCCGCGTTTCGGGCCAATTCCTCCACCAGTGGCCGGCCCACAGGGCTTCCAATCTCCTCGTCGGCGGTGATCAGCACCACCACCGGCCGCGGCGTGGCGCCGATCCCGCGCAGCGCTTCGATTGCGATCACGATCCCGGCTTTCATGTCGAGCGAGCCCGGCCCCCAGAAGAACCCGTCCTCGATCCGCACCGGCATCTTGGCGAGCGTTCCCACCGGCCAGACCGTGTCCATGTGCGCCATCACCAGCAGCGGGTCGGTAACAGCCTCGCCGAGATATCCGACGACCGCCCCACCTTCACGCCGCTCGACGGTCGCCCCGATCGTCTGTAGCTCGGCCGCGATCAGGTCGCCGACCGCCGCGATGCCCTCGGCGCCGCCGGTGGGGCTCTCGATTTCGACCAGTCGTCGCAGCAGATCGGCTTCGGGTGTCACGGCCACAGAGTCTCGCAGTTCACGGACGCAGGCGCACGAGATCTTCGAGCTCATCATTGGTGAGTTCGGAGATGGTGGACTCGACCCCGCGGTCGACGATCCGGGTCGCGAGGTCGCGCTTGTCGGCGATCAACTGGTCGATCCGCTCCTCGATCGTGCCGGCACACACCAGCCGGTGCACCTGCACGATCCGGGTCTGCCCGATGCGGTGGGCGCGATCCGACGCCTGATCCTCGACGGCGGGGTTCCACCACCGGTCGAAGTGGAATACGTGACTGGCTGCGGTCAGGTTGAGTCCGGTACCCCCCGCACGCAGCGACGCCACCAACACACGCGGCTCGCTGCCGGTCTGGTAGCGATCGACGACCCGCTCGCGGGCATCACGCGTCAGCGAGCCATCCAGGTAGAGGCGCTCCACGCCGAGCTCGCGTTCGAGGTGGTCGGCGATCAGCCGCCCCATCACCGCGAACTGGGTGAACACGAGGGCGTTTTCACCCTCCTCCACCACTTCGGTCAGCATCTCGGTCATGCGGTCGAGCTTGCCCGACCGATCGGGCAGCGGGCCGGGCTTGCCCATCGCATGCACCGGGTGGTTGCAGACCTGCTTCAAACGAGTGATCAGCGCCAGCACCCGCCCACGGCGCGCGATCCCGTCGGACTCCTGCACGCCGCCCAGAATCGTGTCGATCGTGGCCTGGTAGAGGCTTGCCTGCTCGAGCGTGAGCGTGCAGAACTCGGTCGAGTCCTGGCGCGGCGGGAGATCGGGCAGCACCTCCGGGTCGTGCTTGCGCCGCCGCAGCAGAAACGGCGCGGTGATCCGGCGCAGCTGCCGTTCGGCGTCGACATCTGAGCGGCGCTCGATCGGGGTGGCGAGCATCCGCCGAAAGCCCGTGCGGGTACCCAGGAGGCCGGGATTCAGGATCTGCATGATCGACCACAGCTCGTCGAGCCGGTTTTCGACCGGTGTGCCGGTCAAGGCGACCCGGTGGCCGGCCTCGATCGCGCGCGCCGTCTGGGCGGCCCGGGTCAGAGGATTCTTGACCGCCTGGGCCTCGTCCAGCACGAGTGCGCGCCATCTTGAGCTCGTCAAGAGTTTGCGGTCGCGGGCAAGGAGCGCGTAGGAGGTGAGCACGACGTCGTACTGGCCGAGGTCGTCGACGCTGCCTGTGCGATCCGGCCCGTGATGAATATGCACCGACAGATCGGGCGCAAACCGGTGTACCTCCCGCTCCCAGTTTCCGAGCACCGAGGTCGGGGCCACGATCAGCGCCGGCCCGTCGAGCTCATCCGAGCGATCGACGAGGTAGGCGATCAGCTGCACCGTCTTGCCGAGGCCCATGTCGTCAGCCAAGAGCGCCCCGAGACCGAGCGCGCGCATCTTCAGAAGCCAGCCGAGTCCGACATTCTGGTAGGGCCGAAGCGTTCCGTGAAAGCCCTCACGGGCAACGGCGGGGTCGTGCAGGTCGGGCGAGGTCAGCCGCTGGGCCAGCAGATCGAGCTCCGAACCGGCAGGCGCCTCGACCGTGACTCCCAACCCCCGCAGGTCGGACGCCCCACCGAGCGCCGCTCCCAGCGCTGTCAGCGCGGGCAGGCTCGATCCGTGCAGTGCAACCGCCGCCATCGATTTGGCGCGCAGCAGCGACTTGCCTGAGAGCGCCCGCCACTCCCCACCGAGCCGCACCAGCGGCTGCGACGAGCGTGCCAGCGCCCGGAACTCTTCTTTGCTGATCTCGTGACCGCCGAGCGAGGCGGTCAGGTCGAAGTGCACCGTCCCGGTCAGCGAGAGCGGTCCATCCACGAGCCGCAGCTCGGCGTCGTCGATCTGGAGGTCGACGGGATCGGAGATCTGGGACGGGAGTATCAGCTTGACTCCCGAAAACTCGAGCGCGGACGCGGCCAGCCGCAGCTCCGCCACGGCGTCCACGTCCAGATCGATGGCACCGTCGACCATCCCACTGAGCGGTGGGTAGATGTGCGCGGCGCGCTTCAGCAGCCCTGGATCGGACGGCACCGCCCTCAGCGGCCACGCCCCGCTGTCCGGCTCGGGAAGCTCGAGGGTCAGCGTGAGATCGAGCGTGTCGCGCAGCTGCACGACCGGCGCAACCGCGCCCAGCTCGGGCGCAACCGCCCGCAGCGAGGGTTGCAACCGCGACAGGTCGAGCTCCACCGGGTGCACGTCGGGCGAGGTCAGGATCTTGGGGTCACGGACGGCCGCGGCCAGCGCCCGCATGCTGGCCTCGGCGAAGATCGTGACCGCAGCCAGTGGATCCATCGAGATCAACCCGCCGTCCTCGTCGGTCTCGTCCACCACTCCAACGGCATGCGCCGACGGTGGAAACGCCGCCGCAAACCGGCTGAAGTCAGGAACGGCGCCGCCGGCGGCGATCGCCTGCTCCACCACTCGGGCCGCGAGCCGCCAGGCTCGCACCGAAGCGCTTGCATCCTGCGCGGGCTCGTTCAAGAGATAGGCCAGCGCCGGCAACATCGGCAGGCACCGGAAATCGGTCCCGCGAGCGCGCGCTCCAACCACGATCGGCTCGTTCAGTCGTCGCAGCCGATGCGGGAGGCCGGCATCGTCCAGGAGCTCTGTCCACCCACCGGGCGACAGTGGGTTGAGCGAGTAGAAGCCCATTACCGGCTCTTCGACGCTGCGCGGAACGAGTGCGAGTTCGAGCGGGGCTCGGTGGGCGGTTGCTGTGGTGGGAAGAGACAAAATTGGTACCTTACCGATGGATGCAGCTTGGGCTCACCATCAACGGTCGTATACAGGCATTCGACGCCCCGGCCCATCGCACTCTGGCCGATCTGCTGCGGGGAGAGGAATCCCTCAAAGCCCTCAAGCTCGCATGCGCCGAAGGCACCTGCGGAGCCTGCACAGTACTCGTCGACGATCGCCCCGTGCTTTCGTGCCTGACGCTCGCCGCAGCGTGTGACGGCGCGACTGTGCGCACGATCGAGGGCGGCGGCGAGCTGCTCACACGGCTACAGCAGGCGTTCACCGAGAATGACGCGTTTCAGTGCGGGTTCTGCACTCCCGGTCAGCTGATCTCGGCGGTTGCGCTTTTGGAGCGCGATCCCTCGCCCACCCGCGCGGAGGTTCGCGATCATATGAGCGGGAACCTCTGCCGTTGCGGTGCGTATGCCAACATCGAGGCGGCGGTCATGGCAGTCGCCGAGAGCGGCGGCTGATGCCCCGGCTGGTGAAGACCGAGGCGGTGATCGAGGGCCGCGTCGAGGAGCGGTGGGTCCTGGTCGACGAGGACGACACGCCGGAGTGGGCGCCCGACGAGCGCCCGCCGGTGATCGGGCGATCCGCCCCCCGGCTGACCGCCCAGGCCCGGGTCACCGGCACGGCTCGCTACACCTCTGATATCGACCTGCCGGGCATGCTGGAGGCGCGGGTGCTGCGCAGCCCTCACGCCAATGCGCGGCTGGTCTCGATCGATCTGGACGCCGCGCGCTCCGTCGCGGGTGTGCATAGCGTCGTCGGTCCCGGCGATGTCCCTCTGTACGACGACGAGCAGGTGCTGACCGACGAGCCCGCCTATGCCGGGGCCGCGGTCGCGGCCGTCGCCGCCGAGACGGTCGAGGCCGCCACCGCCGCCCTGGAGGCGCTGGCGCCCAGCTACGAGGTGCTCGACTTCCTCGTCGACCTCGACGAGGGTGTCGAACGGCAGCGGTTCCTGGGCGAGCCGAGCGATGATGAGCGCGGCGATGCCGAGGCGGCGATCAAGGCGTCGGACGTGACTGTGGAGTCGGATTACCACGCTCCCACGCAGCTCCACAACGCTCTGGAGACCCACTGCGCCGTGGCTGACTGGCGACCCGACGGGCTGACCGCGTGGTGCTCCACGCAGGGCATCTACGGCGCGCGCACCGAGCTTGCATCCACATTCGGGCTCGAGCTTGATCAGGTGCGGGTGTTGTGCGAGTTCATGGGCGGAGGGTTCGGTGCCAAGATCGGCTGTGGTGACACCGGTGTGCTTGCCACCGAGCTCTCGCGGCGCAGCGGCCGGCCCGTCCGCCTGGTGCTGTCGCGCCGCGAGGAGAACCTCGTGTCCGGATTCCGCACACCCGCCGATGTCCACATCGAGATCGGGGCGACCCGCGACGGGACGCTGACCGGAATCGAGGCCTCGGCCGTGATGGGGCTGGGTTCCGCCGGGTGGTCGTTCCCGGTGCTGGAGCCGATGAAATCTGTTTACCAGTGCGACAACGTGCACGCGATGGTGGTGCCGATTCGCCAGAACCTGGGGCCATCCGCCGCGTTTCGGGCTCCCGGCGTGATGGAGGGCACGTGGGTGCTCGAAAACGCGATGGACGAGCTGGCCGAGAAACTCGGCATCGATCCACTGGAGCTGCGCCGCAAAAACCACGCTGCCCGTGACCAGGGAGGCGGGAAGGAGTACTCCTCCAAGCGTCTGCTGGCGTGCTATGACCGCGCCGAGCAGCTGTCGGGCTGGAGCGGCCGCGCGGAGCTTCGAAGCGAGGGTCGGATCCGGCGTGGAATGGGCTGCGCCACCCAGTACTGGTGGGGCGGCGGTGCGCCGCCGGCCTATGCCGAGGTGCGGATTGGCCGCACCGCACGGCCGGTGCTCTCGGTCGGTCTTCAGGATCTCGGCACCGGCACGATCACGGCCAGCGCCATCGTCGTTGCGGAGCGCCTGGGGGTTCCCGTGGCGTCGGTGAAGGTGCAGGCCGGCGACACCTCGCTTGCGGCGCATGGGCCGATGTCGGGCGGGTCGATGACGCTCTCGTCGATTGCGCCGGCGGTGCGCTCGGCCGGCCATCACGCCCGCACCCAGCTGCTCGAGCTGGCCGCCGACCTGTACGAGATCGCGGCCTCGGATCTGACGCTGGAAGGCGGCGAGGTGCGGTCGATCGACGGCACGCTGCGCCGTCCGATCACCGAGGTCACCGGCAAGCTCGGCAACGCCTGGGTCACCGGCCGTGGGTCGCGTGGCCCGAACCCGGCGGATCTGGCCGTCAACACCTTTGGCTGCCAGATCGCCGAGGTTTCGGTCGATACGGCGACCGGGGTCGTGACGGTCGAGCGGATCGTGGCGGTCCACGACGTCGGTCGCATCATCAACCCGATGGGTGCACGGAGTCAGGCGATCGGCGGGATCATGCAGGGCATCGGCTTTGCCCTCACCGAGGAGCGGGTGGTGGATCCCACCACCGGCACGGTCGTGAACCCCGGCCTCGACGACTACAAGATCCCCACCATGGCCGACACACCTGAGTTGGTGTGCGAGTTTGTCGATGATCCCGACCCCAGCCTCCCCCTCGGGATCAAGGGCTTGGGAGAGCCGCCGATCATCCCCACGGCCGGGGCGATCGGCAACGCCATTGCCCACGCGCTGGGTGTCCGCATCCACGAGTGCCCCTACACGCCGCAGCGGATCCTCGAGGCGCTCGCCGGATGACGCAGGAGTTTGGCTACTCGCGCCCCACGAGCATCGAGCAGGCCTCACAGCGGCTGTTGGCGGGAGGCCACGCCATCGGCGGCGGTACCGACGTGCTGACCCAGGTTCACCGCGGCATCCGCCGGGCCGATGAGTTGGTCGACCTGCGAGGGCTCGGGCTGGACGACATCTCGGTGACGGCCGAGGGCCTCGTGATCGGCGCGACCGCGAGCGTGGCGCGGGTCAGCCGCGACCCGGCTGTGCGCGACGGCTACGCGGTGCTCGCCCAGGCGGCGGGATCGGTCGGTGCGCAGCAGCTGCGCGAGATGGGAACCGTGGCAGGCAACATCTGCCAGGCGGTTCGCTGCTGGTACTTCCGCCACCCCGATCTGACCTGCTGGCTCGGCGGCGGCGACACCTGTTACGCCCAGATCGGCGACCACCGAAAGCACGGTCTCGAGACCGGTGACTGCATCTCGGTCGCGCCCAGCGACCTCGCGGCCGCCCTGCTCGCCCTCGACGCCGAGGTCACCACCAACCATCGCAGCTTCCCGCTCGGGGACCTGTACCGCCCGCCGACCGAAGACAATCGATCGACGCTCACGCTCGAGCCGGGCGAGCTGATCACCCGGCTGCGCGTGCCCCGGGCGCCGCTGGCCAGTGCCTACGCTCGAACCGGGGAGCGAGCGGCGTGGAGCTTCGCGTTGACCGGGGTGGCCGCAGCCCGTTTTGACGACGGCCTGCGGGTCGCGGCGATCGGCGTATCCAACCTTCCCCGCCTGATCGATCCCGATGACCCGCTGGCCGGACTACCCGGCCTCGACGCCACCCGCTGGAAGCGCTCGCTCCTCACCACCCTGGTCAACGACGCCGTCAGCGCGTGTGAATAAATGGTGCCTGGCACCATTTATTCACGACCCAGCTCCCCGTTGGCTGCTCGTCGTGAGGCGCAGGACGCGGGTGGTGTGGCAAGGATCGAGCGACGAGCGGAGCGCAGGCGTGCCTAAAAGGCACGTTGAGCACCGCACGTCGCGTGGGACGCCGCCACAGCACCCGCGGACCAGCCGCAACAGAGCAGCCAGCGGGGAGCTGGGTCCATTCACTTGGGTTTGGTGACGGCTCCCAGGCTGGCGCTCGAGACCAGCGATGCGTACTTGGCCAGCACCCCCGTCGTGTAGCGCGGTGGCGGCGGTGTCCAGTCACGCAGGCGCGCCTGGATCTCGTCGTCTGAGAGTTCGACCTGCAGCTCGCGGGCCTCGACGTCGAACACGATGATGTCGCCGTCGCGGAGCGCCGCGATCGGGCCGCCGTGGGCAGCCTCGGGCGTGATATGTCCGGCCATCAGGCCGTGGGTCGCGCCCGAGAAGCGGCCGTCGGTGACCAGTGCGATGTCCTCGCCGAGCCCCTCGCCCACGATGGCTGCGGTCACATGCAGCATCTCCCGCATCCCCGGGCCTCCGGCTGGGCCTTCGTAGCGGATCACGACCACGTCGCCGGCCTCGATCGAGCGGGCCTTGACCGCTGCGAACGCAGCTTCCTCGGTTTCGAACACCCGTGCCGGCCCCCGGTGATACACACGCTCGTGACCGGCGAGCTTGACCACACACCCGTCGGGCGAGAGGTTCCCGCGCAGGATCGCCAGGCCGCCCGACTCCTTGAGCGGCGCGGTGATCGGAACGACCACGGGCTGACCGGGCGTCTCGACCACCTCGTCGGCGATCTGCCCCAGCGTGCGTCCGTCCACCGTGGCCGCGCCCGAGTGGATCAGATCGCGCTTCTTCAATTCGCGGGCGACAAGCGCAACGCCACCGGCGTCGAACATGTCGGTGGCGACGAACTCCCCGCCGGGCATCAGGCTCGCGACGATCGGCGTGCGGGTTGCGATCACGTCGAACTCGTCGATCGAGAACGGAATCCCCAGCTCGTCAGCGATCGCAAGCAGATGCAGCACCCCGTTGGTCGAACCGCCTGTGGCCGCCACCGATGCCGCGGCATTCTCGATCGAGTCGCGGGTGATGATGTGCGACGGCCGCACGTCATCACGCACCAGCCGCATCGCCAGCCGCCCAGACTCCTCGGCAGCGTCGCCCTTGCCGCGGTTCAGCGCGGGAATGCCGTTGAGGCCGGCGGGGCTGATGCCCAGGAATTCGAGGGCGGTCGACATCGTGTTGGCCGTGTACTGGCCGCCGCAGGCACCGGCGCCCGGGATCGCGGCCGACTCCACCTCGTGCAGCTCCTTGGCGTCGATCGTGCCCGCGGCGTAGGCGCCGACGGCCTCGAACACGTTTTGGATGGTGACATCACGGCCGCGGATCTTGCCCGGCGCAACCGAGCCGCTGTACAGCACGAGCCCGGGCAGATCCAGCCGGCACAACGCCATCACCGCAGCCGGGATGGTCTTGTCGCAGCCGACGATGCACACCAGCCCGTCGAGCAGATGGCCGCGTGCCACCAGCTCGATCGAGTCGGCGATCACCTCGCGGCTGACGAGCGAAGCGCGCATCCCCTCCGAGCCCATCGACACCCCGTCGGAGACCGCGATCGTGTTGAACTCGATCGGCGTGCCTCCGGCCTCGCGAATGCCTTCCTTGACTCTCAGCGCGAGCTCGCGGTGGTTGTAGTTGCACGGCATCGTCTCGATCCAGCTGGTCGCGACGCCGACCAGAGGGCGATTCAGGTCGTCGTCGTCAAACCCGATTGCCTTGAACATGGCCCGCGCGGGTGCCCGGTCGGGGCCGTCGGTGAGTGCGGCGGAGTGGCGTTTTGCGGGATCGGAAGGAACGTCGTACGGTGAATCGGTCATGAGCTCTCAATCACTCGCTGGTTTGGGTGGTCACCTTGATGCCCCAGGCTTTGCCGGAGGCGAACAGCTCGTCGGGGTCGATCTCGTCGGCGTCGCCGATGATGTGCTGCTCGGGATTGTCCTTGGTGGATGCCCACACCAGCCGGCGCACGGTTTGGGTGGAGCGCACCTGTAGGTGATCGCCCCGCTCGCGTGCCGCCTCGGCCTCCTCGGCCGCCGGTCCCTCGGCATATCCCTTTCCCATCTGGTCAGCCTACCAAGCGCATTCGAGCAGCCGCAGCAGCTGCGTACGGCTGGGCGGCTCGTGGAGTCGCTGCAACTCGGAGCGCGCGGACGCCGCCTCGGCGACCGGCTCGAGAGCGTCACGCTCGACACCGAGCTCGCGCAGCGACCCGCCCCCTCCGGCCAGCTCCGCAATCCGACCCGGGAGGGCGGGCAGTGAAACACCCAGTGCCTCGGCGAGAGCGCGCAGCGGATCCGGCGCGAATCCGGCGATCGCCGCGGTGGTATGCGGCAGCATTACGGCGTTGGTGGCGGCGTGCGGAGTCGCGCATACCCTCACCACCGTCTGGCAGAGCACGTGGTGAAGCGAAAGCTCGGTCGCCCCCAGGGCGTACCCCGCAAGGATCGACCCCAGAGCGAGCGAGTCTCCACCGTCTTTTGGGCGGTCGATACCCTCGGCGATCAGCGACGCCGCCCGCAGCCCCGCGAGTGTCGCGACGGGGTTTCGGCTCGGTACGTACAGGGCTTCCATCGCATGGCCCAGCGCGTTCATGGCACTCGCCCGCAAGCCGGGCCAGGGCGCCGAGGTCATCAGCCGCGGCTCGGCCAGTACCAGCGCGGGCCGCGTGCGTGGCCGGTCTTCGAATCCCGGCAGCGTGCGATGGCCGCTCGACATCTCGGCTCCCGAGAGCGTGGTCGGAACGGCGCACACGCTGCCACCCCGAGCCGAGGCGAGCGCCTTGGCGACATCGATCACCCTGCCCCCACCCCACGCGGCCAGCCGCGCGCCGGAGACGGTGGCGGCAAGATCGGCGGCGACATCCGGCACCGCGCCGGCGGGCACGTGATGCACCGCCGTGGCGGCCTCCAGCAGCTGCCGGGGAATATCCGCCTCGGCCCGTGCGGTGGTGAGCAACTCGGCGTCGCGCCACAGGTGGTCGAGCGCGTCTCCACCAAACCGGATCACGCGCTCGCCGTCGTGCCAGACAAAATCGGTCATGAGCGGCTCCATCATCGCACTCCGCACCAATCTGGCAAGCTTCTGCGCCATGGGATTCGTCAAACGCATCGAGATCCGCTGGCGCGACCTCGACGGGTTCGCGCACGTGAACAACTCCGTGTACTTCACCTACGGCGAAGAGGTGCGCGACGAGTTCTTCACCGACCTCCTCGGGCATGACGTGGTCAACTTCATGGTGGTGCGCAACTGCCAGGTCGACTACCGGTCGGGCCTCACTCAGGCCGACGACTACGCCGATGTCCATGTCGAGATCACCGCGGTCGGGCGCTCGAGCGTCACCACCGCCGAGCGGATCGTGTCGGTCGCCGACGGCCGGGTCGCGGCCGAGTCCACAACCGTCACCGTGCACACCAACCGCGATCGCGCCGCGGCCGAGCCGTGGGACGACGCCAGTCGCGCCACGCTCGAAGGCCGGCGCGTCTAGTAGAGCGCAGCGGCCAGCCGGCGGCGATACTCGAGCGCCAGCGGATGATCCTGGCCAAGCTCGGTAAAGACTCCGACCATCACCGTGCGGATGCGATCCCGATCGTCGCTGCCGGCGGGTGGAATCGCATCCAGCAGTAGCTGCAGACCGCGTTCGGTCTCGCCCCGGTCGAGCGCTTCGAGCGCGGGGCCGAGCACCGGATCCGAGGCGTTTTCGAGACGGGCCAGCGCTCCCAGCGCGCCCGGGTGGTTCGGTTGCAACTCGAGCGCGCGCCGCAACGACTGCTCATCGCCCTTTGCGACCAGCTCGTCGGCTTCGGACGGCAGCAGCCCACGCAGGAACGACTCGACCACCGGCCGTCCCACAGCGCCGGTGAACTCGTCCACGATCCGCCCGTCCTTGAACGCCTTGACCGCCGGAATCCCCTGGACGTGGTAGGACGCGGCCGTGCGAGGGCTCGCGTCGACATCGACCTTGACCAGCTCGACGGCGCCGTCGGTCGCCTCGACCGCGGCCTCGATCACCGGCCCCAGCTGGCGGCACGGCCCGCACCACTCGGCCCAGAAGTCGACCACGACCGGAACCGTCGCCGACCGCTCGATCACCGCCTCCTGGAAGGTCTCGTCGCCCGCCTCGACGATCACTCCTCGCCGTCCCCCTGCTCGCGGAGATACCGCTCGAAATCGGCGGCCAGCTCATCGCCCGTGGGCGCGTCCTGGGAGTCGACCTGCTCCTCGAGCTGCTCGACATAGCCGGCGATGTCGGGGTCGTCGGTGATCGCCGATGCAACGCGCAGCGCATACTCGCTCGCGGCCGCATGCAGCTCGTTCGTCGGGCGCGGCGTACCCACCAGATCCGAAAGCCGGTCAAGCAGCGCCACCGCCGCCTGCGGATTCGGCGCCGCCGAGATGTAGTGCGGCGTCGCCGCCCACAGGCTCGCCGATTGCAGACCGGCGTCGGTGCATGCGTCGTGCAGTACGCCCACGATTCCGGTGGGCCCCTCGTAGGTCGATGGCGTGAGCGCGTGGCGAGCCATCAGCTCGGGATCCGACGCGCTCGCCGATACCGGCACCGGCCGGGTGTGCGGCGTGTCGGCCAGAAGCGCTCCCATCGTCACCACCACGCGGGCATGAAACTGATTTGCCACATCCACCAGCGACCCCGCAAAGGCACGCCAGCGCAGGTTCGGTTCGGTTCCGAGCACCACCAGCAGGTCGTGCTCGGGGCTCGCATGCACCTCGGTCACCGGCCAATCCAGCCGCCGCTGGTCGCCGTCCACCAGCTGCACCGTCGGGCGCGTCTGCTGATAGTCGACAAACGGATCGGAGTCGATCACCGCGCAGCGATCGGCGTCGGTGATCGATCGCAGGAAGCCCGCGGCGAGACTGGCTGAGCCACCTGCGTCGTTCCAGCCCCGGAACGCGGCGACCATCGTCGGGCTCTTCAACTTCGGCAGGTTCTTGAGATTCTCATACGTGACGTACGAGTCCATCCCCGCATGGTATGTCAATCCCGCTCGATCTACTCCGGCAGATCGAAGACCCGTGAATAACGGTGCCTGGCACCGTTATTCACGCCGTCGGCGTCCATGCGAAGACCTCGATCCGGATGCCGTCGGGATCGAAGACGAAAAAGGCGTAGTAGCCCGGTTCGTCACGATCCTCTTCGGCTGGGAAGTGGATGGTCGCGCCGGTTTCGGTTATGCGCTCGAGCGCACCGTCGACCTCTTCCCTCGTGTCCACCTCAAACGCGATGTGCTCGACGCCGACGCCGTAGTACTGGTGAGTGCCGCCGTCGGCCGGGCGCAGTCCCAGGCCGCCCGGGTCGTACCCAGCGCCATTCGGCTCTCCCGTTCCGAGGTAGACGACCTCCTCGGTGCCCCTGTAGGTCGGATATCGCCTGGTCACCTTCCAGCCCAGCGGGCCGAGCAGGTGGAGGTAGAACTCGAGCGACTGCTCGACGTCGCCGACAGCGAGATCGATGTGGTGGAGCCCCTTTGCTGGCATCATTCCTCCCCGTCCAAGGTTCGTGCCGACTGCACAGCCGGCCGCCGAGAACTGTATAACCCGTCTGTGACCCTGCTCGATCTGATCGCCGTCGCATGGATTGCGTTCTCGTGCTTCCAGGGGGCGCGCAGAGGACTGGTCGCAAACGCGCTCAGCCTGGCGGGATTCGCCGCGGGAGCGGTGATCGGCTCGAGACTCGCGCCCCATCTGCTCGCGGCCGGATCGGCTTCGCCGTGGCTTCCCGCCGCAACGTTGATCGCCGCGCTCGTGCTGGGGCTGGTCGCCCAGGCCCTCGCCGGCACTGCGGCGGGCCAGATCCGCCATCACTGGCTGCGCGGCCCGCTCGAGACCGTGGACACCGCCGGTGGGCTGGCGGTCGGCGCGGTCTTTGGCCTCGCGCTGGTGTGGCTGGCCGCGGTGGTCGCGGTGCAGCAGCCGATGCTCGGACTGCGATCAGACGTGCAGCGCTCCGAAATCTTGCCCGCGCTTTTGAATGCGGTCCCAGCGTCGAGCGTGCTGAGCGCGCTCGCCCAGTTCGACCCGCTGCCGGTGATCCCCTCGCTGGCCGATCGCTCGCTCCCGGCGCCTACGCCAAACGCAGTTCCGGCGACCGCGGCCAAGCACAGTGTCTTCAAGATCGAGGGCGAGGCCTGCGGTCTGGTGGTGCAGGGCTCCGGCTGGGCGATCACGCCGCACATGATCGTGACCAACGCCCACGTCGTGGCCGGCGAGCGCCTTACCAGCGTCAGCTGGCGCGGTGACCAGTTCCGGGTGCCCGGCCAGGTGGTCGGCGTCTCGGCCGACGACGACATCGCTCTGATCCGCGTACGCGGCCTTTCCCTCCATCCGCTGGCCATGGCCAAGCACGACGCTCACGGCGGCAACGTCGCGCTGATCGGCTATCCCGAAAACGGCGGGCTGACGGTCAACGCCGGCCGCGCCGGCTCCTCGGTGACCGTGATCACCCCCGATGCCTATGGCAACCACGTCCACGCGCGCACGGTGGTGCCGCTGCGGGGACTGCTCCGCCACGGCGACTCGGGCGGGCCGGTCGTGAACGCCGCGGGCCAGGTGGTCGCCATGATGTTCGCTGCCGACAGTCAGGGACACGGCGGATTCGGCGTTCCCACCGAGGCAATCACCGCGCTGGAAGCGGACGTCTCGGCCCATCCGGTGTCGACCGGTCCCTGCATCAACTGACCGCGGCGAGCACCTCGGCGAGCGACCCGATCGCGTTGAGGTTGTGGCCTTCCAGAAACACGTCGGCATGTTCCAGTCCGATTCGCATTCCTCCCGCCAGCGGCTCAAAACCGGTGTGCCCCTTGAGCGGGTTGACCCATACCAGCATGTGCGCCGAGCGCTGGATCCGGTCGAGCTCGATGTCGAGCTGGTCGAGACCGCCCCGCTCCCAGCCGTCGGACACGATCACGACCACGGCCCCGCGGGTCATGGACGCCCGGCCGTACTGGTTGTTGTAGGCGGCCAGCGACTCGCCGATCCGCGTCCCCCCGCCCCAGTCGGGCATCGCGGCGGCGGCCACGCGCAGCGCGGCGCCGGGATCCCGCCCGCTGAGATAGGGCGTGAGTCGGGTCAGCCGGGTGCCGAACGCGAACGCCTCGACGCGCCGCCCCGCCTGAGTCATCGCCTGGAGGAACATCACCATCGCCCGCGCGTAGGGCTCCATCGACCCCGAGACATCGCACAGGAAGACGACCTTTCGCGGTACCAGCTTGTGCCGGCGCCACGAGCGCTCGAGCGGCATGCCGTGGGTTCGCATCGCCGCACGTAGGGTGCGGCGCTGGTCGAGCACCTTGCCCGAGGAGTCGGCCCGCAGGCGCCGGGAGCGCCGCATCGGCTGTGACCGCGCGAGCTCGGCCATCGCCGCCCTGCAGGCCAGCAGCTCGTCCGAGGTCATGTCGGCGAAGTCCCGCTGTCGCAGCAGCTCGGCGGCCGAGTAGACAGCCGCTGCCGGTGGCTCGTCCTGGTCGTCCCGATCGACCTCGGAGGTGCCGAGCGACTGCGCCGAGGCCAACCGGCGGTCGGGCTCTGGCGCCCCAAACCCCAGCTCGATACCGTCGTCCTGGGCCTCGTCCCAGTATGTGCGAAACGCGGCGTCGAACGGAGCGATGTCGTCGTGGTGGGAGACCATCGTGCAGCGCAGCGCGTGGTACACCTCGGTGCGGTTGGTGAGATCGACCAGATCGAGCCCGCGGACGGCGTCCTGCAACCGGCCGGGGCCGACCTCGACGCCGTCGGCGCGCAACAACCTCCCAAACCCCACCAGCCGTGCGACCACCGCCGATCCGGGGGCAGCCGGCGAGCTCACGTCCGCGCGGCCTCCGCCACCAGCATCTCGAGGCCGAGGCTGCGGACCCGATCGAGATCCTCGTGATCCTTGATCACCGAGCCCAGCGTGTCTTCCACGGCGGCCGCGCTCAGCTCCGTCTGCCCGAGCGCCACCAGCGCCTGCGTCCAGTCGATCGTCTCGGCCACACCCGGCACCTTCGCCAGATCGGCCTCGCGCAGCCGCGCGACGAACGCCGCGGCTTCGGCCGCAAGCCGCTCCGAGGCCTCCGGCACCCGCGCCCGCACGATCGCAATCTCCCGGGCAACGTCAGGGTGTCCGATCCAGTGGTAGAGGCATCGGCGGCGCAACGCATCGTGAAGCTCACGGGTGCGGTTCGAGGTGAGGATGACGCGCGGTCGGCGGGTGGCGCGGATCGTGCCGATCTCGGGGATCGTCACCTGAAAGTCGGACAGGAGCTCGAGCAGGAACGCCTCGAACTCGTCATCGGCACGGTCGATCTCGTCGATCAGGAGCACGGGCACCACGGGATCGTCGCTCTCGATCGCCTCGAGCAGTGGCCGCCGCTCGAGAAACGCCGGCCCGAACAGCTCGGTCAATGTGGCCTCGGCGTCGCCGGGGGCGTCGCCCGGGGAGAGCTCGAGCGTGCGGATGTACAAGAGCTGACGGGCGTAGCTCCAGTCGTACAGCGCGTGGGCGACGTCGATCCCCTCATAGCACTGGAGCCGGATCAGGCGCGCGCCCTCGACCTCGGCCAGCACCTTGGCCAGCTCGGTTTTCCCAACCCCCGCCTCACCTTCGAGCAACAGCGGCTTCTCCAGCGCCAACGACAGCGACAGGACGGTGGCCAGACCGCGATCGGCGAGGTAGTCGTGGGCGCGCAGCGACTCCATCAGTTCGTGGACAGGCGGGGCTTCGGGCATGCGCTCAGGTTAGCCAAATCCCGCACGGCGACGGGCTTCGACCGGGCCAGCCCTTCCTGAATCCCCCTTGCGGGGGAGTTTCACCGCGAGCCATTCATCGGACACTCGACCTGTGGCCGGGTGGGACAGCTTCCCACCACCGGCTCTATCCGAGGCTTTTTCCGGGAGGAAAACTGATGCACGCTGAGAACCCCCGTTTTGGCGACACCAAAGGTCAGACACTTCCACTGATCGTGGTGTTCATGCTGCTTTTGCTCGTCGTGTGCGGCATGGTGCTCGACATCGGCAACGCCTACCGGGTCAAGACCGGCCTGCAGGCCTCGGCCGACGCGGCCGCCGCTGCGGGCGCCGACTCGCTTCCCAACACCGGCAACGCCTACTCCGCTGTGCAGGCATTCGGTTCCGAGAGCGGTGGCAAGAACCCGGTGCGCGGCGCCGGCAACGTCACCATCTCGAGCGTCGCCAACTGCGTCACCTCCACCAAGTTTTGTGATCCGGCCAACACCGTGCAGGTGACCGAGAGCACAGCCGTTCCGACCGCATTCCTGCGCGTGATCGGAATCGACACCATCCCCATCACCGTGCACTCCCAGGCATGCTCGCCATGTGGTGGCAAGCCACTGGACATCATGGTCGTGCTCGACCGCACCGGATCGATGCAGGGCGAGAAGCTGGACGACGCCAAGGCTGGCATCACGGCCTTCCTCGGCACCATGGACACCGGCCTCGACAACGTCGGCCTGGCGGTTCTGCCGCCGGCCACGAACACCAGCGCCGCCTGCGCCAAGCCCGCGTCCGACGGCTCGAACTACGACAACGTCAACGCCGCCTACGTGCTCGTGCCGCTCAACAACACCTACGGCACCATGAACAAGGGCAACATCACCCTCAACCAGAACTCGCAGCTGATGCAGACGATCAACTGTGTCCAGGCCAACGGTGAGACCGCGTATGCAACCGCGCTCGACGCGGCCAACACCGAGCTCACCAAGGATGGCCGGCCCGGAGTCCAGAAGGTGATCATCATCCTCTCCGACGGCGCGGCCAACACCGGCCCGGGCTACCTCAACAAGAACTCGCCCGTATCGCACCCAGCCCTGCCACACGGCCATCAACGAGGCCGCCGCAATGAAGGCAGCCAAGGTGCTGATGTACTCCATCGCCTACGACATCGGCGGCGACGGCAACGACTACTGCTACGCCGACAACGGCAGCCAGGAATCGCCGGCAATCAAGGCAGCCGCGACCCTCCAGCAGATCGCAAGCCCCACCAACTACTACGCCCAGCCCCAGCCGGCGCAGCTGACGACGATCTTTCTCGCAATCAGCGCCGACCTGGCGGCAGGCACGTCACGAATCAACGGCTGAGCCGGGAACTCGAGCCGTTCGGGGCGTCGGTGGATTCTTCCGCCGGCGCCCCGGAGTCTTTAACGACCTCCGCCAAGATCGCGGGTGATCGCCCGCCCCGCCTCGCGCACCTGCGTGACCAGCTCGGGGCGTGGGATCTGCTCCACAAAGATCCGCTCAACACCGCCGACCACGCCGATCGCCCCGGCGACCTCGCCGCGGCGGTCACGGATCGGGGCGGCGATCGAGGCCTCGCCGATCACGGCCTCCTCGCACTCTGATGCCCAGCTGTTGGCGCGCACCTGGTCGAGCACTCGCGTGAGCTCGTTGGGTTCGGTGATCGTTTCGCGGGTGAGCTTGGGAAAGCTGTCGGGCAGGTCGCCGTTGGTCTCATCCCAGTAGGCCAAAAGCACCTTTCCAAGAGCGGTGGCGTGTGGCGGCAGGTGTGATCCGACCTCCAGGATCTGGAGCGTGTTGTCGGGCCGAAAGACGTGGTGGATGACCAGCACACCATCGCCGTGCCAGGTGCCGACACGCACCGCCTCGCCCGAGCGGATGGCGAGGTTGTCGGCCCATGCCAGCGACCGGCCGCGCAGCTCGTTGACGTCGAGGTAGATGTTCCCCAGCTGGAGCAGCGATCCGCCCAGCTGGTACTTACCACTGTCGGGATCCTGCTCGACGAATCCCTCGTTCTGGAGCGCCCTCAGCAATCCATGAACAGTGCCCTTGGCCAGGCCCAGCCGGTCGCTCAGCTCCGAGACGCCGAGCCGCTTCGAGCCACCGGCGAGCGCGCGGAGAATCGCCGCTGCACGCTCGATCGATTGGATCGCCACTACCGCTCCTCTTCGTCCTTGTCGAACTGCGTTCGACATTGTAGAATGGCCGAGTGTCTGAAGCCACTACTCCGGGGATTGTATTGGTGTCACACTCCGCCGCGATCGCGGAGGGGCTCGCCGCCCTCGCGCAGGAGGTTGCGGGAGATGATGTCAGGATTCTCGCTGCCGGGGGCGGGCCAGAGGGCACACTGGGCACGATCGGCAGCGTGGTGGCCGATGCCATCCAGAGCGCCGACAGCGGCGCCGGGGTGATCATCCTCGCCGATCTTGGGAGCGCGGTGCTGACCGCGAAGGCTGTCCTGAGCGATGGGATGGTCGAGGGCGTCGACGCCCGTCTGGTCGATGCGCCCCTGGTGGAAGGCGCGGTCGCCGCCGCCGTCACCGCGTCGATCGGCGCCGACCTGGACGGGGTCGCAGCCGCCGCCGAAGAGGCCTGGAATGTCCGCAAACTCTGACACGCAGTCGCGAACCGTGAAGCTGCCCGACGGGGTGGATCTGCATGCGCGCCCGGCCGGCGAGTTGGTCCGAACCGCCGGCGCCCATGCGGCCACGATCAAGCTGCGAGCGCTCGGTCGCGAGGCCGATGCCAAGAGCATCCTTCAGGTGCTGGCGTTGGGCGCGACCGGTGGCTCCGAGATCGAGGTGCAGACCTCAGGCGACGGAGCCTCAGAGGCTCTCGACGCCGTTAGCGGACTGCTCCAGACCTTGACCTGAGCACGCGTCGAGAACGGCCAGCGACACTGCCGCCACCTCGGCTGCGGTCGTCGCCGCAAGCGCGTCGGCAGCAGCCTTCCTGGCGCGCTGAACCGACAACGCGCGAATCATCCTGCGGGTGGCGGGAATCCGTGCCGGAGACACGCTCAACTCGTCAACCCCCAACCCCACCAGCAGCGGCAGCATCTCGGGATCGCCCGCCGCCTCGCCGCACACATCCACGGGAATGCCCGCGGCGTGCGCCGCGGTGACCACCCGCGCGATCAGTCGTAACACCGCCGGATGGTGTGCAACTGCGCGGTCGGCGACCGCCGGATCCTGGCGATCTGCAGCCATCGTGTACTGAACGAGATCGTTGGTGCCGATCGAGAGGAAGTCGCAGCTGCGAGCCACGCTGTGGGCGCTGAGCGCTGCGGCGGGCACCTCGATCATCGCGCCGATCAGCGGGTCGGGCGATCCCGGGGCGACCTCGTCGCGAGCGGCATGCACGATCTCACGAACAGCGTCGATCTCGGCCGCGTCACTCACCATCGGCACCAGAATCCGAAGGATCGCCTCGCCCGAGATGCGAAGCAGTGCGCGCACCTGTGGCGCCAGAGCTTCGTCGGCCTGCGCCAGCCCCAGTCGTATTCCGCGGGGACCGAGCATGCTCTCGACACCCGACCCGGCCAGGAAAGGTGGCGTCTTGTCGCCGCCGAAATCAAGCGTTCGCACCGTGGCCACCCGGTCGGTGAGGAGACTCAACATCGGTTCCAGTGCGGCCACGTGAGCGTCTTCCCCGGGCCATGCCTGAGCGTCGAGAAACGCCAGCTCGGTGCGAAGCAGCCCGATGCCTTCCGCCCCGGCCGCCAGCGCGGCCTCGACCTCGACCCTCGTCCCGGCGTTTGCGAGCAGGCGCACCGCGCGGCCGTCGGTCGTGACCGCCGGTTCGAGCCGCTCCCGCAGCCCCCGCTCGACCTCGGCGACGGCCTGCTCGATCCGCGCCTGGAGGCGCTCCCGCGTGGAGGCATCGATCTGGCGGATAACGAGGCCGCGATCGGCATCCACGGCGATCTCTTCCCCGGTGGGGATCGCAAGCGCCTCGGCGCCGGCCCCGGTGACGAGCGGGATCCCCAGCGATCGCGCCACGATGGCCGCGTGGGCCGTGCTGGCGCTGCCGGCAAGCACGATCCCGGCCACGTTCTTGACCCACGCGGCGACGTCGCCTGGGCCGAGATCCTCGGCCACCACCACCGATCCAGCCGGCGGCTCGGCCCCTCCCCCGTGCGCCAGCTCGCCGGCGCGGCGGGCGATCGCGCGCAGATCGGCGGCGCGAGCGGCCAGCGTGGGATCCTCAAGCCCGGCGAGCGCCAACACATGCGGTTCGGCGGCGGTGGCGATCGCCTCGGCGGCGGGCGCTCCCGCCTCGGCGGCCGCGATTGCAGCGGTCACGAGCGCCGAGTCGGCCGCCATCATCCTGTTGGTTTCGACGATCTCAGCGTCGGCGGAGTGCCCGTCGGCGCGAAGCGTGTCGGCGAGATCGGCCAACTCGCTCTGCACCCGGTCAAGCCCCGAGCGCACGCGCGCACATTCCTGCTCGGGAGTCCCGGCCACGGCGACCTCACCGTGCGGCTGAGTCCAGGCGCTACCCACCGCGGCTCCCGGCGAAGCGGGATGGCCGCGGATGGTGACTTCACTCACGGCGCTTCGACGACCGCGCGCTTGAGTGCCGCGATGATGATCGATGCTGAGGTCGCGCCAGGGTCTTGATGGCCGATCGAGCGCTCGCCCAGATACGACGCCCGCCCCTTGCGCGCCAGCATCGGAGTGGTCGATCGCATGCCTTCATCGGCGGCTTCACTTGCAGCCGCAAGCGCGGTGGCGACGTCCGCGCCGCCGTCCAGCGAAGCTTTCATTGCATCGACCGCAGGTCGCAACGCGTCGACCATGGTCTTGTCGCCGGGCTGAGCGGCACCCAGTTCCACCACGCTGTCGACCGCAGCCTCGAGGGCCGTGGCCAGCGCTTCGGGCTCGATCGTCTCGGCATCGCCGAGCGACTTGCCGGCGCGTCGCAGAGCGGTGCCCCAGAGTGGTCCGCTGGCGCCACCGACGGTCGATACGAGCGTGCTACCGGCGGTGACGAGCAGCTTGCCCGGAGGCTCGCCGCCGTCCGCTTCGGCCAGTTTGGCCTGGACGGCGGCGAACCCCCGGTTCATGTTCGCCCCGTGGTCGGCGTCGCCAATGGCGGCGTCGAGCTGGGTGAGGTAGTCGCGTTGCTCGGCGATCGCAGCCGCCGATTCGGACATCCAGCGGTTCACGGTAACGGCGTTCATGTTCGCTCCTTCAGACTCCCCACCGCAGGGCCGCGGTGTTGACGGGAGCATCCCACAGACCGGCGAGCTCGTCATCAAGCACGAGCAAGGTGATCGACGCGCCGGCCATCTCGAGACTCGTGATGTAGTTACCCACGAGATTGCGCTCGATCTTCAGGCCCTCGGCCGCCAGCCGTTGATTGACCTCGTTGAACAGCAGATACAGCTCGATCTGCGGCGTTCCGCCAAGGCCGTTCACGAACGCGAGCACCGATGACCCTGAGGCCGGCTTGAGATCCTCGAGAATCGGATCGATCATCATCTCGGCGATCTCGTGCGCATTGGTGTGCTTGACGCGGCGCCGACCGGGCTCGCCGTGGATGCCCACGCCGACCTCGATCTCATCGGGGCCGAGGTCGAAGATCGGCGTCCCACTGGCGGGAGTGGCACACGACGACAGGGCCACCCCGAACGATCGCGCACGTTCGTTGACCCGCTTGACCACGTCGGCGACCTCGGTGAGGCTGCCGCCCGCCTCGGCGCGCGCACCGGCCAGCTTCTCGGCCAGTACGGTGGCGCCGACTCCGCGCCGACCCGCCGTGTAGAGCGAGTCCTCGACGGCCACGTCGTCGTCCATGACGACGCTCTGAACCTGAATCCCGTCGTCCTCGACGAGTTCGGCCGCCATCCGGAAGTTGAGCACGTCGCCGGTGTAGTTCTTGACGATGTGAAGCACTCCCGCGCCGCCGTCGACCGCTCGGCTGGCCGCACTCATCTGATCGGGCACCGGGGACGTGAACACCGCCCCGGCACAGGCGGCGTCGAGCATGCCGGCGCCGACAAACCCGCCGTGCATCGGTTCGTGCCCCGAACCTCCGCCTGAAATCACTCCGACCTTGCCCTGCACCGGTGCGTCGGCGCGAATCACCAGGCTCTGCTCGAAATCGACCCGCACCAGATCCGAATGGGCGGCCGCGATCCCGGCGAGCGCCTCGGGCACAACGTTCTCGGGGTCATTGATGAACTTCTTGACCACCTGTGTGGAGGTGCTCATCGCACACCCCGGGCTGCCTCAGCGGGATCGTGATGCCCCGCACCGTGCTTGTCCGCCAACGATTTTCGATCCATCGCCCGCACCTCCAAAGACGTGGCCAACCGGCATACGAATGGGGTCGTCTCCAACCTCCGCATTCGATAATGCCGAACGATGTTCGCGAGTGTAGCCCGCCGGATATCCAAAGTCAACACCCCGAGATGGATGAGCCGGCGGTGCAACTGCCACCGCCGGCTCATCCGCACATCGCTCAGCCGTTCATGCAGGCTGCGGTGCGGGATCCACCCTCGACGCCGGCTGCGGAGCCTTTGCCGGAGCCGGATCCTCGCTGTGATCCACAACGCCAAACTCGGGATATCCCCAGGTGCCGTGCTCGGCGAGGTCGAGCCCCTCGATCTCGACATGCTCCTCGACCCGGATTCCCCACAGCTTGTCCATCACCCACAACGTGCCGAACGAGGTGCTGAACGTGAAGGCGCCAACCGCAAGCAGACCGACCGCCTGGACGCCGAGCTGGTGGAAGCTGCCGGTATAGAACAGCCCACCCTGGCCGGTGGCCAGGTTCGAGGCAATCGACGGTACCGCGAAAAGGCCGGTCGCAAGCGTGCCCCACACCCCGGCCATGCCGTGCACGGCCACCGCGCCGATGGGATCGTCGATGCGCGCGCGCTCCACCAGGCTGATCCCGAACACCGCGACGCCGCCGGCGATGAAGCCGATGATCACGGCTGCCCACGGGGCGACGAAGCCCGATGCGGCGGTGATCGCGACCAGCGCAGCCAGGACGCCGTTGAGCATCATCGTCAGGTCGGGCTTGTGGTGGACGAAGATCCAGCTGACCGCCAGGCCACCCAGCGCTCCGGCGGCGGCCGCGAGGTTGGTGGTGGTGGCCACATAGGCGAAGTAGCCCAGCTTGTCGCCGCTCTCCACCGCGAGCGTCGATCCGGGATTGAATCCGAACCATCCGAACCACAGGATGATGACGCCGAGCACCGCATAGGGCATGTTGTGCCCGGCGATCTGGCGCACCTCACCGTTGGGTCCAAACCGTCCGATCCGAGGGCCGAGGATGATCGCCCCGGCGAGCGCTGCCAGCGCTCCCTGGTAGTGGACGACGGTGGAGCCGGCGAAGTCCTGCATGCCCATCCCAAACAGCCAGCCGCTGCCGGCCCAGATCCAGTGACTCACGACCGAGTAGATGACCGTGAAGATCGCGCCGAACACGAAGTACACCCACAGCTTGGCCCGCTCGGCCATCCCGCCCCAGACGATCGCGACCGACACGCCCGCGAACACGACCTCGAACAGGTACCCCGCGCTCGCCGGAATCGTCGTGAAGAAGCTGTACGGCGCCTTCCCGATCGCGAGCAGGTCGGACACGCTGGGGAAGAACCCGTGCGTACCGATGATCGAGTTACCGTCGCCAAACGCGAGACCAAAGCCCACCGCCCAGTACACGAGCGAACACAGTGCGAACGTCAGGATGTTCTTGCCGGCGACGTGCGCGGCATTTTTCATGCGCGTCATGCCCGCTTCCAGAAACGCGAAGCCGGCCTGCATGAACATCACCAGCACCGCGGCAACGACGACCCAGATGGTGTTGCCCGCGATCACGAGATCCGCATTACTCATCGTCCCTCCCTCCTTTAACGACAAAAAAGCCCCGGAGGCTCTTTTGAGCTTCCGGAGCTACATCGCTCCCAATATTGACCCACCCGGCGCCTCGTCGCGCTGTGTCCCAGTATTACACGCTCGCCGGCGGAGCGCACCCGTTCATTCGAAAATCTTTACACGCTCAGGCCGAGGTGACCTCATACGCGCCGTCGATCACAATCGTCGTACCGCTGATGTATGCCGCCCGCGGCGAGGCCAGGAACGCGACCAGGTCGGCGACCTCCTCGCAGGTTCCGAGCCGTTTCATCGGCACCCGCTCGGCGACTTCGGCGAGGTCGTGGCCGTACTGCTCCATGCCGCTCGAGTCGATCTGGCCCGGTGCGACGCACACCAGCCCGACGTTGTGCTTGCCCCATTCCAGCGCGAGCGTGTTGGTGAGCGCACTCATGCCGGCGCGGGCCGCCGAGGAGTGAGCCATACCGGCGATTCCGCGGGTCGGGCACAGCACGATCGAGACCACCCGGCCGGTGCGGTTGGGAATCATCCACCGCTTCGCGACCCGCTGGATCAGCATGAACGGCGCATCGAGATTGAGCCGCCGCACCGCCCGCCAACCGTTGGGCGTGATGTCCTCGGCGTTGGCCACGAACTGGCCGCCGGCGTTATTGACCAGCACATCGATGCGGCCGAACCGCTGCATACACAGCTCGACCAGCGCGTCCTGGACGTCGTCCTCGCGAATATCTCCCTGGTGCACCACACAGTCGGCGCCGATCAGCGCCTGTGTCTCTTCCAGCGGCTCGAGCCGGCGCCCGGCGATCACGACGCCGAACCCATCTCGGTGAAGCGCCAGGGCGATCGCCCTGCCGATGCCGGTGCCACCACCGGTGACGATTGCCGCTGGTCGTGAGCTGTCGTTGGTCATACACCGAAGCTACCAGAGCACGCCTGCCTTCTGCCCCGCCCACTACACTTCCGGCACGATCCTCGGAGGTGTGTCATCCGCTGTCTGCTTCTCGATGCCACAATGCGCCCAACCACTCTCGTCGCGCGGGAGCGCGCGGTGTCGCTGGTCGTGTGCGGCCATGCGCAGGTGATCGCCGAGGACCCCGAGGTCGTGTACCGCTCCGAGCATCTGCGGGTGGCGCTGCCGCTGATCCTCCAGGTACCTGCCTACGTGGAGCTGCGCCCGATGGTCAAGCGAAACGTCGTTCGCCGAGTGCTGTTCTGCCGCGACGGGTGGCGATGCGCCTACTGCGGTCGCGACGGCGGGCCGCGCGACCTCACAATCGATCATGTGAAGCCGCTCTCCCGCGGTGGTCTGCACGCCTGGGACAACGTCGTCTCGGCCTGCCGGCGGTGTAACCATCGCAAGGGCGACCGGTTGCCGTACGAGGCGGGCATGTACCCTCGAAACGTGCCCAAGGCGCCCGACATGGTGCAGGTCGCGTGGGCGGGACGGCTTACCCACCCACTCCAGCGCGAGTACGTCGCCGCCTGGCACCGCGTCCCCGAAACCGTGCTCTAGCCGGGTGGTGAATAACGGTGCCAGGCACCGTTATTCAGCGGCGCGGCGAAGTGCCGCCTGCATGCGCGCGGCCATCTGTCCGGGATGTCCGTCTCCGATCGGATCGCCGTCGATGCTCACGACCGGCATCACCTCGCGCACGCTCGAAGAGATGAAGACTTCCGTGGCCGCCGCCAGGCGCGACAGCGGATATGAGCCCTCCTCGATCGGCAGGCGCGCTTCGGCTGCGGCCTCGAGCAGCGTGTCACGGGTGACGCCCGCGAGGATGCCGAGTTCGAGCGACGGGGTCAGAAGCGTCCCGTCCTCGACCATCCACACATTCGACGTCGGCCCCTCGAGCACGATTCCCTCGAGCGACAGGAACACGGCATCGTCGGCTCCACGTCGGCGAGCCTCTTCCTGAGCCGCGATGTTGACGGCATAGCTCGTCGATTTGACACCCGGCAGGAGCCACGGTGAGTGCTGCCGCACGATCGCCCCGATCGCAAGCTGCAGCGACACCAGCCGCATCCCCGCTTCCCGCTCGGCCTCGAGCCCGCCCGGGAGTGGCGTCACAAGCGCAAACCCGACCGGGCGATCGTCGCTTCGACCCGGTGTCCACACGACTCTGAGGGCCGAGTCGGGCACACCTGAAGCCTCGACGGCGGCGCGGGCAAGCTCGGCGAGCGCACCGGCGTCGGGAGGCGGCAAACGCAATACCTGAGCCGAATTCTCCAACCGCCTGAGGTGGTCGTCCAAACGAAATGGGCGGCCGTCGTAGACGCGCATCGTCTCGAACGCGGCGCGCCCCCGAAGCACCGCTCCGTCGTCGGCCGAAAGCAGCGGCTCGGACGGGTCGATCACGCCCCGGCCGAGCACGGCGAGAGCAAGCGGCAGGGAGGTCATCGACGTAGGATATGGGCATGGCCGCCTCGCCTGACTCAGCATCCGCTCTCGAGCACACGGTTGCTCGGTATAACGATGCGTGGAACGCGCACGACCTCGACACGATCATGTCGATGCACGCGCCCGACATGGTGTTCCACAATCACACCGCCGGCGAGTCGGCCCAGGGCGAGGAGGTGCGCGGCCATATCGGCGCGATCTTCAGCTCCTGGCCGGACATCAACTTCTCGGCCCGGCGGATGTATTACCGCGACCGGCTCGTGGTGCAGGAGTGGACAGCGACCGCCACTCACGCCAAGGAAGCCCGCCGCGGCGACCTGGTGATCGCACCCACCGGCCGAACGATCACGTGGGACGGCATGGACGTGATCCCGTTCGAGAACGGCCTGGTCAAGCGCAAGGACGTCTACTCCGACTCGGTCTCGGTGCTGCGACAGCTGGGGCTACTGGGATGACGAGCCAGAGCGAGCGCAAACGCCACGCGCGCAACCTGTTCGCGGGGATCTCAAACGACTACGACCGCTGGGCGGGGCTGCTCAGCTTCGGCGAGTACAGCCGCTGGCACCAGCGCCTGGTTGATCGGCTCGCCCCGGCAGTGACCTCTCCGCGCGCACACGTCGCCGATGTGGCCACCGGAACCGGCGCGGTCGCCATCGCGATCGCCGAACGCTACGGAGCGCACGTGACCGGAATCGATCAGAGTGCCGAGATGCTCGCGGGCGCGCGCGAGCGCGTCGCCGCCGCGGGGTTTTCCGAGCGCATCGATCTGGTCGAGGGCCAAGCGGAGTCGCTGCCGCTCGAGGACGGCATGGTCGACGCCCTCACCCACACCTACCTCCTGCGCTACGTGGACGATCCTGCGACGACCCTCGCCGAGCTCGCGCGGGTCATCCGTCCCGGCGGAGTGATGGCCTCGCTCGAGTTTGGGGTGCCAACCTCGGTCGCGTATCCCGCCTGGCGGATGTGGACGCGCAGAGGCCTGCCCACGCTCGGTCGGCTCGCCGGGCCGGGATGGGTCGAAACCGGCCATTTCCTGGGACCGAGCATCGAGGAGTTCTGGGAGCGCTACCCACTCGACACATTGCTGAAGATGTGGACCGACGCGGGCATGGGCCGGATTCGCGTTCAGCGGCTCAGCCTGGGCGGCGGCATCATCATCTCCGGCATCCGCGAATAACTAGCTGTCACAAATCAGCATCGAAACTGCCCCGTGAATAAATGGTGCCAGGCACCATTTATTCACGGTGTGCGGCAGGCGCCCAGGCGCAGGCCTCGGCGGCTCTGGCAAGGATCGAGTGGTGAGCGGAGCGGAGGCGTGCCAAAGGCACGTTGAGCACCGCACCACCACGTGGGACGCCGCCAGAGACGGCGAGGACCAGCCTGGTGAATAAATGGTGCCTGGCACCATTTATTCACCGACTTGGACGAGGACTTTGCCGTACTTTCCGCTCGCGGCCAGGCGGTCGTAGGCCGCTCGAGCCTCGTCGAGCGGGAACACCGAGTCGATGGTCGCGGTGCAACGCCCGGCGGCGATCTGTGGCACCACCTGGCGCTCGAACGCGAGCACGGCCTCGGCCTTCTGTTCGATCGGCCGAGCCCGAAGCAGTGTCCCCATCAGCCGTGCCCGCTTACCCATCAGTATGCGCAGGTTCATCGGAAACTCCAGCCCCGCGCCGTTTCCGACCACGATGATCCGCCCGAGCACCGCGATCGCCTTGAAGTTCGCCTCCATGTTGGGCGCACCCACCAGCTCCAGCACCACCTGGATGTCCGAGGCCTCCTCGGGCGACTCAACCGGCGTCGCGCCAAGCGCCGCGAGCTTCTCACGCGCCTCCGCCGAGCGCGCATACGCAAACACCGTCGCCCCTGTGGCAACGCCGATCTGCACCGCCGCCAGTCCCACTCCGCCCGACGCGCCGTTGACCAGCAGCCGCTCGCCCATGCGAAGGCCCGCCTGGGTCACGATGGCGTCGTGGGCAGTCACGTAGGCCTCGGGAATGGCCGCAGCCTGGAGGTCGTCGAGCACCTCGGGCACCGGGGCGACGTGGCGCTCGTGTACCACCACCCGGGTCGCGAGACCACCGCCCCCGACCACTCCGAACACGCGATCGCCGAGCTTCCAGCGGCTCACGTCGGCACCCAGCTCGACCACCCTGCCCGACACCTCGAGCCCCGGAATGTCCTTGGGTGAGCCCAGCGGCACCGGGTACTTGCCGGCCATCTGGGCGAGATCGGCCGGGTTGACCCCGGCGTAGACCGACTCGACCACGACCTCGCCCTTACCGGCTACCGGGTCGGGCCGCTCCTGCACCTTGACCACCTCGGTGCCGCCCGCCCCCGCGAATACGACCGCCTTCACAGATTGATCGCCACGTATTTCGTGGAGAGGTACTCGTCGATTCCCTCGGGGCCGCCCTCGCGTCCAAACCCGGACTGCTTGACCCCACCAAACGGCGCTGCGGCATTCGAGACAAGCCCCTGGTTGAGGCCGACCATGCCAGTCTCGAGGCCCTCGATCACGCGAAACGCCCGCTTGATGTCGCGAGTGAAGACATACGCGACCAGCCCATACTCGGTGGCGTTTGCCCACTCGATCGCATCCTGCTCTTCGGTGAACGTCGTCACCGGCGCCACCGGCCCGAAGATCTCCTCGGACAGCAGCTTGGCGTCGGCGGGCACATCGGCAAGCACCGTCGGGTTGAAGAAGTAGCCCGGGCCATCGACCAGGGTGCCTCCCACGACGGCTTCGGCGCCGCGCGAGCGGGCGTCCTCGACCAGCTCGGCCACCTTGCCGCGCTGGGTCGCGTCGATCAGCGGCCCGACCTGAACGTTGTCCTCGGTGCCGCGGCCGACGTTCAGACCCGCCATCCGCTTCGCCAGCTTGGCGGTGAACTCGTCGGAGACCGACTCATGCACCCGGAACCGGTTTGCCGACGTGCAGGCCTCGCCACCGTTTCGCATCTTGGCGATCATCGCTCCCTCGACGGCCGAGTCGATGTCGGCGTCGTCGAAGACGAGAAACGGGGCGTTTCCGCCCAGCTCCATCGACACCCGCAAGAGCTGATGGGCCGAGGCCTCAACCAGGCTCTTCCCCACCTCGGTCGAGCCCGTGAACGAGAGCTTGCGCAGCCGCGCATCGGCGATCAGCGGAGCCATCGTGGAACTCGACGAGCGGCTCGTGAACACGTTCAGGACGCCCTTCGGCAGCCCCGAGTCCTCCAGGATCCCCGCCAGGGCAAGCATGCTCAGAGGCGTCTGCTGGGCCGGTTTCACGATCGCGGTGCAGCCCGCGGCGATCGCGGGACCGATCTTTCGGGTGCCCATAGCCATCGGGAAGTTCCACGGCGTGATCATCAGGCACGGCCCCACCGGCTGGCGCATCGTCAACAGCCGCCCCTGGCCGTTGGGCGCCACCGCGAAGCGGCCGTCGATCCGTACCGACTCCTCGCTGAACCACCGCAGGAACTCGGCCGCGTAGGCAACTTCGCCCTTTGCCTCGGCGAGTGGCTTCCCCATCTCGAGGGTCATGATCAGCGCCAACTCGTCGGCGCGACTCATCAGCCCCTCGTACCCGCGACGGAGGATCTCTCCGCGATCGCGCGGCGCCGTCTGGGCCCACTCCGCCTGCACCGAGCAGGCCGCGTCGAGCGCCGCCATCGCGTCTTCGGGCGTCCCATCGGCGACCTCGGCAATCGACTCGCCGGTGGCCGGATCTTCGACGTGCAACGTGTTGCCGCCGGATGCGTCGCGCCACTCCCCGCCGATGAAGAGCTGCTTGGGAACGCCGTCCAGGACTTTGGATTCTTCAGTGGTTGTGTTCATCGCCGTAATCTAGATGGTTGATACCCGCGTCGCATCTGTACGATCCCCGCATGATCGAGGCGCACACCGACGTCGTCGGCTCGCTACTGCGGCCCCCGACGCTGATCAAGGTTCGTGAGCGGTGGGAGCATGGCGATGCTGACCATGCCGAACTCAAACGGGCGGAGGACGCGGCGGTCGACGCCGCGGTGGCTCTTCAGGAAACCGCGGGGATCGCGGTCGCCACCGACGGTGAGATGCGCCGGTTGTCGTTCCAGTCGGGTCTACCCGATGCCGTCGACGGGTTTGGCGAGGTGCCGCTCGACGCCTATCTGTGGGGCGACTGGCACGGCGACGAGGTGGGAGATCGCGCCACCGACCGCCCGCCGACGCTCGGCGTCCGCGAGCGACTCCACCGCCGCCATCACCTGGCCGCCGAGGACTTCGTCTACCTGCGATCGCGCGCAACCCGCGCAATCCCGAAGGTGACGCTCACCAGCCCCAGCCTCTACGCCAACCTGTGGTCGCCCGACGTCAGCACCGACGCCTACCCCACCCTCGACGACTTCCTCGCCGACGTGGTTGCGATCACCCGCCAGGAGATCGACGAGCTGGCCCGGCTCGGCTGCACCTACATCCAGCTCGACGCGCCCCACTATCCACTGCTGATCGATCCCGACACCCGCGCGTTCTACGAGAGTCGGGGCTGGACGGTGGAGCGCTGGCTCGACCACGGGATCGAGCTCGATAACGCCGTGATCGACGGCCACCCGGGAGTCACGTTTGGGTTCCATCTCTGCCGCGGGAACCAGGGCAGCCGATGGCTGGTTTCGGGCGGCTACGAGCCGATCGCCCGTCAGGTGTTTCGGGGTGTCCACGCCGACCGGCTGCTGCTCGAATACGACGACGAGCGCTCCGGCACATTCCAGCCGCTGTCGGAGGTTCCCGATGACCGGATGGTCGTGCTGGGACTCGTGACCACCAAGAGCTCGCGGCTCGAGGACGGGCGGGAGCTCGAAACCCGCATCCGCGAGGCGGCTCGCCACATCGACCTGGAACGGCTCGCGATCAGCCCCCAGTGCGGGTTTGCGACCTCGGTGATCGGAAATGCGATCACGCCCGAAGCCCAGCGCGCCAAGCTGGAACTGCTGGCCCACGTCGCCGGCCGGGTGTGGGGCTGAATCTCGCGGTGTTAGTCACTCCGTGGCGAGGGGAACTGGTATCGGTAACAATCCCCCTAGCGTCGAGACCACCTGGATATGCCGACAGCACTCATCATCTGTCCCGCCCAACGTGACCGACTGAATCTGGCCGACGAACGGATTCTCTCGCGATACGGGCTCCAGCTTGCCGGGCCGCCGGTGACGGCCGCGGGATTTGACCCCGGCAGGTTTGCTGACGCAGTCATCGCCGAGGCCCCGGCGGTGCAGGGCGTGCTCGGCTCCGGCGATGCCACCGGCCATCTCGCGACGGTGATCGCCAACGGACTGGGACTGCCTGGGGCGGCTCCCAGTGCCTTTCTGCGCTGTCACGACAAACTCACCTGCCGGCGGATTCAGGCCGACACCGTGCCCGAGGCGACACCACGATTTGCCGCGGTCGATCCGGACAACCCACCCGTACGAGCGCCGCTGCCGTACCCGTTCTTCGTGAAGCCCGTCTCCGCGCACCTGTCACAGCTGGCCTACACGGTGCAGAACGACGAGGAGTTCGCCGACGTGCTGGCAGAGGCCCGCGATCGGCTCGAGGCGATCACGGCCTACGACGTCGCGCTCACCGGGCGATCGTTTCGCGGCCTGATCGCGGAGGAGCTCCTGAGCGGCACGCTGGTCACGTTCGAGGGATACATGCACCACGGGGCGATGACGCCGATCGGCATCACCGACGCGGTAATGCACCCCAACGGCATCAGTTTCCTGCGCTTCGAGTATCCGACAGCTCTACCCGAATGGGCGGTCACCCGGATCTACGACATCGCCGGCCGGTTGATGCCGGCACTCGACTTCGACGACTCGGTGTTCAACATCGAGTTCTTCGTCTCCCCTGAGGGCGACGTCCGGATCGTCGAGGTCAACGGCCGCATGGCGTCGCAGTTCGCGCCGCTGGTAAAAGCCGTCCACGGCGTCTCGACCTATGAGCTCCAACTCGCGCTGGTCACGGGGGGCGTGCCCGAGCTGCCGCCGGCTCGTACCGATCTGGTGGCGTCGAGCTTCGTGCTTCGCACCTACACCGACGCGATCGTGCGATCCGTCCCCGACCCGACCATGGTCACTGAGCGGTTCGGCCACGCCCACGTCGAGGTGCTGGTGCGACCGGGGCAGTGGCTCTCCGAAAACGACGACGACACCGCAAGTCATCGGCTCGCCGTGGTCGCACTCGCGGCACCCGACCGCGATGCGGTGTGTCGCCGCTTCGATGAGGCCGCGGCACTCCTGCCGTTCGAGTTCGAGCCGGTGACCGCGTCAGTCCGAGGCTGAGTCGATCGGGCGCTTCGCCGCCCGGGCAACCGCGCTCACGTCCTCATCGCCATAGCCCTCGGCGATCAACGCGTCCTCCTGGGCGGCGACCAGTTCCGAGACCCCGAGCTTGAGGCCGCTGCGAGCCGCCTCGTCAAGCGCGATCCCCAGGTCCTTGCGATGAAGCGCGAGCTTGAAGCCAAGCGGATAGTTGTCGTCGATCATGTTGCCGGCACGATTGGCCAGCACCCACGAGCTGGCCGCACCGCCGGAGAGCGCCTCCACCAGCGCGGGTAGGGGAAGACCTGCGCGCTCGGCCAGCGCGATACCCTCGGCCACCCCGGCGTACCCGCCGGCGATGATCACCTGGTTGACCGCCTTGCCCAGCTGCCCCGAACCGGCCGGACCGAGGTGCGTGATTCTTCCGGAGAACGCTTCGAGCAGCGGCATCGCCCGCTCGACGTCGCCGGGTTCACCACCGGCGAACACCGTCAGCGTCCCCCGCTCGGCTCCCTCGGAGCCTCCGGAAACGGGGGCATCGACCATTCCGACACCCTGCGACGCCAGACGCGCAGCCAGCTCGGCGGTGACCGCCGGGGATACGGTCGAGCAATCGACCACCAGCGCCCCCGAGGCGATCCCGTCTGCCACGCCGCCTGGCCCGAACAGCACCTGCTCGAGATCCGGGGAGTCCGAAACACAGGTCAGGACCGCATCGGCATCGCGAGCGGCGGCCGCCGGCGATTCGCTGCGAGTCGCGCCCAGCTCGGCCAATGGCAGCTCGCGCTCGCGGGTGCGGTTGTGGACGGCCACAGTGTGGCCGGCTTCGATCAGGTGCCGCGCCATCGGCGCACCCATCGTCCCCATCCCGATCACCCCGATTCGCATGCGGGGATGCTACCCGGCTAGCGCGACAGGTCGCGGCGCTCCTGCTCCATCACATGGCGCAGAATCGTCGAGCGGGTGACGCGGTCGAGATGATCGAATTCGAGCGTGCACGATCGCACTCCCAACGTGTCCGTCTCGACATCGATCGCAACCACCTCGGTGTCGATCGTGAGTCCAAGATCCGAGACGTCCATCGCGATCCGCACGCGGTCGCCGCGGGTGATGCGCGTGCGCGTGACGATGCGCAGGTCGTCGGCCGAGAGCGCGAGCGCCCGTCCGGTCGATTCGGCTCCGTCGGCGGCGACCAGCGTGACCGACTCCCACACGGTCATGCGCGAGTGACGATGCCGCGACACGTTCTGCTGCTCATGCGAGAACACGGCTTGCACGAGCCGCCGCTCACGGTCGCTGTCGAGATCGCGAAAGGCCAGGCCGCACACGTACCGTCCACCCTGAAGCGGCTCGGTGCGCCGGACGATGGCGTCCACCTTGAGCGTCTCGGGCGGGTCGCCGACCTGGATACTGAGACGCATCCGCTGATCGATCGCGAGCAGGCTGTCGGTGACCACCGACATGCCACCGGCCGAGAGGTCGGCCGGTCGCACCTTGAGCAGGCGCGGTCGGCCCTCCGCATCGATCGTCAGGCACGAGATCAGAAGGCGGGCTTTGACACGGTGAAATTCTCGACGTTCGCTGCCACTCACGTGCCGGTGTATCGGCACCGCGTCGCCGGATCTAAAACCTCAACCGGGAATTTCGATGCGTGCGCGAACCACTTTTCGCCCGAACGCCGCCGGTTCGACCTCGACCGCTGAGGCTCGCACATGCATCGGCAGGCCCTCTTCGAGGTTGACGGTGAGCGTGAACACGTCGCCGACGGTCACGTCGAAGTCACACGAAAACCGCAGCCCGGTCTCGGATGTGTCCTCGACGGTGATCGGGTACTCGTTGCGTGGCAGCACGTGCTTGGCGTCGATCACACGCAGCTTGCCGAGCGCGTGCTGCGGTGTGCGCTCGGCCCGATCGCCGGTCGCCACCGGCTCGATCGCCCGCAGCTCCAGCTCGACTCGCGCGAGTTCGTCGCTGTGATACTCGGCTGACCCAAAGCCGTATGCCGCCTGCCAGATCTGGTGTTGATGCGGGAACCGCAGGGTCAGGGTGTCCATCGCGCCGACCTTCATCCGCGGTGCCAGCAGCGTCATCGATCCGCCCTCGACCCGCTCGACGGCGACACGGTAGCGGTCGCCGTCCTGGTTCTCGGCGTACACCTCATCGCGGCCAACCAATGCCTCGACCGCCGCGCGCGCTTCGTCGTCGCTCACTCGGCCTCCATGAACGGGTAGCGATAGTCGGTCGCCGGGACGAACGTCTCCTTGATCGTTCGCGGAGACGTCCACCGGATCAGGTTCCAGAGCGAGCCGGCCTTGTCGTTGGTGCCCGAAGCTCGTGCCCCGCCGAAGGGCTGCTGCCCCACGACTGCGCCCGTCGGCTTGTCGTTCACGTAGAAGTTGCCGGCCGCGTTTCGAAGCGACTGTGAGGCCTGCTCGACCGCGCCGCGGTCGGTTGCAAACACCGCTCCCGTGAGCGCGTAGGGCGAGGTCTCGTCGCAGATCTTGAGCGTCTCGGCCACCCGCTGCTCGCCGTACTCGTACACGGTCACGACCGGCCCGAACAGCTCGCGCTGCATGGTGTCGTAACCGGGGTCGGTGGTGGTGATCACGGTGGGCCGCACGAAATAGCCGCGCGAGTCATCGGTCTCGCCACCCACGAGCACCTCCGCATCGGAAGAGGCCCGGGCGGCTGCGATCGCCGTTTTGTGGGTCTCGAACGCCGACGAGTCGATGACCGCGCCCATGAAGTTCCGAAAGTCGCGCACGTCCCCGACGGCGATCTCTGCCACTTCGCGTTCCAACCTGGCCCGGATCTGTGGCCACAGGTTCGACGGCGCATATACGCGCGAACAGGCCGAGCATTTCTGGCCCTGGTATTCGAACCCGCCACGGATGATCGCGGTCGCGACCGCGTCGGGATCGGCGGATGGATGGGCGAAGATGAAGTCCTTACCGCCGGTCTCGCCCACGATCCGTGGGTAGCTGCGATACCGGTCGATGTTTTCGCCAATGGTTCGCCACATCCCGTGGAAGACGGCGGTGGATCCGGTGAAGTGGATGCCGGCGAAGTCGGGATGGGCCAGCACCGGATCGCCGATCTCGCGGCCCGATCCGAGCACCAGGTTGATCACCCCGGGAGGCAGGCCCGCCGCCTCCAGCAGCTTGATCAGATAGTGGGCCGCGAGCACCGCCGTGGACGCCGGCTTCAGCAGCACGGTGTTTCCCATCATCGCGGGTGCCGTTGGCAGGTTCCCGGCGATGGCCGTGAAGTTGAACGGTGCAACCGCCAGCACGAACCCCTCGAGCGGACGGTAATCCACCCGGTTCCAGATACCCGGCGAGGAGATCGGCTGCTCGCTCATCAGCCGCTGCATGTATCCCACGTTGAAGCGCCAGAAGTCGGCCAGCTCGCAGGCAGCGTCGATCTCGGCCTGAAACACCGTCTTTGACTGCCCGAGCATCGTGGCGGCGTTGAGGGTGTCGCGCCACGGGCCGGTCAAAAGGTCGGCCGCCCGCAGGAATACCGCGGCGCGCTCCTCCCAGCTCGTGGCCGCCCATTCGCGGCGGGCACTGGCCGCTGCATCGATCGCCTGGGCAACCTCGGCTGCACCACCTTGGTGATAGCTGGCGAGCACGTGACCGTGATCGTGTGGCATCACGACCTGGGCGATCTTGCCTGTTCGCACCTCCCGCCCGCCGATCACCAGCGGAATATCGATCGGGTTGGCGGCAAGTTCGTCGAGTCGGGCTTTCAGGCTGGTGCGCTGGGGTGTTCCAGGCGCGTAGCTCAAGACCGGTTCGTTCTGGGGAGTCGGTACCGTGAAGATTCCGTCGCTCACGCGCCCTAGCCTATCGAACGACGAGGTGAATAACGGTGCCTGGCACCGTTATTCAACGTTCTGGAGGGAGAAGTACACGGGCGCGGCCTTCGGCCACAATCGTTTCGCCCACCCAGGCGGTTGTTTGGAGCTCGGCCCGGCCGCGCCGCCCAAGCTCGATCAGCTCCACCCGGACGCGGACGGTATCTCCCGGACGTACCGGGGCGTTGAACGCCAGGTCCTGTGCGAGGTACACCGTGCCCGGTCCGGGCAGGTCGTTGGCGATCACCGAGGAGATGAAGCCACCGGTGAGCATGCCATGGGCGATCCGCCCGCCAAACCGGGTGCCGGCGGCGTACTCGTCGTCGAAATGGATGGGGTTGCGATCGCCGCTGGCCTCGGCGAAATGTTCCAACGTGGCGTCGGTGACCACGAACTCCCGCTCGGCGTACTCCCCCACCTCGACGCTCACATGAAGATCCCGCCGTTGACGTTGAGGCTACTGCCGGTGATGTAATCGCCATCTCGAGCGAGGTACACGACTGCACGCGCGATCTCGTCGGACTCGCCAAAGCGACCAAGGGGAATCCGCGCCTTGAGCCGCTCGCGCACGTCGTCAGACACACCGCGCAGCATGTCGGTATCGATGAACCCCGGGCAGATGCAGTTGACCGTGACGCCGTGGCGGGCGACCTCGTAGGCGACGGTCTTCGTCCACGCGATCAGACCACCCTTGGTGGCGGCATAGTTTGACTGGCCGTAGTTCCCGAGCTGTCCGACAAAGCTCGAGATACTGATGATCCGGCCGAAGCCCGCGTCACACATCGGGTCGATCACCGCCTTGGTGACGCGATGCGTCCCGGTCAGGTTGGTCTCGATCACCTCCGTGAATGCCTCGTCGCTCATCTTGCGAATGGTGACGTCGCGATTGATGCCCGCGTTGTTGACCAGGATGTCGATCTGCCCGAAGTTCTCGAGCGCGCAGGCGGCAAGCGCAGGCCCGGTTGCCGGATCGGCGATCGAGCCCGACACCACCTCTGCTCCGACGCCCCGGGCACGTACCGTCTCCGCCAGCGCCAGCGCCGCCTGTTCGGAGCTCTGGTAGTTGATCACCACGTTGCAGCCGGCCTCGGCCAGGCGCTGCACGATCGATTCACCGATCCCTCGTGCTCCGCCGGTCACGATGGCGGTGCGCCCAACCAGAGTGGCCGGCACCGCTAGGCCCCGGCTGGCGTGGCGTTGGGTAGCAGCAGCAGATCGCGAATCGAGACGATCCCGATCAGCTTGCCCGCCTCGATGATCGGGACGTGCCGAAACCCGCCGTGGATCATCATCATCGCCGCCTCGCCGTGGGTGGCGTCGGGCCCGACGGTGATCGGGTCGCGGGTCATCCAATCTCCGACCGTCCCGCTGATGTCACCCGACCCCACCGCGCGCAGCACGTCGCGCTCGGTCATGATTCCAATCAGCGCCTCGCCCTCGATCACGAGCACCGCACCAACCCGGCGCTTGGCCATCACGTTTGCGGCGTGGATCAGGGTGTCGTCCGTGGCCGTCGTCAAAAGCTGCGTGCTCATGCACTGAGCGACGGTTTCGTGGCGGTGCCGCTGAAACGGGACGTTCATCTGGCGATTCTACAGGTCCGACGGAAATCCGGGCCCAAGTGGATACCATTCGGACATGCCCGCCCAGGCCTATCTCGGCAAACCGTGTGTGTGCCAGCATCGCCTGGCGGTATGCGATCAGCGCTGTGTGTCTGACATGCTCGAGACCACCTTTTACGTGGCCTGCCTGAAGCTGACGGGACGTCGTTGCCTTGTGGTCGGGGGCGGATCGATCGGTCTCGAAAAGGTCGAGGGCCTGCTCGCCTGCGATGCCCGCGTGCACGTGATCGCCCCCGAGACATGCGCCGAGATCGACGAGCTGGCGGCCGGCGGTGACATCGAGTTGACGCGACGCCGCTTCGCGGCCAACGATCTCGAGGGCCATTTCCTCGCGATCGCCGCCACGTCGGACACCGATGTGAACGTCGCGGTGTTCGACGAGGCCGAGCAGCGCGCGATGCTGTGTAACGTCGTGGACGTCCCGCCGCTTTGCAGTTTCATCTTGCCGGCGATCGTCCGCACCGGCCCGATCGCGATTGCGATCTCGACCGCCGGGGCGAGCCCTGCACTTGCAAAGCGCATGAAGCGTGAGATCGCCGAACTCTATGGTCCCGCGCATGCCGAGCTGGCCGGGGTGCTCAACGACGCGCGCGGCTGGGCCAAGTCCAACCTGCCCACCTACGACGATCGCAAGCGCTTCTTCGAAGGCATCGTCAACGGATCACCCGACCCGATCGCGCTTCTGCGCGACGGCGACCGTGCAGCCGTGGATCGTCTGATCGCCCAGCGCCAGAGCGAGGCTCTCGCCTCGGTCACCGCCGCTGCTACTTGAAGCGATAGGTGATCCGGCCGCGGGTGAGGTCATACGGCGACAACTCGACCTTTACCCGGTCGCCCGGAAGAATCCGGATGTAGTAGCGCCGCATCTTGCCGGAGATATGTCCGAGCACCGAGTGGCCGTTGTCCAGCTGGACACGAAACATCGTGTTCGGCAGGGCTTCGGTGACCTCCCCCTCAACCTCAATCGTCTCTTCCTTGACCACAGAACCCTCGGCTAGCCGACCACGCTCACGTTGGTGGCTTCCATTCCCTTACGGCCTTCCTGTGCCTCGTACTCGACCTTCTGGCCCTCTTCAAGATTGCGGAACCCCGCACCGGCGATGTTCGAGAAATGAATGAAGAGGTCGGCTCCGCCGTCGTCGGGCTGGATGAAGCCAAAGCCCTTCGCCTGCGAGAACCACTTAACTGTCCCAGTTGCCATCGGAGCACTCCTGGTCGGGGCTTGAGAACGACGCAGGACCGCACCTCACGAACCTTGCACGTTCACGACCCGCACTTCGGGTCACAGCCGCAAAGTGTAGCGAGCGTGGCGGGAGTTGCAAACTAGAAAATTTCGGAGGTCGAGGCGGCCTCTGGCTCGCCCGCCTCCACCGTTACCTCGGAGCCGTTATCCGACCCCGCTGCTCCGTCGTCTGCACCGCGTTTGCGGCCCCGCCCCCGGCTGCGCCGTCTGCGGTCGCGGCGATCGGCCGAGACCCCGACGGGCTCGCCCCGCGCGATCTTGCGCACCGCCCCGGGACGGGAGTCGCGCGTGACCTGGCCGTCGGGAGCCGTCACCTCGAACTCGACCCTGACCCGGCCGCGGACACCCGCTGCTTTGAGCTGGGCGAGCACCCTGCGAGCGGCGTCGTCGGCCAAAACGGTTGCCTCTTCGGTGGTCAGGGGCAGTCCCAGGCCGGCCCCGTCGACATCGATCCGCGCGATCCGGTCGCTCTTGTCGGGCTCGTTCAGGAGCTTGGTCACCGAAACCTGCAAGGGCTCCTTGTCGGCCGCCGCCGCGCGCACCTCGATCGCGGTCTTGTAGCGCTGCTCGTCGCCGTTCAAGCGCCAGTGGATCGGCTGGTCGGAGCCGAGTCGCTCGACCACCACCGCGTCGGCGTCGTCGCGCAGCCGAACTGCGACGGCGGGAGCGATCTGGATCTCGAGGCCCGCTTCGGACTTGCTCACCGGGACCGCGGGAGGCGTCGAGCCGACCACCGCCCCGTTGAACGACACGGTCTGCGTCCGCTCGGCCTCGGCTTTGCGCTTTGCCCGCTTGCCGGACTTGGCCCGCGGCGTCGGCGCGGGAATGTTGGAGCCCAGCGCAGCGGCCAGCCGTTGAGGATCCTTCGAAAGCTCCTGGCGGGTGAGATCGACCATCCGCTCGGCCGCCGATCCGCGCCGCGGCGAGGCCACCGCGAGCAGCGCCGCGCCGGCCTCGAGAGGGGCGGTGCGGGCGATCTGTGCCAGACGGACAGCGGCTTCGGCGTGCGCGTGTTCTGATCCCGCACCGGCCAGCGCGCCCAGCAGGCTGCGGCCGTCGGTGATGTGGGATCCCGCATACCGATACTGGTGGTCGCGAGCTGCGCGGGCCAGCTGCCACGTCCACGACACGATCCGATCGGCCGGTGCCTCGATCTTGTCATCGCCCATGGCCAGCAGCAGGACGCGCGCGCCCTGACCTCGATCCTGCTGCCACGTCGGCGCGGCTTCGACGAGCCGGCATGCCATCGCAAAGGTCGTCTGGCTGGGACGCTGCGCGGCGAGGTCACCGAGCGCCGTCAGCCGCAGCCGCCGGTGGCGATTCTCGGCCGAGCAGGTGTACAGGAACAGCTCGCGTGACTCCGGCTGGAGCGCGGCAATCCGCTCGGCGAGGGTGTTCACGTCCGACGGCGTGACGGCGCGGGCGGCGACCACGGCCCACGCCCGCTGCTCGTCGAGGGCAAGCTTCGAGGCGTCAACCAGCTTCCACTGGCTCGCGATCACAGCGATCCGGCGCTCGGGATCATCTGAGACCGGCACGATCCACGGCTGTTCCTTGATGATCGGCTTGGCCGGCTTGCGGCGCCGGCGCCGTCGGTTGGGCGGCGGGGTCACGAGTCCGCCAGGGCGGTAGGCATCGACGTTCAGGAGCGAGTGGAGCGTCACCGTACGCTCGGTGTGCGGCGCCCCGGCCTCGGCGAAGTCGACGACGATGCCGGCCTCCTTACGCCGGTGCAGGCGCATGATCCGGCCCACGCGCTGCTGGTAGACGCGGCGGCTCGCGGTCGGGGCGAGGTGCATGCAGACGGTCGCTCGGGGCGCGTTCCAACCCTCGGCCAGGAGCTGTGCGTTGACCAGCACGTCGATGTCGCCGCGGTCGTAGGCGGCAAGCGTCTCTGCCAGCTCACGCGGCGGGGTTTTCCCCGACACGGCGGCGGCTTTCATCCCGATCGCGCGCATCGCTGCCGCGACGCGGCCCGCATGCTCGACGCCGGCTGCGTAGACGATTCCAGGGGTGTCGCCGAAACGGCTTTGGTAGAGGTCGGCGGCGGCCAGGTTGAGCGGGTCGAGGTCGAGTGCCGCGGCCAGCTGGCTCTGATCGAAGTCGCCGCCGACGATGTCGACGTTTCGCACCGAGGCGATCGGCCGCACCCGCATGCAGCGAAGAGGCGCGACCACTCCCCGGCGCACGGCCTCGCCGAGCGGGAAGTCGGCGACCTCGGCGGGGAATACGTCGGCGACATGCTTTTGCAGAAGCTGGTCGGTCGCAGTCATGCCGATATACACCGGCTCGTTGAACTTCCTGATCGTCGCCGCCGTCTTCTCGCCGAGCGCCGTGTGGGCCTCGTCGCAGACAACGACGCCGTAGACGTCGGTGCGCAGATCGGCCGAATGCTTGATGAACCACGAGTAGGTGTTGATCGTCAGCGGCTGCAACTCGGGCTGGGGCTCGCCGCGCAGCACCGGCGGGGTCAGCCGCTCGCCGTATCCCTCTTTGGTGAGGTCGCGGGTGAACTGGTCGACCAGGAGCCTTCGGTGGGTGAGAATCAGCACGCCGGTGGAGCGGGCCGCCTCGACAAATCCGGCGGCAGCAATCGTCTTGCCCGACGCGGTGGGATGTTTGAACCGGTACCGGCGGCGCGCGCCGGGATCGGGTGGCGGAGGCTCGTCGCCGTTCAGCTCCTCGTCGACATCGTCGAGTGCCACGACGGCCGGGTCGGCGGCGATCAGCTGGAGGCCGGGCGGCGGGTCGGCGCCTTCCTGCGGCTCGATGTCGATCTCGACGTCGATCTCGTCCTCGTCGTCGACATCGTCCTCGTCGTCATCCTCGTCGTCCTCGTCCACTTCGGCGTCGACGACGTCGTACTCACCGGTCTCCTCGTCGTCGTCGTCCTCGTCTTCCCCACCGTTTTCCTCGGGCTCGACGCGCTGGAGATCGCCGATCAGCGCCGCCAGCTGTCCGGCCAGCGCGTCGACCTGGTGGCGACGCAGCGTGGTCCCGGAGGCGAGCTTTGGCTGAGACTCCGACAGTACGCGCTCGAGACCGAGCACGAGTGCGTAGTCACGCCGCCATTCGAAGCTCGGGTAGAGCGCCCCGACGTTGATCTGGTCGAGTGCGGAATCGAGCGCGGCTCGTCGCACCGTTCCCGTCGCAAGAGCGACGGCGGCATCCTCACCATCGTGCAGAAACGGCTCGCCACTCCATGCAGCTGCGGATTCGGCGGCCGCTTCAAGGTCAGCCTCGAAGCGTAATGTCATGTGGTCTGGTGTGACTGCGGGCTTGTTGGGCGCCAACCCGAGGCGACACCAGCAGTCGAAACGCAGTCTACTGTATTTTCACAATGCCGGCGAGGTCAATGCTGAGTTCACGAGCACCTCGAGCGGGCCGTGCAGGTCGGGCGACGACGCCAATACCCCTGTGTCATCCGACCCGGCGATCGGCTCGAGCTGGGTGATCATTCCCCCCGCCTCTGTCACGAGCAACTCCCCTGCAGCCCGATCCCAGATCTTGAGCGGGACCTCGTAAAAGGCGTCCAGCCGGCCGGCGGCGACCCATGCCAGGTCGAGCGCGGCCGAGCCCGCCCGCCGTACGTCGCGAACGCGCGTCAAAAGCGTATCCACCGCCCGGGCCTGAACGGCGCGGGCCTCGACGCCGTACGAGAAGCCGGTTCCGACCAGTGCCCGCTCGGGAACCAGCGAATCCGACACGTTGATGGTGTGATCGTTGAGGGTGGCGCCACCGCCGCGGGTGGCGGCGAACGTCTCTTCCCGGGTCGGGTCGTACACAACCGCCGATACCCAACCGTCGCTGTCTTCGACCGCAATCGAGACCGACCACACGGGGAAGCCGTACAGGAAGTTGGTGGTGCCGTCGAGCGGGTCGAGCACCCACCGAAGCCCGCTGGTGCCCCGCGATGTGCCGGTTTCCTCGCCCACGATGGCGTCGTCGGGGCGCTCGCGCGCGAGCGTCTCGAGCAGCAGCGCCTCGGAGTCTCGATCGGCATCCGAGACCAGGTCGATGGGCGTCGATTTGGTTTCGAGCCCGCTGACCGGCCCGCGGAAGCGCTCGAGCAGAAGGGCACCGCAGCGATGGGCCATGGCCACCGACAGCTGGTTGAGGGCTCGCTCGTCCATCGCGGCAGTGTACGCGTCGGCCAGGTCGTTACGACCTGTGAAAAATGCGAGAACTCTTGGGAAAGTTGCTGCAAAGTGCTGGAAATTCGGACGCGGTAGGGGCACACTTGTTCTGTGGGCAAGTTGATTCAAAAGATGCGGGACCGGCGCCGCGACGTGAGACTCGCGCGCGAGCTCGAGCTGCGTTACCGCAAACAGCTCGACCAGCGCGCCGTGGCAGCCGTCAAGCTGACCGACGACCTGCGCTGAATCGACCCAGCTCCTGGTCGTGAATAACGGTGCCTGGCACCGTTATTCATTAGGATCCGTGCGTGTCGAAGTTGGTCTATGCGCGGTTGTCGGATTCGCTGCTTGGCGGTCCGATGCCCTACTCCGAGCGCCACATCCGCGCCCTCAGCGAGGAGGGCGTAACGGCGGTCATCAACCTGTGTGAGGACAGCGAGTATTGGGCCGGTGAGCGCGAGCTGGTCGACGCCCAGTATGGCCTCGCCGGAATCGTGGAACATCGGCTGGCCGTGATCGACGGGGCCACGGTGCCTCGCGAAGTGCTGGACGAGGCCGTGGATCTCGCGGCCGCCGGCGGCACCCTGTACGTGCACTGCCGCGGCGGCCGTGAGCGCTCGGCCACCGTGTGCGCTGCCATCGTCGCTCGCTCCGAGCGGCTCAGCGCCGCCGAGGCCGTCACCCGCACGATGGCCGCAAACCCGGTGTTCAAACCGCTTCCATGGCAGATCCAGGGACTCGAGGCCTGGGCCGGCGACCACCGCTCATGAAAACGGCGGCACCGTCCCCCGGAAGCTGAGCGGGGAGTGCGGCGCGAGCGCCGTGGCGTGACGCTGCGCACGCCGCGCCGTGGTCATGTCACCCACCCGGGCAGCAGCGAGGCTCTCCACCTCCCAGGCAACCCAGAACCCCGGTTCGGCCGCCACCGCGTTGCGCGCGTCGGCAAGCGCAGACTGCGGATCTCCGGCCGCCAGTTCCGCGCGCGCTCGCGCCAGCGCCGGTCGACCCGACAGCCGGTCGAATCGGGCCGCCTGGTCGGCGTCGGATAACGCCTGTCCCAGCGGAGCGGTGAGCGACGCGGTCAGATAATGCTGAGCCAGTGCAGCAGGTACGACCACCACCAGGGCGACAGCCAGCGCCGCGGCGATCACCACACCGCTGGCGACCCACGAACGCTCGCGGGACTCACCCGGCGTGAGGGCCGCCATCGCCGTCCCGGCAAGCACCATCGCGGGCACCCCGACTGCGAACAGGTGCCACACCCAGTCAAGCGAGGCCTGCACGACGAAGTAGGAGATGCCGCCGGCGAGGCCCGCCATCACCATCTGCTCGGTGCCCTCAGAGTCCGATGCCCGAACGACGACCGCGGCGGCCAGCGGCAAGCCGAGTGCCGCGATCAGGAGCAGTCCACCCGCGACGCCGAGCGTCGCGAACAACTCGAGCGGCTCGCTGTGGGCCTGTTGGGGCTGCGCCGCCGAACGTCCCAGCCGGTCGTAGACGGCACCGAAGCTGCCGGCTCCCACACCCTCGAGCGGTTCGTGATGAAGCTCAATTACCGCGACCCGCCAGAGGTCGTAGCGACCTCCGCCGACCGAGTCGAAGCGGGTGTCTCCCCCAATCGGGTTGCCTGCGTAGATGAAGGCATGCCACTGCTGGCGTACCCATCGCTCCGGCTTGGCGTTGGACCCCACCAGCTGGCTTCCCACTCCGACAACCGCCACCACCAACACCAGTGCCGTGATCCACGACGTCGCGCCCCCACCGATACGGCCGCCCACCCAGCGTTCGCACACCACCATCACCACAAGCGCCGCCATGGCGACGAGCGCGACCACCAAAACGGCGATCCCAACCGACCTGATCTGGCCCTCGGTCGCCGCCGGAAACGCACCGTTCAGGGCATTCCACTCCACCCCGATTGCCCCTGCGACCGCGGCCGCCATCCAGGCACAGGCAAGCGCCCGCGAGGAGACGGCGATCCAGATCAGTCCCGAGATCACCAATGCGACCAGCGCCGCACGGGCCTCGGTCGGGATCACAATCGCCGCCGTGGCGCCCGCGCCGGCTGCCGTCGCGGCCCGCACCGGCAGTCCCCGAGCGCGATCGCTGGCGATCGCCGCCAGCGGCCACGTCCCGATCGCCACGACCGCAGCGGTGCCGCCGCCGTAGCCAATCGATCCGACCAATCGGCCGAGGGCAAACAGCGAACCGGGGTCGCCGGAGAACGCCATCCGAAGCGCCAACTCGGCCGCGATCACGGCAGCGCAGGCACCCACCCCGGTGAGCGCCCAGCGACGCAGCCGCTCATCGGCGCCGATCAGCACGGCGGTGCCCATCACGGCGGCGTAGACGAGCGTGCGGCCCGATTCCACCAGGGCCGCCTGCGGCCACGCCGCCCACGCGATCGAGACCAGCCCAAGGCAACCGAGCACGGTCAGCGCCAGCGGCGCCGACACCTGCCAGCCGGAGAGGGTGCGTCCCGGCCCGATCACGACTGCCGCGACGAACGCGAGCAGACACACAAAAGCGGCGGCACCCCAGCCGTCGATCGCGTACCCCCCACCCTCCAGTGCAAGCCACCCACCCGCCGCCAAAGACACCAGCGCAGGCACCGCTCGAAGCGAGTCGTTTTGGCGAAACACTCCGACACCCTACGGCACCGTGACACTTCCAGAAATTGGAGTAGACTCGCGCGCCAAGGGGTTCGAGATGTCTCCAGCCACGTGCGTATGCGTGGCAGCCGGTATTGGACCCACCGGCGGAGGCACGTTGTCCGGCGGCCCACCGGACAGCCTGAAGACGAGGCCGCTTCCATGCGAAGCGGCCTCGTCTGCACGTCAGGTTTCGGAGCCACCGGTTTGAGGTATTTCGCAGCTTGAGACTCAAGCGCTCCCTCGGCCGCGGCGATAAATGGGGGTAGCCGTGACACCGTTCGATTTGACAGAGACCCTCGCGCGCATAAATGAGCGCCTCCACACCGCATGGACGGCAGCGGCGGCGCTCGCAACGCTGACCGTGCTGGCCGTGATTGCTCGCCAGGTCTTCGGCGCGCTCAGCTTCGAGATGGCCGAAGCGCTGATCGGCACCTCCCTGCTCGGTGCAGTGCTCGCGATCGGCATCGCCCGCTACGTCGGCTGGCAACGCGACGAGGTCTACGACGAGATCGTGTTGACTCGGTTTCGACACGTGGGAGGCGACCCGGTGCGGCGCTACGCGGCCGCCCTGACGTCGCTCAAGCGCCGCCGCCAGTTCGCCGGCGGGATCGAGCGGTTCGTCGAGACCGCCGAGTCGGGCCTGCCTTCGCCGCTTCCCCTCAATCGCCTGGTCGTCAACGAGCATGCCGAACGGCTGGGGCGACTCGCCGACGCGCTTCGCAGCGAGGATCAGGTCGTGACGCCCGAAGGCATGGTGCTCGTCCGCCGATTGATCTGTAACGGCGCCAGCAGTCCGCTGTTTGCCGGAGCCAACACTCCTGCGGCCGATCTCGGCAAGACGCTCGACCACATCGAGGACATGCTGGCGTTACACGCCCGCGAGCGATCGCTCGCGCTGGCCGCGTAGCCTCAGCCGAGCAGGCGCTCGACGCCGCGGCGCTCCAGACCGCGTGCGATCACCAGCCGCTGGATCTCGGATGTCCCTTCCCAGATGCGGTCGACTCGTAGCTCGCGCCACAGCCGCTCGACGGGGTTCTCGCGCATGTAGCCGCGGCCCCCGAAGATCTGGAGGACGCGATCGGCCACGCGGCCCGCGGTCTCCGAGGCGATCAGCTTCGCCATCGAGGCCTTGTGGTGGACGAGCTTGCGATCGGCACCGTTGTCGTAGAGCCACCCCACCTGGTAGGTGAGCAGCCGCGCGGCGGCGGTCTCGGCGGCGCAGTCGGCGAGGGCGAACGACACGGCCTGGTGATCGAAGATCCGGCCGCCGAACTGCTCACGCTCGAGCGCCCATTCGGTGCCAAGCTCGATCAGCCGGCTGCACGCCCCGACGCAGCGGGCGGCGATGTGCACGCGCTCCTCGATGAACCACTCGTTGGTGAGCGTGAAGCCCTCCCCCACGTTCCCCAGGACGTTTGCGGCCGGCACCGGGGTGCGCGTGAACGTGAACTCAGGATGGCGGTAGGGGAAGTTGTGAGTGAAGTCCGGATCGGCGGTCATCTCGACTCCCGGAGAGTCCTTGTCGACCAGAAACAGCGTCGGCTGTCGCTCGATACCGTCCACCGCCCAGGCGAGCACGATGAAGTAACTCGCGACGTCGCCGTCGGTCACAAACCACTTGGTGCCCGACAGCTCGTACAGATCGTCGGAGACCTTGATCGCCTCGGCCTCGATCCCGCGCGGGTCGGAGCCGGCGTCGGCCTCGGTGATCGCAAAGGCGTGGCGATGATCGTTTCGCACGTCGGGTAGGAGGTAGCGCTCGATCTGCTCTGGCGTGCCGTGAACGAGCACGTTTGAGGGGCTCCAGACCAGCACCCACAGACAGTTGGTGAGCCGCCCCAGCTGCTCGTGAGTGACGATCTGCTGGGTCAGATCGAACCCGCCGCCGCCGTACTCGGTGGGGATGTTGTTGGCCCCCAGCCCCGCCGCCATGATGGCCGCCTTGGCCTTGGCGTGTGACTCGGGCGAGAGCCGGCCGTGGCGCTGCTCGGCCTCCAGCTCGAGTGGAGTGAGGTGATCGTCAACCAGTGCGCGCACCCGCGCTCGCAGGTCGAGAAGCTCGGGGCTGAGAGAGAAGTCCATGTGGTGTTAGAGCCTTTCGGTCTACGAGGTTACGGGGCGAAGAGCGGCGGCCGTTGCGCCAAACACGAGAGCGGCGGCGGCATCATCGGGGGCGACGTCGGCGAGCGACGGGTGATCCGCCAGTATCTCAACCTCAGCTAGAGGGTGAGAGATGCCCAGGGCGCGGGCTCCGTTGGAGGATCCGGCCTCGAGCAGATACTGGGTGGGACCGTCGGCACCGTCGAGCACGAGCACGTTTCGGCGCTCCGCCTGGCGGCGGGCAATCGCCTCCAGCTCGCGGATCTCGATGACCGGGTCGATGATGGTGTTCGAGTCCGAGCCGATGCAGATCGGGATGCCCCGCTCGAACATGCGAAGCACCGGCAGAAAGCCATCGCCCAGATTGGCCTCGGTCGTCGGGCAGGCGCACACCGTGGCTCCCGACTCGGCGATCAGATCGAGCTCCTCGTCGGTCACATGGGTGACGTGGATCAGGGTCGTACGCGGCCCCAGGATCCCGGTGTCGGCCAAAAGCTCGATCGGGCGACGGCCGTACTCCGCCAAGCACTCGTCGAGTTCGCGGCGCTGCTCGTTGGCGTGGATGTGGATCACCATGTCGTTGGCCTCGGCGTGGGCGGCGATCCGCTCGAGCCACGGGCGCGAAACCGCGCGCACCGAATGCGGCGCGAGCCCCACACTGGTCTCGGATCGGAGCTCGTCAACACGCTCCAGATAAGCGTCGATCGAGGGATCGCAGAACCGCCGCTGACCGGCGCTGGGCGGAGCCCCCTGACCGCCGCGCTGATATGCGGTCTCGAGCAACACCAACTCGATGTCGGCGTCCTTGGCCGCGGCGATCACCGATCGCGACATCGCGTTTCGGTCGGGATAGGGCTCACCATCCGGGCGGTGATGCGGGTAGTGAAACTCGCCCACGGCCACATAGCCGGCCAATCGCATCTCGGTGTAGGCGGCGCGACAGACGGCATAGATCGAGTCGGGATCGAGCGCTCCGGCGGCGGCGTACATGGCTTCGCGCCATGTCCAGAAATCGTCGTGAGGATGCGCTGGATCAACCCGCTCCACCACTCCTCGCAGCCGTCGCTGGAAGGCGTGGGAGTGGGCGTTCACGAACCCCGGAAGGCGATACGCGGACGGCGGCATCGGCGTATTCTCACACGGAGATGCCCAACATTGATCCACTCAGGTTCTGGCGCCGGTTCGACGAGCTGGCCGCGATCGGGCACATCGACGGGGGCTGGAACCGGCTGGCGTGGTCGCCGCTCGAAGCCGAGGCCCGCGACTGGTTCGAGCACACCACCCGCGAGATCGGGCTCGAGATCCGCCGCGACGGTGCCGGCACGCTGTGGGCGGTCACTCCAGACGCCGACGAGGGGCCGTGGGTGTGCGCCGGCTCGCACCTCGACACCCAGCCCAACGGCGGTGCCTACGACGGCGCACTGGGAGTCGTGAGTGCGCTCGAGGCCGCGGCCACGCTGATCGAGTCCGACGCGCCGCGCCACCATCCGCTCGCCGTTGCGGCGTTCGTCGACGAGGAGGGTGCGCGCTTCCGCGTCCCGTGCTTTGCGAGTCTGGCGATCACCGGCGGTCTCGACATCGAGCGCGTGCTCGAGACGATGGGCGGAGCCGAGACCATCTACGGCGTCACGGCCGAGACGTTGCGATCCGCGCCCGAGCAGCTGCGCCGCGTACGCGCGATGCTCGAGGTGCACGTCGAGCAGGGTCTCGACCTCGCCCCGCGCGATCTGACGCTTGGGATCGCCACCGTGCTCGCGCCCCGGCAGCGCTGGAAGGTGGAGTTCCGGGGACAGGCAAACCATGCCGGCACCACGGCGATGGCCGGACGCCAAGATGCGCTGGTCGAGGCTGCCGGGTTCGTGCTCGCCGTCGATGCGGCGGCGCGGGCCAGACCGGGCGCCGTCGGGACGGTGGGCCGGGTCGAGGTGCGCCCCGGATCGACCAACTCGATCCCTGGGCAGGTGACCGCTTCGCTCGACGTGCGCGCGCTGGACGTGGCCACGGTCGACGAGATCGTCGGGGAGTTGCGCACCCGCTACAGCCAGGCGGAGTTCAGCCGCGAGACCCAAAACGATGGGGCGGCGTTTGACCCCGCGTTGCGCGAGCTGCTGGCATCGGCCGCCGAAGCCCGCGGGATCCCCGTCGGCGACCTGCCGTCATATGCCGGACACGATGCGGGGATCCTCGCGCCCCACGTGCCGGCGGCGATGGTGTTTGTGCGAAACCCCACGGGAGCCAGCCACACTCCTGAAGAAACCGCCGCCCGTGCCGATTGTGAGGCCGGGGTGCAGGTGCTCGCCGACGCCTGGGCAACCGCGCTGATCGTCCGCTAGCAGCCGCCCTGTGCATAACTCTGTGGGTAAGTCGCGAAAACGCCACGCAAAAATTTTCGCAACTGAGGTCTTTCCCGCAATCAGCGAGGTTTTTCGGGCCGAAACCGGCTCCAAGCCTTGACGCCTGCCTGTGGAAAGGCGCAACCTGTCCGCCCCACACCCCCTACACCCGGCGTCGAGTCCATCGCATTCCGTCTTCGGACTCGGCACCGGGTGGTGGTGGGGCGCTAGGAGAACTCCCGGTTGCCGTGTAAGCTCGGCTCAGGCTCACCTGGGAGGGGTTGGAAAATGGGGACTACACGCAGGGGTTTCCTCGAGCGCGGAGCGGCGGCCGGAATCGCCCTCTCGACGGCGGGGCTCTTCATCGAGCAGACACCGGCGTTTGCCGCCGGGTCAAACGTGTACGCGTGGGGCGACAACGCCGACGGACAACTCGGCAACGGCACCACCACGGCACACACCACGCATGGCGCATCCGTGCTTTCGAACGTCGTCGACCTGGACGGCGGACGCGAGCATGTGGTCGCGCTCGATTCGTCGGGCGCGGTGTGGTGCTGGGGACACAACCAGTACGGCCAGATCGGTGACGGCACCAAGACCAACCGGCTCGTCCCGACCAGGGTCACCTTCACCGGAAACCCGGTGATCACCGCCATCGGCACGGGTCACTACCACTCGATGGCGCTGGACGCAGACGGCAGCGTGTGGTGCTGGGGCTTCAACAAGTGGGGCATCCTCGGCGACGGCACGACGACCAACCGCAGCCGCCCGGTGAAGGTCAGCGGGCTCACCAATGCGATTGCGATTGCGGGCGCGCGCGACCACTCACTGGCGCTTCGCGCCGACGGCACCGTGGTCGCCTGGGGAGACAACGAGTTTGGAAATCTCGGCAACGGCAACACCACCAGCCATCCGACCCCCGTCGTGGTCACCGGCCTGGCGGGAATCACCGCAATCGCCGGCGGCCGCGATCACAGCCTGGCGATCGGCGCCGGCGGTGCCGTCTGGGCCTGGGGCTGGAACCAGTACGGACAGATCGGCGACGGCTCCAAGACCAACAAGACCACCGCGGTCAAGGCCGCCACCCTCACCGGCGCGACCGCGATCACCGCGGGCGCAAATCACAGCGTCGCGCTTCGAAACGACGGCAAGGTGTGGGTGTGGGGCCAAAACAGCTACGGCCAGCTCGGTGACGGCACCGGCAAGTCGCGGACAACGCCGATCGCGCTGACGTCGCTCTCCAACATCGTGCAGATCGGGACGGGACGCCTCCACACGCTGGCGGCGACGGCGGCTACCACCTACGCCTGGGGTGACAACACCTACGGTGAGATCGGCGACGGCACCAAGACCAAGCGCACCGCGCCGGTTGTCGTAACCGGGGTCACGGGCGCCGCCGCACTCGCCGGCGGCCGCGACTACTCCGTGGTGGTCGCCACCTAGTTGTCGCGGTTCGGCTCATCGGGGCCGGGCTCCTCGAGCCCGCCCCAGTAGCCGCGCTCGGCCTGGCGCCGATCGAGATCGATGCCGCCGGGGTCGGTGGCCGGCTTGTCGGCCCAGCTGTGCTGAGAGGTCATGTGCTTTCCGCCGCCGCCCCAGGAGCCATCGGCGGGCTGGGACGCATTGGAGACCATCCAGGTCGTGATCCCGACCGCGAAGATCCACGAAAACAGCGATACGCCCATGGCGCCGCTCGAGAGCACCATGACGGAGCCGGTGGAGGTGGTGGTCGAGAATCCGCCGGCCACCAGCAGCGTCAGGATCACAGTGAACAGCGATCCGGCGGCGGCGGCCACGATCGACTGGAACACCCCGACCACCTGCCCCGACATCCGCGGCAAGAGCAGGCTGAGGGCAAATCCTGTGGCAATCGCTCCGATCGCCGTGGGGCCGAACACAAACCACGGCGAGGCCTGACCGGTCGTCGTCAGGGTGTCGGCGCTCGACACATGCGCGTAGGTGGCGACTCCGATCAAGCCCGCAGCGAACCCACCGATCAGGCGCGCAACGATCACCGTCACCCAAACCGGGGTGCCGCCACCGTTCATGTGATCCCGCCGTACATCGAGCCGACATCGGCAGGATCCACGCTTGACTTGATTGCTACGAAGCGGTCGGTCGGGTCGTGTTCGGCCGTGAAAGTGTGTCGGCAAGCCATGCCATCGCAACGACGCTGATGACCCACCCGACCAGCACCAAGAGCACCGTCGGGAACCCGCCCCGGGTGGGCGCGAGCCCAATCACCACCGGCAACGCCTCCCCCACCCCGGCGGCCGCGAGCGCCGGAAGGTATCCGATCGTGCGACCCGAGATCGAGTTCAGCAGCAGGGGCAACACGAGGCCGGCGACGAGCGCTGCGACCGCCGGCACAAGGAGCCACCTTGCGCCCTGCGACGAGGACAGTCCGACGCTGGCGATGCCCGCCACAGATCCGGCGGCGGCGCGGGCGACCAGCACCGCCATCCACACCGGCCGGCCCCCTGCCTGCCGAGATACCAGTTGCGCGAACATGCCCGGGTGATCGACCCGTGCACGCCGATGTTCAGCGGTCGCGTGGATCCACGCCTGCGAGCTTGCTCACCAGCGCGGCGATCTCCTCGGGTGAGTACTCCAGATGTCGCCGCCGAGTGCTGGGCGGATCGTTGACGAGCCCGGTGGTTGGCCGCCACGCTTGCTGAGGCCGAATCGGTCGAGGCACGAACCCCCCGCCGCAGTTGGGGCACACGTTTTGGAGCGCCTGCTCGGCGCAGGTCACGCAGAACGTGCACTCGTAGGTGCAGATACGCGCCTCGGCACCAGGGGGCAGGTCGACGTCGCAACGCTCGCAGTTGGGTCGCAGTTCAAGCATGAGCGGGCCATTGACAATAGCACACAAGCGATATAGCCTGAGTGGTATGCACACCCGCCAGACCCCGGCCGCGTTCGTTGGCGCATTGTGCGCGACGATTGGGCTGGCCGCCGTGTATGAGGCCCTGTTCGCGCTTCAGGTCATCCACTACCCGGCCGGAGCAACATCCGGCACCCATCCCCAGTACGAGACGCACATCCTCGAGATCGCGGTGACTGCGATGGCACTCGCATCGGTGGTGTTCCTGGTCGCGGTGTTCTGGTCGCGGCTGCGGATACCGCTGATCGGTGTCAAGGCACTGTGGGCGATTCCGGCGGTGACCGCCGCCCTGGTGGTCGCGCGGCTGTTCACGTTCGATCCGTATGTGGCGCCCCAGCTGCTCCGCGCCTCGACCGAGAACGGGGACTTCCTGTTTTGGTGGATTCCGATCGGTGTGATGGCAACCGCTGTGATCGCCTTCCTCGGCCGAAAGCATCCCCGCCTGGCCATGCTCGTCTTGGCCACAGTGCTGCTGGTCGGCGCGAGTACCGCGCTGATCATCGCCGCGTTTCACTAGCCCGCGGGTGAAGTTCAGGCGTTGGCGCCGTCGTAGGTGAACAGCCGCTCGGGGATCATCCTGATCATCGCTTTTGCCCAGATCGGATCGTCGCCGTGGCGAGCGGCCCACCGCGCCTTCAGCTCGGGCGACGCCGCAAGCACTTCCACCGGCCCCTCTGCAATCAGCGCCGAGTGGTCGTCGCCGTTCCCGGAGCTGATCACGAGCGCGAGGTGGGCCATCGCCTCGAGATTTCGCAAACGCTGCCCCCCGACGGTGGCAAACCAGAAGCAGCCTTCGTGAACGAAGTAGGACAGCGGCGCGGCCTGGGGGCGTCCATCGGGCCGGGTGGTCGCAACCACGGCGTAGTCGTTGGCGGAGAGGAAGCGCTCGATGCCCGCCGCGTCCATCGCCGATTCGGCCGGCCAGGAGGCTCGAATGCCTTTGCCCGCGTGCTCGTAGCTGCGGTCCTGGATGTCGGCGAGCGTCAGCCCGTCTTGCCCGCTCGACTCGGTTTGGGAGACGTCGTTCATACCCTGGCCGGAACGTTACAGCGGGCGTCCCTCGTGGAGTGCGCTTATGCTCCGACGCTCATGGAGAACGGTCTGGAAGCCGCGGCCGAGGCCGCCGATCGTGATGATCCGGCGCCGGCCCGCGACCGCTTCGCGGTCACCGAGGTCGCCTACTTCGCGGGTAACTCGCTGGGCCTGATGCCGATTGCCGCGCGGGCGGCGCTGGATGAGCGGATGGATCAGTGGCACGAGCTGGCGGTGGAGGCATGGTTTGAATCTGGCTGGCTCGAGGCCGGACACGATCTCGCACCCGCGATGGCGCGGGTGGTTGGCGCGCGGCCCTCGGAGGTCGCGATCGCCGGCTCGCTGACACAGAACCTGCACTTTCTGCTGGCCGCGCTCTACCACCCCAGCGCCGAGCGATACCGGATCCTGATCGATGCCGACGCCTTCCCCTCCGACCAGTACGCGGCCGCAACCCACGTCGCGTGGCACGGCCTCGACCCGACCGATGCGGTCATCCATGGAAACGGGAGCGACGTCGACGATTCGGTCGCGGTGACGCTCCTGGCGGGAGCCTCCTACATCTCGGGCGAGGTCGCCGACATGGAGGCACTCACCGCCCGTGCCCACGAGGCTGGAGCGATCGCGATCTGGGATTTGGCGCACGCCGCGGGCAACGTGCCGGTGGCGCTCCACGACTGGAACGTCGACGCCGCCGCCTGGTGCGGCTACAAGTATCTGAACGGCGGCCCGGGAGCTCCGGCGGCGATGTTCGTGGCCGAGCGACATTCCTCGGCTCCGCGGCTCGCCGGTTGGTGGGGCGTGGCGCCGGAGCGGCGGTTCAAGATGGAGCCCGAGTTCGTCCCCAGGCCGGGTGCCGAAGGCTTCGTGGTTTCGACGCCGTCGATTCTCGCGCTCGCACCGCTGGCCGCATCGCTCGCCGAGTTTGACCGCGTCGGGATGGACGCTCTGGCCGCAGCGATCGGCCCGGCTGACCGAATTTCTCGAAGCCGCGCTCAAGACTGTCGGCGGGGCGACCAACGTCACTCCGAGCTCAGCTGGTCGCCGCGGCTGCCAGCTCTCGGTTCACGTTTCGGACGCCAGGGCCCTGTGTGCCCGGCTTCGCCACGAACACGCCGTGGTGTGCGACTTTCGCGAGCCTGACGTGCTTCGGTTCGCCCCGGTGCCGCTTTACACGAGCTACGCCGAGTGCGCTCGGGCGGCACGAGCGCTGGCTGCGATCGGCTAGCCGGGTTCCTTCCCGCCGGCCTCTCGCAGCCAGACGCTCGCGTGCGTCGGCTGGACCGTGCCGCTCACCACGGAGCGCAGCTCGTCGCACAGTGCATCCAGGTCGATCTGTTCGCGCAGCCGCTCGCTGAAGCCGTTCACCGCCGCCTGGGCGTCGTAGCCGGCGCGGTAGAAGCGGCGGTCGACGCCGCGCTGGATCACTCGCCGCAGTGGCTGGAAGGCAAGCGCGACGACCAGCGTCGAGATCGTCACCGCAAGCGTGCCCGACGATCCCGTCAGACCGCGCAACAGCGAGCCGATCACGGCGATCCCGCTCAGGTACACGATCGCCAGCCCGGCAACCAGCCCGGCGTAAATCAGCGTGCGGCGGATGATCACGTCGATCTCGAACAGGCGGTAGCGCAGGATCGCGACGCCGATCGAGAGCGGGATGAACCCCACCGTCAGGATCCAGACATCGGAGAGCGCCGTGAGCCATTCCGGGTCCGGATCGCCGGAGGGCACGAGCAGCGCGGACAGCACGAGGCTCGCGGCGTAGAGCGCACCTGAGAGCCCACCCGCGGCGGCCAGCCACTTGATCTGGAGGCGTTCGACGGCGCCCGCGCGCCGGAAACGCCGGATCAGGCTGATCACCGCGGCCACCATGCACGCCGGGATCAGCAACACGGCCAGCTCGAGCGCGCTCAGCACCGGCTTCAGCGCGCTCACCCCGAACGGATTGTCATAGCCGGAGAAGCCCGCGTCGTTCATCGGCCCCGGCAGCAGCACGTCGACCACCACACAGACCGCGACCGCCAGCGCCGCACACGTAGGCCACCCACCGCCAACGCGGGCTCGGCAGGTGCCCGTCGGGGTAGACCAGCAGCAGAAAGACGCCGGTGATCGCGACCGGCGGTGCCCACACCCATCCGCCTATGGACGCCACAACGTCGGCGGCGGGCAGCGAGCCGGGATGCAGCTTCAGCCCGTAGTCGCCATAGGAGGCCGAGGCCAGCAGCGAACTCCAACCGATGCCGATGGCGAGTAGCAGCCATCCGATCGGGTTTCGCGGAACCCGCACGGCGATGGCGACGCCCGCCACCGGAAACGTCCAAAACAGGGCTGTGATGAGAATCGTCGCCAGGAAATTGACACCGCTCTGACCGAAGCTATTGGACGCCTCGAGGCTTCGCGTAAACCACTCGAGTACCAAGCCCACGCCAAGCAGCGCGGTGTTCACCGCAAAGATCACCCAGGCCAATCGGCGCAGAGAGGTATCGCTCATCACCGTGATCCTCCCACAGGGCCGTCCCAGGATCGTTACGAGACGCCGTGAATAAATGGTGCCTGGCACCATTTATTCACCCGCTGTTAGTGTTTGGGGGTGGTCACAGACACAACCTCCTCCCCCATCATCACCCGCGACGAGTCGCACGCCCTGTTCGCACAGACGATGGGGTTCGTGGCGCTTACCACCGCGTTCTTCGCAGTGGGTGCCTATCTCGGCCGCAACATGGCCTACCAGTGGGGTTGGCTCTGGTTCATCGTGGCGATCGGGTGTCTGCTCGGGCTGAACGTCGCCTCGCAGCGATCCGAGCAACTCGCAATCGGCCTTCTGTTCACGTTCGGCCTGGTGATGGGCCTCGCGATCGCGCCAACGATCGCCTATTACGTGTCGACCAACCCACAGGCGGTGTGGCAGGCCGGTGGAGCGACGGCGCTCTTCATCGCCGGGTTCGGAGCGGCCGGCTACGCGACCCGACGCGACCTCTCAAATCTCGCTCGCTTGCTGTTCTTCGCGCTGCTTGGACTGATCATCTTCGGGATCGTCACGATCTTCGTTCGGATACCGAACGGCGACCTGATCTACGCGGTGCTCGGCCTGATCATCTTCGCCGGCTTCACCATGATCGACTTCCAGCGGCTGCGCAAATCCAAAGACATCCGGGCCGCTCCGCTGCTGGCCGCCTCGATTTTCCTCGACATCCTGAACGTGTTTTTGTTCTTCCTCAACATCTTCGGGCGCCGCTAACCGCGGCGGTGCACGACCTCGCCGGCCAGGAGCACCGCCGCCGCAGGCTCGTCACCGTCGAACACCGAGAGATCGCTGGGATCCGCGTCGAGCACGATCACGTCGGCGACATACCCCTCCGCGACGCTGCCGTGGGTATCAGCAACGCCGCACAGCTCTGCGCCCTCGCGAGTCGCGGCCAGAAGGGCCTCGCTGGGCGAGAGCCCGGCGCGGTGCAGATGCAGGATCTCGCGGGGGTTTGCGCGTTGGCTGAGTGAATCGGTGCCCATCGCGATCGAGACACCCGCGGCCCTGGCGATGCCCACCGCCTCGCCGATGATCGGCTCAATGTCGAGCACCTTCTCCGCTGTGGTCGCCGGGAACTCGCCGGCGTGGGAGATCCTTGCCAGCTCGTACATCACAGACAGCGTCGGGACAAGCCAGCAGCCCCGCTCGGCCATCTCGGCCGCCTGACGCTCGGTGAGCCGCAATCCGTGCTCGACTGATCGCACTCCGCCATGCACCGCGTTGCTGAGCCCTTCGCCGCCGTATGCGTGGGCCATCACCGGCTTTCCCTTGCGCTGGGCCTCCGCGACTGCCACGGCGATCTCCTCGGGCGTGAACTCGGCCACGTCGGGATGGTCGAGTCCCGATGAGAGCAGCCCTCCGGTGGTGCAGATCTTGATCCAATCCGCCCCGGCACGCAGCACCTTTCGCACGGCCAGGCGCATGCCCGTCCACCCCATCGGCGGTGTATGGCGGGCGTCCGGGATAGCTCGACGACAGGAACCCGGTATCGATCTCGAGGCCTGGGCCGGCAAGGAATCCGTCGCTGTGTCCGCCGGTCTGCGAGAGGGCGCTGATCGCGACCTGCACCCTCGGGCCGGGCACGGCACCGCTGGCGATCCCGTCGCGAATGCCCGCGTCGGCGCCGCCGGGGTCGCGCACATGGGTGACGCCCATCTCGAGCAGTCGCCGCGCATTGGCAGCAAGCTCGAGCGACCACCGGGTCACCGGCATCTGGAGGTATCGCAACGTATCGTCGGCAAAGCAGGCGAGATGTGCGTGGCAGTCGAACAGGCCGGGCATCACCCACGATCCCGCGAACTCGTCGACATCGACCAGGTCAGACACCGGCAGATCGCGACCGATCCGCTCGATCACCCCGCCACGGATCGCGATGTCGACCGGCCCGTCGAACTCCCCGTCGAGGTTCATGGCAAAGACCCGGCGCAGGCAGATATCCACGGCCCGATCGTACCGTGCCTTCGGGGTCAGTCGCTCTGAGGCGCAATCGGTGGTGGCAAGGTTCGTTTCCCTGGAGTTGATGGACCCTCACCGCCGGCGATACGGTCGACCATGGCGTCGGCAGCCGCGAGCCCCGCGGCGATCTGATCGTCGCCGGGCTGACCCAGGACGACTCCGGTAATCGTTCTTCGCTTGCCGTCGATCACACGGATCGCGCGGAAGGCGAAGCAGCCGCCGGCCGCGTTGTCCGAGCCAGTTTTGACTCCCACGAACCCGTCGTATCCAAGCAGCGCGTTGGTGTTGTGGACGATGCCGGCCACAGGCAGGATCGCACTCGGCGTGGCGACGATGCTCGCGAATACCCGCACGCGCATCGCCCGATCGACGATTCGCAGCTGGTCAGCGGCGGTCGACACGGTTGCGTCGTCGAAGCCGCTGGGGTCGGTGTAGCGGGTGTGAGCCATCCCCAGCGATCGTGCGGTGGCGTTCATCCGGCCGACAAACCGGCTCTCCGAGCCGGCGTCCCACCGGGCCAGGACCGAAGCGATGTTGTTCGCCGAGGGCAGCAGCAGCGCCTGTAGCGCCTGGAGTTCGGTCAACTGCTCACCGGCGGCGACGGGTACCACCGATTCGTGCTGTCCCGCGCGGCGAGCGGTATCGTCGACATCGGCGGCGGTAAGCGTGATTGTCGGGCCCTCTACGCCGGGCCGTAGCGGGTGGTCACGCAGCACGAGGTAGGCGGTCATGACCTTCGCCACGCTTGCGATCGGAGCAGCATGCTGGTTCGGGCCGGCGTGGATCCGCGGCTGTCCGGTGAGGATGACCGCCGCTTGGCCGTCTGCCGGCCACACCGAGTTTGGCAGCGAGGCTTCGCGATGGACAGGCCCCACCGTGCTGGGAGGGGTCTCATTCAACGCGAGGCGGTGCCCGTCTCGGACTGCTGGTGGCAATGCAGCCCGCGAGGACGAGGCCTGGAGGGTCTGATAGCCGAGCGCGGCAGTCGCTGCGAGGACGATGAGCAGGCCGGCGACGACAGGGATGCGAACGAGGGTCGTGCGTGCTGGTTTGTTGTGGGTCATGCCGCCATTCAAGGCGGAGCGGTGTTACCAGCACGTTTCTGGTTTTCGATATGCCGACGAGATGCGCCAGCTCCTATCCTGCGGCCATGCGTGTCTTGGTGCTTGAGGACGAGCCCTATATGGCGGAGGCCATCCGCGATGGGCTCCGGCTGGAAGCGATTGCGGCAGATATCGCGGGCGACGGCGACTCTGCCTTGGAGCTCTTACGCATGAATGTCTACGACATCGCCGTGCTCGACCGCGACGTTCCCGGCCCCTCCGGCGACGAGATCGCCGAAAGCATCGTCTCCTCCGGCAGTGGCATGCCGATCCTCATGCTGACCGCTGCCGACCGCCTGGACGACAAGGCCTCCGGGTTCGAACTCGGTGCAGACGATTACCTCACCAAGCCGTTCAAACTCCGCGAGCTGGTGCTCAGACTCCGCGCGCTCGATCGCAGGCGCGCCCACCACCGGCCACCGGTGCGAGAGATCGCGGGTCTCAGGTTGGATCCGTTTCGTCGCGAGGTCTACCGCGACGGTCGATTCGTCGCGCTGACCAGAAAGCAGTTCGCGGTGCTCGAAGTCCTGGTGGCGGCCGAAGGCGGGGTCGTCAGCGCCGAGGAGCTCTTGGAGCGGGCCTGGGACGAGAACGCCGACCCGTTCACGAATGCCGTGCGCATCACCGTCTCGGGGCTGCGAAAACGGCTCGGCGAGCCCTGGATCGTCGCCACAGTGCCCGGCGTCGGGTATCGCATCGACGAGGGAGCCCGACGTGAATAGAGCCCCTGGAATGAGTGTGCGGCTGAAACTCACTCTCAGCTACGCCGGCTTCATCATGGTCGCAGGCGCCTTGCTGCTTGCGGCCGTGTGGGTGTTTCTCCTGCGCTATGTCCCTGACCGGGCGCTACTCGTCGATGCCGACACCCGTCTCCCGGGAGTCTTTCCCATCCGGTCGAACCTCCTGCACACATTCGCCCCGAGAGCGGCCGTGGTGCTGGCGCTGCTTCTGGTTTTCAGTCTCGTAGGAGGATGGATCATCGCCGGCCGCATGCTCGCCCCGCTTGCCCGCATCACTGAGGCCACCCGCATCGCCGCGACGGGGTCACTGTCCCACCGGATCCAGTTGGACGGCCGCCAGGACGAGTTTCGCGAACTCGCCGACGCCTTCAACAACATGCTCGCCCAACTCGAGGCCCACGTCGCCGAGCAGCAGCGATTCGCAGCCAACGCCTCCCACGAACTCCGAACGCCGCTGGCGATCACGCAATCTCTGCTTGACGTGGCGCGCAACGATCCCGCGCACGACACCGGCGAACTCGTCGACCGGCTGCAGGTCGTCAACACCCGAGCGATCGACCTGAGCGAAGCGTTGCTGTTGCTCAGCCGCGCCGACCAGCGTTCATTCCCTCGCGACCAGGTAGACCTTTCGCTCGTAGCCGAAGAAGCGACCGAAACGCTCCTGCCGTTCGCAGAGAAGCGTGACGTCACCATCGAGACCTCCACGGACGCCGCTGCGATCGAGGGCTCGCATGCGCTCCTGATGCAGATGACGACAAACCTCGTACACAACGCAATCGTCCACAACCTGCCAGAACAGGGCACCGTGTGGATCACCACCGGCGCAGACGCACGTGGCGTGGCGCTGGTCGTCGAAAACAGCGGCGCGCAGCTCGACCCACAGTTGGCTTCCACGCTTGCCGAGCCGTTTCAGCGCGGCACCGAACGCATACGCACCAACCACGCGGGAGTCGGCCTCGGCCTCGCGATCGTCAAAAGCATTACCCAGGCGCACGACGGCACCCTGACGCTCACCCCGCGGGCCGCCGGCGGGCTTCGAGTCACGGTGCATTTGCCCGCGTAACCGGCACACGCCCGGCGGGTGACGGGTCTTGCCCAGGGACGCAGCCGCCCGTATCATCGCGTCCGAGGTGACGGATTCCCAGTTCCAGCCAGGCTCCGAGCTGCGCGGTAAGTCTGCGCGCTCTCGCGGGGGCATGACCCGAAGCGAGTTCGTGCGCGCCGCGGCCGTCGCCGGGATGGCCGCGACCGAGCTGGCCTGGCCGGTCCGAGCGCGGGCCGCGGCGGGACCACGCGTGGTGATCATCGGCGCCGGGCTGGCCGGTCTGCGCTGCGCGGACGTGCTGTGGCACAAGCACGGGATCAGGCCAACCGTCTATGAGTGGGACGGTCGGGTCGGTGGGCGCTGCGAGACGCTCCACGGCTACTTCGCAGGCGGGCAGACGGCCGAGATGCACGCCGAGTTCATCTCCAGCGAGCACACGATGATGCGCGCGCTGGTCAAGCGGTTCGGCCTCAAGCTCTTCGACGAAAACGCCTTGCCGGCCGGCCTGCGCAGCACCTACTGGTTCGACGGCAAGCGCTACACCCAGGCCGACCTCAACGCCGATTGGCGCGCGTGGGGCTGGAAGCTCTTCCACCACGCCGTCAACGAAGCGCCGTGGCCGACTCGGTCAGACAAGCACAACTCACCGACGGCCAGGGCGTGGGACGCCATGTCCGTGCCCGAGTGGATCGAGGCCCACGTCCCGGGAGGCCTCACACACCCGTTCGGCAAGATGCTGATCCAAGACGTGATCGACGAATACGGCGGCGATCCGGACGACCAGTCGGCCCTCAACGCGGTGTATCTGCTGGGCTACTACGACAGCGTCGCCAGCGGAGTGCAGCCCAAGAGCCACCCGATGCTCTCGGGCACCGACGAGCGCTACCACATCAACGGCGGCAACGACCAGATCGTGTCGGGCCTCATGAACGGGCTACCCGACGGCACAGTGCACCTGCACCAGCGCCTGGTCGGGATCCGGCAGCGATCCGGCGGCGGCTACCGGCTCAGCCTCTCGAGCGACAGCGCCACGCACGACGTCACCGCCGACCATGTGGTGCTCGCCTTGCCGTTTGCCACACTGCGCGACATTGACCTGTCGCATCTCGATCTGCCGCCGGCCAAGCGGCGTGCGATCGACACCCTCGGCATGGGCACCAACTGCAAGGTGCAGCTCCAGTTCACCCATGCAACGTGGGAGTCGGAGCACTACGACGGCACCTTCTATGCCGACACCGGTGCCCAGTCCGGCTGGCAGGCGGCGCCCGACCCGCCCGGCGCTCCGCCGATCATCACCGAGTACCTCGGAGCCGCCCGGGGGCGCAACCTCGGCCCTGCCTACAACCTCAGCGGCTACGAGGGGGAGGCGCCGCGGCGGCTGGTCGACGACACGATCGCTCGCATCGAGCCGATCTTCCCCGGCATCCGCAAGGCCTGGAACGGCCGTTCGTGGTTCAAGTGGAGCTACGGCGACCCGCATATCAAGGGCGGCTACTCCTACTACCGGGTGGGCCAGTTCACCGGGATCTCGGGCGCCGAGGGGCCGCCTGTGGGAGCGCTGCATTTCGCCGGCGAGCACACGGCTCCGAACTACCAGGGATACCTGGAAGGCGCCGTGCGAAGCGGCCGCCGTTGCGCCGCCGAGATCGCCTCCACGCTCTAGACCTGGTACCCGCAGACGGTGCCTGTCTCGGGATTCGTGCGGGCTGCACCTCGGCCGTAGGATTGAGACGTGTCGGACGCCGGCGTCTACATGGAAGCACCGTGGCGCGGAAGCCTCGTCACCGCGGCCCGCGTGATGCTGGTCGTCAACGAGTTGATCATCGTGCTTGCGGTCGGGGCGTTCGTACGCTCGGCACTGACCGTTGGCCCCGCGACGACCGCCACCCACGTTCACGGACTCCACTCCGGCTCATACCGATGTCTCACCGGAGGCGACAACGGCACCAGCACAGTGATCTGCCGGTACAGCGACCCGTTGGCGCGCGTCTCGACGACGTATGCGCTGCGGGTTGGGAGCCTCGGCTCCTGGAACGTCAGCCGACCGGTGTTTTTTCTTGTGATACTCGCGGCGCTGACGATGACCTCACTGGTGTTCGGCGGGTGGAAAGCTGTTCGTCTCGCTGTCGGTAGAGGCACTCACGCATCGGGCCTGTGGACATGGTCGTGGCTGAGTATGTATGCGGCGTTCGGAGCGTTGTGCGCGCTGTTCGCTGCGGTGATCATTGCGGTCACATGAGCCGGCGCACAGAAACCGTTCATGCGACGGTGTGCACGCCGTAGCCGGTCATCAACTGGTTTGCCAGGTCTCGGTCGAATGTGCCGGAGGCATCGAAGGCAGCGGCCACGTCGCGGAAGTAGCCGTCGAAGCCGGCCGGCACCACCGTCTCGAGAAACCGCACAGGCTCGTCACCGACAGCGGCGAACCTGTGTGGAACGCCGCGGGGCTTGACGATTGTCTCGCCGGCGCGGACGAGGTGGACGGTGTCACCGATCGTGACCTCGAGCGCCCCTTCGATCACGTAGCTGAGCTCGTCTTCGCGCTCGTGGACGTGGGTCGGCGGGGTCGGGGCGCCGTGCGACACGCGAAACTCGAGCGTGGCGAACGCTCCCGCGGTCTGCTCGCCGCTGACGTGCTCGATCACGGTCGCTCCGCCCAGCTCGAGCAGGGGCGTCGGTGCTGTTGAGATGGGAGTGGTCATGAGGTCTCCTTTGGTTGGTCACTGGTGGAAGCGGCAAGGCCGTGGACGAGTACGTCCATGAGCCACTCGGTGCGCTGGGGCAGGTCGCGCTGATCGGGAGTCAGCAGCGCGGCTTGATCGATGCCCAAGACGCCGGCGAAGATCGTCTCCGCGGTTGGGCCTGGGTCCAGATCCGCCCTGATCTCCCCACGCTCCTGGCCCTCCCGCACGATGTCGCCAAAGAGCTGAAGCGGCAGATCGGTAAACGTGGCGTATTCTGATCCGGGGCCGTGGCGCATGCTGAGTTCGATCCCGAGCCGCACGACCACAAACAAGGTGCGATCACGCGCAAGCAACCGGGCACGCTGACGAAGCAGCGCCGCCAGCCGCTCCAGCGGTGGAGCGGCTGGGTCGACGGTTCGCTCCATCTGTGAGACGAGTTGTTGCTGCTTGTGGCGGAAGGTCGCGAGGGCGAGTTCGTCCCGGGAGGCAAAGTGATGGTAGAAGGCGCCCTTGGTCAACCCGCTGCGTCGGATCACCTCGTTCAGGGACACCCCGTCGTAGCCATGCTCTGCGAACGCGGCCGCCGCCGTCTCGAGGATGCGCAGGCGGGTGCGCGCTGCGCGCTCCTGCTGGGGTCGGGTCGGTTCGATGGATTCGGCAGGCACTCGACCACCATATCATACCGACCGGTCGGTATTTAGTTATTTCGTCACTTCAGTCGTTACGGCCATGTACGGATGCTGCCGCTGAAGAAATGGGAAAGCCCCGCATTTGCAGGGCTTTCCGGTAGCCGATCTGTAAGCGGGATTCTTCGGACGCCGTCTGGCCCTCCAAGCGGTTCTCGCGAATCAGGTGACGAGAGCGAGCCTCGACGACGCAATGCAGAGATCACGCATCGGCGAGGCGCCGGAGGCGCATTTCATACAACGGCCGGTACCAGTCGTACAGCCATGTCACGAGTGTGATCAGCTGCGCGAAGAAGAGCGCGTGCCCGAGCGGCGCGGCCTGCCCGTCTCCCGCGATCGCCCCGACCAATGAGAGAAGGACGAGGTTCACCGCGAACCGCAGGAGATAGAGGACGGTGCCAGATCGGACGTCGGTTCCACCTCGCCGAGCGGCCCACAAGCTGATCAGCGTGTTCAGGAGCACAATGGCGGATACCGCGATTGTCACTTCGATTGGCGGCGCCTCACTGCCGGGGAGAACCTGTACGAAGATAATGCAGACGAGAGAGAGCAGAATGGCGACCTCGACGAGCTCGAGTGAAAGAATCCCTCGGTCGAGTCTCGAGCGGTACCGCGTGTCCTGCGTCGTCATTTCTGGTGCGATCGGATCGGCGGTGACGCGGAGTGCCCAGTCCGGCACGGGAACGCGTGGCCGCAACCGGTGTACGACCACGAGCGCCACCACGACTGCGAGCAGTCCGAGCACGACGAACAGCGCCGTATGCGCGCGGACCGTGTCAGTGAAATCCAGCTGCGCGATGTGTATCCACCACTCCTGTGGCAGCTTGATGAACACCCAGATCGCAGCCGCGATCAGCACCCAGCGCTTCGTCGAAATACGCGTCGGATCCCAGCGCAGCCGCACGACCTCGTATGCAATGAAGAAGTACTCGAAGGTGTTCGGGAAGACAAAGAGCAGCCACCGCTCCTGCGTGAGCTCGAACAGCGTCACACCGACCAGCCGATAGTAGAAGAGGAATTGCGACACGCGGAACGCTCCTTCACTTCGCCAGTTCCGCATCGTCGAGAGATAGGCGACCGTGAGGTAGTAGATGTCGAGCGCCTTGTCATAACTCTGGTACGACCCGCCCTCGCCGGTGTTGACGTGGGTGAAAGTGGCTAGGAGCGTCTGGTCGACAGCGTCGATGAGGAGCGCGACGACGATAACGAGCGGAAAGCGTGGGATGAACAACGGCACAATGAGCCGCGCGCCCACGATCAAGATCACGAGGGCTGCGTCGTCGGCATGAACCGAAGCGAAAACAGTTATCACAACAGCTTGCCCCCGAACGTCGGCAACTCTTCGCTTCGTCTCATCGTACGCGGGCCAGACCCCATCCCGTTACCCACGCCGCCCACTCAGGCCAGTGTCTTCTGCTTGAGAGCGTCGAACTCAGGCTGGGTAATCGCGCCGCTATCCAACAACTGCTTCGCCTTCTCGATCTCCGCCGCAGCGCCACCACTACCCGCAGTCGAGCGCACATAGTCATCCATCTGCGCTCGCTGCGCTTGCACTCGTTCCAGCTTCCGCTGGGTCATGCCGTCGCTCTGGGAGATCACGTAGACAAAGACGCCCAAAAACGGCACAACCAGAGTGAAGATGAACCACCCGGTCTTGCCCGCACCCGAGACGTCGTGCCGCCGCATGATGTCTCCCCACACATCGAACAGGATCCAAACCACGCGACCCAGACAAAGAACACGAGCATCGTCCACATCACATCCAGGAACGGGTAATCAGCCAGCAGCGGCATCAAAAGCTCCTAAGTCGGGATCGCCAAATCCTACCCCCGCGCCCAGACGAGGCCCGTCCGCGAGCACGGCTCAGCCAGGAGCGCGGCGCGGACGCACGACTGACCCAACCCGACCCGCCCCCACGAGCAAGACGCGGCTTGCACTCAACCAGCTCGACGCCGTGATTGTGACCGCGCCCGACGAGCTCCGTCGTCGGCTTGACCGCAAACCAAGAAAAAGCAACTGGTAGCGATGGCAGCGCGACTACGGTCACGTCCCGACGGCGTCACCGACGTGCTGCGACGGATCGCCCGGCGTGTCCAAGCCCTCACCACCGAGATCAATGAGATCGACCGCTCGCTGCTTTGCCACGGTGTCTGAGGTAGCGCCTCCTGGAGCCTGTGGATCCGATCTAGCCAGATCCGAGCTCGTAAGCAAACGCCTTACACAGAGCACGGCCGCCGTAAAGCTTTCCGCTCAACCAGGCCGTTCTCACGGCCGCGTGCGAGCCCGACATGGCCGCCGGCGCCGTTGTCGTGATGCCTCGGTGATGCCCGCCGTTCTCCCAGAAGTGGGAAAGCCCTGCAAAGCAGGGCTTTCCGGTAGCCGATCTGTAAGCGGGATTCTTCGCACCCGAGTTGCGCACGCAGGCAGTTTTCGGCATGGCTATGCGGAGAGCAGGCCTCGACCGAAGTCGCCGAATGCCGCCAAATGGCGTGCTCGTGATGCCCCGGTGATGCCTCGTCTGCAAGCCACCGTCCCCCCGCATACCCGGTTCGGGATAGCGACCACGCTGTTTCACTCCCTAGGCGATGCCTCGTCGATGGAGGGGGCTCCTCGGTGGGAGAATCATCGCGGCGCGGCGGGATCCCACCGGGGTAGCTTTCATGGATGGCTAGCGAGCCTCCAGAGGATGTCCCGGTTCCCGCTGCCTCCGGGGTTTCGCCGGACGTGGTTCGCAAGTACCCGTTGACGTTGGGCGAGGTTGATTGATCCGGCGACGGTGGGCGGAGTCGGTACCGCACGCCACGGGCATCGCCCCGCGGGTGCGTGTCCGTTGCAGCCGGTGGTTCAACCTGCTCTGGGTGCTGCCGATCGGGTTTGTGTTGTTGATCGTTGCGGTGGGGGGTGTCCGCACGAGTTGGTGAACCGGCACAGTCAGGCAACAGCCGGGCTTCCGACCAGCACGGTATCCTCATTTCGTGGCAACCAACCAGTCGACGTGTTGTGAAATCCTCGCCTACTACCTGGAGCGCGAGTGCCCTACACACCCTGATCCGTGGGCCTGCCCGGATCGCCAGTTCTACCCGGCCCCGGACGGCGAGATCGGCATTGTGGTTCGAGACTTCGCTCGAGAGGCGGACGACGAGGGGCCCGAGACCTTCGCGACGATGCGCTTCTGTCCGTACTGCGCAAGCCCGCTGCCGCTCAGCACGTTACAGAACCCGAGTGGCGCGAGTGGTGCCGACCCGCTTCGTCGGATCGATCTCGGGTCGAGTGACGACCAAGGTTGACCCCCGGCGGGTGCAACCCTCCGCGGTTATACCGAAGAGTCAGGCTCCCGCGCGACCACTTCCCGCTACGTGGTCTCCCCGCATCTCGACACCCGCCACGCCGACACAATCTTCAACTGGGTCATCCCGATCGCCCTCGTCGTCTTCGCAATCAAACGCACGGGACAGATCAGCGACGACAACAACCCCCGCGTCGCGGTCTAGCGACGGGGCTTCGAAGCTGCTTTCATCGGGTGAGCTGGGCTAGGCGACGTCGCCGATCAGTTGGCGTAGTGCGGCGACGTGGGTTTGGAGCGCGTTTCGTCCGCGGGGTGTGAGCGAGATCCAGGTCGTACGTCGTTCGCGATGGACTCCTTTGCGGCGTTTGACGTAGTTGATCTGTTCGAGCGCGGCGAGATGCTTGGAGAGGACGGAGTCGCTCACATTCAGTGCGTCGCGGACTGTGGCGAACTCTGCCTCCGAGACTGCTGTGAGCGTGACCAAGAGCTTCAGTCGCGCGGGTGGGGCGATATGCGGGTCGAGCTCGGCCATCAGTGGTTCAGCAAAAGCAACGCGAGCAGGGCGAGTGCCGCGAGCGCGACCAGCGTCACCCATGCAAGTGATTCACCGCGGGCGTGTGTGGCGGGCTCGGAGCGGTATGCACGCAGCCATCGGCGGCCACTGAGCGCGTAGGCGGCGCCGCCGGTGATGGACAACGAGATCACGAGCCACCACTGGCTGGAGAAGGCTGCGAATATCGCCGCTGCGGCCGCGACGCCGTATGCGACCGATGCGAGCGTGTCGAATCCCAAGACGGCGCGGCTGAGAAGGCCGCCGAGCCAGACCCCATTGAGTTGCCGGAATCGTGTCAGCTGCACTGCGGCTACAGCGACCAAGAACGCGATTCCCGCCGCGAGGGCTACTAGCGTCGAGGGAGAGGGGTGTGCGACCCCAACGGCGGTGGTGGCGATCTGGACGGCGATGGCGGCGCCGATGGATGTGAAGAACCATGACGGCGTTTTGATGTCGCGTGCCAACGCCGCGCGTGACGCCTCGGCGTCGTCGAGCCAGGCTGCAGCTTCTGTTGCGGCGGGGGTGATGGGGTCGTGGTTATTTTCCATAATGGAAAGTATGGCGCATACTTTCCACATTGGCAAGTCCAACCGAGGCGACGGCACGCCGGTCAGACGCCGTCGACGGTGCCCCGCCGCACATTCGCGGGTCGAATCGTTCGTGCTGCTCTTTCTCGAGGCTTGCGAAGAACGTCGGCCATGGCGTTGTCCCGCGGGTCGCCGGTGCTGCCCATCGCCAGCGCGATCTGGGATTGCCTGGCGTAGCGGCAGTAGCGCACTGGTGTACTGGCTGCCGTAGCTTGAGTGTGCGACCACGCCGGCGCAGGCAGCGCCGCGGCGGCAGCCACGTCTGGGCTAGCTACTGTGTCCGTCGGCGGTGGCGCCGATCAGTGATACGAGCACGTCATAGGCGCCCTGGACGTGTTCGCGCATCAGGCTCTCGGCCTGCGCCGGGTTCCGAGCGACGATCGCTGACCAGATCGCCTCGTGTTCCTGAAGATCGTGCTCGCGAGCGTCGGGGCCGGCTTCCTTAGCGGCACGAATGCCATAGAAGCTCGATGTCCAAATCGAGCCGAACAGTCGATCCAGATACGGGTTTCCGACCGCGGCGACGATCGCCTGATGAAACTGGCGGCTCGTCTCAAAGATGACCGACTCGTCATCGGTGGCGCCCCCACGATCGAGGATGTCTCGGAGTTGAGCAATCAGCTCACTCGTCGCGAGTTCCGCGGCCTTTCCTGTGGCCGGTGGTTCGAGCATCAGTCGCGCCTCGTAGGCATGCAGGATCAGCGAGAGGCTCGTCTCGGCCACGATCACGCCGTACCGTCCGTGCAGTTCGACGAGCCCGTCGGTCTTAAGTCGTGCGAACGCTTCGCGGACGGGCGTACGTGAGATGCCGAGTTTTCGGCGATTGGAACTTGGCGGAGCGATGTTCCCGGGGGAAGTTTGCCCGAAAGAATCATCGCGCGAAGCTTCTCGTATCCCAAGTCTGCGGCACTCTGAAAGACGATCCGCGCATCACCGTCCATGAGACAAAGTGTACACAGTGTCTCCAGGATGTAGCAGACGTCGCGTAAGTGTCCCGGCGGCGTCGGTCAAGTCGTGGACGACGCGTCGCCGGCGCGCTCGGCGGGGGCTCCGACGAGCGGCCCGACGCAGAAGTACTGCATGTGCCGCTCGGCGAGCCGGCTGTGGTACTCGCCGAACTCGGCCGTGGCGTCCTTGCCGCCATACATGCGCGCGACGAAGGGCCCGCCCGGGTGGTGGTCCTTCCACTCGGTGAAGTCGTAGACTTTGCCGCGGATGACGACCCAGCAGTCGTCGAACGTCGTGTGCTGTGCGAGCTCCTCGCGCGTGACGGGCCGGTCGCCGGTCCATGGCTTCGCCGGCTTCCAGAGGCTGGTGGCGACCTCCCTGCGGGCGGTTTTGAGCGCCTCGTTCCGCGAGCGGAAGTGCCATGGCCCGAGCTTCCTGATCGGCAGCTTGTCGCCGATCTCGCGCGCGTCGAACGCGTAGATCCACGAGTCGTCGCTGCCCGCACGCTCCGTGTGATCGAAGACGGGGTAGTCCCGCTCGTTGACCGCGGCGAGGATCATCCGGCGCTGAGGTGAGTCCTCCGGCTCGAGGTGCTTGAAGAGGAACTTCGACGCGAACTGGAAGCGCGTCGCGCGGTAGTAGCGCACGCGCTCGTAGTGCAACAGCGCGCGGTAGATGTCCGTGCCGTGGAGCTCGAAGCACTTGCCCAGTGCCGCGGCGTCCTCGAAGGCCTGCGCGGCACCCTGGCCGAAGGTCGGCAGCATCGGGTGAGCGGCGTCACCCACCAGGCCCACGCGACCCTCCGTCCAGTTCTCGAGCGCGTCCCGGTCGTAGAGCCCCCATTTCGTCGGGTTCTCCATCAGGCTCGTGAGTGCGACGACGTCGTCGTGACGGGGGTCGCCCTCGAACGCCTTGCTCATGTTGCCGACCATCTCATCGCGGTCGGCGGGGAACCAGTCGCCCTCTTCGCGCTCGAACTCCTCGGCGTTGGGCTCGTAGTAGGCGAGCCACACGTTGAGCAGTTCGCCGCCGCGGACCCAGTACGTGAGATGCTGCGCCGTTGGGGTCTCGCGGGTGTCCATCGACATCGTTTCGATGGGGTTGTAGTCCAGCGGGCTGCCGTCGGGCTTGCGGGCCGCGGCGACCTTGTCCCTCGGGACCAGACCGCGGTAGACGACGACCTCGGTCCAGCGCTTGGTCGACACGCCCGGCCAGACCGCCTCCAGCACCTGGGAGTCGACGCCGTCGGCACCGATCAGCAGGTCTCCGGTCTCCGTCGTGCCGTCGGAGAACGTCACAGTCACGGACTCCTCGTCCTGGCTGACGGCCTCCAGGCGCTTGGCCATGTGGACCTGGATCGGGCAGTTGGCGCCCGTCTCCGGCGCGAACTCGAGGACCCGCTTGTAGAGGCACATCAGCAGGTCGAGGCGGTGCATGTGGTGGAAGCCGGCGTTATCGTTGGCCGACGTGTTGTGGTCGAGCGGCTTCCGCGTGATGGAGCCGTCCTCCCAGACCATCCGCGTCTCGCTGAGGATCGCCGCCCTTCCGCCGTCGACTGCCCCGTGCGGGCCCTTGGGATCCCCGCCGTCGAGGTCGACGCCCAGCGACCGCGCCAGCCGTGCGGCGTTCGGTGGGATGTTCAGCCCCGCTCCCGCGGTGCTCGGCGTGCGTGTCTGCTCGAAGACGTCGATCGTCGTGAAGACGCCCGACTCCCGCAGCGCCAGAGCGGTCATCAGCCCCGCCATGCCTCCACCTGCGATAAGTGCCCGCATCAAGTCCCTCCAGCTGCTCTCCATGGGTGGCGTCCGACCGCGAGCAGCGCCCGGCCGGTGACCTTGACGGCGGTGGATTTGAGTGATTGTATCCATCGTATTGTATCCAATTACATCTATCGTTCCGACTGAGGAGGGAGTTTCATGTCAGACGTGGGCTCTGCGGGAACCACCGAAGGGCAGCTGGGCGAGCGACGCTTAGGAACGATCCACGCCGTCGCACAGGCTCTTGCGATCGGCCCGATGTTCTCGACGGCGGTCGTTCTTGGCTTCGTTTCGGCCCCTGTAACGGGCGCCGGCTTCAATACCGCGCTCTCGGTGCTCGTCGCCGGTCTCGGCGTCCTCGCAATCGCGTATGCAATATCCGTCTTCGCCCGTCAGTACCAGGGCGCCGGCGCGGTCTATGAGTACCTCGTGCGCGGCGCCAACCCTGCGGTGGGCATCCTCACCGCCGGCGTTTTCTTCATGGGCACGCTGTTCCTCGGCGGCGGCGGCATTTATCTCGGGCTGGGCATCCTCACGAACGGCTTCTGGACGGAGCACATCTCGAAGTCGAACGCGCCCGCCTGGTGGCTGCTGGCGCTGCTGTTCATGGCGCTCGTGCTGGTGCTGAACTACATCGGCGTGCGGATCGCGATCGGCGCGATGCTCACATTCGCCGCACTCTCGTTCACCCCGATGCTGATCCTGGCCGTCGCGATCGTGTTCCAGGCCAACAACACGCTTGCGGTCTTCAACCCCTCGACGACGTCGCTTCACACCGTCTTCAACGGCGTGATGCTCGGCATCCTGCTGTTCGTGGGCTTCGAGGCGGCCGCGTCACTCGGCGAGGAGAGCCACGACCCGGCCAAGTCGATCCCACGGGCGTTGATCGGCACCGTGGCCGCCTCGGGGCTGTTCTACGTGATCATGTCGTACGCGATCTCGATCGGCCTCGGGCAGACGGCGGTCGAGAAGGGCGCCTGGCTCGACCCGGCCGCGCTCGACAACCTTGCCACTCAATACATCGGCTCGTGGTTCGCGACGATCATCGACCTGGTCGTGATCCTCGACGCGACTGCACTTGCGCTCGCGATCTGCGTCACCATTGGCCGAGGCTACTTCGCCCTCGGCCGCGACGGCCTGCTGCCGTCCTTCTTCGCGAAGACCTCGCGGCACAACACGCCATGGGTGGGCAACCTCGTGATCGCCATCGGCGGCGGCGGACTGATCCTGGTTGGGCTCTACAGCCACACGCTCGATCGGTTCGGCCTGCCGCGGAATTTCGCGGCCTTCTTCGTGGCGGCCACGGCCGGCTCGTTCGCCGTCGAACTGGTTTACCTGATCCTGGCCGTCGCAGCTATCGGACTGCTGGTGCGGACGAACGCCGTCTGGTGGCAGTACCTGGTCGTGCTCGTTGCCATCGCGACGCCCGTGCTCGGATTCTGGGGCGCGCTCAACCCCGATCCGCACAACACTACGAACCTCAATTGGCTGGCGCTCTCCTGGGCGCTCGGCGTGGTGGTGCTCTCCGTGATCTGGTTCGCGGCCGTCAGGCTGATGCGGCCACAGCAGGTCGCCAACGCCGCGTCCTATGCGGCACAGCACCACGGTGTCGCGCCGCTCGACGAGAACCTCGACTTCTCGCCGGCACCGGAGGACACGACGCCGATCTGACATCTCCCGCGCCCGCCGGGCCGACGGCTAGGCGGGCGCGCGGGTGGCAGTAGTCGAGGAGATTGGTACTGCGAAGCCGCGACCGACGTCGTGTGCACGCGGGCGCCTGGCTGGTTGTGGTAGCCATACACGTACCTCCAGTAAGAGACGGTGATACGTCTATAGCGTCAGCGCGGCGGTTGTTCTTACGTCAAGCGTGAAGCCCCGCACGTCGGCGCAGACGGGTCACGATCTCGGCTTCGAGCAAGGGATCGCCGGCGGCGGCTTCAGCGGCGATCTCATCGGCCCGCATCGGCAGTGAGGCAATGCAGATGCCCTCGCCCTCCTGCACCAAAACCACGTCGAACCGGCTCTCGGCGCTCGCGATCACAACGTCCCGATCGGTCATAAACGCATCGTAGTACGATGAGGTTCGCAGTAGTCGAGGTCAGTGAAGCCCCCGAGAAGACTCGGTCCCGGTGGGGTCCAATTGCATGCCCAGTTTGACTGCCTTCTGACGACCGGGGATGGAGTGGTGGGTCGCGATGGTTGGCTGCAGCATATTGGCCGGGGCCTGCACGGCGGAACGAAAACCACGCTCTGGCGTCCTGACCCTGAGCTTCATTTCACGCGACCGGGAGATCGCAACCGCAGCCTCCTCCGCAGCGGCTCACTCAGGCATGCTCAAACCCGCGACGTGCAGCGCGGGCCAATGCCGCCGATGAGGGACGACCGCACCGGAGCGAATCTTGTGGGCATACGGCTTTGACAACCCCGTAACCTCAACGATCCTCCGAACTGGTAGGCCGACGAGCTTCGGGAGAATTTATATGGCGGTAGTTGAAGTCGGTGTAGCCGCTGACCGGTTGGTTCTCAACGGCTTGCCGCTTAGCCCACTGTTCGCGCTGGGTTGACGCGATCTTCCTTCTCACGGCTGGATCGTGCATCGGATGCCGTCCGGTCGCGCGGCGACGCTCCGTGGCTGCTGCTTGCGCACCGCGCATTCGGCTGGCGTTGGCTTCAGCGAAGGCGGTCACGAATGACCTTGACGGCCACGGCCGGTTTCAAGACCGGTGTGCCGAGTTGCCCCTGCTGCGTCCAATTTGCGTCCAAATCTCTAGATGGACGCAACTCCGACCCCGGATTCGTTACCCCCGGCAGCCCGCCAAATCAGGCTTGGTTGAGCGGGGATTGGAAGATGTGGTCAGAGTCGGTAGGATCCGTTTTCCTCCATGGTAACGAAGGCGGTGCCGTTGGTGGTCGCGTCCGACTTCCGTCCAAATTCCTCCCAGATCTCGTCAAGGATGTCGCGGCTTCGGTGGCGTCGGCTGCCGACGCGAGCCGTGAGCGTCGACTCTTTCACTGCTTGGACTCCGGTTCCCGCAGCTCAACTCGCGCAAGATAGCGGTCGGCCAGGTCGACCATCTCGTCCCGCTTCACACTTGGCCCGTGTCCACCGTGCAGCGTGGTCAGGGAAGCTCTCGGATACGCCTAACCGACGACCCGAAGTCGGAGACATCCGACTCAGGAAGGCTGTCAACTAGCGGGCCGTCGTACAGCAGGTCGCCGCTGAAGAACGCCCCGCTGGATTCCTCGAAGAGGCCGATGCCGCCTGGCGTATGCCCCGGCAGATGCAGGATCTTGAACGACCGATCCCGACGACCACCTGGCCGCCCTCGTCGACCAACCTCGTCGCCGGCGCCGGCTCGATCCAGTAGTCGTCGGGATCGAACCCATCGCATGGCTCAACATCCAGCATGTACTCGGGGAAGGTATATCCAGCCGCGCGGGCGGCAGTGAGGTTCTCCGGCGGCCAATCGTTCGGTCGAGTGCGGCCGTTTGTCCGCGAACTGAGGACGTCCTGCTCCAGCGGGTGGGCGATACGCTCTGGAATTTCGATCGCGCCCCCGCGGTGGTCGTTGTGGGCGTGCGTAAGCACCAGTGTGGTCGGACGCGCGAACTCGATGAATGAACTCTGACTCCAGAGGACACAGTCCGAGGCCGCTGTCCACAAACAGTGTTCGAGTTCCGCAATCAACTATGAACAGGTTGCCGCGGATGAACTCGGCGGCATGGGGCTCGGTGACGAGGAGGATTCCATCGCCGACATCGGTCGCCGAGAACCACCTCACTCGTACCACTGGGCCGGAGCCCAACGTACGCGATCAGTGTCGGGATCGTGGGTCGCAAGCAGGATCGCAGAGTGCTCGCGCTCGAGTGCTTCGATCCGCTCCCAACTGTCGACCATGGCGTCCGGATTCCAGACGATCCCCGGCAGCATCCGCTCGCGCATCTTAGTCAATGAATACGTCGCGTCGAACAGGATGATCACGACCTGTTCCTCGAGCGTGATCTTGACGGACTGATGGCCAGGTGTGTGCCCCGGCGTCGGGAAGATCACAATCGATCCGTCGCCGTACAGATCATGCTCCCCGTCGATCACCAGCCAGTTACGATCGCCGCTGAACTGGTTCTGCATATAAAAGCTCGACTGGTAGACGGGCGGGTTTCGCGCGAACTCCAGCTCATTGCGTTGCACGACAATCTTTGCGCTGCTGAAGACATGTAGCGCAGCGGCGTGGTCGTGGTGCAGATGTGACATGACCACCGTCGGAATAGTTGCCGGATCGAGGCCTACTGTCGCGAGGAGGTCGGCGGCGGTATCGGCCTCGCTCATCCGCAGGTCGAAGAGCGCGCCCGATGGCCCGAGTACACCAATCGGGTCAGTCAGAATCTCGTGCGGGATCCCTGTGTCGAACACCACGGCACCCTGCGGATGATCGACGACGTAGCATGTCCAGGGCTCATAGATCTGGCCGCCGGGATCGATGTCAAGCGGGTCTTGAAGCGCTTTGGGTGCGTAGTCGCCGCCAGTTTTGAATGCGTACAGTTTCACGTGTTCAGTCCTTTGGTGGATAGCCGATCATCCGTTGGTCAACGACCAACCTTTGATCTTGCCGTTTTTGATATTGAGGATGGCCCCGCGAAGGATTCCGTGCGGATAGTCACTCCCGGGGTTGATGCAGAGGGTCCGGCCAAGCTTGTATTTGCCTCGGGAGTCGTGGACGTGGCCGTGTAGCCCGACCAACGGCTGGACGTTTTCGATTACTTTGCGTACCGCAGTACTCCCGACGGGGCCAGTCATGGGCATCCCGCCTTCGGTCTTGAACTTGAGCTCTTCTGTGAGCACGGGCGCAAGGTCTAACCCCGTGTCATACGGCGGGCAGTGGAGGTTGAACACCGCGTGTTCTGGATTCTTCACGGCCCCCACGCGTTCCATGATCGAGGCCTCGAGCGCGTCTTCGTCCTGTTCGCGAGGTGATCTGATGGGTGCGGTTTGAATAGCCCCAGCTTAGAATCTCGAGACCACCAAGCTCGTAGACCGCATCTTCGCCGAAGTGAATCCAGTCCGACTCCCGAAGGGCTTCTGCCACCTGCGGATCGTCATCGTTTCCGAGATTGATGACGCACTCGATACCTGCCGGGCGAAGGCGCTGCTTGGCGGCTCGCCCAGTCGCGCATGACCACCAGGATCGCCTCTAATAAACCTCGCTTCACGGTAGGGGCCGATCCACTGCCAGCCGGGACCGTTCCTCCGTTGTGAAAAACGCCGGGTATCCACCCGCCGCACGGGCGCGTTTGGCTGCCTCGTCCCGTTCGGCCTCGGAGGCCAGGTGACGCACTTCCGCCCTCACTCATCTCCATTCGTCCCCGTTCTCCACGATGGGAACCAGCTGCTTTCCGGTTATGTCGCCACCGAGGATGACGGTTTGGCAGTCGTATGCCGCCGCCGCGTTGAGAAACTTGCGAAAGCACGTCTCGGATCCATGGATATCTGTCGCAAAGAAGATGCGGTGTTGCTGTGCCA
>CAVPTL010000010.1:0-392478 GCA_963708725.1 uncultured Actinomycetes bacterium | reverse complement strand
TTCCCAAGCCAAAGGTCGCGGGTTCGACCCCCGTCGTCCGCTTTTTTTTCTGCCGCGCGAGTTGCGCGCGGTTGACCGGTTGTCCGGACTTTGGTTATATAGCCCATGGCCTCAGACCGAGAGTTGGAGGATGTCGTGCGCGGGTTTTTCGAGATCGCGCTGAATGGCCGCCACCTGGATCGCATCGGCGAGTACTGCGGCGATGACTACGTTTACCACCCGAGCACCGGCGGCGAGGAGATCCGGGGGCTGGCCGGGTTCACTGCGATGGTCGCGTCCGGCTACGACGCCTTTCCCGACCTACAGACCGACGTGCTCGACGTCGTGGTCAGCGGCGACCGGGCAGTGGTGCGTTTCAACGAGGGCGGCACGCACTCCGCGCCGTTCCTGGGCGTGGCGGAGACCGGCCGCACCGTGCGGTGGGACGGCATCTGCATCTACCGCGGCGAGAACGGCAAGCTCGTGGAGGAGTGGTCGGTGAGTGACATGTACGCCGTGCTCGAGCAGCTCGGTGTGGCGATTCCGGGGACTGCGGCTGCGGAGTGAGCAGCTCTGGCCTGATCGGTCGCCCCAGGAACGCCGTCCCCACGCCCAGCCTCGTGCTCGACGGCGCGGCGCTTTACGCCAACGTCGCGACCATGGCGGAGTGGGCGGATGGGCGGGTGGCGATCAGGCCACACACCAAAACGCATAAGTGCGTCGAGATCGCCCGGCTGCAGCTCGAGCGCGGTGCCATCGGGTTGACCACGGCCACGATCGCCGAGGCCCAGGCGATGCTCGCCGCGAACCCGCCCGAGATCCTGGTGGCCAACGAGATCGTCGACGCCGACCGGATCGCGGCGGCCATCGAGATCGCCCGGGAATGCCGGCTACTGCTCGCGGTCGACAATCCGGCGAACGCCGCCGCCCTCTCGGCGGCGGCCAAGGCCGCCGGCGTCACCATCGACGTCCTGCTCGACGTCGACGTCGGGCTCCACCGCTGCGGCGTGCGGTCGATCCCCGAGGCTGTCGCTCTGGCGCAGGCGATCGCCGGGCTCGGCGGTCTCCGGTTGTGTGGCGCCATGGGCTTCGAGGGGCAGGCGATGCTGATCGAAGATCCGGGTGAGCGCGGCGCGGCCGCGTCCGGCGCCATGGATTTCCTGGCCGAATGCGTGGCCGCGCTCCGCGCCAACGGCCACACGATCGACATCGTCTCCGGCGGCGGCACCAACACGTACGACATGACCGGAGTCCACCCGGTGATCACCGAGCTCCAGGTCGGCACCTACGCGACCATGGACTACGGCTATCACCGGCTGACCGAGAAGTTCCTGCCGACGCTGTATGTCGCCGCAACGGTGGTCAGCCGATCCGAGGACACGGCCGTCCTCAACGCCGGCACGAAGACGGTGGCACTCGACGTTCTGCCGCCGGCACTCGCGCCGGCCCTCGGCACCGTGCGCGAGGTGCACGAGGAGCACACGCTGGTCGACCCCGAGCCGGGGCAGCTCCCGCTGGGATCCCACGTCGAGCTGCGGATTGGCTACGCCGGGGGCACGATCAATCTCCATGATGCCTACGTGGTTGTGGAAGACGACGTCGTCACGGGTGTCTGGGAGATCCGCGCACGCGGCACGGGAGTCAGGCTCGAGCCGTGAGCACCGCCGAGGACGCGATCAGGCTGGTCGGCCGGACGGAGCTCGCACCGTCGAGCGTCGCCGTGGAGGTCGGGCGGATCTCGCTCGAGATCGAGGACCGCTCGCTGCGAAACGTGCGCATCGACGGCTTCGAGGTGATCAGCCGGCTCTACGTCGGCATCCGCGACCCTGTGTGGGACACGCTCGTGGGCGAGCTGGTCGAATCCGACCTGCACCAGGACGACGACGTGGTCACCTACACCTGCCGCTCGGTCCACCAGGTCGGCGACATCGACTTTTCCTGGCAGGGCACTGCCCGCGCCCACGCCGATGGGACGCTCGAGTTCGTCATGGACGGCGTCTCGGGCGGTGAATTCGACTACGCGCGCATCGGCATCAACCTGCTCAGCCCGGGCGGGTTCGGCGGACTTCCCTACCGCGTCAAGACCGAGCTCGGCTACCACGGCGCCGTGCTGCCCGAGGCCGAGATCGCGCCTCAGGCGTGGATGGACGGCGAGTTCTACGCCATGACGCTGCCGTTCTCGGAGCTCTCTGTGTTTCCGCCCGGCGGCGAGCTTCGGTTCACGTTCGAGGGCGACCTCTTCGAGATCGAGGATCAGCGCAACTGGACCGACGCGACCTTCAAGACCTACAGCACGCCGATGTCACTGGGCATGCGCCACGCGCAGCCCGGGGACATGATCCGCCAGCGGCTGGTGGTCACTCCGCCGTTCGCCCTGCGCGCGCCGAGGCGGGCTCGCGGGGACCGGACTGCGCTGACCGCCGACTGGAACGGCGAGGTGTCGGCCCCGTCCCTCGGCCTGTGCCACACCCTCGCGGATCGCTCGCTTTCGCCGCATGAGGCGGACATCTTGCGGCCCCTGGCACTGGCGCACCTCCGCGTCGAGTTGCCCGGGATCGACGCGTCGAGTATTGCCGACGCCAAGCGCGCCGCCCTCGACGCCCGCGAGCTGAACGCCGGCGTCGAGCTGGCCGTGCACCTCGCGGGAGCGCCGAGCCAGGCCGAGCTCGACACGCTCCGAGAAGCGGTGGACGTGCTGCCGATCGTCCGCCTGCTGGTCTTCGAGACCGGGCAGTTCGTGACGCCGGGCGAGCTCACCGAGCGTGTCCGTGACGCGCTCGCGGGTTCCGTGCCCGTCTACGGTGGCACCGACCTCAACTTCGCCGACGTCAACCGCGACCGGCCCGAACCTGCGACCTGCGACGGCGTGGCGTTCGGCATCAACGCGCAGGTGCACTCGTTCGACGAACGCTCCGTGGTCGAGACGCTCGCGGTGCAGGGCGCGGTCGTGCGCGCCGCCCGGGCGACGTTTGCCGCAGCCACCCCGCTGGCCGTCTCGCCGGTGACGATGCGCCCGCGCTTCAACCCCGACGCGCCGGACCAGCTGCTGGCCGACTCCGGGCTCCCGTATGCAGTCGACCCGCGCCAGTCGTCGCTCTTCTGCGCCGCGTGGACCGTCGGGAGCCTCGCCAGTCTCTGGGAAGCATGTCCCGACTCGATCACGTACTTCGGCACCGTCGGCTGGCAAGGGGTGGCGGAGAGAGACGAGGGTGCCGCTGCGCCCGAGCTCTTCCACTCGTCTCCGGGCACGGTCTATCCCGTCTATCACGTGTTTCGGGCGCTCGCCGACCTCCCCACGAGCAGTGTTGTGCCCGTTCGCTCATCTAACCCGCTGGCGGTGGTCGGCTTCGGTCTTCGGGCCGGGACGAACGCTCGGATGGTGCTGGCCAACGTCACGCCCGACCCCCAGGCGTTCACGCTCGACGCGGGACCGGGCGCCGCCAGCTGGCGGGTGCTCGACATCACCACGGCTGACCTCGCGGCGGCCGATCCCGAGGCGTGGCTGGCATCGAGCACGCCGGTGAATCTGGCGGGCGAGCTCGAGGTCGCGGCCTACGCCACGGCCGTGATCGACTTCGCGCAGTGCGAGCCTTGACCGATTGTTCGAACATTGGTAGGGTGGCCGAGTGGCCGGCTTGAACCAGCGTCCCGCGTACATGGTGTCCCAGGTTGCGCTGGTGGTCGGCGACCTCGACAGCGTGATCCGCCACTACGCTGACGACCTCGGCATTGGCCCCTGGGCCATATACGAGTACCGCGCTCCGTGGCTGCATGACCTCAGGGTGCGGGGCGAGCCGGCGAATTTCACCTGGCTCGGCGCCGAGGCACGAGTTGGCCCGATCTGGATGGAGGTCCTGGAGCCGCTCGAGGGCCAGGGGCCGCTCCGCGATTGGCACGACCTCCATGGGGACGGCGTCCATCACCTTGGCTACGAGGTCGAGACACAGGCCGAGGCTGACGCACTCCACGCCATGCTGGGCGAGCACGCCAACGGGGAGTTGCTGAGCGCCTGGTGCGGCGAAATCCCGTTCTTTTACATGGACACCAAACCGATTGTGACCGAAGTGTGGGTGGGAAGCGCCGCGGCGCTCGACCCTGTGGCCACCTACCCACCAGGCTGAGATCGCAGGCTTGACACACGAAGCACCGCATGCGATGCTCGGCCCGTGCTTGTCCGTACATGCGGACGATGTTATGGCGTGGCATTCGAGGAGGAGCTCATGGCGGCTGAACAGGGTGCGGCGAGCCCGGGGTCGGGATATTTTATTACGTCGCGTGGGGCATCAGACGGCGCCAGGGCACGAACATCGAAGTGGCATATGCGGAGATTCCGCCGGAATAGTTTGCGATATCAAAACAACAAGAGGAGCATCGATGACGCACCCGAAGAGTGTTGACGTAACAGGGATGGCGGGTCTGAAATACAACGTTACTCAGATATCCCTGGCGGTGACCGACCTTCAGTCGACAATGGAGGAGTATCACCGCGCGTTTGGCTGGTCCGGCTGGAAGGTGTATGACCACCGCGAGCCGTTGCATCACAGCACGGAGCTTCGGGGTGAGCCCACCGCGTACAACCTCATCGGTGCTGAAGTGATGGTCGGGGACATGAACTTCGAGTTGCTACAACCAGGCGATGGACCGAGTCTGTGGAAGGAGTTCATCGATCGGCGCGGCGACGGGATCGCGTCGATTGCGGTGATGTTCGACACCATCGAGGAGTCCGACACGGTCAAGCGCGAGTTCGAGAAACTCGGCATCGGCGTCACCATGAAGGCCAATATCGGTGACCACATCGAGTACTACTACCTCGACACCCAGGACAAGTTCGGATGTTTGATCGAGTCAGGCAGCGGACACGCCCTCGACTTCATGAAGCCTATTCAGGTGTATCCACCGGAGGGCACGGACTCGAGCGCGGGCAGGGACTATGCCATCACGCAGGTGTCGGTGGTCGTTCGCGATCTCGAGGCAACGATGAAGGCCTACCACGACGCGTTCGGGTGGGGCCCGTGGAAGATCTTCGAGTCCGACGGCGACGTGATCATGCACGACTGCACCATGGATGGCGCCCCGTGTGACTACTTCCAGTTGCGGTGGGCCGAGGTACAGGTCGGCGATCTCAACTTCGAGTTGCTCCAGCCAACCGGCGGCGATAGCCCGTGGCAGCGCATGCTCGATAAGGACGGCGAAGGTATCGGTTCGATCGCGGTCATGTTCAAGACCGAGAGTGAGTCCGAGGACGTGAAGCAGGACTTCCGCAACCGTGGCCTCGAAGTCACGGCATCGGGCCGTATCGGAGACCACATCGAGTGGTACTACCTCGACACCGAACCCTCGTTCAAATGCGTGATCGAGTCGGGGAGTGGACACGCACTGGACTTCATGGAGCCCGACGCCATCTATCCATAGGTGTGACGGCGCTGGAGCCGAAGGCTCGCTGCTAAACTCACGAGCATTTCGGTCGACCGACGGCAGGATGTGAGATTGATGGTGGCAGGCGCAGGGGCACAAATCGATAGACAGTCGCCGATTCCGTTGTACTACCAGTTGGCTCGACTTCTGAGCGCTGGCATCGTGAAGGGCGACTTGCCAGCCGGCGCGAGGCTGGCATCAGAGTCTGACCTGTGCAGCGAGTTCGACGTATCACGGGCGACCGTACGCCAGGCGTTTCAGCGTCTTGAGAACGAGGGCCTGATCCGGCGGGTGAAGGGCCACGGGACGTTCGTCGCGGATGCTCGCGAGCGCTCGTGGCTGCTCCAGTCCTCGGAAGGGTTCTTCCACGAAGAGGTCGACCGCCTGGGCGTCGACGTCACCTCCAAGGTGCTCCAGGCAGAAAAGGCAGTGCTTCCGCATCGGGCCACCGAGGCGCTGCACCTGCCTGACGAGAGTGAGGGAGCGGTGCTCGAGCGGCTCCGGTTCGTTGATGGCCAGGTCGCGCTGCACGTGCGCGACTTCGTCCCCGGCAAGTATGCGGAGGCGGCACTGTCGCTCGGCGACAAGGACGGATCGCTCTACGACCGGCTCGAGCAGTACGCCGGTGTGACCGTGTATGGCGGCCGGCGAGTGCTGGAGGCCGCGCACGCTCCCGCTGTGATCGCCCGCATGCTGGACGTCAAATCCGGCACGCCGCTGACGTTCATCGAGTCGGTGTCGTGGGACCGCGACGGCACGCCGTTTCACTTCTTCCAGACGTGGCTGCGCACCGACAGGATCCGGATCGAGGTTGAGGTTGTGCGGACACAGAGGATGCCGGGCCTTCCGGCAGAGCCTGTTCCGGAGAACGGCGAGCGTCGCTGGCCGGCGAACGAGCGCGCGTGACCGCTGTGGGTAAGCGCCGACCGTGAAACTTGGCCGGCGCCGCAGCCGTGGGCCTGACGACAGCGTTCTCGTCTACCACGCCTCTGATGTGCACGGTGCGGATCAATGCTGGCGCAAGTTCCTGGGAGCCGGAGCCTGCACGGTGCGCTGATCAAGGTCGCGCCCGACGAGGTCGTCAACCACCAGCTGGTGATCGGCTAGGCCCGCCCCGCCTGGGCGTTCCCCAGAAGCTCTCGATAGGTCTGAGCGGGCGTCCCATCGGCATAGATCGACGAACCGGCGATGATCATGTCAGCGCCGGCCGCGGTCACCGCGCCGACGTTGGCCGGCGTGATCCCTCCATCGACTGCGAGCACGACCTCACGTCCGTCCAGCAACTCGCGGGTCTTCGCGATCCGCCCGGGAGTCGTCGAAACCTGCTTCTGGCCACCCCAGCCGGGATTCACGGTCAGAAGCAGCACCAGTTCGAGCTCGTCCAGCAACGGCTCGAGGACGGATACCGGAGTGCCTGGATTGAGTGCGACGCCGCGGACAACGCCGGTGCCTGCGAGGCTTTGCAGCACACGGTGAGGGTGCCGCGTCGCCTCCACATGCGTGGTGATGATGGCCGCCCCGGCGTCGACGTAGGCGTCGACCTTGGTGAGCGGTTCGTCGATCATGAGGTGCACGTCGGTGACGAACCGCTCCGGGATCGCGCCGACGAACGATGCGCCGACGGTGATCGGCGGGCAGAAGACGCCGTCCATCACGTCGATGTGGATGATGCCGGCTCCCACCCCGTCGAGCCGCTCGAGCTCGGCGCCCAGCTCGAGCAGGTTACCGCTCAGGACACCGACGCTGATCGCCGGAGCGGTGTCGAGTAGCTCGCGCGCGGTTCGCTTCACGAAGCTGTGGTCACCGCGGCCTGCTGATGCGTGAGATCCTGCAGCAGCTCGAAGGCTTCCTCCGGGCGCATGTCGGCGTGCACCACCGCCGAGACCGCCTGGATCATCGCCGCGGGATGGGGCGACTGGAAGATGTTGCGACCCATGTCGACGCCGGCAGCACCCTCCTGGATCGCTCGGTAAGCCATGGTCAGCGCATCGAGCTCGGGGAGCTTCTTGCCACCGGCCATCACGATCGGCACCGGGCAGCCGGCGGTCACGTCGGCGAATCCCTCCTCGACGTAGTAGGTCTTCACGATCTGCGCTCCCAGCTCGGCGCATACCCGCGTTGCCAGCCCCAGGTAGCGAGCGTCGCGGGTGAGCTCTTTCCCGACGGCGGTCACTCCGAGCACAGGGATGCCCACGCGATAGCCGGCACTCACCAGGGACGTCAGGTTGGCAACCGACTGGGTCTCGTGCTCACCGCCGACGAACACCTGCACCGCCATTGCGTTCACGTTCATGCGGGCGGCCTCGTCCACGTCGATGGCCAGCTGCTCGTCGGAGAGATCCTTGAGGATCGTGGGCCCGCCGCTCGCGCGGACGACCACGCCGCCGCCGTACGTGGGCGGGATCGTCGAGCGCAGGATGCCCCGCGTGAGCATCAAGGCGTCGGCATAGGGCGCGATCGGGACGATGTCGAGATCGACCCGCTCGAGGCCGGTGGTCGGCCCCTGGAAGTACCCGTGGTCGATCGCCAGCATCACGGTGCGCCCGGTCTGCGGCCGGAAGATGCCCGCCAGCCGGTTGGTCATCCCCCAGTCGTAGGCGTTCGACCCCTTGAGGAATCCCGCTTCATCTCCGGGCGCGACACCCGGGCGAAAATTCTTGCCCTCTCGATCGGCTTCTGGCATGTGGAAGTCCTTTCAATCCGGCCCGTAGCCGTGTGGCTTGACATTACCCAGCGGCGACCTTACCATCAGCCTGTTCGTACAGGCAAGTGTCCCATCAACTACTCCAGCGGTCACTCGTCCACCAGGGCGCATGGGACTGGCACGAGCGTGAGGAGGTGGGATGAGCGAAGACCTGCGTCAAGCCGTTGCCGAGGCCAATCGCGGCCTTGCTGCGGCCGGCCTCGTCAGGCTGAGCTTCGGTAACGTCAGTGGCGTTGACCGGCTCGCCGGTGTTGTCATGATCAAGCCCAGCGGGATCCCGTGCAACACCGTCACCGCCGAGGACGTTTCGGTCGTGTCGCTCGGCACCGGGGAGCACCTCGCCGGCCTCAAGCCGTCGTCCGACACGCCCACGCATCTCGTCCTCTACCACACGTTCCCGTCGATCGCCGGCATCGCTCACAGCCACTCCAACTGGGCCACCATCTGGGCACAGGCGCTGCGGCCGATTCCGTGTCTCGGCACGACCCACGCCGACAGTTTCCCGGCTGACGTGCCACTGACCCGGCCTGTGACGACGGACGAGATCAACGGCGACTACGAGACCGCGACCGGCAATGCGATCGTCGAGGCGATGACCGACCTCGATCCGATTGCGGTGCCGGGAGTGCTGGTTGCCTCGCACGGACCGTTCGCATGGGGGGTCGATCCGGCCGACGCGGTCGAGAACGCTGCGGCGCTCGAGCAGATCGCCCTGACCGCCTACCACACGGTGATGTTGGGCCCCGACGTGGCCCCGCTCGGGTCGGCGCTGCATAGCAAGCATTTCCTGCGAAAGCACGGCCCGACGGCCTACTACGGCCAGTAGCTTCGTCGCCTGCTGACCACGGTTGACACAACCGGATCCATCTTCTATCGTCGGTTGTAATTACAGGAGGTCAAGCTGGCATCTGCGCAACATGCGAGTTCGCGTCCGGTCGCGATCGTGACGGGTGGTGGAACAGGGATCGGCGCTGCCACAGCACGATTGCTGGCGACGAAGGAGTGGGACCTCGCACTGGTCGGCCGAAGGGCGGAATTGCTCCGCGAAACTGCCGTTGCAACCGAGACGGCAGGGGCCGCGTCCCTGGTCATCGCCTCTGACCTCGGCGCCCCGGAAGCGCCCGGACAGATCGTGGATGCGGTGCAGCAGCGATTTGGGCGCCTTGACGGAATCGTCAACAACGCCGCCGTGATCGCGGTCAAGCCACTGGAAACCTGGACGACTCGGGAGTTCGACGAGCACGTCGCCGTCAACGTCCGAGCACCCATGTTTCTGATCCAGGCGGGACTCCCCCTGCTGCGACTCTCGGCGGCGCCGGCGGTCGTCAACGTGAGCTCGTCGTCGGCCAACATGGTGCGGACGCACCAGGCCGTGTACGGCATGACCAAGTGTGCGCTCGAGTACCTGACCCGTTCGCTTGCCGGCGAGCTGGCGCCTGATGGAGTGCGCGTCAACTCGATCGCGCCCGGACCGGTGGCGACTCCGATCCACGAGACGTGGGCGGACGACCTCGAGGCGGCGTATGAATCGCTCGCTGGTCAGGTGCCGCTCGGCAGAATCGCAGCGGCCGAGGAGATCGCGCTGTGGGTCGCGCTGCTGCTCGATCCGTCAACCGGGTGGGTTACGGGAGCGACCATCCCGGTCGACGGCGGACAGGCGTTGGACCGCGTATGACCGAGTTCGCCGGACGCGGGGTGGTGGTCACCGGCGCAGCACGCGGCATCGGCCTCGCGGTGGCGCGCAGGTTTCTGGACGACGGAGCCACCGTCGTGCTCTTCGATCAGGACGCTGACGAGCTCGAACGCATCGCCGCGACCCTCGGAGCGAATGCGGTGACCCTTGCAGGGGACGTCGCGAGCCGGGCAGATGTACGGGCGATGGTGGCGGCGTGCCGGGATGCGGCGGGTCGGGTGGATGTGTGCGTCGCGCACGCCGGCATCGCGGAGTGGCGGCCGCTGCTCGAGGTGGATGACACCGTGTGGCAGCGGACGCTCGACGTCAACCTGACCGGCGTGTTCCTGTGCGTCCAGGAAGCCGCCCGCGAGATGGCCGGCAGCGGAACCGGAGCCATCGTCGTGACCTCGTCGATCAACGCAACCCACGTGGAGCGAGGAATGAGCGCGTACAACACCTCCAAGGGTGGCGTGAACGCCTTCATCCGATCGGCGGCGATCGACCTCGGATCGCTCGGGATCCGGGTGAACGGTGTTGCTCCGGGCGTGGTTGATACGCGGATTGCGAAGTTCGTCGTCCACGACCCGGTGTTGGGGCCGCAGTACCTCAGCACAATCCCCCTCGGGCGCTTTGGCCAACCCACCGATGTGGCGTCGCTGGTGCACTTCCTGGCGTCTGACGCCGCGACGTACATCACGGGTCAGACGGTCGTGCTTGACGGCGGTCAGACGCTGGGAATCGCACTGGAGGTCGACGGTGAGTAACCGGTTGGACGGCAAGCGTGCTCTGGTCACCGGGGCAGCCAGCGGTATCGGCAGGGCGACCGCGCGCAAGATGACCCACGAGGGAGCGCGCGTCGCGCTGCTCGATGTCGACGCCGCCGCGGCCCAGGGAGTCGCGGACGAGCTGGAGGGCGCGATCGCGATCGCGGTGGACGTGCGCGATGCAGCGGCGGTCAGCGCGGCCGTCGATCAGGCGGTCGCGGCGATGGGCGGCCTCGATGTGGTCTGCCCCAATGCCGCGGTGCAGCTGGTGGGCGAGGATGATCGCGCCGACCGGCTCGCGCTCGAGGTGTGGCAGCGCACGATCGACATCAACCTCACCGGGATCTTCCACACGGTCAAGTACGCGGTGGCCCACCTCCTGGCCGGTGGTGGCGGTGCGATCGTGGCGACGGCGTCGCCCACCGGCCTCTTCGGCATGGCGCGAGGATTCGATGCGTACAGCGCCTCGAAGGCGGGCGTCTACGGACTCGTCAGGGTGCTCGCGAATGACTACGCGCGCGACAACATCCGCGTCAACGCCGTCATGCCGGGCTTCACGGACACCGCCATGACGCGCTTCTTCATCGACGACGACGAGCGCAGAAACGCGATCCTTCAGAACATCCCGCTCGGACGTCCGGGGCGAGCTGAGGAGGTCGCGAACGTGATCGCGTTCCTGGCCTCGGATGAAGCCTCGCTGGTCACCGGCGCCGTCTGGTCGGTCGACGGGGGAGAGACGGCCGTATGAGCGCGGCCGGGACGTCCACCCGCCGGGAGCTGCGGGCCGGCCATCTCTCGCTGATGCTCGATGGGATCGACCTGCGGTATCTGCGGGTGGGGGAGACCGAGGTCGTGCGGCGGATCTATGCAGCCGTCCGCGACCATAACTGGGCGACGATCCCCGCAGAGGTCGAATCCCTCACGGCGCGCGTAGATGACGACGGCTTCGTCGTCGAGATGACCGCACGGCATCGCGCGCACGACATCGACTTCACGTGGCACGGCGTCGTCGAGGGCCGCCCCAATGGATCGATCAGATACGAGCTGCGCGGTCTCGCGAATACCAGCTTTCGCTACAACCGCATAGGGTTTTGCGTGCTGACGCCGAGCGATACGTGTGGCGGGCAGGCGTTTGTTGGCCATTCGCCTGAAGGGCCGGTCGCGGGACGGCTTCCGCGTGCCGTCGCCCCGCAGCGGTTCGAAAACGGTGTCTACGTCGCGCTCACCCCACCTCTGTCGGAGATCGCGATCGACCTTCCCGGCGGCGGCGCGATCCGCACGACCTACGAGGGCGACCTGTTCGAGATCGAAGACCAGCGCAACTGGAGTGATGCGAGCTTCAAGTGTTACTCCACACCGCTCTCGTTGGGCATGGGGCATCATGCTGAGGCCGGGCAGGAGTTCTTCCAGGCCGTCGTGTGCCAGACCTCCGACATCGGCGACCGGCCACGACCGGCGGCGTCGCAACCCACGCTTGCCGTCGGCGCGGCGACCGGCCGGCGCTTTCCCGCGCTGGGGAGCTGTATCCCCTCCGATGGCGCAGAGCCGACCGATGACCAGGTCGCGCTTCTGCGAGCGCTCGAGCTCAACCACATCCGTTGTGATCTGCGCCTGACTGAAGACACCTACGCGGCTGAGGCCGCCCGGGCGGCGGCATGGGCGCACAGCCTCGAATGCCCGCTCGAGCTCGCGGTGCATGTCACCGAGGAGTCCGGAGAGCGGCTTGCCGCGCTGGCCGAGCTACTGAAGGAGACGGCGATCGCCAGGGTGCTCGTCTTCGACGCCCTGGGCCGCAGCGCGACGCCAACCGAGACGACCGCAGCGCCACTAGTCCAGCTCGTCCGCGGGCATCTGGGGGCGCACGCGCCGATGTACGGTGGCAGTGACATGCACCTCGCCGAGCTCAACCGCCGCCGCCTGGACACGGCGGCGGTCGACGGCGTGACGTTTTCCGTCGCCGCCGAGGTGCACGCATTCGACGATCTCTCCGTCATGGAGACGCCCACGGTGCATGCGGATGCGGTCGAGACCGTCATCGCCTTCGCCGCGGGACTACCGGTAGCCGTCTCGCCGATCACGCTTCGCCAGCGGTTCAACGCCGTCGCAGTCGAAGACGTCGAGATCGCCGGTGACCAGCTGCCACCCTCCGTCGATCCCCGTCAGCGCGAGCCCCTGGCGGCTGCGTTTCTTGCAGCGAGCATCGGAGGTGTCGCCGACGGAGGGGCCGACAGCGCGACATACTTCCAGCTCACCGGGTGGGAGGGGCTGATGGAGCATCCAGCCGGATCGCCGCTGCCCGACCTGTTCCCCAGCGGCCCGGGCGAGGTGTTCCCGTGCTACCACGTGCTGGCCGGGCTCGCGGGCCGGCAGGGGGCTGAGATGCTCGCGTGTCGCTCCTCGCACCCGCTTGCGGTCGCCGGTTTTGCGTTCACCCCCGTGGAGGGTCCGCCCGTGGTCGTGATGACGAACCTGACCGAGAGTGCGACACGTGCGCGCCTCGAGCGTCCGGTCGGCGGGGCGCTCGAGGTCGAGTTGGCCCCCTACGGGGTGGAGGTGCGCGAACTCTGATGATCAACCGGAAGGACACGTGATGACCGAACCGAACTCCGCCCTCGGTCTCCCTATCAGCCAGGTGGCGTGTGTGGTGCACGATCTGCAGGAGGCGATGGAGCGGTACCACAAGGCGCTCGGCTGGGGCCCGTGGAACGTGTACGAGCACGTACAGCCGTCGCTGCACGACACGCACTACATGGGTGAGTCAGTCGACTTCTCAATGCTGGGCGCCGAGGTCGACACCGGGTCGATCGTCTTTGAGCTGCTCCAGCCGCTCGACGGCCCCAGCATCTACAAGGATTGGCTGGAGCAGCACGGCGAGGGGCTGCATCACGTCGCGGTGATGCGCCACACGCCCGAAGAATCCGACGAGCTCAAGCGCCATTTTGCAAACCTTGGCGCCCGCCCGACGATGGGTGGCCGGATCGGTGAGACCATCGAGTTCTACTACCTCGATACCGAGCCGCTTCTGAAGGTGATCATCGAGTCCGGCAGTGGGCACGCGATCGACCTCAAACCGGTGCGTCAGTACCCGTGAGCGAGAGGCTCCGGATACTCGCCGTTGGAGACCGATATGTGACGGGCGACGCCTTCCGGCGCTGCCTCGACGACACTCTCGGCGACCAGCATGAGATCGAGGTGCTCGAGGTTCGTGACAACGGCTGGGTACCTCAGACCACGTCCGAGCTGCGTCTGCGCGAGTACGCCGGGAGCCCGGACGACGTGCTCGGCCGGCTTCCGGGTCACGACGTGCTGGTGGTTCACGGCGCCCCGGTCTCCGATGCGGTGCTGGCCACGCCGGGACTGCGGCTCGTGTGCTGTGCTCGCGGTGGGCCGGTGAACGTGGATCTCCAGAGTGCGCGCGAGCGCGGGATCCCGGTGACCACCACCCCGGGGAAGAACGCCCAGGCGGTCGTCGAGCTGACCCTGACGTTTCTGATCATGCTTGCCCGCGGTGTCTCCGGCGCCCAGCAGTTCCTGCTCAACGGCGGCAGGCTGAAATCGACGTTCGATGGTGCCGAGTTCTTCGGCGTCGAGCTCAGCGGCAGAACGCTCGGGGTGGTCGGATACGGTCAGGTGGGGCGGCGTGTCGCGAGCTCGGCCGCGGCGCTGGGGATGCACGTCATGGCTCACGACCCCGCGATTGGGGGCGACCGGTTCGAGGGGGGCGTGGCGTCCGTGACGCTTGATGAGCTCGTCCGATCCAGCCAGTTCGTCTCTCTACACGCGCGCGCGACCCCCGAGAACGAGAACATGATGTCGACTGCTCGATTTGCAGCGATGCCGGCCGGAGGGTTCTTCATCAATACGGCGCGGGAGACGCTGGTTGACGAGGACGCCTTGTACGAGGCGCTCGCCTCGGGCCACCTTGCTGGTGCCGGACTGGACGTGGTGCGCTCGACCGACGATGATCGCAACCGATTGCTCGACCTGCCCAACGTGGTGATCACGCCGCACGTCGGTGGGGCAACGCACGAGACGGTGGAGAGGGGTATCCAGATGGTGGCCGACGAGATCACGCGGTTTGCAAACGGCGACGAGCTGCGGTTCGTCCGGTGAACGGCGAGTACACGCTCGCGATCGACGCGGGCACGGGCAGCTGCCGGGCCGTGGTGTTCGACGACACGCTGTCGGTCACCGGGACGGGCCAACGCGAGTGGTCACACGGCGCCGAGGAGGGCGTGCCGGGATCGCAGCGGTTCGAGACGGCGGCCAACTGGGTGCTGATCTGTGAGTGTGTACGCGAGGCGCTGGCGGCGGCTGGTGTCAGCGGATCCGACATCCTCGCGGTCAGTGCCACCAGTATGCGCGAGGGAATGGTGCTGTGGGACGAGCATGGCAAGGAGCTGTGGGCTTGCCCCAACGTCGATTCGCGCTCGGCCGAGCAGGCGACGCGGCTGATCGCAAACGGTGACGCCGAGAAGATCTACCGGCTCGCCGGCGACTGGGTCTCGATCACCGCGCCCGCGCGATTCCTGTGGCTGGCCGATAACCGTCCCGATATCCTCGAGCGCACGGCTCACATGGGGATGCTTGGGGACTGGATCCTCACGCGGCTCTCGGGCGAGTATGTGACCGACCCGTCCCTCGGGTCGAGCTCAGGCATGTTCGACCTGGCCGCGCGCACGTGGTCTCCCGAGATCGTGAAGATCTGCGGAGTCGACCCTTCGATCTTCCCGCCGGTCAAGGCCTCGGGCACGGTGATGGGCCAGGTGACAGCGGTGGCCGCGGCCGACACCGGCCTCGCGGAAGGCACACCTGTTGTCGTGGGCGGCGCCGACACCCAGCTCGGACTGGTCGGGATCGGGGTCAACGAGCCCAACGCCATTACCGTGATCGGCGGGACGTTCTGGCAGCAGACCGTGGTGTTCGACCGCCCGGTGGTCGATCCCAAGACCCGCCTGCGAACGCTTTGCCACAGCGTCGACGACCGCTGGATGATGGAGGGCATCGGCTTCTACGCCGGCCTGGTGATGAGGTGGTTCCGTGATGCCTTCTGCCAGCCGGAGGTGCTGCGCGCAGGCCAGACGGGCATCGACCCATACCAGTACATGGACGAGCTCGCAGCGCACGTACCGGCGGGATCCAACGGCGTGGTCGGGGTCTTCTCGAACCTGATGCAGGCCAACCGCTGGGTGCACGCGGCACCGTCGCTGATGGGCTTTGACATCGCGGATCCATCGCGTTCGGGGCGCGGCGAATGCATCCGGGCGATCGAGGAGAACGCGGCCTACGTCTCGCGTGGCCATCTCGAAATCGTGCGCGAACTGAGCGGCACCAACTTCGACAGCGTCGTCTTCACCGGCGGGGCGGCCCGAGGCCAGGCCTGGTCGCAGCTCCTCGCCGACGTGCTCGGCACCGTCGTGCGCGTCCCCGAGGTGACCGAGTCGACCTCGCTCGGCGCAGCGCTCTATGCCCGCAGCGCCGTCGGCCTGGAATCGACCATCGAGGAAGCAGGCAAGCGGGCCGTGCGCTGGAACCGCGAGGTTGAGCCGCAGAAGGCGGCGGTCTCGACCTATGACGAGCTCTACGGGTCGTGGTTCGAGATCAACGGCTGCGTGCTGAACATGACCGAGGACGGGTTGCTCAAGCCGCTGTGGCGGGCAGCGGGCACATGAGCGAACCGTCGATCACGCTGTTTGACTCCTCACCGCTGCTCGATGCATATCGGGCCACGGTCGGGAAGCCGCGTGACGAGATCCCGACACCGGCGCTGGTGCTCGACATCGATGCGGCCAAGCGCAACATGCGTGCGATGCAGGAGTCGCTGAGCGGGGGCACCGCTCGCGTCCGTCCCCACATCAAGGTTGAAAAGAGCCCGCATCTCGCCCGTCTGCACATGGAATACGGCGCGGTTGGCGTCGCCACGGCGACCGCCTGGGAAGCGCTGGTGATGGCCCTTGCGGGCATCCCCGACGTCCTGATCGCAAACCAGGTGGTCGGCCGGGCGAAGATCGACGCGGTCATCCGCGCCGCGACCCTGACGCGCCTGACGGTCGCGATCGACGATCGGCAGAATGCGGCCACACTGTCAGCCGCCGCAGCCAATGCCGGCACCGAGCTGGAGGTGCTGATTGACGTCGACGTCGGAATGGGCAGAGGCGGCACCCGGAGCATCGAGGAGACGTCGGCACTGGCCGCCGATGTCAACGAGCTCCCCGCGCTGGCGCTTCGCGGTCTCCAGGGCTACGAGGGCCATTGCATGCTCGAGCCCGATCTCGACGTGCGGGTACGCGACGCCGTGGCGGCGATGGCCCTTCTCGCCGAGCACGCAGACCGGCTCGAGTCAGAAGGACACAGCCTCACAGACATTTCGGCGGGAGGCACCGGCACGTACAACATCACCGGCAAGAACCCGTTTGTAACGGAGCTGCAAGCGGGGTCATACGTCTTCATGGACAGGTTCCATGGCAGCCTCGTCTCGGGCTTCGAGCGATCGCTGGCCGTCGATTCGACCGTCGCGATTCGCCATGGATCGACAGTGGTGCTGGACGCGGGCCGAAAGAGCGTCGGCATCGATTTCCTGCTGCCGAGGATGATCGGGCATGAGTTCGACGCCCGGTACTTCGCCGAGGAGCACGCCCTCTTCGACTTCCCCGAAGAGCCGTCGCTCGAAATCGGCGATCGGGTCTCGCTCATCCCCGGCTACGCACCGACGACCGTGAACCTCCACGACGCCTACCACGTCGTATCCGAGGACGTGGTTGTCGACGTCTGGCCAATCGTGCCGCGCGGACCCGGCCAGGGCCTCGTGCCGATGTCCTGACCTGGCTAGGCGAGCTCGAGGAACCGCCGGGGATTGTCCTCGAAGATCATGCGCATCTCGGCGTCGGTGAACCCGGTCTGCTCCATGTACGGGTAGAGGTTCGTCTGGATGTGGTCATAGCCCCATCCGCCGTACTTGTGCAGGCGCATCTTCATGCAGATGTCGTTGCTCACGATCACCTTGTCTCCGTGGCCGGCGTCGCAGATGTCGCGGAGCACATCGATCCGCAGTTGGTCGTTGGGATTCATCTTCGTGACCGAGTCGATCTGGAAGCTCGAGCCAAAGCAATCGAGGCCCATGGTTGCACCGGTGTTGGCCACATCTGCCCACCACGGATTGAAGTTCACGTGGCAGATGTGCACGCGCTCGACGTTGGCGCCGTTCTTGTCGAGCAGGGCGATGGCGCGCATGACCGTGTCGCGTACGCCCTCGGTGTGCACCATGATCATGACGCCGGTCCTGGCCTGCACACGGGCGGCGGCGATCAGCACCTTTTCCTCGTTGGGCATGATCTCGGTGCCGCTCGTGCCCAGTTCGCCGATGAACCCGGCGCGGATGTCCGTGCCCCCCATCCCCTCGACCAGCTCGCGGTGGATGGTCTCCTCAATCTCCTCGACGCTCATCGTCGCGACCTCGGGGGGATGGAACTTCTCGCGGTAGTACCCGGTGCCGGCGACGATGTGCATGTCGACCTCGGTGCTGAGTCGCCGCTGTGCCTCGGGATTCCGTCCAAGGCCGATCGGCGTGGGGTCGATGATCGACTTGGCTCCCGCGCGCTTGGCCCACAGCAGCTCCTCGACGGCGTCCTCGTAGCTCTCGAGGATCTGGTTGCTGACCGACCACTGCGGCTCGCGCCAGAGAAACCCGATGCCGGGCAGCGTGATCTCGGCCTCGAGATCGACGTCCATCTCGGCGACCAGCCTGGCGATCTCCGGCGGGGGCGCGATGAAGTCTCCCGAGGTGTCGCAGAAGATGTGCTCATGCCCGAGCGTCATGCCGAACTGCCGGGCGTCGATCGGCCCGTTGACGGTCACGATCTCCATGGGTCGCTACTCGCCGCTCTCGAGCAGCAGCAGGGCATCCTCGGGGAACGGCGGCGTGACCACCACCGGCCCGCCAGTCGCCAGCGTGCCCGCCGGGAGCCGGCTACCCGTTGCCGGTTCGACCCACGTCGCGACCACCGTCGGCCCTGCGAGCGTGCCGGTCTCGATCGTCAACGGGCGACGCTCGGGTGTGTAGACCACCGCGAGCCGGCCGTCCTGCGACCACGCCGATCCGATCTGGTTGAGGCCGCGCAGCTCGCCGGCACCGCTCGAGACGAGCGTCTCCTCCCAGTCGGGCACCAGGGTCGACCACGCGATCGAGCGGAAGAACTCTCCCCACACCTTGAGCCCCTGAGCGCCCTCGCTGGCGACCTCGTCCTTCCAGCCCGGCCCGAACATCCAGATGGGCTTGTTGCCCATGACGTTGCCGTTGCCGCCGGAGAGCACCGACCAGTAGGCCGCGCGCCGCAGCTGCAGCTGGGTGGTGTTGTGCTCGTTCTCGTAGGCGCTCTCGACCAGGAAGCACGGGCGCGTGGGGGTGCTGCGCCAGTCGCGCTCCATCAGCCGCGGGATGATCCCGTAGGAGTAGGTGCTGAGGATGTCCAGCCACTCGGCCCCTTCCCAGTGCTCGGCAGCCGAGTGCTCGGGAAGCATCTGCGCGGTCATCAGGCGGCCGGGCGACGTTGCGCGGATGCCCTCGGCCATGGCGTCGAGGCCGGCGCGCGCGCCGTCGGGGTTGCGGTCGGCACCGATGCTCCAGACCACGTTGGGAAAGCTGCCGTAGCGCCGCCCGAGATACTCACCGTAGGCTCGGCACTTGTCCGGGCCGTTTGCGACGATCTCGTCGTACCATCCCTCGTTCTGGCCGCCGTACCCCGGGTAGTGCGGGTTGGGAAAGCCGAGGAACGTCGGGTAGAGGATGGCGATGATGCCGCGCTCGAGCGTGAGCTGGACGACCTTGTCGGCGTGCGCCATGTACGCCTCGTTGGGCGTCGAGAAGTCACCCGGCGCCGTGAACGGCTCGTCGCCCGCGAGGTTGCGCGGGGCGTCCGACGCGAACAGATGCTCGATAAAGTTGATCAGGACGGCGTTGAATCCCTGCGCCTGGCGCTGGTCGAGAAACCAGGCGGCCTCATCGAGCGTGGTGTTGACGATCAGCGACCAGGCGGCATCGCCCTGGATCAGGAACGGGTTGCCGTCTCCGTCCACGATGTGGCGCTGGTCGGGGGCGACGCGGAGCGCGAGAGCGTCGCTCATGATGCTCCTCCGGTGATCCGCCAGCCCTCGGCGTCGAAGAAACACAGCTTGCTCTGAGCGATCTGCATGGTTACGCGCTCTCCTTCGGGGATCTTGTTCGAGGCGTCGGTCGAGAGCACGAGCTGCGTGCCGTCTTCGATCCGGACGTTGAGGTAGACCTGTGCGCCGATCCGCTCGCCGACCTCGGCGATGCCGTGCACCTCTCCCGGCGTCCCCTCGGGGCAGAGTGAGATGTCCTCGGGACGAACTCCCAGGGTCACTGGGCCGTCGGCTTGCCCGTTGGCCGCCCCCGGTGGGAGCGGGAGCGAGAACGGGCCGTCGAAGCGGCGCTCGCCGTTCGCGGTCACCAGCGTCCCCTCGAAGATGTTCATGGAGCGTGCTCCGACGAACGTGGCCACGTAGGTATTGACCGGCGAGTTGTAGACATCGTCGGGCCGGCCGACCTGCTGCACCAGGCCGTCGCGCATGATGACGATCCAGTCGGCCATGGTCATGGCCTCGATCTGGTCGTGGGTGACGTACACGGTCGTGCGGCCGACGCGGCGGTGGAGGCCCAGCAGCTCCGTGCGCATCTGCACGCGCAGGAGCGCGTCCAGGTTCGAGAGCGGCTCGTCCATCAGGAACACAAAGGGCTCGCGAACGATCGCTCGGCCCAGGGCGACGCGCTGGCGCTGGCCGCCCGAGAGCTCGTCCGGGTAGCGGTCGAGCTGCTGTTCCAGGTGCAACAGGTTCGAGGCGAACTCGACCCGCTCGGCCACGTAGTTCTTTGGCTGGCCCCGGCGTCGCAGTGGGAAGGCGAGGTTCTTGCGCACGGTCATGTGCGGGTACAGCGCGTAGTTCTGGAAGACCATGGCCACGTCGCGGTCGCCCGGCTTGAGGTAGTTCGCAAGCCGCCCGCCGATGTAGATCTCACCGCTCGAGAGATCCTCCAGGCCGGCGATCAGCTTGAGCAGCGTGCTCTTGCCGCAGCCCGACGGGCCGAGCAGGACGACAAACTCTCCCTCGGAGATGTTGAGGTCGACGTTGCGCACGGCGTGGACCCCGTTGTAGTCCTTGGACACGTCGATCAGTTCGATCGCAGGCGCCGACGATTCGCTCACTGTTCCTCCCGGCGTTGACTCACTGCTTCAGCGCTCCGGCGAGTGACCGAGACAAGAACTGGCGCTGCAATGCAAAGAAGACGATGGCGATCGGCACCAGCGACATGACCGCCGCCGCCGACCAGATGCCATAGTTGGTGCCGCCGCGCGAGTGCAGGTTTGCGATACCGACGGTGAGAAGTTCGGTGCTGTTACTCGTGGTCGCCACCAGAGGCCAGATGAAGCTCATGTACTGATCGGTGAAGATGATCACCGCGAGCACAACAAGGCCTGGCTTGATCAGCGGCAGGATGATGCGGTAGTAGATCTGAAACTCGCTGAGTCCGTCGAGCCTGGCGGCGTCCATCAAGTCCGACGGCAGGCCGAGGATGAACTGCCGCATCAGGAAGACGCCGAGCGGATTGGCCAGCGCCGGCAGGATCAGTGCCCAGTAGGTATCGATCAGGCCCAGCCGGTGGATCAGCGTCCACAGCGGCACGATCAGCACGCTCAGCGGCACCATCAGCAGGATCAACATCACCAGGAAGATGATGCGTGCGCCGGTGATCTCAAGCTTGGCGAGAGCGTATCCCGCCATCGAGTCGAGAAACACCTTGAGCGTCGCAACCGTCGTCGCGACCAGAAGCGTGTTGAACATCCACCGCAGGAACTCGGTGTGATGCAAAAGCTGGCTGTAGTTACCCCAGTACGCCGGGAACGGGAAGATCTTTGGCGGGTAGGCGAAGATCTCATTGCTGTTCTCGAGCGACGCCAGCACCACGTAGTAGAAGGGCACGACGAATATCAACGTCGCAAGGACGAGGATGAGGTGCCGGCCGATCGATCGCATCCGTCGCCGGCGGTGGTCTCGGCGGATCGCGTCGGAGAGCCCGGCCGCCCGGCCAGTGGCGTCCCTGGGAACCTGGTCGAAGGTGGTGGCCATTAGTCCAGTCCTCGCTCGCCTCGCAGCATGCGCAGCTGGATCAGCGTGAGCATCAGCACACCGACGAGCAACATGGCAGACATCGCCGCCGCCAGGCCGATCTCGTCGTCATACGCAAAGACGTACTGCCAGATCTTGTAGACGATCGTTGTCGTGGCGGTTCCCGGGCCGCCCGCGGTCATGATCAACGCCGTGTCGAACACCTGGAAGCCCCAGATCGTCGCGACCACGATTGCGAAGATCAGGATGCGCCGCATCAGCGGCAAGGTGAGGTACCAGAACCGGCTGAGCGGGCCGGCTCCGTCCAGCGCTGCGGCCTGGTAGAGCTCCTTGGGCAGGCCGATCAGGACGGCGACAAAGAAGATGCACCAGTAGCCGGTGTTGCGCCAGATATCGACGACCGCGAGCACGGGCAGTGCCGTCGAAGGCCCCAGCCAGTTGACGGGCGCATGCCCGACCCCGCGCAGGATGTTGTTGAGCAACCCAAAGTCGACGTTGGTGAGGAACAGCCAGATCAGGCCGGCCACGACGCCGGGGACGAGCACCGGAAAGTAGATCAGGAACCGGTAGATCGAGCCTCCCCGCCCGATCTCGGCCAACACCAGGGCGAGCAGAAGCGCGAACACCAGCGTCAACGGCACCGACATGACCGCGAAGCTGACGGTGTTGTGCACCGCCTGCGTCGCATCGACCATGTCCGGGAAGTTGCGATAGTTCTGGAGGCCGACCGGCAGGGTCGGGCCCAGCAGGCCTCCCGAGCGCGTGCTCCACCAGAACGTCCAGATCACCGGGACCACCAGGAACACGACGAAGAAGAAGAACATGGGCGCCAGAAACGCCCAGCCCGTCAACTCACGCCGGAGCCGAGCCCGGCGCTTGAGGCGCCGGTGCTCGGCGGGCGAAAGGCGCATCGCGGACGCCACGGGTTACTGGCGCACCGGCACGATCACGCAGACGCGCCCGTTTGCTGTTGCACGATCTTGGCGACGTTTGCGACTGCGTCGGCCGCCGACGTCTTGCCGGCGTAGCAGTTCTGGATCTCGGCCTCTGCGGCGTTCTCGACGTCGGCCCACTGAGAGAAGTTCTCGAGGCCGACGGCATACTTGCTGAAGTCCGCAAGAGCCGCACCCAGCTGCGGTGCCGCGTAGGTGTTGTAGCCGTACTTCTGGGCCTCGGCCTGTGCCGGGTAGGTTCCCGAGTTGCCGGCCCAGTAGGCGTCGCTCTGCGGTGACGTCCACCACTTGACGACTTCCCACATCAGATCCTGGTCAGACTTCGGGTTCACCATGTACAGGCTGAGGTCGTTGAAGTTGACGCGCGTGACCGGGCCCGGGGGATACGGCATCAGGCTCCACTTGAACGGCACCGTCGCCGGCAGCGCCGTCGTGGATGCGAGGTCGGAGGAGTAGATCGCCATCTTGCCGGCGGCGAACGCGGCGGGGGCATCGTCGTAGTTATAGGTGCCGAGCGGCGGTGCGATGCCGTTCTTGAAGAGATCGGCGAACTGCTGTGTTGCCTCGACGACCTGCGGATGATTGACGTTGACCGTCTTCAGGTCGGTCGTGAGATACGAGCCGCCCGCTGCGCGGAGCCGCTGATACCACTCGCCGTACCCGCCGATCTGGATGCCGATGCCAAAGCCGTACGTCTTGCCGGGCTTGGTCATCTTGGTGACGGCCTCGAGGAAGCCCGGCCACGTGTCGGCAAACGTCTCGTCGTATCCGGCCGCCTCGACCATGTCCATGTTCACGAACATGGCGTCCTCCACATGCCAGCTAATCGGCAGGCCCAGGAGCTTCGGCCCGTACGACGCGATCCGGTCCATGTAGAGATAGTTCTTCTTCTCCGCCGCGAATGACGGGTCGTTGATCCGCGAGGTGAGGTCGGCGAAGGTGTCGTGAGCTTCGTAGTCGGGGTACGAGCTCTCGGTGGTCATGTAGATGTCCTGAGCTCCCTCGAGCACCGACGTATTGATCTGCTGGGCCGCGCTGCCCCAGTCATACAGCCTGAACGAGAAGTTGACCTTCGGATGCAACGCTTGGAAGCCCTTGGCGATGTGCTGCTGGTGGGCGACCTCCTTCGCTGACCACGGCCCCACCAGAAACCGCACGTCCCCAGACAGCTCGCCGGGGGCGGACGAGTTGCTACTCGAGGATGAGGACGATGAGCCGCAGGCCGTTACGATCGCACTGATCGCGCCCGGTGCGAGGCCGAGTGCCATGAGCCGCGTAACGAACGTTCGCCGTGAAATCTTGCCGTTGATATACGACCCGGCAAGTTCGTCCGTCTTGGAGTCGATGTGAGAGCCCAAGTCAGCAACCTCCTTCGAAACCACCAGCATCGGGAGTTGATAGGATGTCCGTACTTACGGGACGGCGCCAGTCTAACGTTTCAGCACCCCGCCCGCAATCGACCGGCTTGCAAAAACCCCCGGGAGTCACAATATGAGATTCGACGTGTTGGTCAAGGGGGGGCGTCTGCTCGACCCCGCCGCATCGCAGAACGGGCCGCTCGATGTGGCGATCTCCGGGGGATTTGTGGCTGCGGTGGGTGCGGACATCCCGGCCGACTCCGCCTACCGTGTTATCGATGCCACCGATCGGCTTGTGACACCCGGCCTGATCGATTTCCACAGCCACGTGTTCCACGAGTTCACCTATTGGGGTCTCGATCCGGACACGATCGGCCCGCGCAGCGGGGTGACGACGTGGGTTGACGCCGGTTCGGCGGGCGCGATCACCTTCCCCGGGTTCCGCCGGCACGTCGCCGATCCCGCGATCGCGCGCGTGCTGGGATTCCTCAACATCTCGTACATCGGGCTGGTCGGCCCGGAGTTCGAGCTGCGTTCGATGGAGTACTGCGACGTCGACCTGTTCGAGCGCATCTACCGGCTCCACGCCGACATGATCGTGGGCGTCAAGGTGAGGATGGGCACTCCGACCGTCGGCACCAACGGCGTCGCGCCGCTCAAGGAAGCGATCCGCGCGGCGGAGCGGTGCGAGCTGCCGGTGATGGTGCATATCGCCGACGCTCCGCCCGAGGTGGGCGAGATCCTCGAGCTGATGCGGCCGGGCGATATCGTCACCCACTGCTTCAGTGGCGCAACCATGAAGCTGGTGGACGACGACGGCAACGTGCTCGAATCCGCCAAGCGAGCGATCGGCTCGGGGATCATCCTGGACGTGGGCCACGGTGCCGGTGGCATGACGTTTGCGAGCGCCGAGGCGATGATCGCCGCCGGCTTCGCGCCCGACGTGATCTCGACCGATCTGCACCAGATGAGCCACCACGGCCCCGCCGTCATGTCCAACGACGCCGGCGCCTCGGCGTTCATCAGGATCCGTGACGACGGCACGCCCAAGTTCGACCTGCCCACGGCGCTCAACAAGTTCATGGCCACGGGGCTCTCGCTCGAGCAGGTGATCGCGGCGGCGACGGCGCGGCCCGCAGAGCTGATGCGCCGCAGTGGGACTCTCGGTACGCTCGCGGTTGGTGCTCCAGCCGACGTCGCGGTGTTCGATCTCGAGCAGGGCAGATTCGAGTTCCGTGATGTCGAGGGCGTGCCTCGAACGAGCACGCAGCGCCTGGTCAACGTCGCGACGTTGCTGGCCGGTCGAGAGCTCGACCGCGCGTCGACGTTCAGTCCGGCTCCGTGGGTGGATCTGGTCGCTCCCGGTGACGATGATTGAGCCAGCATATTCGGCGAACTTCGGCGGGAAGGTGGCGATCGTCACCGGCGGTGCCAGCGGCATCGGCGCGGCGATCTCGCGCATGCTGGCGGCCCGTGGCACGCATGTGGTGGTAGGTGAGCTCTCGGCGCAGCGGGCAGCGGAGTTCGCGCAGAGCGCCGGGTCGGACTCGATCGCCGCGCAGGCGTGCGACGTCCGCAGCTACGCCGACCTCACCGCGTTGCACGACACCGCGCTTGCGTTGCACGGCCGACTCGACTTCGTGATGGTCAACGCGGGGGTCAGCGACTGGGGTCTGATGTCGGACGGTGATCCGGAGCGCTGGCGCGAGGTGATCGACACCAACGTGCTTGGCGCGGCGCACACGATTCGTGCGACGTTGCCCACGCTGCTGAAGCAGGGCTCGGGACACATCGTTATCACCGCGTCGATCTCGGGCCGGGTCACGTACGTCGGTGAGCCGATCTACATCGCCAGCAAGTGGGCGCTGGTCGGCCTGGGCCGCGCGTTGCGCAAGGAAGTCGCGGGCTCGGGCATCCGAGTGACGCTGATCGAGCCGGGGATCGTGGATACGCCGCTGGTGAGCGACACCGAGGAAGGCCGCCAGGAGCTCGCCCAGCTCCGCGCGCTCGACCCCGACGATGTCGCGGGGGCGGTCATGTTCGCGCTGAGCCGCCCCGAGCACGTCGATATCGACGAGCTGGTCGTCTCGCCCCGCGAGCAGGTGCTCTAGCCGCGCAGGACGGCGACCTCGTACCCGGCGAGGCTGAGTCCGCCGGTGCCGAGCTCCACCACCGAGTCGTACGGAGTGAGATTCGCGACGATGGTCGTGCCCTCGGCGTGGATGGCCGCGACCTCGAGCGGGTGTGACGACACACATTCGGTCAGATCGAGGCCTGAGAGCGGGGCGAGCACGCCCAGGACGTCGTAGACGGGAAAGACCGTGTGCTCGTCGAACAGACCGCGCACGCCGACCGTCTCGAAGTATGTGGCCGAGGCGGCTCCCGCTTCGCCCAGACGGCCGACACTCGCGAGCGTCCATGCAGCGGTGATCTGCGCCCGTTGCCTGGCGTCCACGGGAGTAGGTGCGTCAGGTGCGTCGGGGTTGTAGCGCGGCTTCAGCGTGATCGGCGTGACCGCGATCGCCGCCCCGGGAGCGAGCATGCGCGCACGGCGCACCGTGTCGGCCTGGGCGATTGGCGTCTCGATCAGCGAGAGGTCGTCGTCGGAGTGCACCTGGGGCGTGACCGGGTAAGACAGCACCTCGAACGACGGCGGAAACCCGGGCTCGCGGTTGAGCTCGGCAAAGTAGACGTCGGTGCCGCCGCCGACCGGCACGCTGGCGACCGCCTCGCGCGCATGCTCGACGAGCTCGGCCGGTGTGACCTCGCTGCCTTCCGCGAACACCACCAGCCGGGCGATCGGTGGCGTTCGCGGACAGGCGAGCCGGTTCGCGAGGTTGCTCAGAGTCGTGTCACCTCCTGCGAATACGGCGAGCTCCAGCGCGCAGCCGATCTTGGTCGCGAGCTCGGCAGCTCGCTCCAGCTGCTCGCGCCAGTCCTGGTCGCGCAGGTGCAGGTCGACCCGCAGGTGTGCGAGGTGCAGTTCGCGCAGCCGTGCGACGTCGGCGTCGGTGTGGGCGTGGCCGGCGGTGAGAGCGACGCCCAGCGCGGGCACGTGGCCAACCACGGCGTCCCCGATCGTGACCGTGGGTCGGGTTGGGCGTGCGGCCGCAGCCAGCCCGCCGCCATCGGTCGAGATCGTCACCTGCTGGCGGAACACCGTCCCCGCGCGCACCTCCCAGGGCTCGGGCCGGGCGAGCGGGTTCTGGCCGTAGCTCTTGAACGACGCGTCCGTCCAGTTGCGCTGGTCCTCCATCTCAAACACGTCGCCCTCGAACGCGAATGTGACGCCGAGTCCGTCGGGGCCTGTCAGGCGGAGCCGATTGAACGCCTGGAACAGTGGTGGGAAGTTCTCGCCGTCAAACGCCTGGGGGCCGACCGATGCGGGCAACGTCCCGGAGCTCTGGCCGCTCGGCGCGCCTGCCTCGAACGGGCTGCCGGAGAACACGTCGGTCGGATGCAGCACGCACAGGCTGATGCGCCGGTACGGGAAGTCGCGCTCGGCGGCGCCGTCCATGGTGTAGGTGATCGTGCCGTCGGACGCACCATCGATCGTGCAGCGCCAGCGGAAGTCGAGTTCGCCGTGGCGGTGGTGCGAGTCGAACGTCACCCTGAAGCTGTCGGCACCCTGCTCGATCGTCTCGTCGCTGCGCTCGCCGGGCACGGTGTCCCAGTCAGCGCTTCTGACCGCCACCTGGATTCGTCGCGCGAGCTCGACGTCCCCGCGCCGGACGTAGCGCAGATCGCCGTCCAGAAGCAGGACGTCGACCGGGCCGGCGTGGAGCCGGGTGCCGGAGTCAGGCTCGGCATCGACACCGCGAAGAAGCTCCAGATCGGTGGGGTGGGCGGCGAAAGACATGTGGCGGATTCCCTCTCTCGGTCTGCCAATTTCGATGGCTTGACATCGATTTGTGCCAAGGGTAGCATCGCTGTCCGTACAGCCGTATGTCCTTACGGCGAATGCAACGCAACGTCTCTGGAAGGAGATGACATGGCGATAGCGTTTGAAAGTACCGAGCCCCCCGGCGACGGTCTCGACCGGACTGCGCTCGGCCTCTCGGAGGTGATGATGCAGTCCATCACATCCGTGGCACCGGCTATCGGAATGCTTTTTTCGCTGCAGTTTGTCGCTTCGCTCGCGGGAATCACCGCCCCCCTCGCGTTCTTCGTCGGAGCATTGATCGCGCTCGGCCAGTCCGTCTCGACTGCACAGTTGGCACGGTATTTGCCATCTGCCGGCGGGTACTACACGTACGTCAGCCGCACGCTGTCATCACGGCTTGGTTTCGTGACTTCGTGGCTCTATCTCCTGTTCTTCATCTGTCCTGCATGCACCATCCCATTCTTCGGCCTATTGTTGCAAAACGAGCTGCAGGTCGAGTACGGCGTGACGTTCAAGTGGTGGTGGTTCTTCCTGATCGTGCTCGCCGCCCTCGCAGCGGTGATGTATCTCGGCATCAGTATCTCGGGCAAGGTGCTCCTCGTCCTGGGACTGATCGAGATCGGCGCGGTGCTCCTGCTGAGCCTCTGGGGCATCTTCGATCCCGGCCCGGGTGGTCTGAACCTCCAGCCTTACAACATCACCCATGCGCCCAGCGCGAACGCGTTCTATCTCGCCGTGGTGTTCTCGATCTTCGGGATCTCCGGGTGGGAAGCGGCCGCGCCGCTCGCCGAGGAGGCACGCGACCCGCGCAAGACAGTGCCGAAGGCCCTCGTGCTCGCGGTCGTCTTCATGATGCTGTTCTTCAGCGTCTGCTCGTACGGCCTCATGATCGGATGGGGAACCGACCACGTTCCGTCGCTCGTCGCCTCGTCCACGCTTCCGGCGCTGGTGCTGGGCCACCAGTTCTGGGGATCGGGTTGGATCATCATCCTGCTGGTACTGCTCAACTCGACTGTTGCGGTTTCGATCGCCTGCGGTAACGCATCCACCCGAGCGCTATTCGGCATGGCGCGCTCGGGATCGCTGCCCAAGACGTTCGCCTACATCCACCCGCGAACCAAAACGCCGATCCACTGTGTCACGGCACTCCTGGTGATCACGGCGATCTACGGGCTGGGTGTGAGTATCTGGATCGGTGCCGACAACATCTGGTACCAGGAGGGGTACATCTTCGTCCCGTTGCTCGCGTTCGTGTACATCATGGGAAACATCGGCATGGTGAGGATGTACCTCACGACGCACCGCGACCAGTTCAATGTGTTCCTGCACATCATCATCCCGGTGATCGTGTCGCTGGCCTTTATCTGGGTCACGTACAAGACGCTCTATCCGGCGCAGGCCTCGCCGCTCAAGTGGGGCCCGTACATTGCGCTCGGCTGGGGGCTGATCGGGTGTGCGATCCTGGTTGTGCTCAAGCTCCGTGGATCGGAGGAGTGGCTGCTCAAAGCCACCGAGACGGCGGAGGAGATCGCAGCCGGCGGCATCGAGGAGTACGCCGCTCAGCAGGCGGCGGAGTCGGGGACGGCGTGATCGCACCGCGCTTTCGACGCGTGTTCCTGTCGCTTGTACTGGCAGGCTTCGGCTTCGTCGGGCTTCTGCCCGGCGTCGCCGAGGCCTGTACGTGCAACGCGGCGTTGCCGTTCCACGACTCCTCTGCGGGTCGTCACCTGGGGGCCCCAACGGCTCCTCGAGCTCATGGCAGCCCGCAACAGTCGCGGTCATCCACGACGGTGTTCACGGAGGCCGGCGCCGCATTGCTCGTGGTCGGCCTGAGCGGGGCGGCGGTTGTCGCCGTGGCGAGAGTCGGCCGCCGTGGCGAGTTGGGAGTGCGGTAGCCGATGGATATCGTCGGGTACACGGATCAACTCACGGCGGCTCCCGGCGAGACCGTCCGGTTCATGGTCTCGACTGCGTCGGATGAGTACAGCGCAGACATCGTCCGGCTGATCCACGGAAATGCGGATCCGGCCGGGCCAGGTCTGCGCGAAATCGAAGTCGAGACCTCGGTGACCGGCGTCTACCCGGGGCGGCACCAGTCGCTCGATCCGGGATCGTGCGTCGTCATCCCGGCCTCGGACCAGCTCGCCTGCGCCGACGGAGTAAGCGTTCACGCGTGGATCTGGCCGACGACCCTCGCCCACGGGGAGCAGGGGCTCGTGACTCGGTGGCAGGACGCCGGCGAGGTGGGCTACGGCCTGTTTCTCACCGCCGAAGGCTCGCTCGCGTGGCGTGTCGCAACGGCCGACGGGCTGCGCGAGGTGCGCTCGGACGTTCCGCTTCGCGAGTTCGTGTGGTACTCGGTGGCCGCGTCCTACGACGCTGCCACGGGCCAGATGCTCGTGGGACAGCACGCCCTCGGGCCCTGGCGCCATGGGCTCGATACGCTCGTCGAAGACACGTCAGCGCCGTCGGCGCTTCGCGACGGCAGCTGCCCGGTGGTGATCGGTGCGACGTGCGTGGACGCCGAGGGAGGGAGCACGAGCCGCCACTACAACGGCAAGGTTGACGCTCCCACCGTGATCGCCGGCGGGCTCTCGAAAGCCGACCTCGCGGAGGTGCTCGCAAACGGAGTGGCTGACCGCACCTCGTCGGGCGTTGCGGCGGCGTGGGACTTCTCGAAGGACATCTCGTCGCGCGTCGTGTCCGACGTGTCGGGCGGCGGGCTGCACGGCACGACCGTAAACACGCCCATGCGCGCGGTGACCGGCCATAACTTCTCCGGAGACGTCACCAACTTCACGTTGGCGCCGCAGGAGTACGGCGCGGTGTTCTTCCACGACGACGATCTGGACGACGCGCGCTGGGAGGTCGACTTCGATTTCACGATTCCCGCCGACTTCCGAAGTGGTGTGTACGCGGCACGACTGCGTTCGGCCAACGGCGCGACCGATCACCTCCCGTTCTTCGTTCGCCCGAAGCGCGGCACGACAACGGCCCGCACGTGTGTGGTGATACCGACCTATAGCTATCTGGCCTACGCCAACGATCACCAGACGTGGAAGAACCCGGTGATCCCAACGTCGCAGGAGATCCTCGACCGGCTCCAGCCCGAAGACGACTTTGCTGTCGAGCAACGGCTCATGAGCCTGTACGACCGGCATGCCGACGACACGGGGGTCGCGTTTGCCTCGCGGCTTCGCCCCATGGTGAACATGCGGCCCAGCTACCGCCTTGCGATCATCGACGCGCCACACCAGCTGAGCTCGGATCTTCATCTCATCGACTGGCTGACCGAGAAGGGCCACGAGTTCGACGTGGTCACGGATGAGGATCTCCACAACGAGGGTGCCGACTTGCTCAAGCCCTACCAGGTGGTGATGACTGGCAGCCATCCGGAGTACGACACCATCGAGATGCTCGATGCGATCCGCGACTATGTGGACAGCGGCGGCCGCTTCATGTACCTGGGCGGCAATGGCTTCTACTGGGTGATCTCGGTCGATCCGCAGCGCCCTGAGATCATCGAGCTGCGCCGAGGTGAGCGCGGGACCGGGCTGTGGCGTTCGGCAACTGGCGAGTACTACCACCAGACGACCGGGGAGCAGGGCGGCATCTGGCGCGACCGCAACCGCGCGCCCCAGGCCCTGGTCGGCACGGGGTTCGCCGCCGATGGGATTGGCCCCGCCCGGCCGTACACCCGCATGGAAGGAGCCGCCAATCCCCGCGCGGCATTCGTGCTCGACGGTGTCGACGAGGACGAGTTCGGCGGGTTCGGGTTGGTGCTCGGTGGCGCCGGTGGAAGCGAGGTTGACAGGCTCGACCACCGCCTCGGGAGCCCATTGCACACCGTGATCGTCGCGACCACGCGAGGCTTCACCGACCAGTATCACCACGTCATCGAAGAGGTCGAGTCCAGCGACGACCGCCAGGGCGGCACCATGTCCCCGCTGGTCCGAGGCGACATGGTGTTCTTCGAGACTCGAAACGGTGGCGCGGTGTTCTCGAGCTCCTCGATCTCGTGGTGCGGGTCGCTCTCGCACAACGACTATCAAAACCCCATCTCGCGGATCATGGAGAACGTCCTGGGGCGCTTCCTCGACCCGACAGCGTTTCCCGATCCCGGAGCATGACTGACGTCATCGAGGGTCTGCTCGAACTCAACGTACCGATTCCCCTGCGAGACGGGACGGTTACCCGGGCCAATGTGTGGCGACCGGCGTCGGGAGAGCGGGTGCCGGCAATCCTCGTTCGCAGCCCCTACACCCGCGAGCAGGAGGAGATCACGCTCTTCTGTGACCCGCGGATCGCACTCCCACGGGGTTTCGCCGTTGTCTCGCAGGATGTGCGCGGCCGAGGCCCTTCAGGTGGAGACTTCGACCCGTTCGTGCAGGAGGGCCCTGACGGGTACGACACCATCGAGTACGTGGCGGCGATGGAGTGGTGCTCGGGAGACGTCTTCATGGCGGGCAACTCGTACGTTGGGGCCGCCCAGTGGCTCGCGGCGGTGGAGGCGCCGCCTCACCTGCGGGCGATCGCACCGGGGCTCACCGCCGATCGGTACGACGAGGGATGGACCTACCGTGGAGGGGTGATCGAGCTGGGATTCATGCACTCCTGGATTGCCGGCGTGCTCGGCCCCCAGGACAGCCAATGGCTCGACGACGTGGAGCATTTCTATACCGCACGGGACGAGTTGATCGAGATGGCACCGTGGTGCCGGCCGTGGTTTGACCAGCCGCCAGGGTCGGCGTACTGGGAGACGATCTCGATCGCTGCCCGCCGTGAGCGGGTGACCGTACCGGCGCTCAACATCGGTGGCTGGTACGACATCTTCCTCGATGGCACAATCCGCAACTTCCAGGCGGACTCACATCCCCGTTCGCGCCTGATCATTGGCCCGTGGGGTCACGACGACTTTCCACCTCACCTTGTCGGTGCCCGCAACCTCGGGTTCGCCGGGTCAGGTGGCGCGTACGGCCTCTTTGGCAAAGCGCTCGACTTCTATCAGGCCGCGATCGAGTCACGAGAGCCGTCCTTGCCCCGAGTCTCGGCATACATGCTGGGCGCGCGCCGCTGGCTCGAGCTGGAGTCTTGGCCTCCGCCTGAGGCGACGACTATCGCGGTCCCGGTGGCCGGCGTCACCTTCGGTCACGATCCTCAGAACGTCCCTCGGAGCATCGGCGGGCGGTGCCTCTACTGCAACACCTCCGGCGGTCCGGGGTGGGGACAGTTCGACCAGCGGGAGATCGCGCACCACCCGGGGGTGCGGCAGATCGAGCTGGGGGTGCCTTCCAGCCGTCGGTTGACCGGCCCGGTGAGGGCGGTGCTCGACGTCAGCACGGAGGGTGGGGGCTCCGCGGACTGGGTCTGCACGCTGTGCATGCGCGAGTGCGGCGGTGCGCTTTTGAACCTGTGCGAGGGGATCGCACGATCGGCCGGAGAGGATCGCGTGTCGGTCGAGCTCGGGGATATCTGCGTCGAGCTTGCACCCGACCAGGAACTCGTTCTGCTGGTCGCCGGTGGGAGCTACCCGCGGTGGGAGCCACTCAATGCGGCATGCACACAGCAAATCCGGAGTGGATCCGAACTGCACCTGACGGCGACCTGACGCGCAAGCCCGCTTGATCGACTGTACGAATGTTGGTATAAAGTCTGGGTGGCAGGCTCTGGAACAGCTCGCCGGATGCGACGGATACGGCGATCGTCGACCGGCAGGCTGTCGATTCTTCCGCTCGATCTGGTGATGCCGCTGGGACCCGTCCCCGGCGCTGAGGATCAGTTCGCGATGGTTCAGATGGCCGGCGCGTCAGGCGTCGACGCAGTGCTGCTGCGATGGGGCGAGGCGCGTCGTCTGGCTCCCGAGCTCCAGCCCGAAATCGGCCTGATCGTCCGGCTGACGGGAGCCACGTTCACCGACCACAGGGGCGAGTACGACGCGCTCTTGCACAGCGTCGAGGCAAGCGCTGCCATCGGCGCCGACGCGGTCTGTGTCGATCTCAAGCTGGGCGGCGAGCGTGAGCTCGAGATGATGACGAACGTCTCGCGCGTTTGCGAGGCCTGCGAGCGCATGGGCATGGTCTGCCTTGTTGAAGCGTGGCCGCTCGGAGCAACCGCTGCCGAGCTCACGGAGCGGCAACGAATCCCGTGGGCCGCGCGGGTAGCCCAGGAACTCGGTGCCGACCTCGTGAAGGTGCCGAACCCCGGCAGCGCAGAAGCGATGGCCGACGTCATCGAGCAGTGTCAGGTACCGGTGGTGGTGGCGGGCGGCTCGCGTATGCCTCTGCTCGACGTGTTTCGCAGCATCGAAGCGGCGCTTCAAGGCGGAGCGGCGGGTACGGCGATTGGCCGGAATGTGACCAGCAGCGCTGATCCTCTTGCGACGCAACGGGCGATCCTCGCGATGGTGCACGAGAACATGCCCGCCGAGGTCGCGATCCAGCCGCTCGTCAACTCGGTTTAGCGGATGGTGATGCCGCCGTCGACCACCAACGTGGCTCCGGTGATGTACGAGGCATCTGCGGAGGCGAGAAAGGCGACGGCGGCGGCCACTTCGGCGGCGGTGCCCTGACGCCCCATCGGGACGGCGCCGCTGACCTCGGCGGCCAGCTCCTGCTCCGACCAGCCTGCGATGAGGTCGCTGTTGAACTCGGTGTCGATCCATCCAGGGCAGACAGCGTTCACGCGTATCCGCGAGTTGACCAGGTCGAGGGCGAGCTGGCGGGTCATGTGGTTGACCGCTGCCTTGGACGTGCAGTAGCCCAGGAAGTCCGGCTCGGCGACCATGCCCGCAGTCGAGCCGGTGAGCACCACCGCGGCGGTGTCCTTGCGCTTGAGGCCGGGCAGGGCAGCCTGCACGGTCACAAACATCCCGGTGACGTTGACGGCCATCGTGCGCTCGAAGCGTTCGACCGTCTCCTCACCGACCGGGGCGGGCAGCAGGATGCCCGCGTGCGCGTGGACGACGTCGATGCCGTCGTTCGCCTCGGCGATCTCTGTGAACGCGTTGCGGGTGCCGTCGGCGTCGGTGACGTCGACCACCATCGACTGTGCGCTCTGGCCCTGGGCGATGAGCGCTGCCGCGACTGATTCGGCCTTAGCGCCGTCGACGTCGGTCACGTAGACCGTGGCGCCTTCGCCAGCAAAGCGTTGTGCCGAGGCGGCTCCGATCCCCCCGCCGGCGCCCGTAACAACAACTACATGTCCCTCAAATCGCCGCATTTCCGGCACAGACTATCACCTTGACCGATTGTTCGGACATTGCTAGTGTGGCGCGGTGCCGGCACTCCTGGGAATCGACTTCGGTACGACCACTCTGAAGGCTGTGCTGTTTGACGAGCGGGGTGCAAAGCTGGCGGCGGCAGCCGTGGAGACGCCTCTCGAGCAGGCGACCATCGGTGGCTGTGCCGCCGAGATCTGGCCGGCCGATGCGCTGTGGGCACGAGCATGTGAGCTCTTGCGAGACGTTTGCGGGCGTGCCCCGGTCGCCATCGACGCTCTTGCAATCGTCGAGCTCGGCCTCGTCGGAGTGCCGCTTGCCTCCGACGGCCGGCCGCTCTATCCCGCCGTCGCCTGGATCAATCCGCCCGATCCTCTGTCGGGGATGGTGCGCGAACTCGACGATTCGGCCGTCTTTCGGGCGACCGGGAACCGGGTGAACCCGATCTATCCACCGGCCTGGATCAGCTGGTTGAGGCGCAATGCTCCGGGCTACCCGACATCGTTCGCGCACTGGCTCTATTCCGGTGACTACGCCGCGTTCCGGTTGACAGGTGAGATGGCTGTGGGGACGTCGATGGCTTCCCAAAGCACGGTGTTTGACCAGCACACGCTCGAGTATCGCGGTGACTTCCTGGATGCCTACGGGCTGCGTCCCGAGATCCTGGCACGGCCCCGGCCAGCAGGCGAGGTTCTCGGCACGGTCACTCACGCGGCGGCGGAGGCGACGGGTCTGGCCAGGGGGACACCCGTGATCGTCGGCGGCGCCGACTTCGTGTCAGGCGCGTACGGCGCCGGGATCCTCGACCCCGGCGCGGCGGCGATCATCACCGGGACGTGGGAGTGCACGGTGATGTGCAGCGAGGCACCCGAGACCGGCCCGGTACTCGAGCGCACCGCCGCGATCTGCGACCCCCACGTGGCATCGGGCCGCTGGAATGTTCGAGTCGAGAATCTGTCCGGCGACGTTACCGAGTGGTACCGCGCGCAGATGTACCCGGCGGTGTCATCCGCGAGCGATGCTGGATCGTGGGAGCAAATCGTGGCCGATGCGGCTGCGGTGAGCGCGGGGGCCGGCGGCGTGATGTTCGTGCCGCATGTGTTCGGGAGCTTCGGGCCGATCCTGGACGAGCGGGCGCGGGGTGCATTTGTCGGGCTCACCAACACCACCGACCGGCGGCGGCTCACACGCGCCGTCTACGAGGGGCTGTGTTACCAGAGCAGGGCGTCGCTCGAGACGCTGGCCGTTGGGATGGGACAGACGACCGAGCGCGTCGTGATGACCGGTGGGGGCACCAGGAACGCGGTGTGGACGCGGATCCGGGCCGACGTGATCGGCCGGCCGGTGGAGGTCGTCGACGATCCCGACACGACGGCGCGAGGAGCGGCCATGATCGCCGGAGTCGGAGCTGGGGTATTCGCCGATTTCCACGCCGCAGCACGCGATATGGCGGCTCCCACGTCAGTGGTGACGCCAGATCCGGCGGCCGTGTCCACCTACGACGAGCTTTACCAGGTGTACACACACCTGGTGGATGTGCTGGCCCCCGTTTCCCACCGGCTCGCCGATCTGTCCGATCCATCGGGGGTCGCGTGAGGGTTCAACTATCCTAGTGTCGGTCCAGCCCCCGCTGGGTTGGGTGTAACGCCCATCGACGTCGGAGACTGAATGCAACTCGAGAACATTCGCGGGGTTCCGTTGTACGTCCAGCTTCGCGAGGTGTTGCGGGATGCCATTGACGACGGCCGGTGGGGAGCGGACGAGCCGCTTCCAACCGAGGCCGAGCTGCAGGAGCAATACCACCTGAGCCGCTCGACGGTGCGCCAGGCTCTCGCCGACCTGGTGCGCGACGGGCTCCTGGTGCGATACCCGGGACGCGGGACATTCGCGCGCCGCCCCAACATGGTGCTCGGCATGCACGGGTTCTTGAGCTTCAGTGCCGACCTGGCCGCTCGGGGAATCGAGCACTCACGCCGTGTGATCGCGCTCGAGCGCACCACCGTGCCCATCGCGAGCCGTGTGTTCGTTCCCGAGCTGGCTGGGGTCGACGTGGTGCGCGTCTTCGAGGTGCGCTCGGGCAACGCACTCCCCATGGTCGTCTTCAACAACTACTTCCCGCTTCCAAAGTTCGCCTTCTTGCTCGAAAACGAGGCGGAGGTCAGGAATCCGACGGGATCCCTCCGCGACTTCGTCAAGGCCCACGGGATCGTCTACGTTCGCGCGGTCGGCGAGGTCAACGCCGTGAAGCCGACCGTGCGTGACGCGAAGTTGCTCGAGCTTGAGCCAGGCGCGCCCGTGGTCGAGATCGCCACCAAGACCTCCGACGTCTCCGGTGAGGTGGTCGAGTACTCCCGCGGACTGATCCGCGCCGACCGGTACCCGCTCACGCTCGAGAGCCACTGGGGTAACGAGCTCAACATGCGCACGCCGTGAGCGGGGCGGTGGCCTTGCCGCCATGACCCGAACGAAGTTCGAGATCCGGCCTGTGCGCCCTTTACAGTGTCGCCGCATCGGCGGTAGCCTTGGCGGCATGCAGCGGATTTTCCCGCCGTGGCTGTTCGTCGGCGATCGGATCGACTACGCGTGGTTGGTGTTCGCAATCGCCAACCTGGCCGCGATGGCGGCGCTGGTTGAACTCGACGGGCCACACGGGCTCGAGACGGTGCCGTTTCACTTCGTCTACGTCAGTTTCACAATTCTCTATGGATTCCGTGCTTGGCGGGCCGGGCGGGTCGTGGCGGGCATCACCTTTGTGGCGATCTCCACGGCTCTGATGACGTTGTTGGCGATCCACGCGGGCCGCGAGGACTGGGCGGAGCTCACCGAGGTGCCACTGATGACGCTCATGTTTCTGGCGATGGTGTTTCACGTCCGTCGTCGTCAGCAGGCCACCTCGACCGCGGAGCGTCTGGCAGTCGACCTGCGCGACAATCTTGACCGTCAACGTGGCTTCGTCTCCGATGCCTCACACGAGCTGCTTACGCCCATCACCATCGGCCGGGGCCACCTCGAGGTGCTACAGCGGCTACCGCAACCTTCACAGGCCGACATCGACGACGCCGTCACGGTGACAATCGGCGAGCTCGACCGGATGGATAGGGTTATCGGCCGACTGCTCCTGCTCGAGAGCGCGTCCACTCCCGGGTTCGTGATCCCGGTTCCAGAGCCGATAACGGGATTCCTCCAGGAGCTGTTTCACCGCTGGGACGCCACCGGTGGGCGTAACTGGCGACTGAGTGCAATCACCCCGGGCACCATCCCGCTCGATCGCGATCGCATGATGCTGGCGATGGACGCGATGCTCGAGAACGCGGTTCGCCACACGCAGCCAGGCGGGACGATTGCAATCGGCGCCGACGCTGTGGGAGACCGGCTCGAGTTGAGCGTGACCGATGATGGGGACGGGGTGCCCCCGGAGGCTCACTCCCGAGTTTTCGATCGCTTCTACCGGGTCGATCGAGGTCGCAATCGACAGCTCGGTGGAGCGGGCCTCGGGCTTTCGATCGTGCGTGCGGTCGTGACTGCCCATGGCGGTACGGTGTCGCTCTCGGGGAGCCCGGGTCAAGGAACTCGAGTGATCGTGGTGCTCCCCGGATTTCGGTCAACCAGCGAGCAGCCGGTACCCGCCACCGCGCACCGTCTCGATGCGAACGCCGGGCTCGAGCTTGCGCCGTAGGCGCCCGACGTACACGTCGACGACGTTGGAGCGAGGATCGAACTGGTACTGCCAGACAGCGTTGAGGATCCGCTCACGCGACACGATCTGGTTCGGTGATCGTCCGAGGTACTCCAGGAGCGCGAACTCACGCTCGGACAACGCCACCCTGCGTCCGTCGAGCAGCTCGAGTTCGTGCCGGCGGTCGTCGAGGGTAAATCCTCGCTGGGTGGTGTCCGGCCCGGCCTCTCCCGCAGCTGCCGGCTCGCGGCGAAGCTGGGCCCGCACCCTCGCCAGCAGCTCATCCAACACGAATGGCTTGTCGAGGTAGTCGCTTGCGCCTGCGTCGAGCGCGGCGATCTTGGTCTCGACGGCACGGCGGGCTGACAGCACCATCACCGGAATGCTCAGCTTGCGGTCGGAGATCTCGCGAAGCACCTCGAACCCGTCGCGGTTGGGCAACATGAGATCGAGGATGAGCAGATCCCACTCCCCGTCTGTCAGTTGGTGTATGGCCGCGACACCATCCTCAGCAAGTGCAACGGTGTAACCCTCCGACCGCAGCCCCCGCTCGAGGAAGCGTGCGATCAGGTGCTCGTCTTCGACGATAAGTATTCGCATCGCGGATCCCTCCTCGCCCGAGTATTGCAAACTCGGACAGCCGTGCCAAGGCGGCGGCGCCGGGCCACATGAATTCTCGATGACAGTTGCAGTTCGGCGCTTGCCCTGACCGGTGCCGCGGTGGATAGTCCGCAGCTGAGGTGAGAACATTCTGAGCAGAGGGCGACGGTTGGTCGGAGTTCTGATTGGCACAGCGCTCGCGGTGCTGCTGATCGGCGTGTACCTCTTTGGCTACGTCCTCGGGCTGCCACAGACAGTTGTCGCCAGCACGAACGGTGCGACCACTCAGCTAACTTTGCAGACCGTGGCGGCGTTCGGTCAGTCGCCCCATCCCAGCTGGGTGTCGTACCTGGTGAAGAACCAGTCTGGTGCGTGGGTGCATTCGACGATCTTTCAGTTGCCAGCGAATTCCACCGTGCACGTCGTGATCATCAACTTCGACGGTGACAGTGGATTGCGTAATCCGTTCCTGTCACAACCGCGCGGACTGGTGGGAGGGATCCGAGTGAATGGTCAGCGTGTGCCAGCGCTCAACCCCGACCTCGTATCCCACACATTTTCCGTCCCCGATCTCGGCCTCAGCGTGCCGATCAAGGGCGTGGCCGACAATGCTCCGAAGCAGTGCGCCGTGGCGGCGCCTTGCCCGCTATCTGCAGCTCACACCGTGACGACGTTCACCTTCCACACCGGCAAGGCGGGGTGGTATCGGTGGCAGTGCTTCGTCCCGTGCGCGGCCGGTTGGTTGATGGGGAACGGCGGCCCGATGCAGACCGTTGGCTACATGGATGGGTTCCTGCATGTCGTCTGAGCCGCACGCCGCCAGCGACGGCTCGATCACCACCGTTGTCGTCGTCTGGTTGATCCTCGCCGTGGTCGCTGAGTTAGCGTTGTTCTTCCTGCTCGGGCCGCACATGCCGCCCGGCCGCGCCAGCGTCGAAGCCTCAGATCAGACAACGACCAACATCGTGTTGGCGGCGGTGATGATTCCGATTCTTGCCGGAGTCTGGGTCTTCTTCGGATACGCGCTCGCGACGTTTCGAGATCGGGGCGAGAGCGAGGACGACGGGCCCCCGATGATCGGCAACGGACGTGTCGAGCTCTCCTGGCTCATCATCACGGTGGCGATCGTCCTCTGCCTGGCGGGATACGGCACGTACGCTCTCTATAACCCTCAGGCCAGCGTGGCGGGCGCCGGTGGCGGCCAGGGACCGCACCCAAGCGGTACCCCTGGCCCGAATACTCTTCAGGTTCAGGTGATCGCCCAACAGTGGCAGTTCACCTATCGCTTCCCGCAGTACGGCGACGTCGAAACGTTCGCGCTCGCGCTCCCCGCCCACCGAAACATCGAGTTCATGGTCACGTCACTGGACGTGGTTCATTCATTTTGGGCATATCAGCTTGGCGTCAAGGCCGACGCTGTTCCGGGGGCGAACAACATTGCATACGTCACAACTCACGGCCCGACGACCTTCAACGTCCGGTGCGCGGAGCTCTGCGGGGTGTGGCACGGCGCCATGGCTGCCACCGGCAGCGTGCTGAGCCACGCCGGATTCGCGCGATGGATCCGTGCTCAGCGACTGCACAACGCCCCGGCGACGCACTTCTTGCCGCCGTTTGCCCACAGTTACTTCCCCGATCCCACCGGGAGAGCGGGATGACGGATCTCCAGGTGACACCGGGCGAAAGCGTTCCCGCTCCGCCGCCGCCAACGGCTCCGCCCGGCGCCTCGTTTTGGAGGCGCGGGAACATCGTGACCGCGTTTGTGCTTGCGGTGATCGGGTTCGTGATCGGCTGGTGGATCGGCGATCGGATCGGGGAGCACCTCTCCTACATCGGGGATATGGGTCAGAACGACGTCGCCATCCTCCTCGGATTCGCCGGTGCGACCGTTGGTTGGCTCGGTGGGCTTGGCTTCCTGGCATACCCGGCGTCCGCCGCGCTCGGACGGCCGCCAACCGACGGTCATGACCGTCACGCCGGCGGGCCGCTGCGGTACCTGTGCCTCTCGACCGACCACAAGGTCATTGGACTCCAGTACCTCGCCGGCATCGGCGTGTTCTTCTTCATCGGCGGTCTCAACGCAATGCTGATCCGCACGGAGCTTCTGTCACCGTCCGCGCCGGTGTTCTCACCCGGTCAATACCTGACGGTGGTGACGCTTCACGGCACGATGATGATCATGATGACGTCGTCGATCATCGTCGGGCCGCTCGGACACTTCCTCGTGCCGTTGATGATCGGATCGCGGCGGATGGCATTCCCGCGGCTCGAATCGCTCTCGTTCTGGCTGCTGCCGTTGGCGGGTGTGATCCTGATGTCGGCAATCGACTTCGGCGGCATCCCAACGGGCTGGACGGGGTATCCGTCGCTGGCCACCGTCGCCAATGCCGGCATGGACTCCTACATCTTCTCGTTCGGCCTGATCGCGGTTGCCATGGTGCTGAATGGCCTCAACCTGATCGTTACGATCATGAACATGCGCGCGCCGGGGCTGAACTGGCGGCGGCTGCCAATCTTTGTGTGGAGCATGCTGTCGACCGCGGCGCTGATGGTGCTCGCTCCGCTCGTGCTGGTATCCGCGCTGCTGATGGAAGCGCTCGACCGCACTGCGAGTACGTCGTTCTATACCGCCGCGACCGGGGGTAGCCCGTTCCTGTTCGAAAACCTGTTTTGGTTCTTCGGGCATCCGGAGGTGTACATCCTGGCGCTGCCCGGCTTCGGCATCGTGCTCGAGATCCTGCCCGTGTTTAGCCGAAAGCCGCTGTGGGGCTATCGGGTCGCGGTTGCCGGCCTGCTCGGAGTCACGCTGCTGAGCTTCACCGTGTGGCAGCACCATCTGTTCGTGAGTGGGATTAACTCGAGCTTGCGCCCCTTCTACATGCTCACCACCGAGCTGATCTCGGTGCCGACCGGACTGATATTCCTGGTCGCGATGGGCACGGTCTGGCGCGCAAAGATCACCTACTCGGTACCGATGCTGTGGGCGCTCGCGTTCCTTTTCAACTTCCTGGTCGGCGGGCTGTCGGGCGTCTATCTGTCGGACGTACCGAGCGATGTGACGCTCCACGGCAGCTACTTCGTAATGGCGCATTTCCACTACACCATCATGGGTGGCCTCGTGTTTGCGTTCTTCGGCGGCCTCTACTACTGGCTGCCGACGATGACCGGAATCCAACTGAACGACACGCTCGCAAAGATCCACTTCTGGGGCAGCTTCATCTTCTTCAACTCGACGTTCTTGCCGCTGTTTGCCGTCGGCGCGCTCGATATGCCTCGGCGGGTCTCATCGTACGCTCCACACCTGCAACCGCTCAACGATTGGGTCAGTGTGTCGGCGTTTCTCCTCGGCGCCTCAATGCTGGTATTCCTCGTGAATCTCGTCTACTCCCTCGCAATTGCGCGAATCCCGTCCCCGCAGAATCCGTGGAGGTCGCGGGGCCTCGAGTTCCAGCTGCCTGTCCCCATCCCCGAATACGATTTCGAGCAAATCCCCACCATTCAGGCTGGTCCGTATGACTACGGCTTTCCTGATGCGATACCGGCGCTTGGGAACGGCGCGGATCCGGGATCCATCCGATGACGACGGTTCCAGACTCGGTGGGCGATCGAAATCTTGCGATGGGCACGCGCTTGTGGGTCGCGGCCGAGGCGTTCATGTTCCTGGCGTTCCTGTTCGCCTACTTCTATCTGCGAACGATCAACTCGAACGGTCAGTGGCACCCGCACGGCCAGAATCCATCCACCGGACTTGGCACCGCGACGCTCGTCTGCCTGGTTGTCAGCTGCGCTGGGTATGCGGCGGGGCGCCGCGCTCGATCGACCGCCGGAGTGCCGATGATGGTCGCCCTGGCGGCGGGCTTGGTAGCGCTCGTGATCCAGATCGTCCAGCTGGTCAATCCCGGGTTCTCGCCGTCACACGCCGGAGGCTATGGGAGCGTGTTCGTCGGGTTCACAGCGATGTATGTGATTCACCTGACCGGGGCGTCATTCTGGCTCGAAACGGTGATCGCGCGTGCCCGCCGGGTACCGCTGGATCCGGTGGTCGCCGCCGAACAGATGCTCGCTTCCGTCGATGAACGGCAGGCGTCGTTTGCTGTGGTTTGGTATGCCACCGGGCTGTTCTACCTCATCGCCTACATCATGTTTTACCTACTGTGATCGCTCTGGCCACATCTGCGGCGCACGACGTCGGGGCGATCGCGGACGCGGGACCGTTGACCCTGATCCTCCCGCTCGGACTGCTTGTGATTGTGCTGACGTGGGGGTGGCTGCGAACTCGCACTCGCAGCCGCTGACCAAAGATCTCAGACCGACGCCGGAGTGCCTGCGCTCTCCTCGATCTGGGTAGTGGCCGCCCGCGATGCCAACCCGCCTAAAACTATCAGGGTGATGCCAACCAGCACGTTGTTGAGCACCGTCGAGCCCAGCGAGTCGAGATCGAGCAGCGGCGAGCATACGACGAGCCAAGCGCCGATCACCATCGTTACGCGACCCCACCAATGGTGGGTATCCACGACCACCTCGGTCGTGGCGCTGACGGCTGCAGCACTGGCGATGCTGCCCGCAATCACGAGACCGCCCAGCAGCATCCCATTGATCAACGCTCCGAGGTGGCGGTAGTCGCCGAGAATCCACGGTGACAGGAACAGCCAAACACCCACGAACGCCTCGAGCATGTAAATCGCGCTCACATCAAGACGGCCTGGATGTAGCGGAACGTCGGTGGGCGGAACCTCCATCCCGGGCGTGTCGCTGACGATAACTTCCTCGGGCTGATCTGACTCAGATGAACTCACGTGCGCCATCCCTTCGACCGTCGCATTAGGCCAAACCGAAGCATACATTCCCGGGGGTTATCCCGGGGGTGCATGTAGTGGTTTTTGCACGAGGTAGCTAAGATTGTGCAGCGCCTGCGGGACGGTCCAGCCCTCAAGATTGCGATTCCTCAAATACACCCGCCCCGTGTCGCTCAGAAGTGCTTTAAGCTCCGGCGAGAGTCCAGTCAGTCCGGGCATCCCGAGCATTATCAGCCGCTCGTGGCCCGTGGGATCGATGAAGAACAGGCCATCGGTGTGTTGGACATCGAACGTGAGCGGCTTTTTGGTCATCCAATCGACGTCCGGAGTCCCGGCTTCGGGCACTCGCCGGTAGGCGACTTGAAAGAACTTCCAGAGTGCCGCGATCTGCTCGGGGGTGCCCGTAAGCAGGGGAAATGTGAGGTGCGTAAGCCGGGAGAAGCGACGTAGCCGAAGCGGCGAATCGCGCCACGGGTCGACGCTCGCCTCGATCAGCACAACACGGCTGCCCAGGCCCGCATCGCGTACGGCGCGCTCCATCTGGAGATACGCGCCGGTGGTGAGCGGGCAGACCTCATGACACAGCGTGAGAAACGGGGTCAGTACGACGTACTTTCCCCGGAACTGATCTAACGAAACGGTGTGCCCCTGTTCGTCGAGCAACCGGAGGTTTGGAACCGCGCGATCCACGTGAAACGCATCCACCGGTGCCGTCGTCGCGGAGGCCGTACGACGTGTAACGACCACGATGGCAGCTATCACAACGAGTACCGCGACGATCACTCCCACCGCGACTGTCCGGAATCCTAAATCCCATCGCCGTGAGGCCCAAAATGCCATTTCCAGAACCCCTTCAAAAACCAGGGTAATCCGCGCGCGGCGGGTCTGCCGTGGCGGCCTATTCGAGTAGTATAGGGACGAGCCGCCCAACGGGTCGGCCGGTTACTCCAGGAGGACGGCGTGCTCCACCCGTGGCAGTTCGCATTCGAGCCGGAATGGGCCACCGCAATCGTGATCGTTGGGATCGATTACGGTGTTGTGACCTGGGTCGCCGGGCGTACCGGCCGGGAGGTGCCAGTTTGGCGACGCGCCGCCTTTTCAGTAGGGCTCGCGCTGATTGCGATTGGTCTTCTGTCGCCGATCGAGCACCTGGCGCTGACGTCGATGCTTACGTTTCACCTGCTGCAGAACGTGATCATCGGGGATTGGGCCCCGCCGCTATTGTTGCTCGGCCTGACTCCCTGGATGGTCAGCTCGCTCGCGAATGTCAAATGGTTGGGTACGTTTACCCGCCCGAAGGCGGCGCTGGGCCTGTGGCTGGCCGTTTGGTATGTGATCCACATTCCGGCGGTGTACGACTTCGCGCTCACCAACCGCGGCGCTTTGGGAGTCGAGCACCTCGCGCTGATCTTCGCCGGACTGGCTTTCTGGTGGCCCGAGATCGTCCCAGGAGAACTCTCCGCCGACCATAAACTGTGGTATCTGGTCGTCGCGTTCATCGCCATCGCGCCGCTCGACACGGTGATCTGGTTCGCCAACCACCCCCTCTACAGCTTCTACGAGCACACTCCCAAGCTGGGCGACATCAGCGCCCTTGCCGATCAGCAGATCGGTGGGGTGACGATGGCGCTCGAGTCAGACTTCGTGTTACTGCTGGCTGCCGGTGTTGCGGCAGTCAAGCTTGTCGGCGGCGCACCCCCGGTAGCGGTCAATCCCGACCCTCGGTAGTGCGAACGCGGGGCCCATGCGACATCGCGGCGACGAACAATGCCGCGAGGAGAGCGGCGGCAAGGGGGGCGGTGAGTGAGGCGATCAGGATGGACACGATTTGCTCCTTCGATGCGGTATGAGGTGGCCATCCTCGAAGTCGACCACTCGAAGCTGTGCATCGGCACCGCGACACCTGTGCATCACCAAAGAAGCGGCGATCTGTGACGCCTCAATTCGGATCGACCTGCAGCCGTCCGCAGATCGGGCACGACTCATTCACCGACCTCGATGGCCTCCTCGTGGGCCTGCGAATGACTCGGGTCGGCAAGCCACGAGATCTGCGATCGCTTTCGCCGATCCACCGTGACGTCGAATATGTCCGGGCGGTTGTAGTGGCCGACGGTGTCCATGGCGTACCGCTCGCGTGACGCGTGGGCCAGGTCGAGGTCGGCGTAGAGGATGACCTCCTCGTTGTGCACGGGGCCGACGAGCCAGTTTGCGTCCGGGCCGATCACGCCGCTTCCGCCGGTCAGCATGACGTCGCGTCCCCCGCCGGGGTCGGAGCCGGCGTACATGGCTTCCTTCAGCTCGAAGTCGTCAGGGACCGCGCTCGAAGGCATGTAGGTGCCCGCGACCAGCACGAAGCATCGCCCCTCGAAGGCGTAGTGGCGGCTCCCGAGGTGTGCGAGCTCATACCCCCATGGCCATACCGCCACGTGGATCAGCTCGTTCTGCGCATGCATCGCAAACCGCGTCAGCGGCATCCAGTGCTCCCAGCACACCAGGCCGCCCAGGCCACCGTTCGGAGTGTCCAGCACCAGGAGGCCGCTTCCGTCCTCACTGGCCGCCCAGATCATGCGCTCGGCGTGGGTCGGCACGAGCTTTCGGTGCGACGCCATCCGACCGTCGGCCATCACGTAGAGCAGCGAGTTGTAGAGCGTCCCGCCCTCGACCTCGTTGATGCCCATCACAACGTCAACGCCCCGCGCTACCGCGGCCTTTGACAGCCGATCGGCGTCGGCGCTCGTCAGTGCGAGCGACTGCTCGTGCAGCTTTGCGAAGCCGCGCTTCGCGGCCTCGTCGCCCCACCCGGCGGCGCCGTAGATCCACAGCGGATACCCGGGCACCCACACCTCCGGAAACGCGATCACGCGGGCGCCGGCATCGGCCGCTTCGTTGATCAGCGCGATCCCCTTGTCGATGGTCGCCGCGCGGTCGAGAAAGACCGGCGATGCCTGTACCACAGCCACGCGGCAGGTCTCATCGTGGCCGCTAGATGCTCCGTTAGTCCCCATGTCGCCACCCTTCGGCTCGATCAGCCGGGTCCGATTTCCCGCATAGTGGATATCGTTCCCGTGTAGTCTGGCAAACTTATCATGCCCGTCGACGCCTCCATCCGCGACCTGCAGAGCCGCCTGTCCACCGGTGATCTGACCGCCGCGGCCCTCGCAGCCGAGTGCTGTGACCGCATCGACGCGGTCGATCCCGACTTGAACGCCGTCGTACACCTCGACCGCGGGATCGTGGCCGCCCAGGCGCAGGCGCTCGATCGTCTCCCCGCTGGACAACGCGGCCCGCTGCATGGCATCCCGGTCGCGATCAAGGACGTCACCGAGACCTCCGACATGCCGACCACCTACGGCTCGCGCGCCTACGCCGGACACCGGCCTGGCTATGACGCCGCCATCGTCGGTCTTCTCCGCGCCGCCGGTGCCGTCATCCTCTGCAAGACGAACACGCCCGAGCTGGCCTGCGAGCCTGCCACCCGCAGCGAGCTCCACGGTGACACCCATAACCCCGCGAACCTGGAGCACACCCCCGGGGGCTCGAGCGGCGGCGCGGGGGCGGGCCTCGCCGCCGGGCTCTTCCCGCTTGCCCAGGGCACCGACGCCGGCGGCTCGATCCGCATCCCCGCTTCGTGCTGCGGCGTGGTGGGCATCAAACCCACACGCGGCCTCGTCACCATGGATCCGCTTGGCCACGGCGCGTGGGGCGGCCTGCTCCACAACGGCCCGCTCGCGCGCAGCGTGCGCGACACGGCCGCCGCCCTCGATGTGATGGCCACGCCTTGCCGCCCCACCGGCGAGCCGACCGCTGCCTGGAGCACGACTCACGAGGCAGCCTGCGCTGCCGAACTCCCGACGCTTCGCATCGCCTACTCCGACGCTGTCCCCGGCGCCGCCGTGGACGCTGAGGTCGCGGCCAGCTTCGCCGAGGCGGTGGGGAAGTTTGCGTCGCTCGGCTGCGAGATGACGCCGGCCGCCCCCGACTTCACCGACTTCGCAGCGCCGTTCACGATCCTCGCCGGAGTCGCTTTTGCCGGCATGGGTAGCTCGATGCCCGACGAGCGCCTCGCGCTGATAGGCCAGAAGTGTCTCGCGCTCATGAAGCGGGGTTGGGCGATCGGCGGCGCCGACTACTACAACGCCACGCTCGCCGCCCACGCCGCGGCCTCACGCGCGCTCGAGTTCTGGGAGGACTACGATCTGCTCCTGACGCCGACTGTCCCCACCGTCCCGCCGAGGCTCGACCAGTTTCCTGCGACCGACGAGTACGACCAGATGTGGGCCGAGTACTCCTACTGGGAGACCTTCACCTCGCCGGCGAACCTCAGCGGTCAGCCCGCGATCTCACTTCCGGCGAGCCCCGGCCGCGAGTCCCATCTCCCGATCGGCGTCCAGCTGATGGGCAGGCCCGGCGCCGATGCCCTGCTGTTCACGGTGGGAGCCGCGTACGAGAGCGTCGCCGGATGAACGATCTCGAGCACTCCGTCACCGACGCCATCGCCGCCGGCCGGGACGAGCTGGTGGGCCTGGTGGCTGACCTGGTCGCCTTCGACACCACCGCTCGCGAGCCGGCCGATCCGCCGCGGCAGGAGGTCGAGCTGCAGCAATACCTCGCCGATCGGCTTGCCGCGGCCGGCGCCTCGATTGACCTCTGGGAGCCGGCTACGGGCTCCCTCGGATCGCCGCGCCAGGTGCCGAATGGTCTCGCGTTCGCGGGCCGTCCGCAGCTCGCGGCGACCTTCGGCGGGGCGGGCGGCGGCCGGTCGCTGCTCCTGAATGGCCACATCGACGCGGTCACTCCCGATCCGATCGACGCCTGGACCAGCGATCCCTGGAATGCCGAGGAGCGCGACGGAAACCTCTATGGCGTCGGCGCGAGCGACATGAAAAGCGGCGTCGCCTGCATGGCGTACGCCGCCGAGATACTCGCGCGCCTGGGTGTGCGGCTTCAGGGCGACCTGATCGTCCACACCAACACGGACGAGGAGTCGTCCGGATCAGGCTCGATCGCCGGCGTGCAACACGGCCTGCGGGCCGACGCCGGTATCTGCACCGAGCCGACACCGGGCGAGATCTGGGTGGCGTGCCGGGGATCGATGTCGCTCACGGTGACGGTCGCCGGCCGGGCGGGCCACGCCGAGATCGAGCACCCGCACTGGCGTGAGGGCGGTGCGGTCAACGCCATCGACAAGGCCTCGATCTTGATGGACGCGGTCCGCGAGCTCGACGCCGAGTGGCAAGCCCGCCCCGACCGCACACATCCGTACCTGCCACCCGCGACGATCATGACCACCGTAATCAACGGGGGTACCTGGTTTGTCACCTACCCGGCCTCGTGCACGTTCACGGTAAACATGCTGTACCTGCCCGCAGACGCGGACGCGGATGGGTGGGGGACAGAGATGGCCCGCCAGGTCGAGGAGCGGCTGGGTTTGGCAGCCAAGACCGACGACTGGCTGGCCGAGAATCTGCCCACATTCGAGTGGGGGCCCGACCTGCCGCCGTTTGAGGTCAGCGAGACCAGTCCGATCGTGGAGACGCTTGGCACAGCCGCCGCCGACCTCGGCGCGCCGCAGCCGCTGGGCGGGCTCGCGTCGTGGTTTGACGCCGCGTCGTTCACACGGGCGGGGGCGTGCCCGATGGTCGGATTCGGCGCCGGTACCGCCGGCCGCCCGTTCGAGGGTCACAAGGCGGACGAGTCGATCGTGATCGACGACCTGGTGCGCTGCGCCCAGACGCTTGCCGTCACCGCCATGCGCTGGTGCGGCGTGGTATCGGCCTGACGTGAGACTGCTGCGCAGGCCCGCGCAGCAGTCGTCAGGGGGCGATCCCTGATAGTTTCCCGGTTTACGGGATTGAATCCCCATTCTGGAGGAGCCTCGTAGAGGCCGGTGGTTCCCGTCAAGACTGGAGGGTGGCAGTGCGTTTGTCCGGGCGAGTAGTGTCACATCGGTATGCCGCGACCGCGAACCGATAGCGACCCCGAGGCCCCGAAGGTGCTCGAGAAGGCGCTGCGGGTGCTGGAGGCGTTCGACGACCAGTCCCCGGCGTGGTCGGAGGCGGCGCTTCGCCGCCGGCTCTCGATGCCGTCAACGACTCTCAACCGCATCCTGCGCAGCCTCGAGCGGGCCGGCTACCTGGTGCGCTACGGCGACGGCCGCTACCAACTTGGCGCCGCCGCGATCCGCCTCGGCAACCGCGCCAGCCGTACGCTCAACCTCGGAACCGCGCTCGAGCCGCAGCTCCACGCCCTGGGCCAGGAGACCGGCGAGCTGGTAATCCTCGGCATCGCCGACGTCCCCGCCGGGGTGGTGCGCTACGTGAAGGCGGTCGACTCACCCAGTCGGCTGCGGGTCACGGCCGAGATCGGCACCGAGGTGCCACTCACCGCTGGAGCCACCGCCAAGGCGATTTTCGCCTTCCAGCCGGAGGACCGGATCGAGCGGGCGATCGCCGCGGCGTCGCGGCCGATCGCGGTCGGCACCATCACTGACCCCGATCTGCTTCGCCAGCAGGCGCGTGAGATTCGCGAGCGCGGTTGGGCGTTCAGCTGGCAGGAGACCTACGACGGCGCGTGGGCGGTCGCGGCGCCGCTCCTGGACGCGGACAGCCAGACGGCGTACGCCGCGATCGGCGTGGCGACGCCGGTCTCGCGGCACAGCGACGAGACCGAGCGCGCCGTACGTGAAGCGGTGCTGCGCACGGTCGACGACGCGTCGCGCTCGCTCGGCTGACGTTCTGAGTCGTATGGGGTTGCGCCGGAGGTGCGGCCTGCGTTAGCGTGGGCTGATCGTTTTTGGGAACATTTCCTGCATTTCGGGAAATCATCGGAAAGGGGAGTGCGTGAGCTCGACCGAGTACGACTACGTCGTCGTTGGCGGAGGCACCGCGGGCGCAGTCGTCGCAGCGCGCCTGTCCGAGGACGCAGACACGAGCGTCGCCCTGGTCGAATGGGGGCCGACCGACGAGCACGAGCCGCGGGCGCTCGAGCTGCGCCGCTGGGCCGAGATGATGGAGTCGGAGTACGACCTCGACTATGCCTCGGTCAAGCAGCGGCGCGGAAACTCGCACATCCGCCAGGCGCGCGCCAAGATCCTCGGCGGCTGCTCGTCGCACAACACCATGATTGCCTTCCGGCCGCCGGTCCGCGATCTGGACGAGTGGGTCGCGGCCGGCGCCGAGGGCTGGGGCGCCGAACAGTTCTTCCCGTATTACGACCGGCTCGCGACCAACATTGTGCCGGTCGCGCCTGAACACCGCAACCCCTACCTGAACGATGTGATCGCGGCCGCTTCGGCTGCGCTCGACATCCCTGTGCGTGAGCGCTGGAACGACGGCCCGTTCGCCGACGGTACGGGGTTCCTGGAGCTCGGCTACTACCCCGAGACCGGCATCCGCTCCTCCTCGTCGGTCGACTACCTGCACCCGATCACCGATCGCCCGAATCTGCACATCGAGCTCGAGACGCGGGTGCTGCGGGTTGTCATCGATTCTGAGAAGCAGGCCCGAGCGATCGAGGTCGAGCGCGCCGACGGTTCCCGCGGCGAGATCGCCGCCCGCCGCGAGATCGTGCTCTGCGCGGGCTCGATCGATACGCCCCGCCTCCTGATGCTCTCCGGGGTGGGGCCGGCCGACGACCTGCGCGCCGCCGGCGTGGAAGTGACGCATGACCTGCCCGGCGTCGGCCGAAACCTGATGGATCATCCCGAGGGGCTGGTGCTGTGGGAGGCCGCCGAGCCGATCCCCGACGTCGGAGCGAGCGACTGGGACGCCATCATCTCGCTGCGGCTCGACCCCTCCGCGCCGGCCCCCGACATCCTCTGCCACATCCCACTCATGACCCTCGCCGACAACAGCGAGCGACTGGGGTTCGTGACGCCCGAGCACAGCTTGTCGTTGACTCCGAACGTCGCCAAGCCACGCAGCCGCGGGCGGGTGTGGATCGACTCGCCCGACCCGGCCGCGCAGCCGCTGATCGATTACGGATACTTCACCGATCCCGAGGGCCGCGACGAGCGCACACTCATCGCCGGAATGCGCATGGCGCGCAGGGTGGCGGCCACAGAGCCAATGGCGGGGTGGATCACCCGCGAGGTATTTCCTGGCCCGGAGGTGCAGTCAGACGAGGATCTCTCGGAGCTCGCCCGAGCCGCGCACCACACCGTCTATCACGTGTCGGGCACCTGCAAGATCGGCGCCGCGAGCGATGCGGCGGCGGTCGTCGACCCGCAGCTGCGGGTGCGCGGCATCGGTGGGCTGCGGGTGGCCGACGCTTCGGTGTTTCCCGTGATCACCACCGTCAACACCGTGGTCACCGTCCTGATGGTGGGCGAGCGGGCGGCCGACCTGATCCGCACGGAAGGGTGAGCGGGCCGCTTGCACCAGAACTCAGTCATGTGTAATGTAGCTCAAATTGGGATGCTTTTCCGAACTTCGGGAAATGAGTTGACGATCCGGTGACTCCGCGCCGGTACCTGCTCGGCCTCGGCCTGCCCGGCCTGATCTGGGTGGCCCTGTTCGTCACCCTCGCGCTCTACTCGCTGCTTGCGATCGCGTTCGGAGGGCTCGACCCGTTGTTGCTCACCCCGGTGCCCGCGTGGAACCCGCTCAACTGGTCGACCGCGAACATGCACACCGTCGCACAGAGCCTGCAGCCGTTCTCGGGCGACACGTGGATTGTCTTCCAGCGGACATGCGTCTACATCCTGGTCGCGCTGCTCGGGTGCATGCTGATCGGCTACCCGGTGGCGTACTTCACCGCGCTCCACGCCGGCCGCTGGCGGGGCACGATCCTGGCGCTGCTCGTGCTGCCGCTGCTGGTGAGCTACATGCTGCGGATGCTCGCCTGGGTCGGCCTGCTCTCACCACAGGGCTGGGTGAACGCGGTGCTCGTGCCGCTGCATATCGTCCCGGCCAACTTCGACTGGCTGGACGGACGGGCGGTCACCGTCGTCTTCGGGCTCATGTACGGCTGGATCCCGTACTTCATCATTCCGGTCTACGCCGCCCTGGCGCGGTTTGACACGCGCTACCTGGAGGCCTCGCGTGATCTGGGTGCGGGCACCGGCTCGACGTTCCTCCACGTGACGCTGCCGATGTCGCGGCAGGGTCTCCTGGCCGGGACGGTGGTGGTCGCGCTGCCGATGTTTGGCGACTTCTTCACCAACGGCCTGCTCTCGGGAGTGAGCTCGACCGGCATGGTCGGCACGCTGATCAACACCTACGCCGAGAGCCAGACCAACCAGGCGGTGGCCGCGGCGCTGGCCGTGTGGCTGACCGTGTTCCTGGCGATCCTGCTGCTGCCGTACCTTCGCAGCACCGCCCGGGCCGGCCGGGAGGTGATCCGGTGAACCGCCTCAAGCACGCCTCGTGGGGCAAGATCGGATTGGTCACGATCACCGTGCTCTACATCCTCTGGTCGCTCGCGCCGGTGGTGATCGCGTTCCTGTTCTCGTTCAACGCGGGGTACTCGCGCAGCACCTGGCAGGGCTTCTCGACGCAGTGGTGGAGCGGGCCCAAGTCGGTCTTCAACCTGCCGATCTACACCGACGCCATCCGCCACAGCCTGGTGCTGGCTCTGCTTGCGGTGATCATCACGGTGCCGCTGGGAGTCTCGCTCTCGATCTTCCTGAGCCGCTGGCGCGGCATCACTGCGCGGCCGGCGTCGTTCCTGGCGACCGTGCCGCTGGTGGTGCCCGAGCTCGTCCTGGCATTGGCACTGTTCTTCCTGGTCACCAAGGTGAATCTGCCGATCATTTCGCTGGGCACGTCGGGGCAGGCGGTCGGCCAGGTCACGTTCATCCTGCCGCTGGTGATCGTGATCACCATAGGCCGGCTCTCGTCAATACCCACGGGGTTTGAGGAGGCCGCCCAGGATCTCGGCGCCTCGCCGCTGCAGTCGTTTCGGCTGGTGCTGGTACCGCTGCTCCAGCCGGCCATCCTGGCCAGCGCGATCGTGGCGTTCGCCGTCTCGATCGATGACTTCGTGATCACCCAGTACATGTCGTCGACGTCGTCCACCCAGTCGGTGCCGATGCTGATCTATACCGCCACCCGCGGCGGTGCCACCCCGGCGCTGAATGCGATGGCCAGCATCATGGCGGTGACGACGATCGCGATCGCCGCGGTCGGGTTTCTGCTCTACCGGCTGCTCACCCGGCGCGAACAGGTCACCGGCGGCGATGCGCCTGCGCTGGTGCTGCCGCGCAAAGGAGTGCTCTAGTCATGGCCGGCGGTCATATCCAGATCACCGACCTCTCCAAGCTCTACGGCGATGTCCTCACGAATACCTCGGATTCGGAAGAAGTGCTCAGTCATCAACTGGAAGGAGCGGCGGATGCATGACCATGAAGAGGGCCGGCGGCTGAGTCCGCTGGAAAAGCGGATGACCCGCCAGGCGATGCTTCGCAGGACAGCCGGCGGTGCCGCGGCGCTCGGGGCATCGAGCTGGATCCTCAGCGCGTGCGGGAGCTCGAGCAGCAGCGGTAGCGGTTCCGGCTCGTCAGGTGGCTCGACTGACACCTCGCTGCCGATCGGAACCAAGACTCGGCCGATCACGCTGCCCATCTCGTCAGATAACCCGGCGATCGCATCGGGCAAGTCGCCCGAGGCTGGGCCGCTCATCATCTATGACTGGGACTACTACCTGAGCCCGGCCGTAATCAAGAGCTTCGAGCAGAAGTACAACGTCAAGGCTCAGCTCACCACCTTCGCGTCGATCGACGAGGCGGTCAACAAGATCGCTTCGGGAGCCATCACCCCCGATGTGTGGGTGCCCGACGCCGAGCACATCTACCAGGTCGCCAAGAGCAAGCTGATCCAGCCCATCAACCACAGCTACATCCCCAACCTCGACAAGGCGATCCCCGACGCGGGCAACCCGTGGTATGACCGGGGTGCCCGGTACACGTCGCCCAACTTCATCAACACCTTTGGCATCGGCTGGCGCAACGACCTGGTCAACATCAACCCGGCCAACGAGAAGAACTGCTGGGATGTGTTCTGGGACGCGCCCAGCGGTACCCCGATGGGCATGCTCAACGCGGCCCCGTACGACGCCATCAGCATGGCGATGATCCGAAACGGCAGCACGCTCGAGCACGTCAGCGAGGCCGACGTGACCAAGGCGGCCGACGACCTCGGACAGTTGCAGAATGTGAAGTGGCAGTACACCAGCTTCCAGCCGCTCGGTACGGGTGTCGAGCACATGGCGTTTGCGTTCAACGGCGACTTCGCCGTGATCGGTAACTACCTGCCCAAGTCGGTGCCCATCACCGCCGTGGACTACTACTTCCCGGCCGCCGGTAACGGTGTGATTCTGAACGACTGCTGGACGATTCCCAAGTCGGCCAAGAACCCTGTGCTGGCGCACCTGTGGATGAACCACTTCCTCGAGATCGACAGCGCCATCGACAACTTCCGCGATGTCGGCTACCAGACCATGCTGACCGATCTCACCGTGGACAAGCTGGCCGCCGCCAAGGTGGCCGATCCGCACGAGATCGAAATGGCCTTCTCGCCGCCGGCGTTCCAGCAGAACGGCATACCGGTGCCGTTCTGGAACACCGATCAGCTGACATGGATGGAGCGTGAGTTCGCGCAGTTGACGTCTTAACCCACTAACACGCCCCATTCGACTGATGTCGAGAGCAGATCACGAACGGTCGTGAGACCGGGTGGACGACCCGCGGGCGGAGCGAGCAGCAGAAACGGAGCTCAGCGATGATCAGAACTGGAGACGAATACCGCGAGTCGATTCGCGACGGGCGCGAGGTGTGGGTGGACGGCGAGAAGGTCGCGGACGTGACCAAACACCGGTCGCTGAAGCCGATCATCGACGCCCGCGCGCGGATCTACGACATGGCGCACGACCCCCGGACGCGCGACGTGATGTCCTACCTCGACACCGAGACCAACGAGCGCTGCCCGATCGGCGCCAAGCTTCCGCTGACGCGGGAGGACTGGCACGACAAGCGCACCGCCGTCGACACGGTGATGGATGACCTGAACGGCATCGTCACCCGCGTCGGCGACGAGACCGTGGGCGAGATGTGGTCGTTATTCGACGGCCAGGACGTGCTGAACGAGATCAACCCGGCGTTCTCACAGCACATCCGTGATCACATCCGCCACGCGGCGATCGCCGATCCGTTTCACGTGTCGGCCAACACCGACGCCAAAGGCGACCGCTCCAAGCGGCCACAGGATCAGGATCCCGACGTACTACTGCACGCCGTGCGCGAGACCGACAACGGCATCGTGGTACGCGGCGCCAAGTTCGAGACGGCCGCGGCGTACGCCAACCAGGCGTTCGTCAAGCCCACCATCGGTGACTGGGGCAGCGCCGAGCTCAGTGATTACGCGATCGGATTCGTGGCGCAGATGAACGCGCCCGGGATCAAGCACATCTGCCGCTCGTCGTTCGGCGGCCGCGGGGCCGACGCCGACTACCCGATGTCGAACCGATTCGACGAGATCGACACGATGATCGTGTTCGACGACGTCGAGATCCCCTGGGAGGACGTCTTCTTCTACCGCCACACCAAGGCGGCGGCGTTCATCCGCGCCACCTTGCACCGTTACTCCATGTTCCCGTTCGTCCAGCGGCACCTGCGGTTCGCCGACCTGATGATCGGCGTGGCCTACACCAACGCGGTGCAGACTGGTGTGAAGATGCACCAGGGCGTGCGCGAGCGTTTGGCCGAGCTCGTGGTGTACCGCGAGGGGATCAACGCGCACCTCACCGCCGCCATCGACATGTCCGAGACCAGCCCGGGCGGGCTGATGATGCCCAACCAGGCGCTGCTCTACACGGGCCGGGTGCTGGCCTGCTCGCAGCTGCCGCAGATCATGCACGCCTGCCGTGACCTCCTGGGCGGCCAGCTGTGCGTGACGCCCAACGCGGCGGCCTTCGCCGACCCCGAGGAGGCTGTGTGGCTGGACAAGTACCTGGCCATCGGCGAGGTCGGCGCAGAGGATCGCCGACGGCTGTTCGCGTTTGCCCGCGACCTGCTCAACTCCGACTACGCCGGACACCGCCTGACATTCCAGCTGTTCGCGCAGTCGCCAAGGTTCTCGCACCTGCTGGCCGTCTACAACAACTACGACTTCGATGGCCCCGCCGATCTGGTCAAGCGGTATGCGGGACTCGAGAGCGAGCTGCCGCAGCGCGGCGATGATCGGCTCGTCTCCGCCACGCCGGCCGTCGACGCACCGAGCCAGGCCGGCAAGTGAACGATCTGAACGTCGTGCGGGCCGCCGAGCTGGCAGTGGTGGCTGACCGTGGCGTGTCGCGGCGCGGTCGCGAGCAGCGCGAGCTCGAGTTGATCTCAGACGGCGCGGTGGCGATCCGCGGCGGCCGGATCGCGGCGGTCGGCCGCACCGCTGACGTGCTCAGGGAGTGGGGGCAGGACGGTGTGCAGACGTTCGACGCGTCGGGCAAGACCGTGCTCCCCGGCCTGATCGAGTGCCACTCGCATCCACTCTTCTCGGGCAACCGCCACGCGGAGTACCAGCTGCGACTGGACGGCGCATCGCTGGCCGAAGTTGCCGCGGCCGGCGGAGGGATCTGGTCGACCGTGGTCGCCACCCGCGACGCCGCCGATGCCGATCTGATCGCCGCGCTCGACTCGGCCTACAGGCGCATCCTGGCCGGGGGCGTGACCACCCTCGAGGTCAAGTCCGGCTACGGGCTCACTCCCGAACACGAGCTGCACCAGTTGGAGCTGCTTGACCGCAGCCGTGAGATCACGCCGCTCTCGCTGGTCATCTCGTACCTCGGCGCACACGTGGTGCCAGAGGGAGTCAGCGCCGACGCCTACACCAACGAGGTGCTCGCGACACTTCCGGCGGTGATCGACCAGGGCTTCGCCGAGTTCCACGACATCACCTGTGAGGCGGGGCTGTTCACCCCCGAGCATGCCGCGGCCATGTTCGAGGCGTCCCGCAAACACGGTATTCCGACCAAGGCCCACGCCGACGCGTGGACGAGCTCGCACGGCTGGGAGACCGCGGTGGAGGGCGGGGCGGTCTCGGCCGAGCACCTCACCTACACGCCCGACGAGGAGATACGCGGGGTCGGCGCCACCGACACGATCGCCGTCCTCTTGCCGCAGGCCGAGCTCGTCTACATGACCGAGCGAAGAGCCAACGCGCGGTTGCTGATCGACCAGGAGGTGCCGGTCGCTATCGCCACCGACTACTGCTCGTCGATCCACGCCACGTCGCTGACCACCACGCTCGGCCTGGCTGCTCCGTGGTTTCGGATGACTGCCGCCGAGGTGATTGTCGGTGCCACGCTGAACGCGGCCTACGCCCTGCGCCTCCAGACCGACCGGGGCTCGCTGGAGGTCGGCAAGCGCGGCGATCTGACCGTACTCGACATCGAGCACCCCAACGAGCTGACGCTCGCCGTCGGCCAGAGCGTCGTCGCCGATGTCGTTATCGATGGGGCGATCGTGACAAAAGGGACAGAAAACCACCACGCAGAGAGGAACCCATGAGCCACACCCGCATCAGGAAGTTCAACACCAAGGACACCTACCCCGAGCAGAACCTGGACAACGACCTCTGCCAGGCCGTCGTCGCCGGAAACATGGTGTTCCTGCGCGGCCAGGTCGGACTGGACCTCGACACCAACGAGTCCGTCGGGATCGGTGACGTCGCAGCGCAGACCGACACGGCTATGGCCAACATCGACATGCTTCTCAAAGAGGCCGGCGCGCGGATGGAGGACGTCTGCAAAATCGTCGTCTATCTCACCGATGTGCGCTACCGCGAAACCGTCTACCAGGTGATGGGGCGCTGGATGAAAGGTGTGTTCCCATGCTCGACCGGCGTGGTTATCGACGGCCTCGCCCGGCCGGAATGGGTCGTCGAGATCGATGCCACGGCTGTGATTCCGGCTGACCGCCTTCCCGACCCAGCGAGCAGTTGAGCTCCGTGAGGCCTGAGCGGCGCGCTCGCTCAGCGTAGGCTGACCGGGCTGGTGAAACGCTCGGGTGTAGGCTTGGCGACCGGTGTACACCGACAAGCCGAACCGCTCGCCCTGGATCGAGCAAATGGCCGAGGACGGCCCGCCGAGGCCGTTGCCGGGACCGACGACGACCGACGTGGTGGTGGTCGGGGCCGGGATCGCGGGTGTTGCGACGGCGTTCTTCATACTGCGTGCGACCACCAAACGGGTGCTGCTGATCGAGCGCGACCGCGTGGCCCGAGGGGCAACCGGTCGAAACGCCGGTCAGCTCACGACCTATTTCGAGCGGCCACTTTCGGACATCGCCGACCAGTACGGCACAGCGCGGGCGGTCGACGCACAGCGTGGCTTCGATGACGCCCATGAACTGCTCGACCTCATGGTCGCAGAAGCCGGGTCAGCGGTTCGTCTGGAGCGATTCACCGGACATCTGGGGATGTTCAACCTCCACCAGCTGGAGGTGCATCTCGCGAGCAAGGTGATCCGCGACAGCGGCGGTTTGCGGGCGCAGACGTGCGTGGTCTCTGAGCAAGCCGAGTTCCTCACCAAGATCCCCGCCGAGTTCGACGGGCACTACTCGGTTGTGCCTCAATCCGAGATCCGATCCCTGCTCGAGGTCGATGACGATCGTTACGGTGCGGTGCTCTCCGCCCGTGCGGGCTGCGCGAACAGCGGGGCGCTCGCCCAACAGGTGCTCGCGTACTTACTGGAACGGCATCCCGACAGGTTCGAGTACGCCGACTGCACGAATGTCGCGCGTGTCGATATTGGTGATGGTGGCGCCGTGGTACACGCTGGAGATCACCGAGTCGCGGCGGATCAGGTTGTGCTCTGTACCAACGGTTTTGTCGACCACGCCGTCCGCGATTCGGCAGGCGCGCCGATTCTGCTTTCGCCCGATCAACAGATCGTGGGCAGGGTCGCATACATGGCCGCGTTCGTGGAGGATGAGCCGCGGCCTCCCGCAGCGATGAGCTACATCCGCAATCCCACGATCGGCGGTCCCGTTGCCTATGTGTACGTCACCCGGCGCACCTACGACCGCGCCGACGACACCGTGACGCTGGCCTGTATGGGAGGGCCGGAGTATCCGTTCCACGAGCCGGTCTACGACCGCGACGGTCAATTCCCCGGCGAGCTGCTCACGGTGATGGATGCCGAGGTTCGCCCCTACGCGCAACCCGCCCGGCTCCCGGGCCAGCGCTACGACTACCACTGGCACGGCCTGATGGGCTACAACGATGGCGGAACCCGGGTCGTCGGCGGGCATCCGCTGCACCCAAGGTTGCTCTATAACCTCGGGTGCAACGGCGTGGGGTTCCTGCCCTCGATCTGCGGGGCAGACCGTCTCGCCAGACTGTTCGCCGGCGAGCGCCTGGAGCCGAGCATCTTCGACCCGCGTCCGTCGACCTAGCCAGTGGGAAGCGCGGTCAGCTCCAGCCACCGCCGCTCGAGCTCGAACCGCCGCTGCTTGCAGGTGGAGCGGTCGTGCTGGTGGTCGATGCCGACGCCGGGCTCTGGATCACGAGCCACGTACCGCCGTCGCTCTTGATGTTCTCGCCCTTGTCCTGACCGGCGGCCGTGTCGCCGGCAAACGTGTACAGCGGCCAGCCGTTGTAGGTCACCTGCAGCTTGCCGTCACGCTTGACCGTTCCGAGTTTTGACATCGCGACGCCCTTGATGGCCGCTGGCGTGGTGGCACCTGAGGGGAGGTCGACGGGCGGCCAGAACTTGAGGCACGCCTTCGAGGTGCACAACAGGTGGCTCGCGGTCTCACCCGTGAGGTAATACACGGTCATGCCCTTGGTGTTCACCAGGATCGCATGATGAAGGCTCGAGTTCTGGGCGACGCTCAATACCGCCGGCGCGGCCGTCCCCGAGGTCGTTCCGGTCCCCGTCGCGGCGGCCGAGCTCGTACTCGAACTCGAGGAGGACGACATCCCACAGCCGGCCAGCGCCAGCACCCCGAGGCAGAGTCCGGCTGACATAATTGCGCGTCGAATCCACAGCATTTTTGCTCCTTTGAGTGGCCATTGAGGGTCTTCACCCGGCCAATTCAGACCACTCCCAGGTACCAACGCTCGCGGGCATCGGTTTGACCCCGGCCACGCATTTGCGACGCAGATCACATTGCCGTTTCGCCCATTGCCGGCGATGTTGCTGTACGATCGCCGCCGATGGCGACGGCAGACGTCACAGGCGACTCACAGATTCACGGCACAGCCCCAGGCGAGAAGGGCCTGCGCGGCGGCTCGCTGGGATTGATGTCGAGCATCGTCATGGGGATGGCGTCGACCGCCCCCGCCTACAGCCTCGCATCGGCGCTCGGGTTCGTGGTGGCGACGGTGGCGTTGCAGTCACCGATCATCATGCTGCTCGCGTTCGTTCCGATGTACATGATCGCGGTCGCCTACAAGGAGTTGAACGAGGCCGAGCCCGACTGTGGCACGACGTTCACCTGGGCGGCGCGGGCGTTTGGCGCGTCGTGGGGCTGGATGGGTGGCTGGGGCATCTTCGCCGCAGACGTGATCGTGATGGCAAACCTCGCCCAGATCGCCGGTTCCTACGGCTACCTGCTGGTTGGGGCCGACAGCCTGGCGACGTCCAACCTGTGGGTGACGGTGGCAGGGATCACCTGGATCATCGTCATGACCTACATCTCGTGGATCGGGATCGAGATCTCGGCCAAGCTCCAGTATCTGCTGCTGGGCATCGAGGTGGTCATCCTCGGCCTGCTGGCAGGCACGGCGCTGGTGAAGGTGTACTCCGGCAACGGGGTGCCGGAATCGCATCGCATCAGCCTGTCGTGGTTCAACCCCTTTGATATCTCGTCGCCGGGGGTGTTCGCGGCGGGAATCCTCGCCGCGGTGTTCATCTACTGGGGCTGGGATACGGCTGTCGCCTGTAACGAGGAGACCGCCGACGCGGCACATACGCCTGGCCGGGCCGCGGTGATCTCGACCGTCTTGCTTGCTGATGACCTACGTGATCGTGACCCTTGGCGCGCAGGCCTGGGCAGGCGACGGTGTCCATGGCATCGGTCTCGGCAACCCCGCCAACTCGGACGACGTGCTGAGCGTGCTGGGCACCAGCATCTTTGGCACGGGGATCGCCGGCTCAACGCTTGTGAAGCTCCTGCTGTTCATGGTCATGACCAGCTCGATGGCCTCGACACTCACGACCATCCTGCCGACGGCGCGCACCACGCTCTCGATGGCCGCCTTCAAGGCTGCACCGCAGATCTTCGCCCGGATCCACCCCAAGTACCTGACCCCCACCTGGTCGACGTGGGGGATGGGGGCGGCTTCGGTCGTGTTCTACGTGGTGCTGACCTCGGTCAGTGGCAACGTCCTGAACGACTCGATCGGCTCCCTGGGGCTGATGATCGCGTTCTATTACGGTCTCACCGGCTTTGCGTGTTTCTGGTTCTACCGCAACGTCCCGCTGACCTTTCGCCAGTCGATGTCGCGGCGGGTGATTCCGCTGCTCGGCGGAATCATGCTGCTGGTCCTGTTCGTGTACGCCGCCAGCCAGTACATCGATCCCAACTACGGCTACACGTCGGTGACCTTCCCCGGCACGAGCTACGCCGTCGGCGGCGTGTTCGCCCTCGGTATCGGGGTGCTCCTGTTGGGTGTCGTTTTGATGCTGATCTGGCGCGCGATCGCACCCGCCTACTTCCGGGGAGAGACGCTTCCGCGTAAGTCCTACAGCGAACTCGTGCTGGTGCAGGCGTCGGGGTCGGTCGTCCCGACCTTTGGGCTGCCCGACTCGAAATCGCAGGCGACCGTCGTTGCCCCCGACCTCTCGAACCTCCCACCTGGGATGGGCCCCGAGGACGTCGAATCGGCGAAGGATCTGGAGCGCGATCAGGAACGTGAGTTGCGCGACCAGGGCGACGACCCGGGTACGGGCTAGTACCGCTTCGATCGCGGGGACGGGCAGATTGCTCCACTCGCAACGTGTGAAGTAGGCTGCGTCCAACATGGGAACAGTGACGCAGCCTCGATCAATCGTCCTTGCGTTGCTGATGGTCCTCACGAGCGGCTGTGGAGGTGCCGCGGCGGGTACGCAAGCGCCGTCAGTGGGAGATCCCACCGCCGACAAGCTCGCACAGGTCCTCTCGCGCGGCACTCTCGTGCTCGCCACCGACCCCGATTACGCACCCCAGTCGTACCGCATCCCTGGAGCAAAGAGGCTGTCCACGACGAAATGCGCCGCCGACCAGATGACGGGCAACCAGATGGCAGGCTATGACGCCGACACCAGCAAGCTGGTCGCCCGCGCGCTTCACGTCGAGCCATGCTTCATCGCTCCCACCTGGAGTCAGATGATCAGTGGCAATTGGGGTGACCGCTGGGATATCGCAATCGCGTCGATGGGCATCACCCGCGAGCGAATGAAGGGTCTCTACTTCACCCAGCCGTACTCGGCGGAAGCGGAACGATTCTTCGTTCGCAAGAACTCTCCGGTCACGAAGGTATCCCAGCTCTCCCACAAGCGTCTGGGAGGATGCGTCGGCTGTTTTGCCGAGTCGTACATCCAGGGCACGCTCGACGCGCCCGGCCAAACCGTGAACTTCGAGGCCAAGCACGGGACGTTCGTCGGCTACGACCTCGAAAGCCACGGACTGCGTGACGTCGCGCGCGGGAAGCTCGACGCGTTTCTGTGCGGAGTCGCGGTTGGGGCGAAGGCGATCGCCGAAGGGGAGACGCTTCGCCCGGTCGGTAGCAATCAGTACGTCGCCTACCTCTCAGGCGCGATCGACCGCTCCTCTGGCCTCACCGAGACCGGGTTCTTCAACAAGGTCAACTCGATCATCAACCAGCTGCAGGCGCGCGGTGTGCTGAAACGGCTGTCACTGCAGTACTTTCATCATGACTTCGCCAGCGAGGCCCGTGGCTTTGATGTCGCGTCGCTCGACCAGCGCGTCAGCTGACGCTACTGGACGACGAACCCGCCGTCGATTACCAGCGGGTGGCCGGTGATGTACGACGCATCGTCCGAGAACAGGAACGCCACCGCAGGGGCCACGTCCTCGGCGATTCCCTGACGGCCGAGGGGAATCGCCTCGGCGACCAGTTTGTCAATGTCCTCGGCGCTCAGGCCGTCGGCGTCGAAGATCGGATCGTTGAAGCCGGTGTCGATCCAGCCGGGGCACACGCAGTTGACGCGAATGTTGTCCTTGGCGAAGTCGATTGCCATCTGGCGGGTGAGCTGCAGCACCGCGCCCTTGGTGGAGTCGTAGGCGACCAGGTTCGGCTCACCCACGAGTGAAGCGGTCGATCCCGTGTTCACGATCCCGCCGCCGCCCTGGCGCTGCATGTGGGGGATCACAGCCCGCGACACCAGCAGCACCCCCTTCACGTTGACCGCAAAGTGGAGATCCCAGTCCTCGATTCGCTGCGTCAGGGCCGAGCCCGGAATCAGCACCCCGGCGTTGTTATGCAGCATGTCGATCCGCCCGAATCGCTCGATGACCGCCGCGACCATCGCGTTGACGCTGGCCTCGTCGCGGACGTCGCATTCGACCGCCAGCGCAGTGTGGCCTTCCGCTTCGAGGATCTCGACCGTCTGCTGTGCCGTCGCCAGGCGTACGTCGCAGACGGCCACCGATGCCCCCTCGCGGGCGAGCCGGACGGCGCTGGCGCGCCCGATCGAGCCACCGGCACCCGTCACGAGCCCGACCCGGCCGACGAGCCGCCGTGGAAATCCTTCAGTCACGCTCATGGAGCACCTCCGTCGGGGTAGAGATGCCCACCATAGTCAATCCTTGACTACTGTCTTGGGCTTCGTGCCCCGCCGTGCCGAGCACCGCGATCACGATGGAAGCAGTCCGGCGAGCCTTGCTGCCGCGATGGTCGAGGCGCTGCAGCGAGCTGTTCCCGGCCGTTTTGGTCTCACGGCCGATGGCTCGGATGTGGTTATCCGCTGCGAAGGCACGGTGACCTCGCGGATCGCGCGTTGTCTACGCCGACGGTCGGGTAAACGTGTGGTTCGGACAGGTGACGAAGGACGACGCCGCGTTTCGGTGGCGAGATGTGCTCCCGTTGGTGGCTTCGATTCCCGTCGTCGCGCAGCTCTGAGTGCACGGGGCACGGCCGACGTCCCGCTATCGTGACCGGCCGTGCCCGACGACTCCGACCATGGCCTTGAAGCCGTCATTCAAACGGTTGATCTGACCAAGATCTACACGGGCGACGTGGCGGCGGTCGACCAGCTGAATCTGACGGTGTACCGCGGGGAGATTTTCGGACTACTCGGGCCGAACGGGGCGGGCAAGACCACCACGGCCAGCATGCTCACGACCCGGGTGATCCCGACCGCGGGCCAGGCATTTGTGGGTGGCGTCGACGTGGTCAAGCAGCCGGCGATCGCAAAGCAGCTGATCGGGGTGGTGTCGCAGACAAACACCCTCGATCGGTCGCTGACCGTGTGGGAGAACCTCTATTTCCACGGCCGGTTCTTCGGTATGAGCGCCGCCGCCGCGCGAACCGCCGCCGACGAGCTGCTGGTGATGTTCCACCTGAGCGAACGAGCCAAGGCGCCGGTGATGGCGCTCTCGGGAGGCCTGGCGCAGCGGCTGATGGTCGCCCGCGCGGTGCTCCACCGGCCCGCCATCCTGTTTCTGGACGAGCCCACCGCCGGCCTCGATCCCCAGAGCCGGATCGGTCTCTGGGAGATCGTCGAGAGCCTCCACGAGAGCGGCCAGACGGTGGTTTTGACCACCCACAACATGGACGAGGCCGACCAGCTGTGCGATCGCATCGGCATCATGGATCACGGCAAGATCCTGTCACTCGACACCCCCGAGGAGCTCAAGCAGTCGGTGGGGGCCGACACGATCGTCACCGTGACCGCCGACGGCGACCTCGATGCGCTGGCGCGGAGCCTTGAAGCCACCGTTCAAGGCGTCGACTCGGCGACCACGCTCGAGGGCTCGGTGCAGCTCGCGGTGCGCGGTACCGACCGGGTGCTGATCCGGGTGATCTCGGCCGCCGAAGACGCAGGCTTCGACGTGCGCGACGTGCAGGTGGCGCCGCCCACGCTCGAAAACGTGTTCATCCAGCTGACCGGCAAGGAGCTGCGCGACTGATGTTCGAAACTCGTTCCACCGCGCACTCCAGCCGGATCGCGTTCGGCGCGCTTCTGCTGCGTGACCTCGTGGTGCTGCGCAAGAACATGAAGCAGTTCGTTCCGCGCACCATCGTGCAGCCACTGCTCCTCTGCTTCGTCTTTCTGTACGTGTTCCCCACGATCGGTACGGGAGTCGGCGGCGGCGGCGGACCGGCCGCCGAGTCTGAGTTTGCGACGATCCTCGTGGCCGGGGTGGTGGGGCTTTCGATCATGTTCCAGGGGATCCAGGCCGTCGCCCTGCCCATGGTGCAGGAGTTTGGCTACACGCGTGAGATCGAGGACCGCGTGCTGGCACCGATGCCGGTGGCGTTCGTCGCGCTCGAAAAGGTGCTGTATGGCGCGCTTCAGGGCCTGCTGGCCGCTGTGATCGTGTTCCCGATCGCGTCGGTCGTGCACGCCAGCTCGATCCACATCAACCTTCAGGTGCACTGGTTCGTGCTGCTCACCATCCTCCCGCTGGCGTGCGTCACCACCTCGGCACTCGGGCTCACGTTCGGCACCATCTTCGACCCTCGATCGGTGCCGCTGCTGTTTGGGATCATCATCCTGCCGTTGACGTTCCTCGGCGGCACCTACTACTCGTGGACGTCGCTGGCGCCGGTCACGATCGACGGTTTTCACTGGCTCCAGATCCTGGTGCTGGTCAACCCGCTGATCTACATCAACGAAGGCTTTCGCGCGGCTCTGACCTCCTCGAATCACATGTCGCTGTGGGCGGTGTACCCGGCGCTGATCGGCTTCTGCGCGTTGTTCCTGTGGCTGGGGATCAAGAACTTCACGCGTCGCGTTATCGGCTGACGGCCGGGACCCTCACCGGACGCGCAAAACGGCGGTGCCGGTGATCCCACCTGCCTCGAGTTGGTCGAGCGCAACGCCGGCGGCGTCGAGGTCGAACACCGTCGTCTCGGCCCGGATCGGGATCTCAGCGGCGAGCGCGAGGAACTCAAGGGCGTCGGTGCGGGTGAAGTTCGCCACCGAGCGGAGGCTGCGCTCCTTCCACAACAGGTCGTAGGAGAACTCCGGCATCTTGTCGAGATGGATCGCGTTGATCGCAACCGTGCCACCCGGGCCAACCGCCGTGAGTGCGGCCACCACCACCGATCCGGCCGGCGCGAAGGTCACGGCGGCGTCGAGCGGAGCCGGCGCGACGTCGTCGTAGCCGCCAATCCAGTCGGCGCCCAGCTCGCCGGCGAGGCGCCGTTCGCTGGGCGAGCGGGAGAACACAAACACCTCACACTGCCAGTGTTTGGCCACCTGAATCGTGAGGTGCGCCGATGAGCCGAAGCCGAACAGGCCGAGCCGCCCGCCGGGCTGGATGCCGCTGATTCGAAGCGAGCGGTAGCCGATGATGCCACCGCACAGAAGTGGAGCGGCCTCGATGTCGGACAGGCCGTCGGGCAACGGGAACACGTAGTCGCTGCGGGCGACCACGCGCTCGGCATAGCCGCCGTTCATCGTCCAGCCGGTGAACTCCGCGGCCTCACACAGGTTCTCGAGCCCGGCTTCACAGTACTTGCACGTCCCGTCGGCCCCGCCGAGCCACGCAAGTCCCACACGTTCGCCGGTCGCGAGCCGGCCGACCACCTGGTGACCGGGAATCAGCGGCGAACGGCGCATTGGCAGGTCGCCGCGCACGATCTGGAGGTCGGTGCGGCAGACCGCGCACGCCGACACGTCGAGGACGACCTGGCCGTCGCCGGCCACGGGCTCGGCGACGGCTTTCAGGTCGAGTTCCCCGGGAGCTGTGAGCACCATTGCTTGCATCACGTTCTCCCGGCGATGTCAGTTGATCGCTGGCTCCTTGACCGGCACGTAGTTGTGCACCGGGACGAGCTGCGGCGTCATTTCGCTCAGCGAATCGCCCGCTCGCGGCGCGAGCTCGGACTGGGCAAACGAGACGAAGGCCTCGGGCGACTCCCAGATATCCACGACAACGAGTCCATCCCCGTCCACGGCGGCCAGGTGGGACACCGCGGGGTGAGCGCCCGGATTTGCGTGGGCGGGCAGGCTTGCCGCCAGCTGGTCGTAGTCGTCGGTGGTCATGCCGTCCAGCTCGATCAAGACGATCACGTTGGCGTCGTTGGCCCCGCCGTTGAAGTGGTCGTACACCGGCAGAACGCGTGGCTCCACCTGCGGCACACCGGCCTGCTGGAGGGCCGGCCCGAGCACCTGCTCAAAGCTTTGCTGCATGATCTCGGGGTTCTCCCACACGTCGGCAACGAGAAAGCCGGTGTCGGTCGGGCCGGCGACGTGGCTGATCAGTCCTGGTGGCGCGTTTTCGGCCGTGACACGGCCGAGTAGCTCGTCCACCTGGTCGTACTGTTCCTTGGTGGCGCCTTCGATGTCCAAGATCACCAAAACGGCCATGCCGTCCCCCCTGTGTGGTTTGGATCGGAGCCCGACCGACGCTATCACCCTCTAACTCGAAGCGCCCAGCGTGATTGTGGCGTCGGCTGTCTGGCCGCCGCGCGCGTAGGTCACCGTGACGGTGTCGCCCGGTTTCTTGGTGAGGGTGAGGCTCTCGAGCTGCGTGGCGCTGGTTGCATCCTCACCCTCGATCTTGGTGATCACGTCGCCCACCTGCAATCCCGCGCTGGCCGCCGGACCACCGGGGGCCACGGCGTTCACGTACAAGCCCGGGGACGTGCCCGCCTGCGCCGCCGCGGATGGCGGGATCACCGCGGTTCCAAGCCCGAAGTAGGCGTGGGTGGCCGACCCGTTTTTGATGATCTGATCGGCGATCTGAATCGCCGAATCGACCGGGATGGCAAAGCCCAGGCCGATGCTGCCGCCGCCGCCGTCGGGGACGTTCGCCCCGGCGGTGGGGACACCCACCAGCTGGTCGTCGCAGTTCACCAGCGCGCCGCCGCTGTTGCCGGGGTTGATCGCCGCGTCGGTCTGTACCGCGCCCACCAGGAGCGCCTGGCCGCCGTTGTCGCCTGGCACGTGCACCGTGCGGTCAAGCGCGCTCACGATCCCCGACGTCACCGTCCCGGAGAGGCCGAGGGGGGCACCCAGCGCCACCACCGGCTGACCGACGTGGACGGTGTCAGACGAGCCGATCGCGATCACATCCAGTGTGAACGGCGGCTTTACGTGCAGCACCGCCAGGTCAGTCTGAGGATCTCGGCCGGTGATGGTCGCATCGACGCTGGTGCCGTCGCTGAAGAGCACCGCGACCTGGCCACCGTCGGCGGCCTGGGAGATCACATGGTTATTGGTCAGGACGTAGCCGTCGGATCGGATCACCTCACCCGACCCGGTACCCGCTCCGGTGGCGCCGTTGGCACTGATCGTCACCACCGACGGCAGGACGTTGTCGGCGACCGTCGAGACCTGGCACACCGCCGAGGATGAGTTCGAGGACGACCCATTGGAGCTTTTGTAGAGCCACACAGCTGCGATCACCAGCAAGGCGACCACCACGACCGCGGCCAGGATCAGCCCGTATGGGGATCGCTGCGCTCGCCTACGAGGTTCGGGTTGCTCCACGGATGCTCCTTGAGATGGTCGCCCGACTCTACATCGGCGACCACGGTAAACCAATGTCGAAAGCTGGCTTCCACCAGGGATATTGTGTAAAGTCGCACCAACTCCTGGGAGGCTCCATGCGCAAGTTGGCGGCGGCGGTCGTGATCGGTGTGCTCAGCTTCATGGTGACCGGCGCCGCAGTCGCTCCAGCCGCGACCAACCTGGTGGCCAACCCCGGGTTTGAAGGTTCGGGCGCGGGGTCGCTCTCGAGTTGGGGAGGAAGCGGTGGCACGCTCACCCTGGTCACCGGAGACGGCGGTGGACACGCGGGCAGGTTGACCGCGTCCGGCACCGCGCAGATGTACGACTACACCACCTCCAAGCCGGCCAAGTCGGTCGGGGCCGGTGTCGCCTACACCGCGGGTGGCCGCGTTTCCAGCGTCTCCACCGGCCAGAGTGTCTGCCTCCAGATCAAGGAGGTGCCATCCGGGGGTAGCTCCACAGTCGGCTCTGCCAAGCAGTGCATCACCGCGACCACGGCGTGGACGTCCTTCCCCGCCGTCAACTACACGACCAAGACCGCCGGGGATTCGCTGACGATCGATGTGATCGATGCCGCGCCGTCGGCGAACGCCTCGTTTGATCTGGACAACGTGTCGCTCACCACAGGCACCGGCGGCGGCGATGTGACTGCGCCCACGGTGCCACAGCATGTGTCGGCGCTGGGCGACAGCTCGACCACGGTCTCGGTCACCTGGGACGCGTCCACCGATAACACCGCGGTTACCGGCTACAACGTCTACAGGGGCACGACGTTGGTGAAGACGACCGGGGCGACCGTGACCAGCTTCGAGGATTCGGGGCTAACTTCGTCGACGACCTACAGCTACTCGGTGAATGCCTTCGACGCGGGCGGAAACACCTCGGCCAACTCCACCGCGGTGAGTGCCACGACCCTGGCGGGCGGCGGTGGTGGTGACATCACCGCGCCGTCGATACCGCAGAACGTGTCAGCGGCTGGGGATAGCCCGAGCACGGTGGCCGTGACGTGGAACGCATCGTCGGACAACACCGCCGTGACCGGCTACAACGTCTACCGCGGAACCGTGCTGGTGAAGACGACAGGCGCGACCGCGACCAGCTTCGAGGATTCCGGTCTGACGGCGTCGACAACCTATAGCTACACCGTGACCGCGTTCGACGCGGCCGGAAACACGTCTGCGCCGTCGGCGGCCGCCACCGCCACGACGCTTTCGGGCGGTGGAGGTTCGGGCACGGCTCCGTGCGGAATGCTCCCGGCGTCGACGGCGCCCTACAAACACGTCGTGGTGTTCATGGAGGAGAACCTCACGTTCTCGGATTTCTCGGCCGCTTCCGACGCCCCTGAGATGCACACGCTCTCGGCGAACTGCCGGTTCCTGTCGGACTCGGCGGGGGAGACGCATCCAAGCTTCCCGAACTACGAGGCGATCACCAGCGGTCAGTTCTCGACCTGCCTTGGCTGCCCGACGACCGCCGACAACATCTTTCACCAGATCGACGGAACGGCCGGCATGAGCTGGCGCGACTACAACCAGTCGATGCCGTCCAACTGTGCAACCAACACCAGCAAGGTGTCCTACTACCGAGACGGTCACAATCCGGCGTTCTGGTACTCGGACCTCGGGTCGGGATCCGGCGGGGACGGCTCGTGTGCGAAGAACGACATACCGCTCGATCCGTCGTTCTGGAACGACGTTGCGGCAGACAACCTGCCGAGTTTCTCGTGGATCGCTCCCGACGACTGTCGTGATCTCCACTGGATGAACGGTGTGTGTGAGAACGTGGTGCCCGGCAAGACTCACGACGACCGTGTGGCGGTCGGTGATGCGTTCCTTCAGCAGGTGATCGCGGCGATCACCGCGACCCCCAGCTACCAGGCCGGTCAGACGCTGATCGTCTTCACCTTCGACGAGTCGAACTATCTCTCCACCCAGGCCAAGGGGAACTGGGGTATCGACTGCTCGAACCACACGGTGTATCTCGCGAATACGAAGACGTGTCAGGTCGCCACGGTCCTGATCTCGGCGCGGATCCCCGCGGGTGCCACCTCGGCGTTCTACAGCCACTACAGCCTCGGCGCTGCGATCGAGCAGAACTTCGGATTGCCGCTGCTCGGTCACGAGGCCTCTGTGACGCCCGCACCGATCTACTGATACGGATGTCGCTACCCGGGAATGGGGGAGAGCTTGATCCCCATCACCGCCGTTCCGCTGCCGAGCCACACGATCAATCGTCCGTCCAGCCGAAGCGTTCCGAGCGGCCGCGGTGATCGGTAGACGAGGTGTGTCTGTCCCGTCAGCAGATTGAAGATATGGATGTCGTTTCCGACCAGGTACAACGCGCGGGCGCCGGAGGCATTGATCAGCTTCGCGTTCGAGCGAACGTACCGCGAGTGGACCAGTGCTCCGGTGGACGGGTTGTAGAGCCGCAGCGTGGTCGCGCCGTTCACACCCACCTGCGCCACGACTCCAGCGCCGCTCATCGACAGCCGGCCGACCACGCCGCCGGTTGCGATCGTCCGTATCAGCGCCCCCGTGGCGGCATTTCGCACCTGGATGTCCGGTTGCGCCGGGCCGTTCGGCACGAGCGGCAGCTCCGCGAAGCGGGCGGTTGCGGCGGCCACCAACGACGCTCCAGGAGCCGATCCGATCAGCGCGTGGCCCGATGCGGTCGCCCTTCGCACACCCCCGCCGGTGAGGATCATGTCCCCGCCGATGGCGCAGTTGGAGGGGTCGCCGTCGTACTTCGACGTGGCGTAGAGGTAGTCGCCCGAGAGCAGGGCACCCGGCCCGAGCTGGTTTCCGACGTTGCCGCATCCACAACCGTTGGCTCCACACCCGAACACGAAATGATCCACCGAGCGGGCCGTCCCGGGCCGCCCCGCCGCAACGATCGTGTAGTCGGTCTCGTTGTTCCCCTCACCCTGTTCCTGCCAGTAGACCCGGGTTGCGCCCGTGGCGAGCATCTCGGCGCGAGGGTTGGCGACGTTGATCGTGCGACAACCGGTGAGCTTTCGTCGTACGCCACTGGTGTCTCCGCGCACCCAGACGGTGTAGCACCCGCCGGTGGCCGGTGCCTGGATCCACCCGATCCGGCCACCACCGGGGATCAGGCTCCGGATGTTGGGCGCGCGGAAGAGGGTGTGCGGCGTGGCCGCCAGGGCCTGCGACGCAGCACCCGCTGCGCACGCAGCCACCATCGAACAGACCACGACGATTCGCATCACCACAGGGCGTATCGACATGTCATCTCCTTTTCGCGGGCGATCCGAAACCGCTCGATCACCGCCGGGTCGGGGCGACTACGCAACATTATTCACAAGTTACCCGGCAGCCGCGCGAAAGGCTCACGACCCACGCCGAGGGCGTACGCTTCGGGGCATGGTCGTTGACCTCATCGACGGGACGTACGAGCTGTTCCGCCAGTTCTATGGGCGGCGCAGAGGCGGTTCCGGCGACCGTCCGCTGGGGGCGGCGACCGGCGTGCTGCACTCGCTCTTGCAGATGATCGAGCAGGGCACCACACACGTCGGGGTTGCCACCGACCACGTGATCGAGTCGTTTCGAAACGACCTGTGGGCGGGGTACAAGACCGGGCTGGGAGTTGATCGGGCGCTGCTCGCGCAGTTTCAGCCACTGGAGGACGGGCTGGCAGCGATGGGCGTCGCCTCGTGGCCGATGGTCGAGTTCGAGGCCGATGATGCGCTGGCCGCGGCGGCTCGGATCACGGCCACCGACGATGGCGTCGATCAGGTGCGCATCTGGACGCCCGACAAGGATCTCGCCCAGTGCGTCGTCGGCGATCGCGTGGTGCAGGTCGATCGCCGGGCCGAGGCGATCCGAAACCAGGAAGCGGTGCGTGAGAAGTTCGGTGTGGAGCCAGTGTTCATCCCCGACTTCCTGGCGCTGGTGGGTGACTCGGCCGACGGCTACCCCGGGATTCCCAAGATCGGCCGCGTGACGGCGGCGCGGATGGTGAGCGAGCACGGGCCGATCGAGGAGTTCCCCGACGATCTGCTCAGCCCCGAGAACCGCGAACTCGCCCTGCTCTTCAAAGATCTGGCCACGCTCCGCGCCGGCATTGAGTTGTTCGCAACCACCGACGACGTGCGCTGGCAGGGCCCGACGGCCGAGTTCGCCGCCTGGGCGGCGGAATCGGGTGACGACCGGCTGCTCGAACGCAGCCTGGCCGCCGCCGAATTGTCGCGCTAGCGCCCCGGGTATGCGAACATATGTTCGTGTCGGTCGAGGCGACCATCCTCCACGCGGACCTCGACGCGTTCTACGCGTCGGTCGAGCAGCGGGATGATCCGCGGCTGCGTGGCAAGGCGGTGATCGTCGGCGGCGGTGTGGTGTTGGCGGCCAGCTACGAGGCCAAGGCGCGGGGCATTCGCACCGCGATGAGCGGTCATCAGGCCCGTGCCCTGTGTCCGCAGGCGATCGTGGTGCGGCCGCGGATGTCGGCGTACTCCGAGGCCAGCAAGGAGGTGTACCGCGTGTTCGACGACACCTCGCCGCTGGTCGAGGGGCTCTCGATCGACGAGGCGTTTCTGGACGTGCGCGGCATGGAGCGGATCGCCGGTTCGCCGGTCGAGATCGCGACCCGGCTGCGCGCCGCGGTGCTCGAACGGGTCGGACTGCCGATCACCGTTGGGATCGCACCTACCAAGTTCCTCGCGAAGGTGGCAAGCGGCGTGGCCAAGCCCGACGGCTTGCTTGTCGTTCCGCCCGGCGGGGAGCTTGCGTTCCTCCATCCGCTCGAGGTTGAGCGGCTATGGGGTGTGGGGCGGGTGACTGCGAAGAAGCTTCATGACCGTGGGATTCACACCGTTGCCGACGTCGCGAGGCTCGACGAGGGATACCTGGTTGGGCTGCTCGGCCGTGGTTCGGGACGGCACCTGCACGCGCTGGCGCACAACCGCGATCCGCGGCCGGTGCAGGCCCGCCGGCGGCGGCGCTCCATGGGCGCACAGCGCGCGCTGGGCCGTAGGCGGCGTTCGGCAGAGGAGATCGACTCGACGCTGATCGCGTTGGTCGATCGCGTCACACGTCGGATGCGTGCCGCCCACAGGGTCGGGCACACGGTGATCCTGCGGTTTCGGTTCGACGATTTCACCCGCGCGACCCGATCGCACACCATGCCGGACGCCTCGGCCGAGACCCAGGTGATTCTCGCGACCGCACGAGGGTTGCTCACCGACGCTACGCCGATGATCCGGCGCCAGGGCCTCACCCTGATCGGCGTGGCCGTGACCAACCTCGACGACGAGGCCACCGTACAGCTGACCCTGCCGTTCGACCGGCCCCGCGGCGCGGCGCTCGACTCGGCCGTCGACGAGGTGCGCGCGCGGTATGGAACCGCGGCGATCACGCGAGCGGTGCTGCTTGGTCGTGACCCGGGAATCTCGGTTCCGTTGCTCCCCGACTGACGGCTCTACGATGCGGGCGGTGAGCTCCGACCACACCCACGCCGCATTCGCCGCGGCCGCAGCCCAGGACGGCCTGGTGCTCGAGAGCCAGTCGTTCGACTGGTTGTGCGAGCAGGGCCACGTTGGTCTCGAACGAGTCGCCAAGGCCCGCCGCGATCCCACCATCGTGGCGCCGGTGAAAGCCGCGATCGAGGCGCTGAGCGCGATCTACGCGCGGCTGAGAGGCGACGAGTCAGTGCTGTACGCGTCCCGTGAGAACCTGCTTTTGCCGGTCGACCTCGTACATATCCCGACGGGCACGGTGATCGAGGTGTGTGGCCCGCCGCACTACACCTCGTTTCGGGCCGCCACGCTTGATCTCTATCCGAGCGATGCCGCCATCGGCTTTGACCTCGAGGTCGAGAAGCAGCTCTGCCGCGAGTGGAGCGCCACCACCGACGGTCTCTCACGGGGATTACCGGCCAAGGGTTTCGGTTTTGGAGGAGTCCAGCGCCAGCGGGCCTATCACGATGCGCTGCGCGACCTGGCGACCCCGGCAATGGGCCACCCGCCGGTGATCCGGATCGCCGCGCCGGACGAGGACGGCGCGGCCGCCTACCGCCGCCAGCGGGCGCTGCTGGCCGCGCTCAGCGCTGCTTGAGCCGCGGATCGCCCTGATCGACGACGGCCACGTTGATCGTCTTGCAGCGAGCGCAGCGCACCCGCACCCTACGGGTCATATACGTCGCCTCCATGCTCTCGGCGAGCACGTTTCCACACTGCACGCAGACGTAGTCGTCGGGGCCGTTGCCATGGAACACCGGGCGATCGACGTCGTCCTGGATCGCGGTGGCGCCGTCCTTCGGCACCTCCCCCTCACGGATCTCGCGCATCACGATCGTCGCCACCGGTTGGCCTCAGAGCTTTCCGAGCTTGCCTGCGAAGTCGGCCACCAGTGCATCCAGCACCCCTGACACGACGCCCTCTCCCATCGAGGCTGCCTTGCCGGTGATCTGGGCGTTGGTATGGATGTTGCCGCCGCCCTCGTTCAAGCTGAACGTGATGGTGGCGTTCGCATGCCCCTGGCCGCCGGCCTCGCGGGACTTCACGCTGAGCACGGCGGTGTGGGCGGCAGCGTCCTGCTCGATGGTCTCGCAGCTGCCGGTGAATTTCATCGACATCGCGCCCATCTTGACCTTGATCTCGGCCTTGACCGCGTCGGGGCCGGTGCGCTCCAGCACGGTCGCCCCTTCGACGCACGGTATGACTTTTTCGAGGTCGAGAATGATCGCGTAGCTGTCCTCGAGCGAGCGCTCTGTAGTGAACGTGTTGTCGAGCTCTACTGCCATGTGTGGGTTGTCCTTACTGGTGGATGGTGGATCACCCGAACGCTCGGCATTATAAACTTTCGGGTATGCCGATCCCCGCAGGCAACTACGTGTTGGGTCCGGGTCATGGACGGTTGGTTGTGCTGACACAACGCACCGGCGCCGCGGCCAAAGCGGGCCATAACCTCACCATCCACGTGACCTCCTGGGAGGCCGGTGTGGCGGTGGGGGAGACGGTCGCCGAGACGGTCGTGAACCTCAGTGTTGATGGGGGTTCGCTGCGGGTTCACGAGGGCAAGGGGGGAATGCAGGCGCTCGGCGAGGACGACAAGGCCGATATCGAAAAGACGATCGATGATGAAGTGTTGAAACGCGAAAACATTACGTTTCATTCCACACGTGCAGAGCCACTTCACGACGGCGGGGGAGTTACCGTGTCGGGCGATCTGACGCTCAATCATCAAACCCGTCCGATCAGTTTCGACGTCATCATCAGCGATGCGGGACATGTCACGGCGACCGCCGAGATCAGGCAGAGCGACTTTGGAATGAAGCCGTATTCGACGTTGTTCGGGGCGCTCAAGGTCGTGGACGAGGTCACCGTCCAGATCGACGCGAACCTGCCGGTAAGCTCGTCCGAGCAGCCGGCCACTCAGTCGCTGTAGACCGCCTGCGCGTCGAGCCCGCCCTCAACTCCCGGCGGGAGTTCGCCGGTGCCGTGTGCATACAGCGCGATGTCGGCGATGGTCGCGACATTGGTCGGGTCGCTGCCGGCATTCGAGATCCACGCACCGTTCGACCAGGACAGGGTTTCGGGAGCCGAGCCGAGCTGCATCCCGGCCAGCAGCTTGGCCTTGTCGCGGATCTTCTCGGTTGCCCGGCTGATCGCAGCGGGCGTCCCCGGCGACGGGCTGGTGTTGAACCCGTGACCGGTGCCGAAACGATCGGTGTCCGCCGGCACGACCTTGACATCGAGAGCCGGAACGCCGAGTTCGTCCGCGACCAGATGCGCGTACTGGGCCTCTTTGCCATCGGAGTCGGTTGTCAGGCTGAGCACCATCTTCCCGGTGGGGTGGACACGAAGGAACACCGCTCGATATGCCTCGTTAGCCACTAGTCGTTCTCCTCATGGTCGGGGGTCACGGCGGCCAGCCGCTGGCGCTCCTGGTGGGCCGTCAACGCGTTGTGTTGCTCGAGATCGCAGAATGCGGGCTGGGGGCCGCCCTGGGGATGTGCCGGTGCGGCGGGTCGCTCACAGCCGGGGTAGATACAGATCTTCGTGGTCATTCGTCAACCCATCCTGGCGTGGTGTTTCCCTTACTGGGGCCGTGGCCGCTGGGCATCGCCACTGAGCTTCCCTGGATCGGAGTGGCGCTGGCCCACGGCTCGGGCTCGTCCGCCGTGGCCTGGTCAGGCAGGTCCGGGACTTGAGGCCACTCGTCGCCGATTGCGGCGACCACCTCGGAAAGCGCCTCGAAACTGTGGCCGCTCACGAGCGCGTCGCAGTAGGGAAGCGCGGCCACCATGCCGCCCGCCCCGACCGTGAACCCGGTTGCGGCGACGCGGGGATTCACCCACACGATCCGGAAGGCGAGCCGTGACAGCCGCTGCATCTCGCGCTCGACCAGATGGGGATCGCCACGCTCCCAGCCGTCCGACAGGATCACGATCACGGCGCCACGAGCCATCCCGCGGCGGCCGTGGAGGTCGTTGAACGCCTTGAGAGCGTCGCCGATGCGAGTGCCGCTTGACCAGTCTGGCGCCGCCGCCGCCGCCCGCTGGATCGCGCGCTCGGGGTGACGAGACGAAAGCGCGCGCGTCAGCCGGGTGAGGCGGGTGGCGAACGCGAACGCCTCGGCGTTCGGCCCCGCGCCCGCCGCGCAGGTCAGGAACTGGAGATAGGCGCGGGTGTATGGCTCCATCGATCCGGAGATGTCGCACAGCATCACCAGCCGTCGCGGCGTCCGCCGTCGACGACGGCGCGCGAGCCGGATCGGATCTCCGCCGGTTCGCAGACTGCGGCGCAGTGTGCGCCGCATGTCGATCCGCTGCCCTCGGCGGCCGCGCCGAAACCGGCGGGTGCTGCGGGTGGGTGTGGCCAGCCGCAGGCCCTCCATCAGCCCATACAGCTGAGCCAGCTCGTGCGGCTCGAGCCGGTCGAACTGCTTGGTCGCCAGCCGCTCCTCGTCACTCGCCCTGGCCAGCGGTACCTCGATCTCGTCGCCATCCTCGCTGTCGCCGCCGCGAGCCGGCCGCGACGTCCAGCTGCCTTCGCCGATCGCGCCGGCGCCGGGATCCTTGCCCGCGGGCGAATGCTCATCGGGCGGCGCCGAGCTGTTCTGCATCTGGTCGGGCTCGAACCGCTCCGAGACCGGCCCACCAAACAGTTCGGCGAACACCGCGTCGAAGGCGGCCGCCTGGTGCGGATCGGTCACGTACACCGCACGGGCCGTCCAGTAAAGGCGCCGACGGCTCTCCGGCCGCACCAACGCGAGTGCCCTGGCGAAATCGGCGGTGCGCGCCGGGGTCACCGGCACCCCGGCCGCGTGCAACCGCTGCGCCAGCGCGCCGGCCAGCGGTGGCAGATCGAGGTGGATCGTCTCGACCGTGAAGGCGGAGTCAGTCGCCACGTCGCACCAGCTCGTCCAGGCCCTCGGCCCGCACCGCTTCCTGGTCTTCCTCGTACTTCAGTACCGAACCCAACGTGCGGTCGGCCGCGGGGACGTCCAGGGCGGACACACCGAGCAGATCGAGCGCCGCGAGCCAGTCGATCGCCTCGGCGATGCCGGGTGGCTTCTGGACGTCGCTGTCGCGCATACGCTCGACGGCGGTTGCGACCTGCACCGCGAGGGTCTGGGAGGCGCTTGGCACCCGTCGGCGCACGATGTCGACGGCGCGCTGGCGGTTCGGGTAGCCAATCCAGTGGTAGAGGCAGCGCCGCTTGACCGCGTCGTGCAGGTCGCGGGTGCGATTGGACGTGAGCACGATGATCGGAGGGTGGGTGGCGGTGATCGTGCCGATCTCGGGGATCGTCACGCTGGCCTCGGCCAGCAGTTCGAGCAAGAACGCCTCGAAGTCGTCGTCGGCGCGATCGATCTCGTCGATCAGGAGCACCGCCGGCCGCGGCCCGGGATGTTCGAGCGCGCGCAGCAGCGGCCGTCGGATCAGGTAGTCCGGGCCGAACAGGTCGTCCTCGCTGAGTGAGGACCCGGAGCTGTCGGCCATTCGGATGCTGAGCAGCTGACGGGGATAGTTCCACTCATATAGCGCCTCGGCGGCGTCGATGCCCTCGTAGCACTGGAGCCTGATGAAGGGCGTATCGAGCACGGCGGCGAGCGCTTTGGCGGCAGTCGTCTTACCCACCCCGGCCTCGCCTTCGAGCAGCAGCGGCTGCGGCAGTCGCACGCCGAGGAACATCGACGTCGCCAGGCTTTCGTCGACGAGGTAGCCAACCCCGCCCAGTCGCACCGCAAGCGTCTCGATGTCGGGCACACGCGCCCGCACCTCGTCCCCGGCTTCGCCTGTGACCCTCAGCGGGTCAGCCTGCGGCTCGGGCATACCCGTTCTGGGCCTCGAACTTGGCCTTGCAGCCCTCGCAGCAGAAGTACACCGTCTCACCGTCGTGCTGGAGCGACGGGGTGGACGGGAGGGCGGCCACGGTCATGTGGCAGATGGGGTCGATCGCCGTTTGGGGAGCGTCGGCCGCGGGTGCAAGCGGCACGGGGGCCGAATGTCCGACGGTACGGCCGTCGCGGGTGGCGATGATGCTGCCCAGGATCGAAAGCGCGATCTCGGCCGGAGTGCGGGCGCCGATATCGAGGCCGGCGGGAACGTCGATGCGACCGAGTTGCTCGTCTGAGACACCGTCACCGCGAAGTTCGGCGAGCACGCCGGTGCCCCGCTTGGGACTCGCCACCAGGCCGACGTAGGGCAGTTTGGCTTCGAGGCCGGAGCGCAGCGTATGCAGCTCGTCGCGGCCGTGTGCCGCCACCACCAGGGCGAGGTCACGCGGGCGTGCCTGCACGTCCCCGTCGATCGCGACCATGTCGAATCCCAGCTCACCACCGAGGTGCATCAGCGCCGAGGCGATCGGGGTTTCACCGACCACCAGCACCCGCGGGCTGGGCAGCACAGGCTCGAGGAACACTTCGATCGCACCTCCCGAAAGGCAGGGATTCTGAACTGTCACCGCTCCGTCGGGATCGGCCGCACCCGAGCCCGGCCCGCCGCTCTCCTCGCTGAACGGCAAGATCCGAAGCAGCACCGACTCGCCGCTTTGCATCGCCATCAGCGAGTAGGCCCGGATGCTGTGCTCGGTGCAGACTCCGCCGACGAACCCGTCGATCGTCCCGTCCTCGAGCACCAGCGCGACGCTTCCGGCAGTCACGCTGGTGGGTCGTTGGGCGCGCACCACCGTGGCGGTTGCGAATACCGCGCCTTTGGCCGCGAGCTTCTGGGCCCGCCGGGACATGGCCGGAGTCATCATTGCGGCGGCTCGGGCCTCCCCTGCATCGCTGCCCACACCCGCGCCGGGGTGCAGGGCATGTCGACGTGCTCGACGCCGTGGGTGTCGTACAGCGCGTCGATGACCGCGTTCACGATCGCCGGCGGCGACCCGACGTTTGGCGATTCGCCCACGCCCTTGGCACCGAGGGGGTGATGCGGGCATGGGGTAACGGTCTCGCCGAGCTCGAAATCGGGACATTCCAGCGCGGTGGGGATCAGGTAGTCCATGAACGAGGAGTTGAGACAGTTACCCTCCTCGTCGAAGCTGATCAGCTCCATCAGTGCGATGCCGACGCCCTCGGCCAACCCGCCATGGATCTGGCCGTCCACGATCATCGGGTTGATCCGAACGCCGCAGTCGTCAACGGCGATGAACCGGCGCACCGTGACCTGGGCGGTATCGGGGTCGATGTCGACCACGGCGATATAGGCCCCGTAGGGGTAGGTGAGGTTGGGCGGGTCGTAGATGACCTGCGCGTCCAGGCCGCCCTCGAGGCCCTCCGGCATCGGCTCGCCGCTGTATGCGCGAACGGCAATGTCCTCGATCATCGCGCCCTTCTCGGGGTCGCCCTTGACGTACCAGCGGCCCTTCTCCCAGGCGAGATCCTCGGGGCGCGTCTCGAGCATGGTCGCGGCGATCAGCCGGGCCTTGTCCCGCACCTTGCGCGACACCACCGCGACCGCGGCGCCGGACACCGGCGTCGAGCGACTGCCGTAGGTGCCGAGCCCGTACGGCGACTTGTCGGTGTCGCCGTGGCGCACCTCGACGTCCTCGGGTGGGATCCCGAGCTCCTCGGCCACGATCTGGGCGAAGGTGGTCTCGTGCCCCTGGCCCTGCGTCTGGGCGCTGATGCTCACAACGGCCTTGCCCGACGGGTGCACGCGCAGATCGGCGCCATCGTTCATTGCGAGGCCGAGGATGTCCATGTGCTTGCGCGGTCCGGCGCCGACGCCCTCGGTGAAGAACGACACCCCGATGCCCATCAGCTCACCCCGCTCGCGCTTCTCGAGCTGTTCCTTGCGGAGTTGCTCGTAGCCGGCGATGTCCATGGCCACTCGCATCGTCTCGGCGTAGTTGCCCGAGTCATACGTCCAGCCGGTCGTCGTCTCGTAGGGGAACTGCTCGGGCGCGATGAAGCTGCGCATGCGCAGCTCGATGGGGTCGACCTTCATCTCGAGCGCAAGGGCGTCAACCATCCGCTCGACCAGATACACCGCCTCGGTGATGCGGAACGAGCAGCGGTAGGCGACGCCGCCCGGTGCCTTGTTGGTGTACACCGCCTTGACCTTCACGTGCGAGGCCTCGAGGTCGTACGAGCCGCAGCAGATGTGGAAGAACCCGGCGGGGAACTTGGTCGGCTGCGCGGTCGAATCAAAGGCGCCGTGGTCGGCGATCACGTCGACTCGCAGACCGGTGATCTTGCCGTCCTTGGAGCACATCTCGCTGCGCATGATGTAGTCGCGGGCAAAGCCGGTCGACATCAGGTTCTCGGAGCGGTTCTCGACCCACTTGACCGGGACGCCGGCCACGATCGATCCGGCGATCGCGCACACGTAGCCGGGATACACCGGCACCTTGTTGCCAAACCCGCCGCCGATGTCCTGGCAGCGGATCCGGATCATGTGCTCTGCAAGTCCGGCAACATGGGCGTAGACGGTGCGATGTGCGTGCGGCGCCTGGTTACCGTTGTAGATGTCGAGCTGGCCGGTCTTCGGATTGAAGTCGGCGATGATCCCGCAGGTCTCCAGCGGCGCGGGATGGCAGCGCGGATAGATGATGTCGCGGCTGACGATCGTGTCGGCCTCGGCGAAGGCTTTGTCGGTGGCGACCTCGTCGCCGGCCTCCCACGTCGGGCTGGCGAGGTTGTCACGCTGCCCGGCCTTGTCGTCGCGGATCAGCGGAGCGTCGGGGTCGAGCGCCTTGCGGGCGTTGACGATCGCCGGCAGCGGCTCGTATTCGACGTCGATCAACTGCAACGCGTCGATCGCCGAGTACTCGTCGGTGGCGATCACGAACGCGACTTCCTGGCCCTGGAAGCGCACCTTGTCGCCGGCCAGCACCGCCTGGGTGTCGTAGGAGATCGTGGGCATCCACGCCAGGCCGAGGGTCTCGAGATCCTTCGCGGTCACGACCGCGGCCACGTTGGGGTGGGCCAGCGCCGCCGAGGTGTCGATCGAAACGATCCTGGCGTGGGCGTAGGGGCTCCGCAGGATGGCGCCATGCACCATGCCCGGCAGCTTGATGTCGTCGAGGTAGGTGCCCTGGCCGCGGATGAAGCGGGGATCTTCTTTTCGCTTCAGCCGGCCGAAGCCGATGGGGCGCTCGGTTGAGGGACTCGGAAGGTTCTCAGACTCGACAGTGGCCATGCGTCTATGCCTCTCGTTTGGTCGCAGCTTCGTGATCGGCGGCCCAGCGCACCGCGCTCACGATGTTCTTGTATCCGGTGCAGCGGCAGATGTTGCCCGAGATCGCGACTCGGATCTCATGATCGGTCGGATCGGGGTTTTCATCAAGCAGCGCTCGGGTGGTCATCAGCATTCCGGGAGTGCAGAAGCCGCATTGCAGCGCGTGGCGCTCGTGGAAGCCCTGCTGAATGGGGTCGAGCTCACCGTTGACCTCGAGCGACTCGACCGTGCGGATGTCCTGGCCGTCGCACATCACCGCCAGCGTCGTGCACGACTTCACCGGCTCACCGTCGATTCGCACGACGCAGGCGCCGCAGTTCGACGTGTCGCAGCCCCAGTGTGTGCCGGTCAGGTCGAGCGTTTCTCGGAGGAAGTGGACGAGCAGCTGGCGCGGTTCGATGTCGCGCGAAATCTGCTCACCGTTGACGGTCATCGAGACGTTGATGATCAAACCTCCTGAAGCGCGCGGGACGTGGCACGGCGAAGTGCTCGATGGGTGAGCACGCCGGCGAGATGACGTTTGTAGTCGACCGGGCCGCGGCCGTCGGCGCCCGGCGAGCAGTCTTCTGAGGCGATCTTTCCGGCCTCGGTAAACAGCTCCTCGGACGGGGCCCGGCCGCGCAGCAGCTCCTCGGCGCGCGACAGATGAACCGTCGTCAGCCCGACCGCGCTGAGTGCGATGCCAACGTCGGAGATCACTCCGTCGCCGATCCAGATTGCTGCCGAAGCCGCCGCGATCGCCCAGTCGCCGGCGCGGCGCTCGACCTTCTCGTGCGCGCTCCCGGCTCCCGGCCTGAGCGGCAGCCGGATCTCGGTCAGCATCTCGCCGTCGCCGACGGCGGTCATGTAAGGACCGATGTGGAAGCCGTCCATTCCCACCACTCGTTCGCCGTCGCTATTGCGGATCACAACCTGGGCCTTGGCGGCGGTGCAGACCGCGGAGAGATCCTCGGCGGCGTCGGCCTGGCACAGCGAGCCGCCGATGGTGCCGCGGTTGCGAACGACCGGGTCTGCGATCACGTTTTCGGCATCGCGAAACAGCGGGAAGCGCTCCGCCAGGAGACCGGATTTCAGCAGCTCGACGTGGCGTGTGAGCGCCCCGATTCGGATCTCGCCGTCCTGCTCGCGGATGTAGGCGAGCTCCTTGAGGCCGTTGATGTCGATCAGATGCTCGGGGTTGGCCAGCCGCAGTTTCATCATCGGCAGAAGGCTGTGTCCGCCCGCGATCACGCGAGCGTCCGACCCGTGGCTCTTCAGGGACGCGATCGCCCCCTCGACGCTCTCCGCACGCTCGTACTCAAAAGCCGCCGGTACCTGCAACGCGGGCTCCTCTCGAAGGTCGGTTTGGCTCCATTTGAAGCCTAGCTACGGTCATGATCATTCGATGTTCGCGGGCTTTCAGGCAGCCGCTTTCGCGGTGCGCCGATGTCCTCGCGCTGCTCATACTGGATCGGGGCATCGGTGCCGATTACCGGCGAACGGGGAAGCTTCTCCGGGCTGGTGTGACGCACGTCTGGGTACAGCTCCCGGGCAGCCAGGCTGCCGCCCTCGATGTTGCGCAGCACCGGTCCCGCGGGGTTTGCGGCCGCAATCGGGGCCTCCCGGCCCAGCCGCGCAAGCGTGAGCGTGCCCTTGGTGTACACCTCGGAGATCCGCGGCGCCTCGATCTCGGTGCTCTCGGGAAACTGCCGGAACCCTGCGGCCGCGGCGCCTGGATAGAGACCATCGACCAGGCCGACGGCGTCCGCCATCCCCGCCTTTTTCACGAGCAGGCCCTCGAGCAGATCGACGCCGGCGTTGAGATTGGCGTTGATGTCGTTGACGACCTCGTTGACCGGGGCGCTCTTCTCGATGATCTCGGTCACGCTTCCGATCACCTCGTCGAGGCCGTCGGTGATCCGCTTGAGCTGGACGATGGTGGCGAGCAGGTAGAACACCAGCGCCAGGATGATCAAGAGCATCGCCACGATCATTCCGGTGCCGGCTCCGATCGCAAACAGGGTCATGCGTCATCCCCTTCGGCGTCGTCGACGATCACATCGAGTGAGCCGCCGTAGTTCGCGACCACAGCGACCGTCTGCTTTACCTGCTCCTGGGTCGTCAGAAGCAGTGCGGTTGCATCCAGATCCTTCGATCCGGCCGCCGCGGCGGCGGCGATCTTGCGGACGCTCGGCACGATGCTGGTCGCGGCGCTGAGTACGCCGTGAAGGAGATAGATCACCACGGGCAGGACGACCAGCAAGAGCAGTGCGTCTCCGATCCACCAGAGCGTCATTGCGGCCGCCTCTCTGCCACGATCGCCGCCTTGCTCGCGATCCCCGGCATCGCGCCGAGGATGATCTCGAACTGGGCGTTGATCGCCTTGACCGCGGGCTCGAGCGGGCGCAGGTGCTCGGACTCGACCATCTCGAGCGCCGAGCCGAGCGTCGCGAGGCCTTCGGAGGTGCGCGTGAGGCTCCGCCGGATCACGATCAGCGCGGCTGCCAGCACGATCACGACCACCACGGCCAGGGCAACGCTGAGCACGATCAGGACATCCTGGGTGCTCATGCTCCACCAAACCCGTCGGTGAGTGCGTTCATGTATCCGTCCTGGACGACAGCCTCCTGCACGATCAACCCGAGCACCGGCGCGGTGGCCTCGAGTTGCGGGATATTGGCCGTGTTACCGGCGACCGCCGTTGCGGCCACCAGCAGACTGTCCACATTCTTCTCGATGCCGCGCACCGTCTGGACGAGGATCGCGAGCAGGAAGGCAACGATCAGCGCGGCGACCAGGCCGATCGCCAGTGCGATCTCCCAGTAGGCATGCGACGAAATCGCGAGCAGGGTCACTTGCCCACCGCCGTTTTTCGAAGCGCCCTGGCCGAGTGGAGGATCCGGACGCCGGAGTCGTTGATCTGCGAGATGCCGGCCAGCTCGGAGGTCTGGTCGCGGACGACCCCGACTGCGCCGACCGAGGTCTCGGCCTGCCGCAGGATCCGCATCGCGAGCATCACGATCGTGACCACGATCGCCGCCGCCACCGCGATCACGACGATCCCCAAAGCGATCCCCAGCTGCCACTGCGCCGAGGTGGACATCAGCGTCACCATGCCACATCACTCCTGTGCATCCGCTTCTCCTCGTGTGGTTGGAGCCGTCGCCAAGTGGTCGGCCAATTCTAGCCCTCGCGGCGTCGATATTCGGTGATTTAACTTGAAAAGTCCAGTATCTCGATCTCTGCATATGCAACACATATGCAGAGCCAGAGACGACCGGACGTCAGCCCAGCGAGTAGCTGGGGCGCAGCGCCGCGTCGAGCTTGCGCCCCTGCTCCACCGCGACATCAAGCAGTGCGTCGAGGTCGTCAGCCTCGGTTCGGTAGTTCACGATGCAGGCACGCAGGCAATACGCGCCATCGATCTCGGCGTTGCTGGGAAAGGTCTGGCCGTCGCGGCGAATCTCGTGCAGCAGGCGTTCGTTGAGATCGTTCAGGTACGTCTCGCGACCGGCGGCGGGGGGCAGGTCGGCGGGCACGTATCGGAAGCACGCGATCGAGAGCGCCACCGGCGCCATCGGCTCGAGTTCGGCCCGGCGGGTCGCCTCGGCATGCAGGTACCTGGCCAGGTCCACGTCGTGGGCGATCCGGCGCGCGTACGCGTCCAGTCCGTGGGCGGCCAGCGACATCCACACCTTGAGCGCGACAAACGGCCGAGACCACGACGGTCCCAGCTCGCCGATGTTCTGGCCGGCGCCCGTGAGGTCGCGATCCTCGTACACGTAGGCGGCGTGAACCGCGTAGCTTGCGATCAGATCGGCGGCGTCACGCACCAGCAGACAGCCGCTGGCGTGGGGGGTGTAGAGCCACTTGTGCGGGTCAAACGTGATCGAGTCGGCCCGCTCGATGCCGCGCAGCAAGGGCCGTAGCGTCGGCGCGAACATCGCCGCACCACCGTAGGCGGCGTCCACATGAAACCACAGGTCGTGATGGTGGCAGACCTGCGCGATCTCATCCAGCGGATCGACCGCGCCGGTGGCGGTGGTGCCGGCGCTCGCGACAACGGCGATCGGCCGCACACCGTCGGCGATGTCCGCCTCGATAGCTTGCTCGAGCAGGTCGACGCGCATCTGCTGGCGCTCGTCGGTTGCGACGGTGCGAACCGCCCGCGACCCCAGGCCGAGCATGTCCCCCGACTCGGCAATCGTGGCGTGCGCCTCCGCGGAGGTGTAGACGGCAAGCCGCTCGGTGATCCCGTCGCGGCGGGTGTCGCCGGTGGCTCGGCTGTCGCGCGCGGCCTTCAGTGCAGTCAGGTTGGATGTGGCGCCGCCGCTGGTCATCAGCCCGCCCGATCCCGGTGGCAGGCCGAACAGTTCGGCCATCCACCGCATCAGGTGGAGCTCCAACTCGCTGGCTGCGGGCGATAGCACCCATCCGCCCACGTTGGGATTGAGTCCCGCCGCCAGCAGGTCGGCAGCGACTCCGGGAACCGTGCCGGAACCGGAGACATACGCCAGGAATCCCGGGTGTCCGCACATCGCGGAGTGGTCGAACACCAACTCGCGCATCAACGTCTCGATCTGCTCGGGCGCCAGCGGCTCGGAACCGATCGGTAGCCGCATCGCCCGGGCGACGTCGGCCGCCGGCTCGACCCGCCCCGCGGGCAGGTCGGCGAGGCCGTCGAGCATCTCCGTCCAGATACCGAGCATGCGCTCGGTGAGGTCGCGAGCGCGGTCGGCGTCCCAGTCCAGATCGCGTACCGTCGGTGGCCGCTCCATGCGCGACAACTTAGCTGATAGCTTTGCTCGGCCTGTGAGCGCCGTTCGCATCATCGATGAGTTTCCGCGGACTCCGGCAGTTCTCACCGGCCTCTTCATCCCGATGAGCGACGGCACGAGGCTCGCCGCCCGGGTTTGGCTGCCCGACGACGCCGATCGCAATCCCGTCCCGGCTGTGCTCGAGGCGGTCCCCTACCGGCTCAACGACGGCACGGTTTCGGGAGACCACCAGCAGATGACCTGGTTCGCCGGGCACGGGTACGCCGGTGTCCGCGTCGACCTGCGCGGTAGTGGCGAGTCCGACGGGATCCTGAGCGACGAGTACACCCCGCAAGAGCAGGCCGACTGCGTCGAGGTGATCGCATGGCTTGCCGCTCAGCCGTGGTGTACCGGCAGCGTTGGCATGATGGGCTATTCCTGGAGCGGATTCAATGCTCTCCAGGTGGCGGCGTTGCGGCCGCCGGCGCTGAAGGCGATCGCCTCGTGTTTTGCATCCGACGATCGCTTTGCCGACGACGTGCACTACCGCGGCGGGCTGATCGAGCCGATGGACATGGTGCACTGGTCGACCTGCATGCATGCCTGGCAGGCCCGGCCACCGGATCCCGAGGTTGTCGGCGAAAACTGGCGGGCGATGTGGTTTCAACGGCTCGAGCAGCCACCGTGGGTCGAGCATTGGCTTTCGCACCAGCGCCGCGACGAGTACTGGCAGAACGGCTCGGTCAGGGGGCGCTACGACCAGATCGAATGTGCGGTGATGTGTGTCGCCGGGTGGACTGACGGCTACAACGACGCCGCCCTGCGGCTGATGGATGGGCTCGACGTTCCGCGCCGGGCGCTGATCGGCCCGTGGGGGCACAACGATCCGGTGCACGGCAACCCCGGACCTGCGGTCGGCATTCTCAGCGAGTTCGTGCGCTGGTGGGATCGGTGGCTGAAGGGGGTCGAGAACGGGATCGAGCATGAGCCGATGGTCGTGGCGTGGATGCAGGACTCGGTGGCGCCGAGCGCCAACCTGGCCGAGCGTCCGGGGCGGTGGGTGGCCGAGCAACGGTGGCCGCCACCGGCGGCCGCGCCGCTGACGCTTACGATCGGTGATGGAGTGCTGGGCGAATCGGCGGGCGGGGTCACTCGCAGCATCGGAAGCGTTCAGACGGTGGGGCTGGATGGCGGCGCCTGGTGTGCCGACGGGAAATCCGCCGATCTGCCCGTCGACCAGGCGGTCGACGATGCGCGCTCGCTGACGTTCACGTCGGCAGCGCTCGACGATCCGCTCGAAATCCTGGGCTTCCCCGCTGTTCGCCTCGACGTATCGGCCGACCGGCCGGTGGCGCTGATCTCCGTTCGCCTGTGTGAGGTGCGCGCCGACGGGTCGTCGCTGATGGTCACCCGCACGCAGCTCAACCTCTGCCACCGCGAGTCCCACGAGTACCCGCAACTGCTCGAGCCGGGAGCGGTGTACCCGGTGTCGCTCAAGCTCGACTCGATCGCCCACCGATTCGAGGCCGGGAGCCGGCTGAGGCTCGCGATCTCGCCGTGTTACTGGCCGCTGGCCTGGCCCTCGCCCGAGCCGGTGACGCTCACGCTGCACCTCGGAGCGGGTAGTGAGCTGGAACTGCCGGTGCGGCCGGCGACGGCGAACGACGGCCCGTCACGGGTACCCGATCCCCCGGCCGAGCCCGCGCCGCTGCCGAGCGAGGAGATCGAGGGCCGAAGCGGAGGGGCGCGCACCGTTGTTCGCGACCTCGGCTCCGGCAGATCGGAACTCTCGTTCGACTGGGACATGGGCGGCGTCGCCCTGCTTTCCAACGGGCTGCTCTATCAGGACACATCGATGGCCCGATACAGCGTGGTCGAAGGCGATCCGCTGTCGGCCGAGGTGCGGGTCGAGAACACCTCGGTCGGAGGGCGCCAGGACGCGCGGATCGACATCCGCGCGACCGGTGTGATGACGTGCTCGGCCACCCACTTCCTGGTCAGCTCGGAGCTCGAGGTGCGCGAGCGCGGGCATCGCGTGTTCGCACGCACGTGGACGCATGAGTTCCCTCGCGACCATTGCTAGCTGCGGGCTTGGAGCCAGCCACCGGCGGCTCTGAAGGCGAGCACCAGCACGAGCGTGAACACCATCGTGGTCACCAGGAATGCCGCCTGCTTTCCGTCCGCGTGCCGGCCGAGGGCGATTCCCCGGATGATGACGCCCAGGGGGATCCCGATCGCCCACGTCAGCAGGAGCTTTGACCGGGAGGGAGTGCGGTAGGTACCAATCGCAAGCGCGACCCCGAACCAGCCGACCAGCAGCGGCAACGCGTCGCGCAAAAACCCTGCCACGAACACCGACCCATCATGCGACAGCATCCCGATCACGGCGAACACCACAATCGCACCAGCGTCCTCACCGGGGTGAATAAATGGTGCCAGGCACCATTTATTCACGTGCGTCATTTGTCACCGAATCGCCACATCTGGAGTTCGCCGGGGCGGAGTCCGCGGCGCTCGTAGAAGCGGATCGCGTCCTCGTTTCCCGCCAGCACGCCGACCGCCAGGTCGTGGACGCCCAGGCGGGCGAGTTCGGCATCCACGGCATCCATCAGCCGCCCGCCGAGGCCACCACCGCGCTCGCTCGGCGCGACCGCCAGCGATTGCACCTCGCCATAGGCATCACCGATCGGCCAGGTGTCGTCGGGCCCACTGTGGATCTCGACCATCGCGTAGCCCACGGGAGCGCCTTCGCGCCGCGCAATTACCAGGAATCCCGCCCCGTTTGCGAGAATTTGCCGGTACCACTCCGCCCGCCGCGACCATGACAGATCCTCGTCGGTGACCAACGCGCTGGTCGCGACCGCTCGATGATGGCGGTGGAGATCGCGGTACAGCGGCTCGACCTCGGAGATCCGATCGATGCCTGCCACTTCGATACCAAAACTGGTGCTCATACCAACATGCTCGCAGAAACCGTTGGCCCGTTCGCCGCGTAGTCTTTAAGATGACGTCTACAACGAAATTGGAGCCAATCATGGCAAGCAAGGTCACGAAGACCGACGAGCAGTGGCGGGCAGAGCTCAGCCCCGAGCAGTACAAGGTGCTGCGGGAGCAGGGCACCGAGCCGGCGTTCACAGGTGCGTATTACGATTGCCACGACGCGGGCGTTTACCGCTGTGCCGCATGTAACGCCGAGCTGTTTCGCTCGGACGACAAGTTCGATTCGGGCACCGGGTGGCCCAGTTTCACCCAGCCGGTGTCAGGTGACGGGGTGGAGACCCACGAAGATCGCTCGTTCTTCATGCGTCGCACCGAGGTGATCTGCTCGAACTGCGGAGGCCATCTCGGCCACGTGTTCGAGGACGGTCCGCGCGAGGCCGGCGGGCTGCGGTACTGCATCAACTCAGCGGCGCTCGAGCTCGAGAAGTCCGAGGACTAAGCGCGCGCGGTCAGCCGATCGGCACCCCGGAGCGGGGGAAGGCGATCGGCTGCTCGCAGTAGGCGTTGTGCAGCGCCACGGTCACCTGGTGCTCGAGGAGCTGCACAACGCGCGCGTGGCCGCCCTCCGCGCGTAGCGCAGCGATCGCTGCATTCACCTCGCGCTCCCACTCGAGCCAGTCGCTCTGTTGCGTGGTTTCGGTCATCTCCTGGAGCCTAGAGCATTGCCGTCCGACCGCGTTCGTACAATTTGGGGATGGAGTCAGACCGGGACAATCTCGCCATGACAATTGACCTCCGGCTTGCCGATCTGTGGGCAGAGGTGTTCGAGGTCGAACCCGACCGCCTGGACGCCGAGTTGTTGGGCTGGTTCTTGCGGGCGGCATACGGTCAGGGCTATACCGACGCACTGCGTGAGACTCAGCGTGGCCAGCTCTGCCTCGATCTGGGCTTCGCTGTGCCCGATCCTGCTGCCTGAACCACGTCTGCGCGCTAGGCTGGCCGCATGAATGCTCGTCCTCGCCTGGTGATTGCATTGGTCGTCTCGATGATGCTCGTCGCGTTCATGGGCTACTTCGTGTTCGCGGGTGCGAGCCAGCTGCTGGTGAGCGTCAACCAGCTGCTCGCAAACAAGGACGGATCACAGGCCAAAACCGTGCAGCTCACCGGCAAGGTGGTCGCCGCGAACCGCGATCAGAGTCCGGTGAAGTTCGTGCTGCGCGACTTCAGCTCGCCGCGGACGGTCACGGTCGCCTACTCCGGCTCGGTGCCGCCGGCCTTTCGCGTTGGACGCAGCGTGATCATCACCGGCCGGCTGGGAGCGGGCGGGGTATTCCGGGGAAAGCCGGACACGCTTCTGACCAAATGCCCGAGCAAATACTCGGCAGCGAACGACTCGAGCGGCGCCTGATCAGTTGATCGGGAAGCGGCCGTAGTGTGTCTGGCTCACTCCGCCGATAACCGTGAAGTCACCGCCGACCGAGAGCCACCGGCTCGCCGGCTTCAGGATGTAGACGCCCAGGGCGCTATTGGCCTCGGGATTCCACGCCGTCAGGTCGCCGTTCGCTGTCTTCAGCGACAGCAGGTGCCGGCGCGGGATCAGGGTGGCGCAGTGCCTCGGCATACGCGCGCAGATCGCACCGAAGTGGCCTCCGACATAGACCTGGTTTCTGACCACGGCGATCGACTTGACGTTGCCGTTGACCTGTCGCACCCACACGCGGTTACCAATTGCGGTGAACCGGTTGATCGCCCCGCCAAGCCCGGCCACTCCGACATAGATCGCGCCGTTCTGCTGGGCCAGCGAGAGCACCTGACCGCTCGGATGGCCACGCCAGCGCAGCTTGTTTCCGGTGACCGGCGCGACCGCAGCCAGCCGTCGCGAAGCCTGGCCCTTGACAGTTGTGAAGAATCCACCCAGGAAGATGCGTGTCGGCTGGGTCATCAACGCCGTCACCCTGCCGTTCGGGCTGGGATTCCAGCGCGATAGCAGGCCGTTTCGAATGACGAATGCTGCCGCATTTGAGCGCAACCGCCCGCTGGCCTGTGTGAACGTCCCGCCCACGTACAGCCGCCCGGCGCTGAGCGCGAGTGCGCTCACCTCGCCATTCGTCCGAGCTGGGAACGTCAGCAGGGCGCCGGCGCGGGAGAACGCGGCAAGCCGCAGCCGGCTCTTGCCCGCGACGGTCGTGAAGCCCCCGCCCGCAAACACCGTCGAACTGGTTGCGACCACGGCCTTGACCTCGCCGCCGACGGCCGGGTGGAAGGTCGAGATCACATTTCCCGAGCCGTCCACCGCAGCGAGGTTCGAAACCGTGACTGAGTTCCCGGAGTGGTCGCTGACCCTGGTGAACGTGCCACCGATGTAGGTGACACTGCCCACTGTCGCCACGGCTTCGACACGCCCGTTTGTCTGCCAGGTCGTCAGCGGAACGCTCCCGACGGCGGCCGATGCAGACCCCGTGGCCAGCAACATCAGCGCGGTGGCGGCGATCGCGATTCTTGGAGCTGAGCGCAGCATGCGACGCATTCTACGCAGTTTCATAACTTGTCGTGTTGGCGACCGGAAATTCGATGTTCACACGCCGCGGTCAGTTATACGTGAAGCGGGCGAGGTGATTCCGCACGGCGCCGTTGATCTTGGTGAAGTCTCCACCGGCCCACAGCTTGCCGTTGGCCGCCCGCAGGGCGAACACTCCGAGCACCGAGTTGACGTCGGGAGTCCAGCCCGTGACCGAGCCCGCCGAGTTCACGGCGATCAGGTGGTGCCGCACCAGCGGATTCCCGCAACCCGGAGAAGACCGGCAGATGTTGTTGAAATGGCCTCCCGCGATCACCTGATGGGCGGTTACCACGATCGCGGCGAATCCGCCGTCGGAGTGAACCTGCCAGTTGCGATGGCCGTTGGTCTGATATGCCGACAGCCAACCGCCGGCACCGCTACCGCCGACGTACAGTTTGCCCGAGAGCGCAAGCGCCACGACCGGGAACGACGGGTGGGGGAAGGGCAGCGGCGCGCCGGTCAGGCGGTTCAGCGCTGCCAGGTACCTCTCGTTCTTGCCGTTGATCTGGGTGAAATTTCCACCGGCGTAGACCCTCGAGGGCCCCACCGCAAGGGCTGTTACCGAGCGGTTGGCCTTGGGCGCCCATTTGCCGAGCACGCCGGTCTTCAGGCTGACCGCGGCCAGACGGGAGCGCTTCTTGCCCTGGACCTTGCGGAAGTCCCCGCCGATCACAAGCCGGTTATGGTCGATCTTGATCGCGCGCACCGTGTTACCGGCGCCACCGCCCCAGATCCGGCCGCCGACGCCGATCGAGATCGCAGCCACGCCCTTGGCCGCCTTGCCGTGGATCGTGGAGAAGGCACCGCCCGCGAAAATCCGCTTGCCGTTCGAGGCCAGAGCGTGCACCTCGCCGTTGGCGTTGGGGTTCCAGGCAGTGACGCCCGCCGACAGGTTGAAGGCCGCGATGTTGTGGCGCGGGAAGGTGTCGCCGGACTGATTTTGCACCTGCGTGAACTTGCCGCCGACATAGAGAATGTTGCCGACCTTGATGATCGCGTCCACGCGTCCGTTCGTCCCGCCGAACTTCTGTGAGTTCGCCGACACGGCACCCGAAGCCCCAACCACGAAAAGTGTAAAGCCCGCCACTGTTGCCAGCGCGAGCGCAGCGTAACGTCGCATATCTCCCCTTTGCCCGTAAGAACCCCGACAGAAACCTACACGAAAGATGCAATAGAAGCGAGGTCGTACCCGCCGACGCGCGGCGCAGCCCAGATTCAAAGCCGGTACCGTGTCGCCATGTCTCTCGCCCGCCTGGAGCCCGACGGCCAGTGACTACCCTCGGATCCGTCGCCCTGTATGTACTGGTCGCGCTGGCGCTCTACACGACCGTCGCGGGTGTGTTGGCGGGCCTTCGTCACGATCGCCGGCTGGCGCGGAGTGCGGGTAACGCACTGATCGCCGCGCTGGGATGCGCACTTGTCGCTGTGGCTGCGCTCGAGTACGGCCTGATCACCCACGACTTCTCGTTGGTGCAGGTGGTGGAGCACACCAGCCGGGGGTTGCCGCTGGTGTACACGATCACCTCGTTGTGGGCGAGCCAGCCGGGGTCGCTGCTCCTGTGGCTGACTGTGCTCACCGCCTGTGGGGCGCTCGTCACCTTCCAGAATCGCACCCGTAACCGCGAGCTGATGCCCTGGGTGATCGCCGTGATCGGTGGGATCATGGTGTTTTTCTCGACGATGACGGCGTTTGTATCCTCACCGTTCGAGAAGGTGTCGGGAACGGTGCCGGGAGCCGGTCAGGGCCTCGATCCGTCCCTTCAAAACCCATACATGGCGATCCATCCGCCCATGCTCTACCTGGGATACGTGTCGTGTGCGATCCCGTTTGCCTTCGCGATGGCGGCGCTGATCACCGGCCGTACGGATGCTCGCTGGCTGCTCTCGGTGCGGCGTTGGACGCTGATCTCATGGACGGCGCTGGGGGTGGGCATGTTGCTGGGCGCCCATTGGGCGTACGTCGAGATCGGGTGGGGGGGTTACTGGGCGTGGGATCCTGTCGAAAGCGCCGCGCTGATGCCGTGGCTGGCGGCGACCGCGTTCCTGCACTCGGTGATGGTGCAGGAGAAGAAGGGCATGCTGAAGGTGTGGAACATGGTGCTCGTCTCGACCACGTTTGCGCTCGCGCTGTTCGGGACGTTTCTGACCCGCAGCGGCATCGTGAACTCGATCCACTCGTTCGTGCAGTCGTCGGTCGGACCGTTCCTGCTGGGATTCATCGCAGTGGCGATCGTGTTTGCCGCGTCGCTGATCGTGTGGCGGCTGCCGATGTTGCGCGCCGATCACAAGCTCGAGTCGGTGATCTCGCGCGAGGCCACGTTCCTCTTCAATAACCTGCTGCTGCTCGCGCTTGTGTTCGCGGTCATCTGGGGTGTGGTGTTCCCGATCCTGAGTGACGCCGCCCGGGGCGTGCAAGCGACGGTGTCGAGCCCCTACTACAACTTCTTCCTGGTGCTGTTCGGGCTACCGCTCTTGTTTCTGATCGGCGTGGGGCCGATGATCGCGTGGCGACGAGCCTCGCCGCGCACGCTCATGCGGACCTTCCGGTGGCCCATCATCTCCGCACTGGCCGCGACCGTGGTGCTGTCGTTTCTGGGGCTGGCGTCGAGTTGGGCGGGGCTGACGGCGCTCTCTCTGTGCGTGTTTGTGACGGTCTGCATCGGGCTCGAGTTCGCCCGCGGCACCGTGGCCCGCCGCGCGCTCTCTGGCGATTCCTACCCCCGGGCCTTCACCCAGCTGATCGGCAGAAACCGGCGTCGCTACGGGGGATACGTGGTGCATCTCGCCGTGGTGTTGTTGGTGGTGGGGATCGTGGCCTCGGGCGAGTATGGAAGCTCGACCCAGGCCGTGCTCAAGCCGGGCCAGTCGGTTGCGCTCGACGGCTACACGCTCACCAACACGGGACTGTTCCAGACCCGTGAGCAGAACTCGATCACGGCGCGGGTGCGGCTTGCCGTGACCGACCATGGCCAGGCGGCCGGGTCGATTTCGCCGGGTATCAGGCAGTTCACCGACGCTGACCAACGCCAGTCGGCGGAGGTCGACATCCGCACGGTGTACCCGTCGTTGACCGACGTCTACGCGATTCTTCAGGGCATCCAGGGACGAAGCGTGCAGGTGAAGGTGCTCGTAAACCCGATGGTCGGCTTGATCTGGCTTGCGGGCGGCGTGTTCTTGCTCGGAGCGGTGATCACGATCTGGCCCGATCCGCGGGAAGCGCGCATGCTCGCCCGCCGGTACGCTCGGGCGGTTGGGCCCGAGGCGGCTCGCCGCGCGTGAGCACTGCGGTCGCCGCCCTCGCGGCCGCGGGTTTGGTGATTGCGGTGCTCGTGTTCGTCGCCTGGCCGTTCGTCGTCGCCGAGCGCGAGCCGCGGGAACCGGCTCTGAGCGATCTCGACCGCCGGCGGCTGGCGGCGGCGGAGCGCCGTGACGAGGCCTATGGTGCGTTGCAGGAACTCGAGCTCGACGCGGCGGCGGGAAAGGTCAGCCCCGCCGACGAGCAGCTCGAGCGCAGTCGGCTCCGAGCTGAGGCGGCGGCCGCCCTGCGCGAGTTGGACGCGTTAGAATTACCCGAACACCGAGATGGGTCCGAGGAGGATTGATGGCTGGTCTGATGTCCAGATTTACCACGCTTTTCAAGGTCAAGGCGAACAAGGCCCTCGACAAGGCCGAGAACCCGAGCGAAACGCTCGACTACAGCTACCAAAAGCAGCTCGAGAGCCTGCAGAAGGTCAAGCGTGGCGTCGCGGATGTCGTGACTGCGAAGAAGCGGCTTCAGCTCCAGACGGCAAAGCTCGAGGAGAGTGTGGTCAAGCTCGACGGCCAGGCCAAGCAGGCGCTGGCGGCAAACCGTGAGGATCTCGCCCGCACCGCGCTCGAGCGAAAGGCCCTGATCCAGGGCCAGCTCCAGGGGCTCGACCAGCAGATCGCTGCGCTCGAGGCCCAGCAGCAGAGTTTGATCGAGCAGGAGCAGCGACTCTCGACCAAGGTCGAGTCGTTCCGCACGCAGAAGGAAGTCGTCAAGGCCCAGTACTCCGCGGCCGAGGCATCGGTGCGCATCGGCGAGGCGACCACGGGGCTCAGCGAGGAGATGTCCGACGTCGGCATGGCGCTCTCACGCGCACAGGACAAGACCGAGCAGATGCAGGCCCGGGCGGCCGCCGTCAACGAGCTGGTCGACACCGGCGCCATCGACGATCTGACCGCTCCGGCGGGATCCGATCTCGACCGCCAGATCGCCGCTCTCACCGCCGGCAACCAGGTCGATGACGAGCTTGCAAAGATGAAGGCCGAGCTGGGTCAGGGCACGGCGCCAGCCCCGGAGCTTGGTGCGGGCGATACCGCGCCCGAGACCGCAGAGCCCGCGAAGGAGGCGACGGAACAGTGATCGTCCGGATTCTCGAACACGGTCAGTACCGGCTCGACGACGGTGAGATCGGCCGGCTCAACGAACTCGACAATGCGGTGGCTGCGGCCACCGCCACCGGGGACGAGGCAGCGTTTCGGACGAGCTTCGACGCGTTGATCGCGTTCGTGTCGGAGAGCGGCGAAAAGGTCGCAGATTCCGAGCTGGTGACCTCCGACCATGTGCTGCCTCACCCGGGGACAACGCTGGAGGAGGCTCGCGAGGCCTTCGCCGGCGAGGGTGCGGTGCCCGGCTGACCTACTGGTAGACGATGACGTCGGGGGAGGGATGCAGATGCATCACCTCGGCCGGCTTCATCAGGTTGGTGTCCTGCGTGTAGAACAGCTTGAGGCCGTTGAAGCGGTCGGGTCGAGTGCGTGCGAACAGGTGGTACTTCGAGAGCTTGGCCGCCCGCCCGCCAAAGCCGTCGACGGTGACGGCCTCGGCGATCCCGGGAACCGTCTGGAGCTGGCCGCGGTTTTCGATCATGTCGCTCGTGAACTGGTGCACCAGCAGCAGCTTTTGGGGGAGATCGCCGCGCTTGACGTACCCCGCCATGTAGTTGGAAACCTGGTTGACGACTGCCGCTGTGGTCGATCCGATCACGGTTCCCGGCACCTCACCGGGGGCCATGCTCCACTCGGGGTCGAGCGCGATGCCGACGTCGGGCTGCTTCAGCCAGTGACCGTAGTGCTGAACTTCGGTCATAAAGCTCGACTGGCCCGGCTGGATATCGAGGATCAGAAGCGCCTTTGCCCGGCGGGCTGCCGCCAGGTAGCGGCCAATGGTTGCGTCGTCGAGGCGGCCGTTGTAGTTGCCGTCGGCGCCGGCGTCACGCTGGGCGAGCGTCGCGATCAGCTCGAATGCAGGCAGCGCCGGCCGTTTGGGCGTGGTATAGGCCTCGGCTTGCTGGTTGAGCTGGGCGGCTGCCTGGTCGATCTTCTCGGCGCCGAGCGGTCCGAGCAGCGGCGCGTTGGGGGCACCGTCATAGGCGACGACGCGAAAATCGGGAAGCACTTCGCGCCCGCCACGTGGAAGCTGGGGTGGTGGAGGCGTTTTATGGTGCTTGGCCACGGATGTGGTGCGGGTCGGCGACCCATGCGGCCACAGCATCACTCCGGCACCGAGCACCACGGCGATCAGCGTGCCGGCACCGATCATGCGCTCGCGCCGGATCCGGCGGCGGCGTGCTTCTCGGGCGGCTTCGCGGTTGTATTCGAGCATCAGATGGGGGCGTCCCACAGCGGGAACCAGCGTTCCAGCTCGGACTCGATCGGGAGTTCCTGCTCGAGCTTGGCCTGCAGCTCGAGCTCACGGTCGCTATCGCGCGATTGCGCCGCTCGGGGGACGAACGGGTAGAACGTCCCGCGCTTGAAGTTGAAGATGAAATGCACGTTTTCGGAGAATCCGAACATGGCGCACAGCAGTTGTTCCCCAAAACCTTCGTCGATCATCGACTGGGCTGTGACGTGGACGGTCGTGACCAGGTTCTCGAAATCTGTGCTGGTGAGGGTCAGCCACTCGTAGCCGAAGCTGTCGACGCTGCGATCGATCTTCATGCCCTCGTCCTTGAACGCCATCGTGGTCATCTCTTCGATGTCCTTGCCGCTCTCGCGAAACCGCGCCGATGACATCGGCTTGAAGCAGATCGCGGCGCGGTTCGACGGCTCGAGCCCGAGTCCAGTCGAGAGGGTCACCTGCGCAGTTGACATTGCGAACAGCCGATCGAGAGACGGCCGCTCGAGTCTCGTGCGGCCCAGCAGAGAATCCAGCAAGCCCATTTGCAGGGGAGATCCTACAGAGGTCGAAGCTAGAGTGCTTCGATCTCGCGCTCGAGCTGCCGCAGCTGCTCCAGCCGGGCCTCGAGCGGAGGATGCGTCGAGAACAGGTTCGAGATGCCGTCCTTGACGTTGCCGGGGATGATGAAGAACTGATTCAGTCCCTCGGTCATGCGCAGATCCTTCTGGGGAATCCGGCTCATGCTGCCCGAGATCTTGACCAGCGCCGAGGCGAGGCTGGAGGGCGACTTCGTCAAAACGGCCGCGCCGCGGTCGGCGGCGAACTCGCGATAGCGGGAGAGCGTGCGGATGAGCACGAACGAGAGTGCGTACACCACGACCGAGACCAGGATCACGACCATTACCGACGCGCCGTTGTTGTCGCCGTCGCGGTCGTTGCCGCCCCCAAAGCCACCGAATGCGCCGAACCAGAAGCCGTAGCGCACGATGATGCCGGCCATCATGGCGAAGAAGCTCGCGATCGTCATGATGGCGACGTCGCGGTTCTTGACGTGGCTCAACTCGTGGGCGATGACCCCCTCGAGCTCATGCGGTTCGAGGCGGGAGATGAGACCGGTGGTCACGGCCACCGCGGCGTGTTTGGGGCTGCGACCGGTGGCGAAAGCGTTCGGCATGTCGGCGTTGATGAGCGCCACCCGCGGCATCGGCAGGTCGGCGGTGATGCACAGCCGCTGCACGGCGGCGTGCAACTCCGGCTCCTGCTCGGCGCTGACGATTTTGGCTCCGGCGGTGGCCAGCGCGATCTTGTCGCTCGTCCAGTACTGCACTCCGAGGAGCGCCGCGGCCAGGATCACCACCGGGATCAAGCCGAGGTTGAACACGCTTGCGAGCACCGCGAATCCCACCACGTACACGAGACCCAGCAGGAATGCTGTGGTCAGTATGCGGGCCGAGAGTTTTCGGTCTCGTCCGAGCGGGTTTCGTCGGGCCATACCCGAATCGTAGCCAGGCTAGATTTCGAGCATATGGATGTCGGGCAGATCGCGGAATCGCTGCCGGTGGTCGAATCCGTATCCGACCACGAACTGATCCAGCGCGGTGAAGCCCGAGTACCGCACCGGGATGTCGACGAGCCGCCGGTAGGGCCGGTCGAGCAGTGTGCATACCTCGATCGACTCCGGGCCGCGAAACCGGAGCGTCTTCAGCAGCGAGTGCAGCGTCAGTCCGGTGTCGATCACGTCCTCGACGATCACCACGTGCGCGCCACGGACCGGATGGTCGAGGTCCTTCAGCAGCCGAATCCGCCCGGTCGACCCCGCGGTCGCGCCGCGGTAGGCGGAGATCGCCATGAACTCGAGCCGGTGGGGGATGGTGATCGCTCGCGACAGGTCGGCCAGAAACACCACCGCGCCCTTCAACACGGTGATCATCACAAGCTCGCGGCCCCGGTAGTCGCGGCTGATCGTGGCGCCGAGTTCCGCCACCCGATCAGCGATCAGCTCCCGTCCGAGGTAGACCTCTCCGGGCCGTGGCATCTCGGGCTGAACTGCCGCGCTCACGCGGCGCCGAGCTCGTACTTCTGTGCGAGCGCGTCGATGTCGCGGCGGTAGAACAGCTTGACCCGGATCTCGGGATGGAGCTCGCGGAGGCGCCGCATCTTGCGGTTCTTCTTGGTCACCAGCGACTGCTTCATGGTCGTGATCTCGAGATACAGGTTCTGCTCGGGGAGATAGAAATCCGGCGTGAATGCCTCCAGCACCTTGCCGTCGGCGTCCACCTCGAGCGGAAACGTATGTGGTTCGTACATCCAGGGGATGCCGTGGTAGTCGAAGAGCAGTGCGCACTCCCGTTCGGCGGCGTCGGCGAAGCGCGGAGGGCTCGTTCCGGCGAACGCGTGAAAACTCAGCTGTTCCTGCATCCCGCTTCAAAATGGTAGTCCTGGGTGCGGATGCCGCCGACCCGCGCATATGATCGGGGTGTGCCGACCCGCCCGTTCACGATCGCGCATCTCTCTGACCTGCACTGCGGGTCACCGTACTTCGTCGCCAATCTGCTCGAGCGTGCGATCAAGGAGATCAACCGGCTCGAGCCCGACGTGGTCGTCTGTTCGGGCGACCTCACCACCTTTGGTTACAAGCAGGAGTATCGAGACGCGCGAGCCTATCTCGACCGGCTCGACTGTCCCGATGTGATCACGATCCCGGGCAACCACGATTCTCGAAATGTGGGATACACCCATTTCGAGCAATTGATCGGCCCGCGCTCCACCGTCTTGCGCAAGGCCGGCATCACGTTTGTGGCGGTCGACTCGTCCGAGCCCGATCTCGACCACGGCACGATCGGACGGGGACGGTACACGTGGATCGCCGAGCAGTTTGCGCCGCCGGCCGATTTCCGGGTGTTCGTTCTGCACCATCACCTGCTGCCGATCCCCGGCACGGGCCGTGAGCGAAACGTCGTCCACGACGCCGGCGACACGCTCGAGGTGCTCCAGCAGGCCGGGGTTAACCTCGTGCTCTCCGGACACAAGCACGTGCCCTACGCATGGCGGCTCGAGGACCTGTTCGTGGTCAATGCGGGCACGGTGTCGTCGCTGCGTCTGCGTGGGAATACCCGGCCCTGTTACAACGTCGTCGAGATCTCTCCCGACGAGGTCCACGTCTACCGGCGGTTCCCATTCCACGGCCGCGAGCCGATCGTCCGGTTTTCCCCAGTCACGCTGAGCTACGAGAAGTTTTCCTCCGCTCCGGGGCGGTGAACATGAGCCGGACACTGGCGCTGGTCGACGGTGAGCACCATCCGGCGGTGGTCCGTGCGGCGCTTGAGCGGGCTGCGCTCGAAACCGAGGTGGTGGCTGTGCTCCTGCTCGGGGGCGGCGAGAAGCTCGACGGCGTGCCCGACTACGGCCTGCCGATGGAGCGCGTCTCCGGCGACCCCGGCGATGCGCTGGTGTCCGCGGCGCGCAGCCACGGCGCCGAGCGGGTGCTCGACCTCTCCGATGAGCCGGTGCTGACCGAGGCCGGCAGGTTCTGGCTGGTCAACCGCGCGCTCGCTGCGGGTCTCTCCTACCACGGCCCCGACTTCGATTTCCGGCCGCCCACCCGCTCGCCGGTCGATGCGGCGGCGGTGGCGGTGATCGGGACCGGAAAGCGGATCGGAAAGACCGCAGTCTCGGCGCACACCGCGCGTCTGGTGGCCGCCGCGGGTCGACGCGTGATCGTGGTCGCGATGGGACGTGGCGGCCCGGCCGAGCCCACGTCGGTCGATCCGACGAGCGCGATGCTGGGCGCTCACGAGTTGCTGCTTCGGGCACGCGCCGGGCAACACGCCGCTTCGGACTATCTCGAGGACGCCGTCCTGGCCGGAGTGCCCACGGTGGGGGCTCGCCGGTGCGGGGGCGGCCTGGCGGGGACGACATACGACGGCAACGTGCTGGCCGCCGCCGAGCTGGCGGCCGCGGATCGGCCCGACCTGCTGGTGCTCGAAGGATCGGGTGCCGCCATTCCGCCGGTTGCGGCCGAACGTACGTTGCTGGTAACGTCGGGTGTCCGACCGTCGCACGAGCTGATGACGGGCATGGGTCCTTTTCGGGTATTGGTGTCGGACATGGTGGTACTAACGATGTGCGAGCCTCCATTGGCGTCGGCAGAGCAGGTCGAGCAGGTGCGCGCTGCGGTTTCTGCGCTGAACCCGGCCGTGCCGGTGATCGCGACCGTGCTTGACCCGGTCCCGAACGAGGACGTCCGCGGCCAGCGGGTGGCCTACTTCACGACCGCTCCTGCTGCGATTCACGATCGTCTCAGTCAGTCGCTGCGAGACGACCATGGGGCCGACGTCACCGCGGTCGTGGGCTCGCTCTCGAACCGTCCCGCGCTGCGCGCGGCGCTGGAGCTGCCCGAGGTCGGGATCGCCGACGTGTTTGTGGTCGAGATCAAGGCGGCCGCCATCGATGTGGTCGCCGATGCCGCCGAGGCCCGTGGCAAGCGCATCGTCTTTTGCGACAACCGCCCGCGGTCGCTCGCGGGAGAGGCCGATCTCGATGCCGCGTTGCTCGGTCTGGCCGACGAGGCGGTGAACGCACATGCGTGATCCCCGATTCTGGCGGCGCCCATCGAGCGCCGCCTCGGAAGAACCGCCGCCGGCCCCACGGGGGGAGCCGCGTATCCGCGGTCGCGGCCCGGGGCTGCCGTACTCCAAGGGACGTATGGCCCAGACGCTGATGCTCTCCGGGTTCGAGGCCGAGCGGGCCTATCAGCTCGCCCAGGTGATCGAGCGTGAGGTGGGAGCCTCCGGCGCCGACGAGATGTCGATCGATCAGCTGCACAGCCTGGTGGAGGGCGTGCTGGGTCGTGAGGACACACCCGCGATGCTCGCCCGCTACCACGGCTGGCACAAGGTCATGCACCTGGATCGGCCGCTGGTGCTGGTGCTCGGCGGCGCGACCGGTACGGGTAAGAGCTCACTTGCGACCGACATCGCGTTTCGGCTGGGGATCAGCCGGATCACGTCGACCGACGCCGTCCGCCAGGTCATGCGCGCGTTCTTCGCCGCCGAGCTGATGCCCGCGCTGCACTTTTCCTCGTACGAGGCCGGGGAGGGGCTGCGCATCCCAATGCCGGATCCTGACGCCGAGGATCGCGCGCTCTACGGGTTCATCCAGCAGGCGGAGCAGGTTGCAGTCGGCGCCAATGCGATCATCGAGCGGGCCGTGATGGAGGGCCTTTCGACCGTGGTCGAGGGTGTCCACCTGGTTCCTGGGCTGGTCGCCCCCGAGCGCCATCATGCGGCGGTGGTGGTGCAGGTGGTGCTGGCGATCAGCGACGAGGACGCGCATCAGGCGCATTTCGTGCTGCGCGACTACGAGTCGGGTGGTACCCGGGCGATGGATCGCTATCTGGCCCGGTTTGGCGAGATCCGCCGGATTCAGGATTACCTGGTCGGACGGGCGGAGCGCACCGGCGTTCCGGTGATCGAAGCCGGCGATATGAACGCGGCGCTGGTGGACGTGATCGACCTCATCCTGGAGCGCGCCGGGGGGCGAACCGTCGCGCTAGGCTAGGTCCGTGGCGGTTCCAACAGTGAATGCCGCGGTGGAATTCGACCCCACCGCCGGGGATGCGTGGCCGTGTCCCTGCACCGAACTGGTTTCGGTGACCGAGCGGTGCGCCCTTGCCGCCGGCCGGTATCTCGGCCGGGGCGATGCCCGGGGCGCCGATGAGGCCGCCACCGAGGCGATGGTGGATGCGCTGGGGCGACTGCGGCTGGACGGTCACGTGGTGATCGGCCGGCCCGAGGCGGATCACCCGCTCACCGAGGGCAGCCACCTCGGGGGCGGTGGGGGAATCGAGCTCGAACTCGCCTGCGATCCGGTCGAAGGCGGGCCGGTGCTCGCGCGCGGCCAGTCGGGAGCGCTTTCGATTCTGGCCGCCGCGCTTCCGGGTGGGATGACCCGCGCCCCGCGCATGTACATGAAGAAGATGGCGGTTGGGCCGGTCGCAAAGGGCCGCATCGATTTGCGCAAGAGTGTCACCGAGAATTTGGAGGCGATCGCCGATGCGTTCGGCCGGCGGGTTGCCGACGTTACCGCGATCGTGCTCGACCGGCCGCGCCACGATGATCTGATCGCGGAGATCCGCGACGCCGGCGCTCGCATCAAGCTGATCTCAGACGGCGACATCACGGCAACCATCGACGCCGCGGTGCGTGGCACCAACGACCACCTCGCGATCGGCATCGGAGGCGCGCTGGGTGGGATCATCTCGGCCGCTGCGCTGCGGTGTCTGGGTGGCGAAATCCAGGGCCAGCTGTGGCCGATGAGCCGCACCGAGATCGATCGGGCTGCGGACTACGGGATCACCGACATCTCGCAGATCTTCGGCATCGACGATCTGGTGCGCGGCGATGTGATCGTGGTCGCCTCGGGGATCTCAAATGGCGACCTGCTACGAGGCGTTCGATATATGGCCGAGGGCGCGAGGAGCCACTCGATCGTGATGTGCTCGCGGTGCAACCGGGTGCGATTCGTGGACTCCATTCACCTGTTCTCGCAGGATCGTCACGCCGAGATCCGGCTTTGATCGTTATCTAGAGGAGAGTCGATTGCTGCTCTACCAACTGCACGACCGCGCCCGCGATGCCGGCATCAAGGGCTACCGGAGAATGTCCAAGGCCCAGCTTGCCGAGGCGCTCGAGATCGATCTCGGGGAGCAGTCGTCGCCGCCGCAGATCGTGCCGGCTGAGATTCCGGCCGTCCCGGCCGCGACCGGCCCGACCGAGGTCGACGTGGCTCGCCGCAACGGGTTTGCGATCGTGACGCTGCGTGGTCACGATAACGCGCTTGGACTGGACACGCTCGAGCGGCTGGCGGCGGTCTGCGAAGAGCTGGCTGAAGACGTCGAGGTTCGTCTGATCGCGATCACGGGTGCGGGGTCACGGATCTTCTCCGCGGGCGCCGATCTGGCATCGATGGAGGGTTTGAGCGGCGCTGAGGTGACCGCGCGAGGCACCGATGCCTGTCGTCGGATCGCCGCCCTGCCACTGCCGACCTTGGCGCTGCTCAACGGTCACGCGGTGGGTGGTGGGATCGACCTCGCGCTGGCCTGCGACTGGCGGATCGCGGCTCAGGGGGCCAAGCTGCGGTTCATTCACAACGAGCTTGGATATTCGCCCCCGTGGGGCGCAGCCGCGCGCCTGGGCGAGCTGATCGGACGGCATGTGGCGCTACGGCTGTTTGCCACCTGCGAGGTTCTGCCGGTCGAGGAGGCTCGGAGCCTGGGTCTGGTCGATGACGTCGTGGCTCCCCAGAAGCTGATTTCGCGCGTCGAATCGCTCGCCTCGCGGATCGCTCGAAGCGATCGGGAGGCGCTTGCCGTCACCAAACGGCTTCTGAGTGGACACGACGATCTGCTCACCCACGAGCGCGAGTTCGCGCGCCTGTGGGAATCCAAGGCTACGATGACGGTATGAGCGTTACCGAAGAAGATGTGTTTGAGGCCCTTCGGGCCGTGGAAGACCCCGAGCTGGGCATGGATGTCGTCGATCTGGGGCTCGTCTACGACGTGCGGCTCGAGCCCGAGAAGCTCACGGTCACCTATTCGCTGACCTCGATGGGATGTCCCGCTGGGGCGCAGATCGAGCAACAGATCGCCGAGGTGTGCCAGAGCCTGGAGGGTGTCGGTGAGGTTGTCACCGAGCTCACCTGGACTCCACCGTGGTCGCCGGAGCTGATGTCCGACGACGCCAAGTTCGTCCTCGGTTTCTAGAACTTTTTCCCCGGCGGGAAGATTGCAACGCCCGCTCCCGTCTGGAACAGTACGAAGTTCCATCGACGGGGAGGAATCATGGAAGACATCAGCAGGCGCAAGCGGACAGACGAGCCCGACGTCGAGGCCCACAAGTTCAAGCAGCACGCACACGAGGAGCCGGCGGTCAGCCCAGAGGAGAAGGCTGACGACGATTCGGATACTCCCGATGTCGAGGCCCACAGGGCCAAGCAGCGCTAGCCTCGAAGATTGTGAGCGTTGACGGCCCGGGCTTGACCCGGGCCCGTCGCGTTTAACGGCCTGCCGTAGAGTTCGGCGGGTGAGCGATCCATCCGAGTTGACCAGGGCAGTACTGGCCCACGCGCTGCAGATTGGCATCGACGCATGCGGGGTGTGCAGGGCCGAGCCGTACGAGAGCACCGAACGCGCGATCACCGAGCGCCGCGCGCAGGGGCTGTTCGCCGACATGCGATTCACAATGGCGAATACCGATCGCTCCTGTCACCCTGAGCGACTGCTGCGAGACGCGAGGTCGGTCGTCGCGGTGGCGCGCAGCTATGCCCGGCCCGAGCCCGAGAAGCCCACGGACACGCCCCGGGGCAGGCTTCCGCGCTACACCCGGCGAGACGAATACGAGCCACTTCGCAGCGACCTGCGAAGCGTCGGTCGGCGGCTCCAGGAGCTGTCGCCCGGCGCGCGCTTCGCGGTGCACGTCGACTCGAACCACCATGTCGATCGTGAGGCAGCCGCCCGGGCGGGGATTGCCGTGTACGGCAAGAACACCCTGGCGATCACGCGCAGGCACGGCTCGTGGGTGGTGCTCGGAGCGTTGGTGACCGACGTCGAGCTGGAACCCACCCACGAGGATCCGACCGTTCCCGCGTGGGACGCATGTGGTTCGTGCACAGCCTGTATCGACGCCTGCCCGACCGATGCGATCATCGCCGCCGGCGTGCTCGACTCGTCGCGATGCCTGTCGTATCTCTCGCAGTCGCGGCTTGACTCGCTGCCGTTCGCCGAAGCCTTCGATGACCGCGTGTATGGGTGCGACATCTGCCAGGAGGTGTGCCCGTGGAACCGTGGAGCGGGGCGGCGTGCGGGCGACCTCGAGCCCGACTCCGCGGCCGACGCCTTCCCGCCGCTGAGCGAGTGGCTCGAGTCAGAGCCAGAAGCACTCGCCGCGCGATACCAGCGGCTGTACGTACCCGATCGCGACGGACGCTATCTCCAACGAAACGCCCGGGTCGCGCTGGCGAACGCTCAGCCTGCGGGGACGGCGCGGAGCTGATCGAGCAGCGCCGCGGCGTCGGCCTTGACCCGCTCGCGCAGCACCGGCGGCTCGAGCACCTCGGCGTCTCCGCGGTAGCGCATGATTTCGGGGATCAGCCAGTCAAGTGAGCCGTACGTGATTGCGACCACCGCGCCACCGTCGGTGGTGGGCACCGCGTTTCGGCGGCCCTCCAGCTCCCAACGGGCGCGTTTGGGCGCGAATCGCACCTGGGCGATACCCACGTCGCCGCCGAGGCCGTGCGTCAGGTCGGCCATTCCCGGCCGTGGCTGGTAGAGCTCCTGGCGCAGCTCGGCGTCCTTGATGTACGCCACCTTGAACGTGCGCCGAGCGTCTCGGCTGACGTCGTAGGCCTCGACGTACCAGCCGCGTTCGTCGCGCCGCAGGAGATAGGGCTCGATCGTGCGGGAGGTCAGCTCGCTTGACGAGCGCGAGAGGTAGGTGATGTCGACCAGGCGCCGCGATCGCACGCCTTCGTTCAGCACCGTGACCACTGACTCCTCGGCGTTGGGCTGCATCGGAGTGGGGGTATCGGCGAGGGCAAACCGCCCGAACGACCCTTCGACCTTCGCGCGCACCGTATCCAGGGAGCTGTGGGCCTCGGCCGCCAGCAGCGGGGCGACCACGTCGAGCGCCCGAAGCAACGCTTTGGCCTCGAGCGGCGACAGCCGCGCCGGACGGCGAAACGTATCGCCGTAGAGCTCTTTGTCGATGATGATCGAGCCGTTCTCGGTTGAGCAGTAGACGGCGTAACAGCCCCCGCCAAAGTTGACCAGGTTCAGCAGATCGAGGTGTTCGGTCAGCTCGCCGGCGCTCAGTCGGAAGCGGTCGCGCACCTCCGCCGACGGCACCCGAGCGCTGGCCTCATCGCCGCACGATGCGAGCAGGTAGGCAAGCAGCGCCTGGAGCAGCGCAAACCGCTCGGGCGGAACGGCGCTGGGCTCGCGGCTGGCTGCGGGGGTGGTCTCGACCACCGTCGAGGGCTCCGGTATGACTTCCTCGACCTCGGTCGGCTTGCCCGAGTGGACTCGAGCGATCGAGCGCAGGTCAGCGGTGACCCGCTTGACCAGCTCGACAGGCTCGCGGGCCTGCACCTGGCCCCCGAGCGACAGGATCCAGCCCGACAGGGCGGCGACATCGGAGTACGGGGTGGTGAACACGCCCGATCCATCGTCGAGCTCTTCGAACTCCCCGTGCATCCCGTAGCGGCGCTGCACCCAGAAGGTGGCGTCGGGCGAGACTTCGACCGTGGCTTCGCCGCGAGCCTCCAACCCCAGCATCCACGGCGGGCGGTCGCGGTACTGATTGACGCTGAAGTCCTCGGGCATCCGGAAATCCCGCTCGCGGCGGGTCGCAAACTTGATCTCACCACGTATCCGCGAAACCCGGAATGTGCGGCGGCGGGCCGGGTCTTCGGGGTCGCGATCGAGGTCGTCGCCGACCACGTACCAGACCCCATTCAGCTCCCACAGTCCGTACGGGTTGATCGTCCGGGGCTTCTCCTCGTCGCTGCCGATCGTCCAGTAGACGAACCGCACCGTGCGCTGCTTCGAGATCGCCTGCTCGAGTTTTGCCAGACGGTGCGCGACCTCGGGCGAGTACAGCGATCCGAGCAGGTCGACGGTCGCCGTCTTCGGGCCGGGATCGAGCGTCGGGTGGGCACGCCCGAGCGCGAGATTCTGGAGTGCCAGCCGCAGCGGCTCGGCGTAGGCGAACTGCCCCTCGAGCAGATGCAGGCTTGTCTGCAGCGCGGCGAGCTCGTCATCCGACAGGTCGACCGGCGGCAGGAAGTACTGCTCCTCGTTGAGGTTGTAGAGCTCCTCACCGGTGAACTCGTCACGGTTCGAGCCGATCGGCACGCCGAGTCCCTTGAGCTCGGTGCGATCGGCGAAAAATCGGCGCGCGAACGCCTCGTCGCCCATGGCGGAATAGCCCTCGACGTTGCTTTTTACGTCGCGGGCCGTGATCGGGCGCTGTTCCACCATCAGATAGGCGACCAGCGACAGTTGACGTATCAGCTTGTCTGCGTCGTGGGTCAAGGCTGGGGGTAGCTTACCGATCGACGGCGCCCCGAGGTGCCCCAAGATGGCAGCGGGTGTCACGTGTTGCACGCAAAATGCGCCGTTGGGGGCCGCCCGCCGTGGTGGCTATCATCGAACATATGATCGCCCACCTCGATCTGGACGCATTCTTCGCCGCGGTGGAGCTCCACCGACACCCCGAACTGCGCGGAAAGCCGGTGGTCGTGGGCGGAAATCCACAGAGCCGCGGAGTGGTGTCGACGGCCAACTATGAGGCGCGCAAGTACGGGATCCGGTCGGCGATGTCGTCGTCCGAAGCCAAGCGCCGCTGTCCTCAGGCCGTGTTCGTTCGCCCCGACCATCGCGAATACCGAGAGTGGTCGAGCCGATTGTGGGAGATGGTGCGAGGGATGGCGCCGGTGGTCGAGCAGGTCGGAATCGACGAGGGCTACCTCGTGCTTCCGCACGGGCACCCGCGCGAGCAGGCCGCGCTGATCCAGCTCGCGGTCAGGCGGCGGCTGCGATTGTCGTGCTCGCTCGGTGTCGCCACCTGCAAGGTGGTCGCAAAGGTGGCCTCGGATTTCCACAAGCCGGGGGGAATCACGGTGGTTGAGCCGGGCTGCGAGGCGCAGTTTCTCGCCGAGCTGCCCGTCCGCCGGCTGCCGGGGGTCGGGCCGAAGGCCGAGGCCCGCCTCGCCGCCCAGGGCGTGACGACCGTCGGCGCCCTTGCGTCGCTCTCTGACGCGGCCCTCACTGCGATTGTCCCCGGCCGGGTGGGTGTCGACCTGCGGTTGCGCGCGTGTGGCGTTGATCCCCGTCCCGTGGTGGCCGAGCCGGGCGAGGCGGTGTCAATCTCGAGCGAAGAGACATTCGACAGCGACATCAGCGATCGAGCCGCGCTTCACGAGGCCCTGCGGCAGATGGCAGTCGAGGTCACCGGATCGCTGCGTCGCCGGGGATGGGCCGCGCGTACCGTCACCACCAAGCTGCGCTACCCCGACTTCTCGATCGTCACCCGGTCACACAGCCTCACGGTTGGCACCGACGATGGCGATGAGGTCGCGGCCCTCGCCTGCGCCCTTCTCGACAAGGCGCTCACGGACCGCCCGGAAGCCATCCGGCTTGCCGGCGTGGGCGTGTCGGGCCTCGAGCGCCACAAGCAGCTCACACTGCTCGACGATCAATCACAGGCGCTCGCGAGCGCCTGAAACGTCAGGCTGCTACTGGGCTGCGCTCTTCGAGGTGCTGGTGCGACGGGCAGTACTCGCGATCGGGAAGCGGCGTGCGCTGGCACGGCTTGCCCTTGCGGGTTGTTGCCCGGCAGCTCGAGACTCCGTCACCGGCGCGCTCGATCTCCTCGAGGATGTAGTCCACCGCGGTGGTGATGTTGCGGTCGATCGACCGGAACACGCGCTCCTGGTTCGAGATCGAGAACAGGTGCCGAACCTCGGAGAACAGGCTCTGGCTGGGACGCGCGAAGTAGTGCGGGTCGCGAGCGAGCCGCTCGACGGTGGCCTCACACGAATGCAGGACGCGACGCTTCGCCTCTGCAACCGAGATGGTGTCGGGATGCGGGTCGACAAGGTCTTTGATCTCGGTGAAAATAGCTCGGCTAAAGCGGTACATGCTTGCTCCTTGCGTGTTACAAGGTGTGTGGAATCGGCTACAGCATTATGCACGGTCTGGGGTTGATTTAGGGTCTAGGATTGTTAAGCGGAGATTAATAACCCCGCTTTATTCGGCGTTTATGACGGATTCCCCGATAAATCACGGTATCGCCGACCAGTCACAAACTGGCCGCACCCGCGCCTACGTCAGTGAGGTTTTCGCCGAGCACGACCCCGGGCCGCACCCGGACCAGCCCGCCCGATACGCGGCGGTGGTGGCCGCAATCGATGCGGCCGGGTGGGCGAAAGCCGACGCCCCGGCGGCCCCGGTGTCGGCGATCGCGCGGGTGCATGACCCACGGCTGATCGCGCGAATCGAGGCTCTCTCTGCCTCAGGTGGGGGCGCGATCGACCCGGACACGGTGGTCAGCGCCCGCAGCTTTGATGCCGCCATCCACGCATGTGGTGGGGCGATGGCTGCGGTCGACGCGGTGCTGGATCGTGAGGTCGCTGCTGCCTTCAGCGCCGGCCGCCCTCCGGGGCACCACGCCGAGTCGGGACGGGCGATGGGTTTTTGTCTGTTCAACCAGGTGGCGGTCGCGGCGGCGCACGCGCGTGCCCGCGGTGTCGAACGGGTGGCCGTGCTCGATTGGGACGTTCATCATGGCAACGGCACTCAGGCGATCTTCTGGGACGATCCCGATGTCGCCTACGTGTCGCTCCACCAATACGGGTGGGGGTTCTTCCCGGGTACCGGCGGGGCGGCCGAACGGGGCGGACCCGCTGCACTGGACGCGACGGTCAACGTCCCGCTCGAAGCCGGCACCGGTGAGGCCGAGTACCTGCGCGCGTTCTCCCAGATCGCGTTGCCGGCGATCGCGGGCCGAAAACCCGAGCTCGTGATCGTGTCCGCCGGGTTCGATGCGCACGTCGATGACCCGCTGGGCTCGCTGCGGCTGACCGCCGGGGCATTCGGCACGATGGCGGGTGCGCTGGGCGAGCTGGGTGTGCCGCTTGCGGTCGTGCTCGAGGGCGGGTACAGCCTGACGGCGCTTGAGGCCAGCGTTCTTCAGACGCTGACCGCGCTCAGCCTCGGCTGAGGTCGGCCAGGCTCTGGGAGAACGTGGAGTTCTCGCGGTAGTCGATCGGGATCTCGATCACTGACGAGACGTCTGCGGCGAGCGCTCGCTGCAAGGTCGGAACGAGTTCGGCGGCCGAACCGACGCGGATGCCCATGACTCCGAATGATTCTGCGAGTGCCACCCAGTCGGGGTTGGTGAACTTGGTTCCGGCGAGGTGTCCGAACTTCCGCTGCTGGTGCATTTCGATCACGCCGTAGGCGCTGTCGGTCCAGACGAGGTTGACGACGGCCAGTCCGAGTCGCTTCGCGGTCTCGATCTCCTGGAAGTTCATCAACACTCCGCCGTCGCCGGAGATGGTGACGACCTTGCGGTCGGCCGGCAGCACCATCCGGGCCGCGACCCCGGCGGGAACGGCAAAACCCATCGCGGCGGCGCCGTTTGAGATCAGCACGGTGTTCGGCTGGTGGGTCGGCCACATGCGGGAGATCCACAGCTTGTGGGCGCCAACGTCGGAGATCAGCAGATCGTGTGGCCCCATGAGTTCGCGCAGGTCGCGCAGGACGCGCTGTGGCTTGATCGGGAAGCTGTCGTCTGAACCCGCCTCGAGCGCTGCCCGGAACATCTCGCGGTAGGGGGGAGCCGGCAGCCGCGCCGGCGGCTTGTCGGAGATCAGGTTTCCCAGATGGGTGAGGATCGAGGAGATATCTCCGGTCAGCTCGACGTCGGGCACATAGTGCTCGTCGACCTCGGCGCCGACGGTGTCGACGCAGATCACCCGGCGGTCACGTTTCGGGTTCCACGCCCGTGGCGACCATTCGACCAGGTCATAGCCCACGCAGACGACGAGGTCGGCCTTACCCATGAATCCGCGGGGATAGTCCTGGGCTCGGAGGCCGGCGGTGAACAGGGCGTGCTCGCTGTCGGAGTCGATCACGCCTTTGCCCATGAAGGTGGTGATCACATTCAGTCCACTCTGCGCGCAGAACCTCCGAAGCGCCGCGGCCGAGTTCTGACGAACGACGCCGTTTCCGGCCAGGATCACCGGCGCCTCGGCGGCTTGCAGAAGCTGCGCGGCGCGGTGCAGCTCGCCTGCCACCGGCTCGACCAGCGGCGCCGGCCGGCGGGGCACCGGCGCGCCGGAGGTGACCGCGCCCATCACATCGTCGGGCAGCTCGAGGTGCGTGGCTCCTGGCTTTTCGCGCTCGGCGACGGCGAAGGCTTTGCGTACCGCCTCGGGGATGATCTCGGGATCGTGGATGCGCGCGTTCCACTTGGTGACCGGCTTCATCATCCGCACGACGTCGATGTACTGGTGGCTCTCCTTGTGCATCTCGGCCAGGCTGGTCTGCCCGGTGAGTGCCACCACGGGGGCACGATCGAGAAACGCGTCGGCCAGACCGGTGACCAGGTTGGTCGCTCCCGGACCGAGCGTGCCCAGGCAGACGCCCGCGTGCCCGGTCAGACGGCCGTAGGCGTCGGCCATGAAGGCCGCCCCCTGTTCGTGTCGCACCGGCACGAAGGCGACCGTGGACGACTGGTCGAGCGCCTCATTGAGGTCGAGCGTCTCCTCGCCGGGGATTCCGAACACGTAGCGGACACCCTCGTTTTCGAGGCATCGGACGAAAAGCTCTGCCGCGGTCGCCATGGGGCGCAAGTGTAATGCCGGTACCCGCCGCGAGCGCCGCCTTGGCCCGGCGTAGACTGCGATCCGTGTCCAGCCCCGACATCGTCGTGTTCATTCCCGCCTGGAATGAGGAAGCCAGCCTTCCGGCGGTGCTCGACGAGCTGCGCGGGGAGCTGCCCGAGGCCGACGTGCTGGTGATCGACGACGGTTCCACCGACGACACCGTGGTCGTTGCCCGCAGGGCCGGCGCCGAGGTGCTCAGTTTCGGCGAGAACCGCGGCCTCGGCGAGGGCATCGCCGCCGGCTACCGGTACGCGCTCGAGCATGAGTACGGGATCTGCGGCCGGGTCGACGCCGATGGTCAACACCCGGTCGCCGAGCTGAACCGGCTGATCGAGGAGGTGCGCTCGGGACGCTGCGACGTCGCGGTCGGTTCACGGTTTGTGTCGGGAGACGGCTATCCCGCCTACCGATATGCGTTGCACGGTGCGCGGCGGTTCGGCACCGCGGTCATGCGGCGCTCGGTCGGGGCGTTCTTGAAACGGCCGTTCAGCGACCCGATGAGCGGGATGTACGCCGTCAACAGCAAAGCTCTGCCGGTGCTCGCCAGGCCGTTCGAAAGCGAGGCTCCCGAGGTCGAGGCGTTGCTTCGCATCAGCGAGGCAGGACTGGTGTTGCACGAGATCCCGGTCGAGATGCGCGAGCGCACCGAGGGCGAGTCGAAGCTCAAGGGCCGCAAGGCGGTGGCCGTCGTTGTGACCGTGGCCGGGACGCTGTGGATGGGCCGGCGAATGCTGCTGCGGCGGCGCTGACGAACGCCGTGGACCGCTGGGCGATCGTGATTCCGGGAAGCGGCGAGCTGGCCGTCGATGGCCGTTACCGGCTGCGCCCGGTCTGTCACCGCTGTCTGGAGGCTGCCGCCGAGCTTGCCACCCGGCGCCGGCCGGATCTGGTGGTGTTCTCTGGCTGGTCGCCGCACCCTGGACCCACGGAGGCCGAACAGATGCTGGAGGCGTGGCCCGGACGCCGCGATATCGAGCTCGTGGCCGAGCCTACCGCGACGATCACCGCCGAGAACATGGCGCGGTCGCTGCCGCTCCTCACCAGCCGTGGAGTGGAGGAGGTGACGCTCGTGTGCGCGCTCGTGCACCTGCCGCGGGTGCGGTACTTCTTCGGCGGCGTCTATCCGCGGCACGGAATCCGGTGTCGATATTCACCCGTCACGGCCGGGGTGAGCGCCCGGTCGCTTGCCTGGGAAGCCGCTGCGCTGCCGCTTGCCCGCCGGCAGCGGAAGCAGGCCCTCTCAGAGATTGCGCGTGGGTTGTGACGCTTCGTTTGCCAGTCACGTCTTGTTGCGTGTCACCGGCAGCCCTCAAGCTGGCTGGACATCGGAATCGACCTGGAAGGATTCACCATGTCCACTGCACTTGCCGCCAAGGCACACATGCGCTTGACCGACGAGAGCGGCCAGGGCACCGTCGAGTACGTCGGGCTCGCGATGGCGATCGGCGTGCTTCTGCTCGCGGTCACGTCGTACCTCGGCGGCCATGATCACGGCGTCGGCTCGATCATCACGGGCGCCATCAAGTCCGCTCTGAAGCAGGCCTCAGGCGGCGCCAAGTAGACGAACGAGAGGGGTGAATAAATGGTGCCAGGCACCATTTATTCACCCCTCAGGCTTCGGTCAGCTGTGCGGCTCCACCGGGAACGCGATCTTCACGAGCGCGTTCCAGCGGGCGATCGATCCGTCCTCGACGTCGCAGGTGATTTCGAGCACCTCGACCCGGGTTATGCCGCGGATCGATCGTGACGCCGCACTGACCGCCTCGCGAACGGCGTCGTCGGCGCCCGTCGATGACGATCCGATCACCTCGATGACTTTTGTGACGCTGCTGGTCATACCGCCGCCGCGTAGAAGTCGCGCATCGCCTCCAGCGAGCGCGGCTGGTAGTCGCCGGCGTGGCCGGCCTGCCCGAACTGGGTCATCCGCTCCTCCAAAACTGTCTGCATGGCCGCACGGGCGGGGGTCAGGTAGTAGCGCGGATCGAACTCCCCGGGCTTCTCGCTGAGCGCCGTTCGGATCGCGGCGGTCATGGCCAGGCGGAGATCCGTGTCGACGTTGATCTTTCGCACCCCGTGTCGGATCCCGAGCTGGATCTCCTCGACCGGCACTCCCCAGGTCGGCCGGATCTCGCCGCCGTTCGCGTTGATCACGTCGATCAGATTTCTCGGCACCGACGAGGAGCCGTGCATCACCAGATGCGTGTCGGGGAGCAGTTCGTGGATGCGCTGGATCAGATTCATCGCCAGCACCTCGCCGTCGGGCTTGCGGGTGAACTTGTAGGCGCCGTGACTTGTCCCGATCGCGACGGCAAGCGCGTCGATCCCGGTTCGCTCGACGAACTCGACGGCTTGATCGGGGTCGGTCAGGTGCACCTCTCCGGAGCCGACACCGTCCTCGATTCCGCCGAGCGTGCCAAGCTCTCCCTCGACCGTGACTCCCACCGCATGGGCCATGTCCACGACCTCGCGGGTGACCGCAACGTTCTGCTCGAAGTCCGATGGAGTCTTGCCGTCCTCGAGCAGCGAGCCGTCCATCATGACGCTGGTGAATCCCTGCTCGATGGCCGAGGCACAGGTCTCGGGCGAGTTACCGTGATCCTGGTGGAGCGCCACCGGGATCTCGGGATACAGCTCGATGGCCGCCTCCATCAGGTGATAGAGGAAGCGGTCGTTCGTGTACGAGCGGGCGCCACGCGAGGCCTGCACGATCACCGGCGAGCCGGTGTTGCGGGCGGCTTCCATGATCGCCTGGATCTGCTCCATGTTGTTGACGTTGAACGCGCCCACGCCGTATCCGCCGGCCGCGGCCTCATCCAGCAGCTGGCGCATCGAAACCATCGCCATGTGTGTGATCCTCCTCGGTCGCTCCGCCAGGATCCTACCCCGGTTGCCCGGTCAGGCTTGCGCGAAGCTCCAGAGCTTGTTGCCGAGGAAGCTGAGCGGCGTCACGATCACGATTGCCACCGCGGCGGCGGGCAGCTTGGCGAGGCCAACGGATTCGACCAGTAGCGCCAACAGGGCGAGGTCGAGCATCAGCGCGCCGAGGCTGACGACCAGGAACCGTGCGAACTGGTGGTGCGGTCGGCCGGTGACGTGGGAGAACGTCCACAGGCGGTTCCAGACGAAGTTCGATCCCGCTGACACGGCGAACGCGAGTGCGAAGGCGACCAGGTAGGGCATCCACGCATCCAGGAGCCGGAACACACTCAGGTTGATCAGGTAGCCCGAAGCGCCGACGCAGCAGAAACGCAGCAGCTGGACGACGTGTTCGCGGTCGGGAACAACGACGGTGGAGAGCCGTCGCGGCCGTTCGTAGGTGATTACCCGCACGGTCAGCGATCCCGACTCGTCCGTCACGACCGTTTCGACGCGGTCGGCTAGCGGTGGGACGTTGAGGGCCACATTGTGGCCATCGGCAGCAACGCCGCCGGCCTGAAGGATGGTGGCGAAATCAGCCGGGGGCAGTGCTTGGAGCCGATGCTCCGCTGTCATCGGCCGGCGCGTCGGTCGGCCGGAAGAGATCCCGAACTCCGGTCTGCCGCTGTTGCCGCTCGAGCGTTACCTGGATCGGCTGGTCGAGTTTGGTGACCACGCTTTCGACCCCACCTGCCACCGACCCGATGTCCGAGCGCGCGTCGGCAACGTCCTGGCGTACGGCTGCGATCCCGGCCGACAGCAACTCGACGACGAGTTCGAGGTCTTCGACCCTGCCCAGCCGCTCGGCCAAAAGGTCACGGTTGACCTGGTCGACCCGGCCGGTGAGTTCGAGAATCAGATCGCGCAGCTCGGCCGATCGCCGGGCGCTGTCGTGGGTGTCCAGGACGCGCTCGACGGCCCGTTCCACACGGGCCGGAAGGCTTTGCTCGAGCGATGCGGCGGTGGCCCTGAGCTCGTCGACGTGGTTCTCGGCGCGCGCGAGCAGCGTTCGCAGATCGGGGACGGGTGGTGAACCGTCGTCGAGGGTCGCCGCTGCCACCGGCGATATCGGCTCGGCTCCTCGCGCCCGTGCTCTCAGCTCTTTGATCCGGCGGTAGAGCTGCGCTTCGGCGTCGGCCATGGGATTCGGCTCGCCGTCCACGCGGTGATTCTATGCCATCGTCCGGATGCGCTGCTACCCTCGATGTGTCCACCTTCGGAGGAGCTGTCTGCGTGTCTGATGAAGATGATGATGTGACCTACACCCGAATCCTGGGTCCGCTCGACACGCCGCCTGCGGAAGGCAATCGGGTTTCCGTCGATCAGCCCGCCCTGGTGTGGCGGCCCAAGAACGGCGAGGAACAGGTGTTTCCGCTCGAGCATCGGCTGATGAAGATCGGTCGAAACGATCAGAACGACGTGATGCTTGCCGGCCCGACCGTGTCGTCGCGTCACGCCACCGTGCGGCGTGAGCCGATTGGCGCCGTGATCGAGGACGAGGGCAGCCTGAACGGAACCTTTGTGAATGGCGTCAGGATCGAGCAGCAGCTGCTCGAGGACGGCGACCGGGTCCAGATCGGCCCGCACCTGCTGGTGTTCGTCGGCGCCGCCGCTAGCCTGGATATCTGAGTGCCGCCCAGGACGGCACGGGGGCGAGCTCGACCAGTGGCGATGTGTCGGTGGGCATGCGGTAGCCGAAATTGCCCGACTCCTGATCGAAGCTCACATCGAGCATGCCGGTCTTGACGCGATGGTCCAGCCAGGCTCCCCGAAAAATCAGCTTCCGCAGCCAGTAGCTAATCGGCTCCGGGTGCAGCCCGTCGATCTCGGCGAGGTGCACGTTGAGGTATGCACCCAGGCGGCTCAGGGGCTGCTCGATGGATCCCGTGGCGGCCAACGTCACCAGGTCGGTGACCTCCGCGGGCTCCAACTCCCGTTGGGGCACCAGCTCGAGCCGAGCCGCGGCGGCCGTGACCCGCTGTTCGAAGTCGAATCGCGAGAACCCGTACCGGTAGTCGAGAAACTCGACGACGAAATCGTCGCCGGAGACGTAGTCCGAGCTTCGGTGCTCCATGCCGGGGAGTCTAGGTAATGGCGAGGATCCGACTCGAAGGCGGCGCCGTGGTGTGCGAGGACGCGGTGCTTGCGGTCAGCATGTGGACGCGCACGAAGGGCCTGCTCGGTCGCTCGTCGCTCGGGGACGACGAGGGCATGTGGATTCAGCCCACGAACTCGATCCACATGTTTTTCATGCGGTTTGCGATCGACGTCGTCTACGCCGACGCCGGCGGGCGGGTGCTGAAGCTCGTGCATGGCATCGGGCCGTGGCGCGTGTCGATGTGCTGGGGGGCCAAGGTTGCGCTGGAGTTGCCGGTTGGCGCGATCGATCGCGCCGGGGTCAAGGTCGGCGACCACCTCGTGATCGAGCGCTAGCCGCGCCGTACCACGAATTGGGCGGCCGAGCCACTCGAATCTACTGCAAAACGTTACAGTTTTGAAATAGTGGACTTGCGAGTATAGTCTTTTGCTCTGACTGCTTGTACGTTGGCAGCGTGCCTCGGTAAGCCGAGGTTGGGAGGTGCTAAACGAGCGCCGCTGACGCCCACGCATTCGCCAGCGGCCATGAGTCAAGGAGCTATCCAACGTGTCCGGATCAACCGTGCTCGTGATCGACGACGAGCCGCGAATCGTCGAGTTCTTGGTCGAAAACCTGCGGGCTGACGACTACACCGTCTTGATCGCCGAAAACGGCACAGACGCCATCGAGGTGCTGAAGAAGTCGCGGCCCAACGTGATCTTGCTCGACGTGGTGCTGCCGGATATGAGTGGCTATGAGCTGTGCCGGCGGATCCGGTCTGCGCACCCGGTGACCGATGGTTGGGATCCAGACGTCCCGATCATCATGATTTCCGCCAAGGTTGAGTACACCGACCGCGTCCGGGGCCTCACCCGGGGTGCGGACGACTATGTGACGAAGCCGTTTCACTATCCCGAGCTCGTCGCCCGGATCGCGGCCGTGCAAAGCCGCGCGACGCGGGTGCGTGACCGCCATGTCCATCAGGTTCGAGACCTGGTCGTCAATACGCTCTCGCGCGACGTGACTGTCGGCGGGATGAAGGTCGGGCTGTCCGCCAAGGAGTTCGAACTGCTCGCCAAGCTGGTGGTTGACCCCGAGCGAGTGTTCTCGAAGGCCGAGCTGCTCGAGACCGTGTGGGGCTTTCGGTCTCCGGGAAGGACGCGCACGCTCGACTCGCACGCCAGCCGCCTGCGACAGAAGCTTGCGGCGCACTCCGAGCACGAGTGGATCGTGAACGTGTGGGGTGTCGGCTACCGCCTCTATAAGCCGGAGTAGTCCGCACATGCGTGATGGCTCCACAATGCGCGCCCGATTGTTCTCGCGGCGCGAAGCTGAGATCGGCCGGCTCGAAGCCCGGCTTGCTGCGATGGCCGAAGAACTCGCGCTCGAGGGTCACGCCCGTGCCCGCTTCATCGGCCGCGTGAGCCATGAGCTGCGCACTCCGATCACGGTGATCAAGGGATACGTGTACACGCTCGGCAGGACGCAGACCGACTCCGATCTGCTCGCCAAGTTGGACGTCATCAACGGCGAGTGCGAGCGGCTCGCCTACCTGGTCGAGGACCTGCTCGAGCTGTCTCGCTCGCGGTCCGGCGAACTCCGCGTCTGCCCCGAGACATTCCGGTTGCGAGACTGTCTGGACGAGGTCGTCGAGCGGCTTCAGACGGTTGCCGACGGGCGTCGAGTGAGGCTCGAACTGCACTGGGACGGGGAGAGCCCGTTCGTTCGCGGAGATCAGAATCGCGTGCGCCAGATCTTCGCCAACCTGCTTACCAACGGCATCAAGTACGGGCCACCCGAGACCGCTGTGACCGTGACCGGAGAGCTGCGAGGTGGTGAGGTCGCGGTCGCGATCGAAGACCGGGGCCGCGGCATCGCCGAGAGTGATCTGCCGTATGTGTTCGATGAGTTCTTTCAGGTCCCGGGGCGCTCTGAGCCGGGTATCGGCCTGGGGCTTGCGGTCGCCCGCGATCTCGCCGAAGCGCACGGCGGCACCATCGACGTGCGCAGCACGCTGGGCCGTGGCACGTGCTTTACCGTGCGCCTTCCCGTCTGCGACGAGGATCAGGCCGAGTGCCTCGACTGACTCACGCCCGGCTGGTCGCGGTTACCGGCGATCTCGCAGTCACCGAGCAGGCCGACGGTGCCCGGTTACCCGGCATCGGTGCACGTTTCATTGCCGGCGTGACCGCCGAGGCCACCGCACAGGGATGGCGCCACACCGAGCTGTCCGGATTGGTCGCCGCAGCCGAGGAGCGGAGCTTGCTGTGGCTGGTGACCCCGGCCGCCCGCCCGTGGCGCTCACCGGAAATCCGGCGCTGGAGGACTCGGCGGTTCGTGGCCAGTGATCAGGATCTGCGCTCGCTGGTGCTTACCACCGCCGCTGCGCGGGATCGCAGCGTGTGCCTGGTTGGTGTCTCCGGCGCGGGCCGTGGTGCTGACGCGATCTCCGAGAAGCTGGCTACGGCTGGAGCGAGAGTGGGGCGCATCGAAAGCGGTGTGGCCGGCGCCCTTGGGGTTCGCTGGGCGGTCGAGTTGCTGGTGGCGCCACTGCTCACCCGCGACGCGCTGCAATCGCTTCGTGACGTGATGGCCTCGGCCCCCCGGTGCGGTTGGTGCGGCATTCCCGTATTGGGGAGCCGGTGCTTGCGGTGTGCAGAGGAGGGCGCGTGAGTCGCCACCAGCGGCGAGGTGTCGGCTGGGCGCTCGCTGCGGCGCTGGTGTTGATGATCTGGTGGTTTCTCCCGAGTGGGTCGACGACGACGCACGCCGTTCGTACCGTGGAACTGCTCGTGGTCGAGCGGCCGATCGCCGCCGGCGCGGGCATCCGATCCGGTGACGTGCGGCTGCGCCGGGTCGAGTACTCAACCGCCCTTCGGCACGCCCTCAGCCGCCCCGCCGACGCAATCGGCCTGCGGGCAGCTGTCGACCTTACGCCGGGCGCCCCGGTGATGGACTCAGAGGTCACCCAGGCGGCTCGCCACCGACGGTTGGTCGACGTGGCGGTCAAGGTCGATACCGACGCGGGCGTACCGGCTGGAGTCACGTCCGACGTCCAGGGCGACCTCCTGCTCACGACTCCCGGTCGTCCGCCACACACCGCAGTGGTGTTATCGGATGTCACGGTGCTTTCGGCCACGCATTCGCCGACCTCCGCAGTGGTCACGCTGCGTTTGCCGGTAAATCTCGTCACTGCCGCGATCCAGGCCGAAAGTGTGGGCGATCTGCGGCTGGTGGTGCACTCCCCGGGCGACGTCGGATGAGTGCGGTGGGGACGACTCGCTGTCTGGTCGTTGCCACCGATCGAAACCTCGGGGTGCAACTGATCGAGATGCTCAAGCGGGCACCCAGCCTCGAACCCCTGGGAATCGTCGCTCCGGCGGCGGTGCTTGCGTCGCCGCCCTCCTGCGATGTGCTTGTGGCTTGCGATGAGCCCCATCGAACCGCGGTGGCGATTGCGGCGGAGCTGGTGATGGCCTGCCCATATGCGGGCGTGATCGCGCTGACCGCGGATCCGGGCGTTGCGACCTATCAATCGGCGCTGGCGGCGGGGGTGCGAGCGGTGGTCGCCGCCCCACCGTCGCCAGGTGTCTTGATCCAGGCCGTAGCCGACGCGGCACGGGGGCGACGGGTCACCCCTGAGCCGCGTCGCGGCTCAATCACCGGGGTGGTGGCCGGCTCGGGCGGGGTCGGGACATCCGCGGTCGCGCTCGCACTGGCCCAGCTGAGCGGTGCGGCGCTGGTTGACATGAGCCACGGCTGGGACGATCTGAACGCGCTCGCCAGTGGCCCGGTGGGGGCGTCGCTGGTGGATCTCGCACGGGTTGGACCAGCGCTGGCCGGGGCACTTCGGCAGGCGCTGGTGCCGGCCGGGAGAGGGCAACTGCTGGCGTCGCCGCCCGATCCCACCGCTCTCGAGTTGGTTGGCGTGGGTCTGGGGGCGGCCGTGGTGCGCGAACTGAGAGAGACCGTTTCGGCCGGGGTGGTCGACCTCGGCCGGCTGACGGCCGCAATCGCGCGCGAGACGATCATCGGAGTCGATCGCATCGTGGTGGTGGTGAACCCGGACGTGCGCACGACCATGACAGCCTGCACGCTGCTGACAACCGCGTCGCGCTGGGGCGCGCCGGTCGAGACCGCGGGCGTTGTGGTCAACCGCTGGAACCGGCGGGCGGAACTCTCGCTCCGAGCCGTCTCGCGGGCGGTCGGGTGTGAGGTCGCAGCCGTCGTGCGGGATCGTCCGCGCGGCATGGCGGCGTACTCGAACGCGGGTATCGACCTGGCCGAATGGCCGGTGGGAAGCCCCTTCGGCGTGCTCCGCTCGCTGGCGGCCGAGACCGGTGTCGTTGCGTGAACACACCGCTCGAACGGTTGTCAGACGACTACCGCGACCGGATCCGCCGTGAACTGCTGGCCGAGGCTCCTGGCAACGCTCACGCACTGCGGGAACTCGCCGACCGCCGCCTGAGGGAAATCATCCAGTCGGATCGGGTCGCGTTGTCGGCGGCCGACATCGATCGGCTGGTGGCCGCGGTGATCGACGACACGCTGGGGTTCGGGCCGCTCGACAGTCTGCTTACCGACCCGGCCGTGACCGAGGTGATCGTCAACGGCTGCGAAGCGGTGTACGCCGAGCGCGGCGGGAAACTCGTGCGCGAGTCGGTTCGCTTCCGCGACACCGCGCATCTGCGCGACGTGATCGACCGGATCGTGGGCGCGGTCGGCCGGCGGGTCGATGAGTCGAGTCCGATGGTCGACGCCCGGCTGCGGGATGGCAGTCGCGTCAATGCAGTTCTCTCGCCCCTGGCCGTTGACGGGCCGCTGCTCACGATCCGGCGCTTCCCCGACCGTCAGCTCACACTCGATCGGATGGTCGCCCTGGGGAGCCTTGACGCCGATCTGGCCGAGCTGCTGCGCTCGGCCGTGAAGGCCAGGCTCAACATCGCCGTGTGCGGCGGGACCGGCTCTGGCAAGACCACGTTTCTGAATGCTCTGGCCGCCTGTATCGATCCGCGCGAACGGATCGTGACCGTCGAGGACGCCGCCGAGTTGCGGCTGCCGCTGCCACACATCGCCCGGCTCGAGTCGAGGCCCCCGAACCTCGAGGGCAAGGGCGAGGTGCCGTTGCGAGCGCTCGTACGAAACGCGCTTCGGATGCGCCCCGATCGGATCATCGTGGGTGAGGTCCGAGGTGCCGAGGCGCTGGACATGCTCCAGGCGATGAACACCGGCCACGACGGCTCGCTCACGACCGTCCACGCCGGGTCGCCCGAGCAGGCGTTGCGACGGATCGAGATGATGGTGCTGATGGCCGGGCTCGAATTGCCGCATTCCGCGGTGCGCGAGCACGTGCGCAGGGCGATCGACGTGATCGTGCACGTTGCCCGTGACGGTGCGGGCCGCCGGTACGTCGTCGGTGCGGCCGGCTGCGACCGGGTCGGTGGCGGTACGCCGGCGCTCGACTCACGGTTGCTGTCGGTGTTGGAGGAGGGGCGATGCTCGGCCGGCTGACGCCGGCCGAGGCGATCGGCCGCGTGCGGTCGAGGCGGCGCGCTCGGCGGATCGAGTCTCAGCTGCCGATGGTGATGCAGGTGCTCGCCGCCCATGTGCGCGCCGGCCGGTCACTGCGCCAGGCGATCGCAGAGAGTGCCGCCGATCTACCCGAGCCAAGCGCCGGACAGATGCGATCGGCCGGAGTTGCGCTTGACCTCGGGGCGTCGCCGGCCCAAGCCCTGGAGCTCGTTGGCGGCGGCGAGGACATCCGTTTGATGGCGACGGCGACGGATCTCCATGCCCGCTTTGGCGGAGACGTCGCCGCGCTGTTTGAGGGCCTCGCCGAGGCGCTGCATGAACGCGCGGCTCTGCGACGATCCGCGGCGGTGGCCACCGCCCAGGCGCGTGCGACGGGCAGGCTGGTATCGGGGATGCCGCTGGCCGGGTTGGGAGCGCTGTGGCTGCTCGACCGCCCGGCACTCGACGCGCTGGTTCGCTCGCCGCTGGGGTGGGCTGCGATGGCGGTCTCGGCGGTGCTCGTCCTGTGCGGGCACGTGCTGATCGCCAAGATCGCGAGTGTCGACCCCTGATCGGTCTCCTCGCTCTGCTGGCTGCTCTCGGATGCGTCGCGAACGCCATTCGATCGGTGAGGGCAGGGCGGTCGATCGGAGGCGTCGCGGGGGTGGCGCCGCCCCGCGGTCGCGTGTTGGTGAGTGTCGGCCGGCTACTGCCGGCCGGTATCCGGGCCTGGACGCCGCCGTGGGCGGCCGGCGGCGAAGTGATCGTCCGCGGTGCGGCCGCTACCGGACTGGCCGAGTCAGATGTGGGCGCGTTTCGGATGGGTGCGGCCGCGGCATTTTGCCTGGTCGCACTCCTGGGGGCGGTCGTCATTGGTGGAGCCTTCGGCCTCGTCTCCGCGGTCGCGCTGGCCGGATTCGGCTTCGCATATCCCGATCTCTGGCTGCGGGCCGCGGCGGCCCGCCGCCGCGAGCTGATCGAACGGCGAGCACCGCTGGCGCTCGATCTGGTTGCCGCGACGGTCGCGGCGGGGATCGACCTGGATGCCGCGCTTCGGGGTGCCACTCAGGCCAGCCAAGGGCCGCTTCGGGATGAACTCGAACTCGTCCAGGCAAATATCGCGTTCGGGCGCCCGCGCCGCGAGGAGCTGCGCGCCGCCGCGGTTCGAACCGACTCGCAGTCGCTCGCGGCCCTGGCCATGGCCGTGTCCCTCTCAGACCGGCTGGGGGTTCCGCTGGCCGAGACGCTCGAATCGCAGGCCCGCCGGGCTCGAGCCGACCGTGGCCGTATGGTGCAGGAGCGGGCCGCTGCAGCCGGACCAAAGGTGTTGGTGGTGGTCGTGTTCGTGCTGGTTCCGGCCGCGCTCACGCCGCTTCTGGCGGCGGTGGCGCTGTCGGTCGCCGGTGCCTTCGGCGGTGCAGGGTGGTGACGGATTCGTCACTCCGCCGTGAGCATTCGCGACGGCTTGCTCCGTAGGGTTTCGACCGTGAACCGCGCCCAAGCCAGCGTCGAGTACCTGCTGCTGTGCGTCGCGCTGATCCTGGTCGCATGCCTGTTGGTGCGCTTCCAGAGCCCGGTGACCGCGATCGCCCGCTCGGTCGAAGCCGCCATGGTTGCCCATCCCCGGCCCAGGCACCCGCACCGCGGCCACCCCGGGCAGCACCATCCCTCGCCCCGCCACGCGTGTTGGTGCGCAGCCCCGCGGGGCGCCGAGTAGACTTGCCGATGCTAACGATTGGTGGAGAGAAAATGGCCAAGGTATCGACTTCGCGATGGTGGGCACTGGTGACCCTTGTGGTCTTGCTGGCCCTGCTCGCGCTCGCGGTGTACGTCAACAAGTAGTGGCCTCAACTCCAGCTGAGATCGCAAGCACCAATCCCGCCCAGCCCGACGACGTCGTGGCGCGGGTTGCGCCGTCGGGTGGCATCGACGTCGACCGCGCGGTGGCGGCCAGCGCCGGTGCGGCTCGGGAGTGGAGTTCGACCACGGCCCAGGCGCGCTCCGACGCACTGATCCGCGCTGCCGCGGCGATCGAAGCCGAGGCAGCCGATCTGGCGGCGCTGATCTGCCGCGAGGTCGGCAAGCCGATCATCGAGGCTCGGGGTGAGGTCGTGCGAACCGTCGCGATCCTCCGCTATCACGCTGCCGCCGCGCTTGATCCCGACGGCGAGACCTATCCCCCGTCCGACGGACGGTCGCTGGTCATGGCCCGGCGCCGGCCTCGTGGGGTCGTGGGGCTGATCACCCCCTGGAACTTTCCGCTTGCGATCCCGGCCTGGAAGCTCGCACCGGCGCTCGCCTACGGCAATGCCTGCGTATGGAAGCCCTCCGAGATGGCCCCCGCCTGTGCCATCGAGTTGGACCGCCTGCTGAGCGCTCACCTCCCCGATGGGGTTGTGCAGCTGGTTCAGGGATACGGTGACGCGGGGGCGGCGCTGGTCGCCCACCCCGGAGTTGCGGCCGTGTCGTTCACCGGCTCGGAGGCGACCGGCGCGCTGGTGGCCTCTGCGCTCGTGGCACGGGGTGCGCCCTCGCAATGTGAGATGGGCGGGCAAAACGCCTCCATCGTGCTGGACGACGCCGATGTCGAGATCGCGGCCGCGGTGATTGCGACCGCGGCGATGGGTTACGCCGGTCAGAAGTGCACCGCGACCAGCCGGATCGTGTGTGAGGCCGGAGTGGTCTCGGCCATGCGCGACGCGATCGTGGATGCGGTCGAGCGGATGCCGGTGCACGATCCCTCCAGCGATGCCTGCCAGGTGGGGCCGGTGATCTCCGAGAGTGCCGAAGCCAAGGCCGTGGCCGCGATCGATCGGGCACGCGGTGCGGGCGCGCGGGTGCTGGTCGGCGGGGGGAGTCTGGACGGGCCGGGACACTATGTGGCGCCCACCGTGGTCGAACTCGACGACACCGGCGCCGAGCTCGCCCAAGACGAGGTGTTCGCGCCGGTGTGCGCGCTGCTCGAGGTGGCGTCGGCCGATGCCGCCGTCACCGTTGCCAACGGTGTCCGGCAGGGACTTGCAACCTCGATTTTCACGCGCGATCTGGATCGTGCACTCGATGTCGCGGGACGGATCGACACGGGCCTGGTGCGGGTCAATCTGCCGACCTCCGGCGTCGACCTGCATGCGCCGTTCGGTGGAGAGAAAGCCTCCGGGCTCGGACCACGCGAGCAGGGCAAAGCGGCCCGCGAGTTCTACACGTCGTGGCGGACGATCTCGATTGCTCCGTCGCGTTAGTCGGCGTCGACTGCCGGCAGCCCCCGTGATAGGCTAGTCACGAGGTCTATAAGTGTCTCACCAAGCCGAACATCCGAGCCTGGCGGCCGATGTGGCCGTTTTCACCTTTCTCGACAACGAGATGCAAGTGCTGCTCGTTCGGCGCCGGTACGAGCCCTACCAGAGCTACTGGGCGCTTCCCGGAGGTTTGCTGCGACCGGGGGAGACACTCGAACGGGCGGCCGAGCGTGAGCTCGCCGAGGAGACCGGCGTGGCCGACGTCTACATCGAGCAGCTCGCGACCTTTTCGGACGTCGATCGCGATCCTCGCGGACGGGTCGTTTCGTGTTGTTACCTCGCCCTGGTCGACGCATCGCGGGTCACGCTGGCACCGGGCTCGGAGTCACGCGAGGCGGTGTGGAGGCCGGTGGAAGACCTGCTCGAGAAGATCGAGTCCGGCGAGAACATGCTCGCGTTCGACCACGACGTGATTCTGGGAACGGCCCGCCGCCGGCTCGCGACCAAGCTCGAGTACCAAAACGTGAGCTGGAGCCTGCTACCGGAACGATTCACGATGACAGAGCTGCGCCGCGTGTACGAGAGCGGGATCGGACGCGCCTTTGAGCCGAACAACTTCCGGCGGATTGCGTTGGGCTGGGGTGTGCTCGCCGAGAGTGGAGAGCGGGCCACCGGTGGCCGTCCCGCCACGCTCTACCGGTTCGCCGACCGCAATCCCGTGATCCTGGCGCAGAGCGCCCGCTATCGGCGGGCGACATGACCCAGGGGCTCCCGCTACCGCTTCTGACCGACGAGTACGAGCTGGCGATGGCCGACTCATACCTTGCCCAGGGCATGGCTGACATGACCGCGACGTTCGAGCTCAGCGTCCGGCGACTGCCGCCCCAACGCGGATATCTGATCGCGGCGGGGCTCGAGCGGGTTGTCGACTACCTCACCCGGCTGCGCTTCGACGCCGACGCGCTCGGCTATCTGCGTCGCCGCGATATCGTGTCCGACGCGCTCATCGAGCATCTCCGCGAGCTGCGCTTCCGGGGCTCGCTCGATGCGGTGCCCGAGGGCGTCGCCGTCTTCGGGGGCGAACCCCTGCTGCGGCTCGAAGGCGACCTGATCACCTGTCAGATCGCCGAGACATACCTCTTGAACCAGGTGACCTACTCCACCATGGTTGCGACCAAGGCCGCGCGGATCGTGGACGCCGCCGCCGGCCGGCCGGTGGTCGATTTTGGCCTTCGCCGCGCCCACGGCGCGGATGCCGGTTTGCTCGCGGCTCGCAGCGCGTACATCAGCGGGATCTCGGCAACGGCCACGGTTGAGGCGGGCAGGCTGTGGGGAATCCCGACCACCGGGACGATGGCCCACAGCTATGTGCTCGCGTTTCCGTCGGAGATGGAAGCGTTCTGCGCGTTTCTGCATGATCATCCCGACCGCTCGACGCTGGTGATCGACACCCACGAAGTGCTCTCCGGCGCTCGAAACGCGGTTGCGGCCGCCGTCCACACGGGGATCGTTCCCCAGGCGGTAAGGATCGACTCGGGTGACCTCGAGGAGCTGTCGGCGAGCGTTCGGGTGGTGCTCGACGCAGCCGGCCTGGTCGACACCAAGATCGTCTGCTCGGGCGATCTCGACGAGTATCGAATCTCGGATCTGATTGCAGCGGGCGCGCCGATCGACGGCTTTGGCGTTGGCACGAGCCTTGTCACCAGTTCCGATGCGCCGTCCCTCGGAGGCGTGTACAAGCTGGTCGAACTCGAGGGCCGGCCGGTGATGAAGACGTCGAAGGGAAAGCTCACGCTTCCGGGGCGTCATCAGGTGTTTCGTGAGGACGCGGGCGACGTGATCGGTCTGGTTGGCGAGTCGCTCCCCGGTGAGCCGCTGCTCGCGCCGGTCATGCGTGCTGGGCAATCGCTTCCCCAGCCGTCGCTCGAAGAGATTCGAACCCGCGCGCGTGCCCAGCTCGAGAGCCTGCCGCTGGCAACGCGTGCCCTACGTGATCCCGTTACTATCGAGCCGGCCTTATCGCCCCGCCTCGAAGCGCTGGAGGATGCCATTGCCGAGCCCGCCTAACACCATGCGTTCCGACGCCGAGATCACCTCGATGCTCGATGTGAAGGCCGAACAGCTGGCTCGCGTGGTGAGTGACGCCGGCCGCGAGCGCGCCGTGCTGGGACTCTCCGGCGGGATCGACTCCGCCGTCTCCCTTGGGATCGCAGCACGTGCGCTCGGACCCGAGAACGTGACGGCGGTGCGGCTGCCCTCGCGCCACACCGAGCAGGTGCATCTCGACGACGCGGCCCTCACCGCCGAGGCGGTCTCGCTGCCCGAGGAAAACATGCTCACGATCTCGATCGAGCCGCTGCTTGCCGGTCTCATGCGCGTCCGACCCGACGTCACCGACAACGACCTGCGGTTCGGCAATGCCAGTGCCCGCGCCCGCATGATCCTGATCTTCGACGTGGCCCAGACCGTCCACGGCCTCGTGATCGGCACCGAGAACCGCACCGAGAACCTGCTCGGCTACTTCACCCGGTTCGGTGACGCAGCTTCAGACATCGAGCCGATCGCCGATCTCTACAAAACCGAGGTGCGATCGGCGGCGCGGCTCCTGGGTCTTCCGGAGTCGGTGCTGACGAAGCACCCGACGGCCGGCCTTTGGGGCGGTCAGACGGATGAGGACGAGCTCGGATTCACCTACCACGACGCCGACCGGAGCCTGGTCGCGATCGTCGACCGCGGACTCGGAGACGAGGCCGCCTCCGACCTCACCGGCGTGGATATCGACGTCGTGCGACGGGTTCGTGCGCGCGCCGAGAGCGTCGCGTGGAAGCTCGTCGTCCCGCACACCTTGTCCGTGGTCTGATCTAGGCCGCGCGAAGCGGCTGCATGTCGGCCGAAGCTGCGAGTTCGCGCAGCGCCTCGGCTTCGAGCTGGCGCACCCGCTCGCGGGTGAGCCCGACGATCCGGCCGATCTCCTCGAGATTGCGTGGATCCTGTCCGTCGAGCCCGAACCGCAGCTCGAGGATCAAGCGCTTGCGCTCTCCCAGCCGTGCCAGGCCCTCGCGCAGGCGCTCGTGACGCAGATGCGTCTCGGCCAGCTCCTCGGGATTCCCGGCATCAGGGTCAGCGATCATGTCGCCCAGCTCCGAGTCGCCGTCCTCACCGACCGGCTCGTGCAGCGAGACCGTCTTTCGCGCGAGGCCAAGCGTCTCGGCGACCGCGTCGGAGGTCAGCTCCGCAGCCCGCGCGATCTCGTCCTCGGTCGGCTCGCGCCCAAGGCTTGCCTCGAGCGAGCGGCGCGCACGCTCGATGGCGCGCAGGCGGTCGGAGACGTGTACGGGCAGGCGGATGGTGCGGCCGCTGTTGGCAATCGACCGCTGCACCGCCTGGCGAATCCACCAGGTGGCGTAGGTCGAGAACTTGAGGTCGCGGCGCCAGTCGAACTTCTCGACTGCGCGGTTGAGGCCGAGCACCCCTTCCTGGATCAGATCCAGGAACGGCACGCCCTGACCGCGATACTGCTTGGCGATCGAAACCACCAATCGGAGGTTCGACTCGATCATCCGGCGCTTGGCGATCACATCGCCGGCCTCGATGCGCTTGGCCAGCATCACCTCTTCGTCCTTCGTCAACAGCGGATACCGCCCGGCCTGACGCAGGAACAAGTCGAGGCTGTTCGTGGTCGCGATCTCGACTTCGACGATCTCGATGCGCTCTTCGGCGGCCGGCGGGTCGCTGATGTCGACGCCGAGATGGACGAGCTCGTCGCGAAGCGCCTGCACGTCCTCCGGGTCGAGATCAAGTTCCAGCGACAGGCCTGCGATCTCGTCTTCGTAGACGACGCCGCGTTCTTGTCCGAGCTCAACCAACAGCCGGGCTTCCGGCTCGATGACAAGCTGCTCAGTCATCCGTATCAACTCCCTCGTGCACTGTCACGTGATCTCCGCCTTGAAACCTTCGCCGTCGGAGTGCTGTTTCCCCGTTTTTCCGGCACGTTGTACCGGTATCCGGTGTGTTTTCCATTGGAACGCGCAAGCGCTCTGCCCTTCGTGTGACCCCTCACCGTCGGGCACCTCACTCGTGTCCAGTCTACGACGACTCAGCGAGGACTTCCATCCCCCAAGGTGGTAGGCCCGTGCCAATCATATCCCCCGTCCGTGGTACACGGCCGCGGAAGACACTACCCAGTGACTCGGACAGCGCCCTGATACTCGGAGGAATACCAGGGGTCGGAAAGGCTCGAGATCTGCACGACCGTGCCGGTATGAGGGGCGTGGATGAACGCGCCGTTTCCGATGTACATGCCAACGTGGCCGAGCGTGGGCTCGAAGAACACCAGGTCGCCGGGCGCCAGCTGGCTCTCGGGCACGTGGACGCCTTCGTTCCACTGGCTGCCGGTGTAGTGGTCGAGGTGAATGCCGAGCTGGGCATACACCCACATGGTCAGCCCGGAGCAGTCGAACCCTGAGGGGCTGGCACCGCCCCACACGTAGGGGACTCCAAGCTCCTGCTCGGCGATCTGCACGGCTTTCTCACCAAGTGATCCGGCCGGGGGAATCGTGACCGGCGAGCCGCCGCCGACCACCACCGCTGGTGGTCGTGGTGCCGCCGCCGCTCGAGGTCGCCGTCTGGGAGCCCCCACCCGACGGGGTGGTGGCCTTGGCGGCAGCTGCGGCTGCGGCCGCGGCGGCAGCCGCAGCCCGGGCTTGACGCCGCTCGCGCGCCTGTTGCTGCTGAATCAGCGTTGCAATGTCGCCCTTGATGCTGTTGAGCAGCGTCGACTGCTGCGTCAGGAGCGCCTGCACCTGACGGGCCTGGGCGGCGCGGGTCTTGACCAGGTGCCGAGCCTGGCGCCGCTCGGCGATCAGCTGCGCCTGGTGATGCTTGATCTGATGCTCGCTGGTGTGGATCTGGGCGAGGACGTCGCGCTCGCTCTTATCGGCGCGCGAGAGAAAATCGATGCGGTTCACCAGGTTCGACACCGACGTGGCGCCCAACACGTACACCTCGACGCCCGGCGTCGCATTCTTGTACCCCGACACCAGGATCGACGCGAGCTGGTGGCGGGCGATCCTGAGGTTTGATTTGGCGACCGCAAGCAGACGTCGGTTGACGGCGACGCGGTGCTTGGCGTCCTTGAGCCGGGACTGGGCGGAGTCGTAGGCCTCGACCTTGGCATCGACCTCGGCATTGAGCGCGTTGACCTGCGCCTCAACGCGCGCGGCTTCGGCTTTCTTGGCCTCTATCGGACCTGCGTGTGCGGGGCGGGGACCTGCCGTGGCCGCGACGGCGCTCACGATGACCAGGAGCGGCACAACGGCCCAGCGTGTCCGCCGCGGATGCGGGGGGGTGGGCGGCACGGGGCGTGACTCTAGCACCGAAAAGCCCCTGCAACTGCGGCCATCTTGTAAGGATTTCCGGCAGACGTGGCGGGGTGTACACCCGAGTTGACCGGTGCTGAGCATCCACGTTCTCCGTCAAGTGGCGGTGGTGCCACGGCGCGCGCGTGCCAGCCGCGCGGCCGGGTTGACCAGATCTCATCGCAAGAATCACGCAAAGGGAGCCTCCGGCCCACAGGAGCGTTGCAAAGTGGTGGAATGTGGGGTAAAGTGGTCCGAAATGGGAGAGTCGTTCGTTGCTGCTAGGTGAGTCAGTTCAAAAGCTTGACGTGAAAAATCGCGTCACCCTGCCTGCCAAGCTGCGCGGACATTTCGCGGATGGGGCGGTTATCAGTAAGGGAATCGAACATTGTCTGGTTGTGTACAACAAGACCGGCTGGGATTCCTTCACGGAAGCGCAAATGGGGCGGCTTGATCCGTTCAGCAAACAGGGCCGCAATATGAGCCGCCACCTGTACGCGGGAGCCGCTGAGGTCGATGTCGACCGTCAGGGCCGGATCATGATTCCGCCCGCCCAACTCGCCCATGCGCAGCTCTCGCGCGACATCGTCGTGGCCGGGCTGCGCGACCGCCTCGAGATCTGGGATCTGGAGGCTTGGAGAAGTCAGGAAGCGGAAATCGAGGGGAGTGTCGCGGATGTTGCCGAATCTCTCTCACAGCAGTAGCCAGGACGTGGCCGATCACATTCCCGTGATGGCGCACGAAGTCGCAGAGCTCCTCGAGCTGCGACCGGGTGACACGGTGGTCGACTGCACGTTTGGAGCGGGTGGACACGCGTCGGTGCTCGAGCCTCACCTGCGGGGCCAGGGCACCTACATCGCGATCGATCGCGATGCCGAGGCGGAGATGTACTACGAGCAGTTTGCCGCCGGGGCGTCGGTATCAACCCGCTTTGTGCACGGCGATTTCTCCCTGGTGCTGCGTAACATGGCCGCCACCGGTCAGCGCGCGCACGCGGTGTTGATGGATCTCGGCGTCTCGTCGATGCAGATCGACCGGGTCGAGCGCGGATTCAGCTACGCCACCGATGCGCCGCTCGACATGCGCATGGACGCCTCGTCCGACCTGACCGCTGCCGACATTCTCAACACCTGGGACGAGCGCCGGCTGGCGACCACCTTCCGCGAGTTCGGGGAAGAGCGGTTCTCGCGCCAGATCGCCCGGGCAATAGTGCGGCGCCGCCAGACCCGGGAGTTCGAACGATCCGGTGACCTGGTCGAAGTGATCAAGGCTGCCATTCCCACGCCCAGCCGATTTGGCCACGGCCACCCGGCCAAGCGGGTATTCCAGGCGCTTCGAATTGCCACCAACCATGAGCTCGAATCGCTGCGAGAGGGGCTCGAGGCGACCGTTGACCTGCTGCAACCCGGCGGCCGGATGGCGGTGATCAGCTTCCACTCGCTCGAGGATCGGATCGTCAAGCGGTTCATCCGTGACGAGGCTCGTGGCTGCACCTGCCCGCCCGATTTCCCGATCTGTGTTTGCGGTCATAGTCCGGCGCTGCGCGCACTCACCACCCGCGCCGTCATGCCCGGAGTGGACGAGCGCACCGAAAACCCCCGCTCCGCCTCGGCGAAGTTGCGGGCCGCCGAGCGGGCGAACGCACGATGAGTGCCATTGCACCGGCACCAGCACGCGTCGGAGCCCCGGCGCCGTCCGCTGCACACCGCGGCACCGGCACGCACCCGCCCGGTGCGGTTGCGCCGGCTGTCATCGAGCGGACTGATCTGGATGGGCGTGTTGACAGTGCTTCTGGGCGGCCTGGTCGCACTCAACGTCGCAGCCCTGCGATCGACGATCGCGGTCAGTGACGTCAACTCCCAGGTGCGCAAGCTGGAACAGCAAAACCGGCTCCAGATGGCCGACATCGCAAACCTCAGCACATCGGCCCGGATCGCTCGCAAGGCTGAGAGCTTTGGCATGCATCAGAGCGCACCGCTGGCGAAGGATTTCTTCTCGCTCAAACCGCCCACACCCAGCCGTGCGCCGGTCCACGCGAAACCGGCAGGCGGCAATCCGGGGTGAACGGGCTCGGCCACAGGCGTCTGCGGCTGATCCTTGCTCTGACCTCGATCGCGTTTGTGATCGTGGTGGGCCGCGCCGTCCAGGTTCAGGTGTTCGAGTCCTCGCAGCTTGCGTCCAAGGCGCTCGCGCAGCAGAGCTCGCTGGCTCCGGTACCCGGCCTGCGCGGCTCGATCTTCGATCGTAACCACCATCCGCTGGCGCAGGACCAGCCCGCCGTGACGGTGATCGCCGATCAGACGCTGGTCAAGGACAAGCAGGGCACGGCGATCGCGATCGCAGTGGCGCTGGGGTACCGCTATCCGCAGTTCATCCACCCACCCAAGCCGAAGCCGGGCAAGAAGATCAAAAAGCGGGTCAAGCAGTTTCTCGCGCATGCCAACAGGAAGCGGGCGCACAGACGCGCCGCCTACAGGCGTGAGGTCGCATTGATCGCCCAGCAGCTCACCGGTGCGCAGCACTACGCGACGGTCCAGGCTGCCCGCCAGATCCCACCCAAGGTCGGCAAGGCGATCATGGCGCAGCATCTTCCAGGCATCAGCGACGTCCCCGAGGGCCGGCGGTTCTATCCCGGGCTGACCACCGCATCGCAGCTCCTGGGCTACACCGACATCGACGGCGACGGTCAGAACGGAGCCGGGCTCGAGCACCTGCTGAACCCGATCCTCGGCAGCCATCCGGGTGAGCAGGCCACGGTGCACGGTCCAGATTCCACGCTCGAGACGATCACGGTGAAGCCGGCGCACAACGGCAAGAGCGTGACCCTGACGCTGGATTCCAACGTCGAGGACTACATGCAGCGGGTGCTTGCCCGCACGGTGCGTCAGTACGATGCGGCGTCGGCGACGGGGATCATGATGGATCCCCGTACCGGAGCTGTGCTGGGAATGGTCACCGCTCCCGGGTATGACAACAACGCCGTGCATCAGCTGTCGAACACCGCATTTCCCCGGCTCACGACAAACGCGGCGGTGCAAAACGCCTTCGAGCCCGGCTCCGTGATGAAGGTCGTGACCTTCTCGGCAGCGCTCACCAATCACATCATTACGCCCAGCACCGTGTTTCGGAACCTGCCCGATCACATCCAGTTCTACGACAAGACGATCACCGACGCCGAGGCGCGCGGCCCCGAGACGTTCACCGCCAAGCAGATCCTCGAGAAGTCGTCCAACGTCGGTACCGACACAATCGCCAAGATGGTCGGTCCGGAGCTCTTGCAGAAGTGGATCTACCGATACGGCCTGGGCAAGCAGACCGCGCTTCACCTGCCCGGCGAATCGCCCGGCATCGTGCGCAAGCTGAAGGACTGGTCGGGATCCTCGCTGGGCACGATTCCGATCGGACAGGGCATCAGCGTCACGGCGATGCAGATGGCCGATATCTACGCCGCGATCGCCAACGGCGGCGTGATGCCCCAGCCCCATGTGATCCAGAGCGTGGCCGGGCACCGGCCCGCAAAGCTGCACCCGCGCCGGATCATCAGCCCGGGCGTCGACCGTGAGCTGGTCAGCATGCTGGCGGGCGTGGTCAACGAGCCGTTCGGTACCGGCGTGCTTGCCCAGATCCCCGGCTACACCGTCGCCGGCAAGACCGGCACCGCCGAGAAGCCGATCAACGGTGTCTATTCGGGCAAGTATGTCGCGACGTTCATCGGCTTCCTTCCGGCCGGCAATCCCCAGGTCGAGATCCTGGTGTCGGTCGACTCTCCCCGAAACGGCTTCTACGGCGGCAAGGTGGCCGCGCCGGCCTTCGCCAAAATCGGCGGCTGGTATGCCCGCACCTACAACATCCCTCCCGACAAGTCCGTTCACGCGCCTCGCTGAACCGGCGCATGATCTAGGATCCCGTCGCTGATGAGGCTGGCAACGCTGATCGATGCGGTCCGGCCGTTGCGGACGCTGGGGGAAGGTGATCCCGAGATCGGGTCGGTCACCTACCGGGCTGACCAGGTCTCCCCGGGCGCGCTCCATGTGTGTGTGCCGGGGTTTCGCAGCGACGGGCACGACTTTGCTCCGCAGGCGGTGGCCAATGGGGCGGTCGCGCTGATCGTGGAGCGCCCACTGGCTGAGCCGGTACCGCAGCTGGTGGTGGCATCTTCACGGGCTGCGATGGCGGTCGCCGCCGACGCGTTTTTCGGCCACCCCAGCCGGCAGCTCGAGATGGTGGGAGTGACCGGCACCAACGGCAAGACCACCACCGCGTTTCTGCTTCACAGCGTGCTCGCTGCGGCAGGGCGAAGCCCGGGATTGCTCGGGACAGTCGAGCAGCGGGTCGGGGGAGTGGTCGAGCCGGTCGAGCGCACGACGCCCGAGAACGTCGATCTGCAGCGGACGCTGCGGCGGATGGTCGATGCCGGCGATCGCTCGTGCGTGATGGAGGTCTCGTCCCACGCGCTCGCGCTCGAGCGCGTCGCGGGTGTCCAGTTTGCCGCGGCCGTGTTCACGAACCTGACCCAGGACCACCTCGATTTTCACCCCACCATGGAGGACTACTACCTCGCCAAGGCCCGGTTGTTCGAAACCGCGCCCTCGGCGATCAACATCGGTGATCCCTATGGCGTCAGGCTGGCAGGCGAGGCCGGCGGCCCGGTCCTGAGCTATGCCCGGTCGGGTGAGGAGGCCGACGTGAGACCGCAAGCCCTCGAGATCGGCGCTCGCGGCGAGATCTCGTTGATCGCGCGAACGCCACGGGGGCTTCTGCCACTGAACGTCGGGTTGCGTGGTGGTTTCAACGTCGAGAACGTGCTGGCCGCCGTCACGGTCGGTGAACTGCTGGACGTGCCACACGCTGCCGTGCGGGAGGGAATCGCGGCTGTCCAGGGAGTTCCCGGCCGGTTCGAGGCGGTGGAAGCCGGCCAGGAGTTCGCTGTGCTGGTCGACTACGCCCACACGCCCGACGGGTTGCAGAACGTGCTCGAGTCCGCCCGCGAGATCACGTCGGGCCGGCTGATCTGTGTGTTCGGCTGCGGGGGAGACCGGGATCGAGGCAAGCGGCCGCAGATGGGGCGAATCGCCCGCGAGCTTGCCGACGTCGCAATCGTGACCTCCGACAATCCTCGCAGTGAGGACCCTGAGGCGATCATCGCCGACATCCTGGACGGCACCGACATGACCATCGAGCCTGATCGCCGTCGCGCGATTGTCCTGGCGGTCCAGGGGGCCACCCGGGGCGATGTGGTCGTGATCGCCGGCAAGGGCCACGAACAGGGCCAGCAGTTCGGCGACGTGGTGCTGCCGTTCGACGATCGCACGGTGGCGCTCGAAGCGCTCACCACGGTGGTCGGATGATTCCCCTGACCGCTGCCGAGATCAGCGCCGCGTGCGGTGTTGAGAGCAGCGCCGAGGGTGTCGCCAGTGGACTGTGCATCGATTCACGCCTGGTGAAGCCCGGCGACCTGTTCGTGGCGCTTCCCGGCGAACACACCGACGGCGCCCGATTTGCCAACGACGCACGGGAGCGCGGCGCCACCATCGTCGTTACCGCCGACGCGACCGCCGCGGCTCACGAGATCGCGGTTCCCGACCCGCTGATCGCGCTCGGGCAGATCGCGGCCGAGGTGCGCCGTCGTTCGCAGGCCGCGGTGGTCGGGATCACCGGATCGACCGGCAAGACCTCGACCAAGGACATTCTCGCCGCACTCCTCTCGCAGGTGCGAGCCACGGTTGCGAGCCCCGCGAACTACAACACCGAGATCGGCGTGCCTCTGACCCTTGGGCTGATCCAGCCCGAGACCGAAGTCGTGGTGTGCGAGCTGGCCATGCGTGGCATGGGCCAGATCGCGTACCTGGCTGAGATCTGCCGCCCCGACGTTGCGGTGATCACGGGCGTCGGCCCGGCCCATCTCGAGCTCCTGGGGACGGTGGAGGCGGTGGCCGAGGCCAAGGCGGAGATCCTTGACTCGGTCGGATCAGGGGGAACCGCGGTGGTCCCGCATGGGGAACGGCTGCTCGACCCCTACCTGTCGTTGTCCCGAGCCCAGATCGTGACGTTCGGTGACGCCGAGGGTGCCGATGTTCGGCTGACCGGATTCGGGCCCGGACGGGCGGAGTTCACGGTCTTTGGTCGAACGATGCAGGTGCCCGTGAGCTTCACCCAACGCCACAACGCGCTCAACCTGGCAGCCGCCCTGGGAGCCTGTCACGGCCTCGGGCTGCCGGCAGAGCAGTTCGACGATGTCCAGTTGAATGTGCAGTTTTCGCCGTGGCGCGGAGAACAGATCGAACTCGACGGCGGTGGAGTGCTGATCGCCGACTGCTACAACGCCAATCCGACGTCGATGGAGGCGTCGCTGCGCCACCTCGTGGAGGCTGCCGGACGACGCCGCGCCGTCGCCATCATCGGCGACATGGCCGAGCTGGGACCTGCCGCCCCCGCGTTCCACGAGCAGATCGGCGCCCTGGCCCGTGATCTGGGGGTGGAGGTGATCGCCGTGGGGCCACTGGCTCAGCACTATGGCGGGCACTGGTTTGACTCGGTTTCGCCGCTGCTCGCCGAGCTGCCCGATCTGGTTTCACGAGACGACGCGCTGCTGGTCAAAGCGAGCCGCTCGATGGGTCTCGAGGTCGTGGTCCGGGCGCTGGTCCCGTGAAGGACGTCCTCGGCGCGGCGGTGATCGCGTTTCTCCTCGGCATCATCGCCGGCCCGGCCTTCATCGCCTTTCTGCGGCGACACGAGTTTGGTCAGCACATCCGTGAGGACGGCCCCGCGGGCCACCAATCCAAGCAGGGCACACCCACCATGGGCGGCGTGATCATGATCGGCTGCGCGCTGATCGCCTTTGCGATCTTCAACACTGGCACGCTGACCGGCTGGACGGTCGCCGCGGTCACAGTGGCCTGCGCCGGGATCGGCTTTGCCGACGACTACTTCAAGCTCCGTCACCGGCGGTCGCTGGGGCTCTCGGGGCGGGTCAAGATGCTCCTGCTCGCACTCGTGGCGGCGGCGCTTGGATTGGTGGTGCATAGCGAGCACCTCGGTACCGACGTGTATGTGCCGCTGATCAACGTCCACCTGGCGATGGGGCCGGTGTACTACGTGTTCCTGTTCCTCGTCGTGGCCGGTGCCACCAATGCCGTCAACCTCACGGACGGCCTCGACGGGCTCGCCGCCGGCACCACCACGATCGCGCTCGCCTCGTACTCGGCGATCATGCTGGTCGCATTCCTCGTCTCTCCGAAGGACAACGCCCCGCTCGGCCTGCGGCCGCCTGGGGACCACGTCAGCCTTGACCTTGCAATCATCTCGGCGGCGCTGGTCGGCGGGGCGATTGGATTCCTCTGGTACAACGCCTACCCCGCTGATGTGTTCATGGGGGACACCGGGTCGTTCGGACTCGGCGGGGCGCTGGCGGCCATGGCGGTGTTCACCAAGACCGAGTTCCTGCTGGTGGTCATCGGTGGGATCTTCGTGATCGAGGCGATGTCGGTGTTGATCCAGGTCGTGGCCTTCAAGACGACCGGGAAACGGGTGTTTCTGATGGCGCCGATACACCACCACTTCGAGATGATGGAGTGGACCGAAAACAAGATCATCGTCCGCTTCTGGATCGCCGGCGCCATCTTTGGCGCATCGGGCTTCGTCCTCTACTACCTCTACTTCAGCTCATACCGATGACTGACCGGTACGTCGTCCTGGGGCTGAGCCGATCGGGGCTCTCGGCCTGTGAGGCGATCGCTCGGATGTGGCCGGACGCGCAGGTGTTCGCGGCCGACCGTTCGGACGCGATCGATCGCGGAAGGATTGCCGCCGCCGGCGCCGAATGGGTCGGTCGGGGTGATGCCGTGTCGATGGTTGGGGTCAAAGCGTTGGTGAAGTCTCCGGGAGTCCCGGAGTCAGAGCCGACCGTGGTTTCGGCCCGGGCCGAGGGCGTGCCCGTGTGGAGTGAGGTCGAGCTGGCCGCGCGGATGTTGCCAAATCCCATCGTCGGCATCACCGGCACCAACGGCAAGACCACCACCACCGAGCTTTGCGGAGCCATGCTGCGCGCCGGAGGCGTGCCGGTCGAGGTCGCCGGTAACGTCGGACGCGCACTTTCGGAGCTTCCCGGCCGGATCTCCCCCGAGACGTGGATCGCGTGTGAGCTCTCGAGCTTCCAGCTCGAGGACATCGACAGCTTCCATGCCCGCGTGGGCGTGTTGCTCAACATCACCCCCGATCATCTCGACCGTCACGGCAGCATCGAGGAGTACACGCGCTGCAAGCTGCGGCTGTTCGAAAACCAGGCCGCTGACGACCTGGCGGTGCTGAATCACGATGACCCGGCGCTGGCCGAGCTGGATATCCCCGGCGCCGCGAGGCGGGAGTGGTTCGGTATGGCCGACCGCGACCGGGTTGACTTCGACGCCGCCCAGATCCGCGGTCAGCACAATCTTCAGAATGCACTTGCGGCAGCAGCGGTCGCCCGGTTTGTGGGCGTCGACCGCGCAGCCATCGACCGCGCGCTGCGTGAGTTTTCTCCCCCGGCCCATCGCATGCAGATCGTTCATGAGCACCTTGGGGTCGAGTTCGTCGACGATTCGAAGGCCACCAACCCCGATGCGGTGATCAAGGGGTTGACGGCCTATGACCGCGGGGTGCGGCTGATCCTCGGCGGATCGCTCAAAGGCGGGTCGTTCGCGGCGTTGGCCGAAGCGATCGCACGCGGCCCGGTCGCTCAGACGTATCTGATCGGGGAAGCGACTGCGGCGATCGCAGCGCAGCTCGACAGCGTCGGCAGCTCGCACGTGGATTGCGGTGACCTGGGTCGAGCGATCGCCGCGGCGGCCGCCGACGCCCAGCCCGGTGACACCGTGCTGCTCTCACCCGCCTGCGCGAGTTTTGACCAGTTCCGTGACTACGAGCACCGAGGCGATGAGTTCGCGCGGCTGGCGAGGGGGCTCAGCGATGGCTCCTGAGCGACTCAAGCTGCGGCCGTCGAAGCCCACCGCGTGGGTTTCGCGACGGCTTTCGGACCTGCCGACCCCGCCCGAGGTGGTGCAGGCTCGAGAACTCCGGGAGCGCGCCCGAAAGCAGGGGCTGGCGATCGAATACCACCTGCTGCTGCTCCTCACCCTGGGGCTGGTCGCCTTCGGTCTGATCATGGTGTACAGCTCGTCCAGCGGCGTGGCGGTCGTGGCCGGGGGCAACTCGACGGCCGCGCTCGTTCGCCAGGGCATCTATGCGGTCATGGGGCTGGCGGCCATGGCGGTGGCCGCGCGGGTGCCGTACCGGCGGTGGCGCCCGTTGATCCCCCTGGTGATGCTGATCTCGATACTGATGCTGGTGGCCGTGTTGATTCCCGGCATCGGCGTTCAGGTGGGGGCGTCGTCGCGCTGGATCGACATCGGCCCGCTCACGATCCAGCCGTCGGAGTTCGCCAAGCTCGCGGTGGCGCTGTTCGCGTGCCAGGTGCTGGCGTCGCGGCGGCGACCGCCGACCACGGTTCGCCAGTTGATCAACCCGGTCGGCGTGGTCGCGCTGGTGTCCTGCGCCCTGGTGTTGGCCGAGCCCGACCTCGGTACGACGATCGCCATCTCGATCATGGTCGCCGGGGTCCTGATTGTGGCCGGCACACCGTTTCGACTGCTGCTGGGAACCTCGGCGGTGATGTTCGCCGGGGCTGCGGTCGGTATCTCGCAGAACGCCTACATGAAAGAGCGCCTGCTCACCTTCCTGGATCCCTGGCATGTCGCCGGCGGCGCCGGATACCAAAATGTGCAGGCGCTGCTGGCACTCGGCTCCGGTGGCTTGTGGGGCAAGGGCCTGGGCCAGGGCACACAGAAGATCTTCTATCTGCCCGAGGCCAACAGCGACATGATCGCTGCGGTGATCGGCGAGGAGCTTGGCCTGATCGGCATCCTGGCGACGGCGTTCGCGTTTGCTGCATTCGCGGTGCTGGGCTATCGCATCGCGATGCGGGCCGACGATCCGTTCGGGAAGTACCTGGCCGCCGGGATCACGACCATGGTCACCGGGCAGGCCGTTGTCAACCTCGGCGCGGTGCTCGGATTCCTGCCCGTCACGGGTGTCCCATTGCCCCTGATAAGCTCGGGCGGATCCAGCCTGATTGTGTTTCTGACCATGGCGGGCATGCTGCTCTCTATCGCCGAGGCGGGCGGAGCCAGGCGGGTCAGGGCGTCAACCACCGATGCCAGAACCGAACCCAAACCCCAGACCGTCCAAGCCGAGCGACCGCGGCGTACGCGTGCTGATCGCAGCCGGCGGAACAGCAGGGCACGTCGTGCCCGCGCTGGCGGTGGCGGCTGAGCTCGTCGAGCGCGGCGCCGAGGTCACATTTGCCGGCACTCCCGATCGGATCGAGTCACGGATGGTGCCCGGTGCCGGATATCCGTTTCGAAGCTACCGGGTCAAGGGTTTCGAACGCCGCCCGTCGCTGGGTTTGCTGAAGGCGATCGCGGTCGACACCGTCGCCCCCGCCGCCTGTCTCCAGATCCTCCGGCAGATCAAACCCGAGGTGGTGTTCGGGGCGGGTGGGTACGTTTCGGGCCCGATGCTCGCGGTCGCCGCCGCGCGCAGGATCCCATCGGCGCTGCTCGAGGTCGACGCCCACATGGGGGTCGCAAACCGGATGGCGTCACCGCTCGTGCGACGCGTGTTCCTGTCGTTTCCGATCGAGGGCCTGCGCCCGCCACACCACGTGGTGACGGGGCGCCCGGTGCCACGCGCCGTGCTCGAGGCCACCCGGGAACAGGGTCTGATGGAGCTCGGCGTTGACTCCGATCGCAAGGTCGTGTTGGTGATCGGCGGAAGCCTCGGGGCGCGCACGCTGAATCTGGCTGCCGCCGATGCCTGGGCCGAGTCCGATCCCGGGTTCACGGTGGTCAACGTGACGGGGTCTCGCGACTTCGCCATGATCGCCCGCCGGGCAACCCCTCACTACCGCGTGATCGAGTTCACTCAGTCACTCGCACCGCTGCTCGCAGCGGCTGATCTGGTTGTGTCGCGGGCCGGGGGGTCGGTGTTCGAGATCGCGGCGGCCGGCCGGCCGTCGATTCTCGTCCCGTCACCGAACGTTACGGCCGATCACCAGACTCCCAACGCGGCATATCTGGCAGACGGTGGCGCCGCGATCGTTCTCCGAGACGCCGAGCTCGTGCCCGGCCGCCTGGCTGCCGAGGTCTCGGCGCTGCTGGATGAGCCCCGCCGGCTGGAAGGCATGGGCGCGGCCGCCCGACGGCTGGCACGGCCCGACGCCGCCGCTGTGATTGCAGCCCAGCTCCTGGAGATGACCACGTGACTGAGTTTCGCGATCGCGACCTGCATCTGATCGGGATTGGCGGCGCGGGCATGTCCGCGCTCGCCGTGGTTGCCTACGCTTGGGGCGCACAGGTCTCGGGGTGCGATCGCACGAGGTCGTCGTACTCGGAGCGGGTGGAACGGTTTGGGATCCCGGTCTACGAAGGTCACGACCCCGCGCATCTGCGCCCGGGGATGGAGGTGGTCGTGTCCTCGGCGATCGCCGATGACGCCGACGAGCTCGAGGCGGCGCGGGCGATGAAGCTCAGGATCGTGCCTCGCGCAGCCCTGCTTGCCGAGATGGTCGCGGCCCGGCGATCGATCTGCGTCGCGGGTGCTCACGGCAAGACCACCACCGCGGCGATGGTCGCCTACGCCGCCCAGCGACTCGGATTCGATCCCACCTACCTGATCGGCGGTGAGGTGCCCCAGCTCGCGGGCAACGCCGGTCCGGGCGGGGGCGAGCTGCTGGTTGCCGAGGCCGATGAGTCCGATCGCAGCTGCTCGCTCTTGCGGCCGTCGATCGCGGTGATCACCAACCTGGACCTCGACCACCACGCGTCCTTCGGATCGCTGGAGGAGGTACGCGAGCTGTTCACCGACTGGATCAGCACCGTGCCGGCAACGGGTGCGGTCATCCTGGGCGACGGCGTCGACCTCCCGGTGGACTTCCCGGTGCAGCGGTTCGGCGTCGCCGACGGCGCCGACTGGCATGTCTCTGGACTCGAGGCCGGGGAGGGGGGCACCTCGTTTTGGCTCTCGACCCCCGACGGTACGCCGGTACAGGTCAAGCTTGGAGTGCCCGGTGTGCACAACGCGGTCAACGCCGCCGGCGCGACTGCAGCGCTGCATGCCGCGGGAGCCGACATCGCAGACATCGTGTCGGCGCTTCGTGACTTTCGGGGCGCCGGGCGCCGGTACGAGCTTCGCGGTATCCGCGACGGCTACACCGTGGTCGATGACTACGCCCATCACCCGACGGAGGTGAAGGCGGTGATCGCTGCCGCTCGCACGCAGTCGCCGAGGCGGCTGCTCGTGTGCTTCCAACCCCACCTGTTCTCTCGCACCAGCGCGCTTGCCCACGAGTTTGGTGAGGCGCTCGGCGGGGCCGACGAGGCGGTGGTGACCGAGATCTATCCCGCCCGTGAGCACCCGGTCGAGGGCGTGACCGCCAAGCTCGTGGTGGAGGCGCTCACCCGGTATCGCCCGGGGATGCCCGTCGCCTACCAGCCGCAGCTCGAGGATGCGGCTGCGTACCTGCGCACCCGCGCCGGCGAGGGGGACGTGGTGCTGACGGTCGGCGCAGGCGACGTTCGCCGGGTGGGCGACCTGTTGTTGCAATGACCGTTCCGGGCTGTGTACGTGCCAACTATCCGATCGCCCGGCTGACGACGGTCGGAACCGGCGGCCCCGCCCGGTGGTTGGCCAGCCCGGCGTCGGAGACGGATCTGGCCGAGGCGCTCGGGTGGGCTCGCACCGAGGACTTGAACGTCGCGGTCGTGGGCCTGGGATCAAACCTGCTGGTTGCCGATTCGGGCTGGGACGGGATGGTCGTGAAGCTCCGTGGTGAGCTGACCGCCGTGTCGCGTGATCACGATCGTGTTGTCTGTGGCGGGGGAGCGCCGCTGGCGGTCGTCGTCAAGCGCTGTCAGGGCTGGGGCCTCGCCGGGATCGAGTTTGGGTGCGCGATTCCCGGAACGGCCGGCGGTGCTGTGCGGATGAACGCCGGGGCGTATGGCAGCGAGATGCGCGACGTGGTCGAGAGCGCGACGGTGAGCGGCGCCGACGGACACCGAACCGGCGGCCCGGCAGAACTCGAAATGACGTATCGGCGCTCGAACGTCGCCCCGGGCGAGGTCGTCTCACGCGTGATTCTGCGGCTTGCCGACGCCGACCCGGCAGCCATCAAGGCGACCATCCGCGAGATGCAAAATCGCCGGCGGGAGGCACAGCCGTCCAAGGTCCGGACGTTTGGGAGTGTGTGGAAAAACCCCGATCCCGACCGAACCGCGGGCAGGCTGCTCGAGGAATCGGGCATGAAGGGCCACCAGGTCGGTGGTGCCCGCGTTTCTCCCGTACACGCGAACTTCATCGAGAACGTGGGCGGGGCCACTTCCGCCGATGTGCTTGCCGTGATGGCCGAGTCGCGGGATCGGGTGCGTGACCGGTTCGGGTTGGAGCTGGAGCATGAGGTGCAATTTCTTGGTGATATCGCGCTTGGCTGAAAAGGATCTGCCGCGCGCCCGTTGAACCTCTCGGGTGGATGAATCTTGCGGCAAACCTTGACCCGGTGATGGTGATGCGTCGGCGCGCGCTGCGAAAGGCGCGAGGGCGGCGGCGGTTGATGTTGGTCGGCGGGGCGATCGCGCTCCTGGTGCTGGTCGCCGGCTACTACGCCGTTCGCTCATCGCCGGTGTTCGACGTGCGTGAGGTGGCGGTCACCGGGGGTGACCCGGCGCTCAACGCCGCGATCCAGGCCAAGACCGAGGACGCGACCGCGGGGCGCAGCTTGCTGGCGATCGACTCGAGCTCGATCCAGCGGGCGGTTGAGGCACTGCCAACCGTGCGGTCGGCCACCGTTGACCGATCGTTTCCCAATGCGCTCAGCGTCTCGATCGTCATGTACCGCCCCGCAGTCGCGGTCACCACGGGGCACCACACCTATCTCGTGGCCGACGACGCGCATGTGATCGCCGCGGTCAAACAGGCACCGGCGCATGTGGTTGCGGTCGCCCTACCCGCGGGAGCGAAGCTTGCGGTGGGGCAGACGAGCACGGATCGCAATCTGGCGGCCGCTCTCTGGCTGCTGCGCTCCACCCCGACCTGGTTCAGTCACAAGTTTGGGCGGATCTCGCAAGTCACTCCGCGGGCAGGCACCGTAACCGCGACGGTCGGAAGTCATATGCAGCTGCGACTGGGTACGCCGGACCAGCTCGGCCTGAAGATGCAGGTGGTCACGCGGTCGCTCGGAAGGCTCGATGCGCACGACCGCTCGACCATCAAGTACATGGACGTCTCGGCTCCCGGTCGTCCGGCATTCAAGGTTCGTTCATAACCCTCAACTAGAAGGTGAGACTCAGATGTCTCACCTTCCTCTTGACAGCTAGATCGGCGAAGAGTACTCTCACGGCGACGCCTTCGCGGGGGTCGCGAGTTTCTCGCGCCTGCCGTGTGGGCTTCACGTGTTTATGGGGCAAAACCTTCTAGTAGAGGTTTAGCGTGAGATTCGCGCCGTAAGGCGCAGCCGACGGAGGTGGCAGCGTGAGGGACCAGAGCGGCAATTACCTGGCGGTGATCAAGGTCGTGGGCGTTGGCGGCGGCGGCACGAACGCCGTGAACCGAATGGTCGACGCCGGCCTACGAGGGGTCGAGTTCATCGCGGTAAACACGGACGCGCAGGCGCTTTTGATGTGCGACGCCGACGTCCGTATTCACATCGGGTCGAAGATCACCCGAGGCCTGGGAGCGGGTGCCGACCCGACGATCGGGCAAGAGGCGGCCATGGAGAGCCGCGACGAGTTGAAGGAGGCGCTCAAGGGAGCCGACATGGTGTTCGTGACCGCCGGTAAAGGTGGCGGCACGGGTACCGGCGCCGCCCCGGTGATCGCGGAGATCGCGCGCGAGCTGGGCGCACTGACCGTGGGTGTCGTCACCCGACCGTTCAGTTTCGAGGGGCGCAAACGCGCGGATCAGGCCGACGGCGGTATCAAGCAGCTGCGCGACAAGGTCGACACCTTGATCATCATTCCCAACGATCGCCTGCTCCAGGTGGTCGAGAAGCGCACGTCGATCGTCGACGCGTTTCGGATTGCGGATGACGTGCTTCGACAGGGCGTCCAGGGGATCACCGATCTGATCACCGTGCCGGGGTTGATCAACCTTGACTTCGCCGATGTTCGCACGATCATGCGCCAGGCCGGATCGGCACTGATGGGAATCGGTATCGCGGGTGGTGAAAACCGGGCGGCCGAGGCCGCCAAGGCGGCCATCTCCTCGCCGCTTCTGGAAGCCTCGGTCGAGGGTGCCACCGGCATTCTGCTGAACATCACCGGTGGTGCAGATCTGGGATTGTTCGAGGTCAACGAGGCGGCCGAGATCATCGGTTCGGCATCAGATGGTGATGCGAACATCATCTTCGGAGCCGTCATCGACGAAGCGATGGGCGACCAGATCCGGGTGACCGTGATCGCCACCGGCTTCGATCGCCGGTCGATCGAGCGTCCGGCATCGGTGTTCGCCGGGGCTCCGCGTGAGCGCGAGCGCCCGCCGGCATTCGATCGCTCGACCCTGGCCGAGGAGCGGGAGAAGACGATTCCGCCCGACGCGCTCGAGATTCCCAGCTTCCTGCAAGAGGACTAGATCCGTTGATTGGGGCCGCCCTCTGGCGGCCCCAATCGGCATCTGGCGGCGTGCGGGAGGGTGGGAGGCTCCGCCGTTCGATGATCTAGACTCACGATCCGCACATGCCCAGCGATGGCCTCCTGCGTACACCTCTCTACGACTGCCATATCAAGGCGGGCGCCCGACTCGTCCCCTTCGCCGGGTACGAGATGCCGGTGCAGTACGAGGGAGTGATCCCCGAGCATCTGGCGGTGCGCAGCTCGGCGGGGATCTTCGACGTTTCGCACATGGGGCGGTTGGACATCACCGGCCCCGGCGTCCTGCCGTTTCTCCAGGAGGTGCTCTCCAACGATCTCGACCGGGTCGAGTCGGGACGGGCGCAATACACGCTGCTGCTGGACGATCGCGGCTGCCCGATCGACGATCTGATCGCCTATCGCTTCGACGACGAGCATGTGCTGCTGGTGGTCAACGCATCGCGTCTGGACGCCGATCGGTCATGGCTCGACGCCCACCTGCCCGAGAGCGGTGTCGAGATCGGCGATCGCACCCGCAAGACCGCGATGATCGCCCTGCAAGGACCGCTCGCTCTCAGCCTCGTCGGTTTGCCGGTGATGGATGCGTTTGCATTTGCGCCCGGGGTGGTAAGCGGAGTCGATGTCCTGGTCGCGCGCACCGGCTACACCGGAGAACCCGGGGTCGAGTTGATCGCAGCCGCCGAGGATGCGGTCGAGTTGTGGGACGGCCTGCTGGTGGCCGGGGCTGCACCCATCGGCCTGGGGGCACGGGATACCCTTCGCCTGGAGATGTGTTACCCGCTCTATGGCAACGATCTCACCGATCAGCACACCGCCCTGGAGGCGGGGCTCGGATGGGCATGCGCGCTCGACTCCAAGGAGTTTGTCGGCGCCGAAGCGCTGAGAGCACAGCGCGACGCGGGAGGATTTGCGCGGCTCACGCCGTTCACCATCGCGGGCCGCGGCATCCCGCGGCCCGGGATGGCGGTGGTGGGCGGGGGCGAGGTCACCAGTGGCACGATGTCGCCCTCGCTGGAGGTGGGTATCGGCATGGCCTACCTGCCCGCCGCGTCCAGTGCTCTGGGCACCGAACTCGTGATCGACGTGCGGGGCCGCGAGGTACCGGCGATCGTCGCCAAAAAGCCGCTCTACCAGAAGGAGATCACCGGATGACCGATGCTGTCTACCCTGACCACTTGCGCTACCACGAGGCGCACGACTGGGTCGACGTCGACGGCGACGTCGCCACCTTCGGGATCACCTGGTATGCCCAGGACACGCTGGGCGAGGTCGTGTTCGTGAGCCCGCCCCAGGTGGGAGCGACCGTCACCAAGGACAGTGAGTACGGGGAGCTCGAGTCGACCAAGGCCGTGTCAGCCCTTGTGTCGCCGCTGTCGGGCGAGGTGGTGGAGGTCAATGCCGCGCTCGAGGGCTCCGAAAACACGATCAACGACGATCCCTACGGCGAAGGCTGGCTGATCAAGGTGCGGATCGCCGACCCCGCCGAGCTCGACACCCTGCTCGACGCCGCTTCCTACCAGGCGCTCGTGGACGCGCTGTGAGCTTCGTCTCGCTGACCGACGCCGACCGCGATCGCATGCTCGCGACCATCGGAGTGGAGTCGGTCGAGCAGCTGTTCGCCGATCTCCCCGAGGAGCTGCGGCTGCGCCGCGACCTCGATGTCGGACCGGCACTCTCCGAGCTCGAGTTGATGCAGCACATGAGCGAGCTGGCTTCGAGGAACGTGCACACCGGGGTGGAGCTGTCGTTTCTCGGCGCCGGGATCTATGACCACTATGTGCCCGCCGTGGTGGATGCGGTCGCCCAGCGGGGCGAGATCCTGACCGCCTACACCCCGTATCAGCCCGAGATGAGCCAGGGCACTCTGCAGGCGATCTTCGAATATCAAACCGCGATCTGTGAGCTCACGGGCATGGACGTGTCCAACGCGTCGGGCTATGACGGCACCACGGTCGCGGCCGACGCGTGTCTGATCGCGCGGCAGGCGACCGGGCGGCACAAGGTGGTCGTGACCGAGACGCTCAACCCGCAGGTGCGCGAGGTGGTGCGAACATTCGCCCCAGGGTTTGGGATGGAGGTCGTCGAGGTGGCCCACACCGGTGGTGTGACCGATCCCGCCCACGTGGCCGCGGTCGCCGCCGACGCAGCCTGCGTGATCTTCCCCCAGCCAAACTTCTTCGGTTGCCTGGAACCGGTGGCGGCACTCGCCGACGCGGCCAATACCGCCGGCGCCGTCTCGGTCGCACACGTTGACCTGATGACGCTTGGACTCCTGGAAGCGCCAGGCGAGTACGGCTGCCAGCTTGCCATCGGTGAGGGCCAGTCGGCCGGCAACCCGCTTGCCTACGGCGGTCCCCATTACGGTTTTGTGGCGTCCAAGATCGAACACGTGCGCCGGTTGCCGGGCCGGATCGTGGGCCAGACGGTCGACACCGGCGGCCGACGGGGGTTCGTGCTGACGCTCCAGACGCGCGAGCAGCACATCCGGCGCGAGAAGGCGACCTCCAACATCACGACCAACCAGACGTTGCTCGCGCTGTGCGGGCTGGTGTACCTGTCGTGGCTCGGCCCCGGCGGCTTGCGCGACGTCGGCCAGGCGTGTCTGTCGCTGTCGGAGTATGCGAAGGCCACGATCGGACTCGACCCGGTGTTCGATCACCCGACCGTGAAAGAGTTTGCGGTGCGCACCAAGCGGCCGGCGGCCGAGGTGGTCGCCGCGGCCCGAAAGCTGGGGGTGCATCCCGGGTATGCGCTCGGCGCCGAGTATCCCCAGATGCAGGATGTGCTGCTGGTTGCAGTTACCGAGCAGCGCTCTCGGGCTGACATCGACCGACTCGCGCAGGTGCTTGCGGAGGTCGGCGCATGAAGCTGATCTACGAGCGTTCACAGTCGGGAAGGCACGGATCGTCGACCCCTCACCCCGATGTCCCTCGGGCCGAGCTGCCGGCCGAGTTCGCCCGGGCCGAGCCGCCGCGCCTGCCGGAGTTGGCCGAGCCCGAACTGGTACGGCACTTCACAGAGCTCTCGACCCGGACATTCGGGATCGACACGGGCTTTTATCCACTCGGCTCGTGCACGATGAAGCACAACCCCCGGGTCAGCGAGCGGCTCGTGAACCTCCCCGGGTTCCGCGACCTGCACCCCCACCAGTCAGACGACGGCGCCCAGGGTGCGCTCGAGCTGATGTGGCGGCTCGAGCGGATGCTCGCCGACGTCGTCGGCCTGGATGCGGTTTCGTTGCAGCCTGCGGCGGGGTCACAGGGCGAGCTGACCGGCCTCACCATCATGCGCGCGTACTTCATCGAACGGGGCGAGGATGAGGTGCGGCGCGAGGTCGTGATTCCCGACACGGCGCACGGCACCAATCCCGCCAGCGTCGCGATGGCCGGCTACTCACTGGTGCATGTGAAGACCGATGCTCGCGGCAACATCGACATTGAGGATCTGCGGTCGGTGGTGGGGCCCCACACGGCCGGACTGATGCTGACCAATCCCTCGACGCTCGGCCTGTTCGAAGAGAACATCACCGAGATCGCCGGCATCTTTCACGACGCGGGGGCACTGCTCTACTACGACGGCGCCAACCTCAACGCGGTGTGCGGGATCTCACGGCCCGGAGACATGGGCTTCGACATCCTGCACTTCAATCTCCACAAGACGTTCGCCCAGCCGCACGGCGGGGGCGGGCCGGGCGGTGGTCCGGTGGCGGTACGAGGGATGCTCGCCGACTACCTGCCAAGCCCGGTGATCGGGCGCGACGGCGATCGCTTCTTCCGCGACTGGGACCGGCCGAAGTCGATCGGTAAGGTGCGCGGCTTCTGCGGCCCCTTCGGCGTGTTCGTGCGCTCCTACGCGTTCATGCGATTGTGGGGGCCGGCGCTGCGGGAGATGTCAGAGATCGCCGTGCTGAACGCCAATTACATCCTCGCTCGGCTGCGCGATGCCTATGAGCTGCCGGTCGATCGCACATGTATGCACGAATTCGTGATCTCGGCCCGGGGGCTGAAGCGCGAGTACGGGGTGACCGCGCTGGATGTCGCCAAGCGGCTGATGGACTACGGCTTCCACCCGCCGACGGTGTACTTCCCGCTGATCGTCCCCGAGGCGCTGATGATCGAGCCGACCGAGACCGAGGCGGTCGAGACGCTGGACGCGTTCTGCGACGCCATGCTCAAGATCGTGGAGGAGGCGGCGCGTGACCCGCAGCTGCTCAAGAGCGCCCCGCACACCCGCCCGGTGACACGCCTGGACGAAGCCGCGGCCGCAAAACGCCTGGTGGTACGCCACGAATTCGGCCCGCCGGGCGCATGATCGGGTTCCAGGCCGTCCTGTTCGACTACGGCCACACGTTGGTCGATCTGCGCTGGGATGAGCACACCCTGATCGCCGGCGAGCGCCGGCTGCTGGCGGCGCTGGCCGTTTCGCCCGAAGCACTGGAACAGTTCCACGCGGACACCGGTGAGCTGCTGGGGGCGGCAGAACGCGCGGCCGTCGACCACACCGAAGTCGACTACGTGGCAGTCACCCGGGCGGCGCTCGCGCGACAGCAGATCGAGCCGGACGAGGATTCACTGAACCGCGCCATGCGCGCCCAGATTCGCGAGTGGGACAGCGTGCGAGTGCTGCACCCCCATGCCCACGGGTTGCTGGACGCGCTGCGTGCGGCCGGGCTCAGAGTCGGGTACGTCTCCAATACGCTGGATCCACCCTGGATCCTGCGCGAGGTGATGGCCGACGAGGGCATGGCCGCGCGGGCCGACGTGATCGTGCTGTCATCCGAGCTTGGGTATCGCAAGCCGTCGCCTCGGATCTACCGAGCGGCCATCGATGCGCTGGACGTCGACCCGCGCCGAACGCTGTTTGTTGGCGACCGGGTGCTGGAGGACGTCGTGGGGCCCAAGCGGGAAGGCATGACGACCGTGCTGGCCGAGTGGTTTCGCGATGACGAGGGCGATCACAGCCTGGCCGACCATCGCGCCAACGATCCGCTGGAGCTGCTGACGATCGTTGATCGCGGCGTTCTGGCGGCGTCGTAGACCGGCGCCGATCGTCCCGGTAAACTGAGCGCATGAGGAGCTTGCCACAGCTACCGCCCGAGGCGCCGGCCGCCGAGGCCGCCGAATGCCGCGGGTGCGGAGTCGTGTGTCAAAAGGTGATCTATCCGTCCGAGTGCCTGGCCCGTTCGTGTCCGTTTCTGTACGCGCATGAGGCCTTCGGTCGCACCTACGTCGGCTGCACGCACAAGATCTTCACGACCGAGCTCGATCTCGCAGTACTGCGCCGCGCCAGCCGTCGCCGCCATGGCTTCGGAGCGGTGCTCGCCGCGCGTCAGCCACTGGCAGTCTGCCCGGCGGGGGTCGAGCGAAATTACGAGGATCGCGAAGATCCGCTGGGCTGCATCAATCCTGAGTTCCATGAGCTGCCCGCGTCGGAGCCGGCGATCCGCGTGATCGTCAGCGACTCCTAGCCGGGTCGCTCACCCATCGTCGCCCGAGGGCGGCTGGCGTTCACGCTTGCGGGTGGAGCCCCGTTTCTTGGCTCGCAACCTCGCTTCCGAGGAACTGCGGGTCGGCTTGGTGGGCCGCCGCGGGGGTGGAGGCGGGGCGAGCGCGGTTCGCATCGCGTCCACGAACCGCTCGGTGGCCAGAGCCCGGTTCCGGCCCTGGCTGCGCTCGTCGGAGGCCACGATTCGGAGCTTGCCCTCGCTGTCCAGGCGCGAGCGAAGCCGCCGTCGGGCGCGCGACTTCTCGGCGGCCGTCAAGGTCGCGCTGCCCTCGAGGTCGAATGTGAGTTCGACCCGAGTCGACGACGTGTTCACGTGCTGGCCGCCGGGTCCGCCGCTGCGGGTGTAACGAAAGCTGAGTTCGCCTTCGGGCAGCTGCTCACCGGCACCGATATCAAGCACGGCGCGCCCACCGCCGTGCGCCGTTTCGGTGCAGCCGCCGGATTGCTTGCATCTGCTCGGCGTCGGGGCCGTCGCCCGCCCCTGCGGTCTCCATCACTGCCGCCTGGTGCTGGAGCCGGGGATGGCCGAGGAACGTCGCCATGCCGGCACCGATCAGGCCGGCGCCGACATTTGCGTGGCGGTCGCGCCTTGATCCCAGCGGCATCTCGGAGTCGTTCACATGGAGGCATCCAAGTCGTTCCAGCCCGAACCGCTCATCGGCTTCGTCGAGCAGGTTGTCGACCGTCGCCGGATCGGTGATATCCACGCCGGCGGCGTACAGGTGACAGGTATCGAGACACACGCCGACCGAGTCGGGTGCACCCAGCGCCTCGATCACGGCCTGGATCTCCTCCAGCGTCGATCCCATGGTGTCGCCGGTGCCGGCCGAGTTTTCGATCAGAAGCCGCGTACGGGTGCCCTGGGGACCGTCGTTCAGGACGGTTTCGATCGCCTTTGCGGTTCGCGGCAACGCGCGTTTGAAGCCCTTACCGAGGTGGCTGCCGAGATGGAACACCACCCCGTCGGCGCCGATCATGTCCGCGGTTACGAGCGTGTCGGTGAGCGCCTTGATCGACTTTCGCCGAATCGCGCGGTCGGTCGCCCCCAGATTGATCAGATAGGTCGCATGACAGACAACGCTTGCCAACTGCGACGCGGCTCTGCGTTCGCGAAAGCGCGCGCACAGTTCCGGATCCGGCTCGGGGTGTTTCCACATCCGCGGGCTCTGGGTGAAGATCTGGAGCGCGGTCGCGTGAAGATCCTGGGCTCTACCGATGGACGTGTCGAGTCCGCCGGCGGTCGAGAGATGGCCTCCGAAGTGCATCGCGGCATCGTACCGGCGCCGTATCGTGCGTTTGTGACCCGCCCGCCCCGCGTCCGCATGCCACCCAGCCCGACAGGCCTTCTGCATGTCGGTAGCGCGCGCACGATGCTCTACAACTGGCTGTTTGCGCGCGGCGACGGAGGCTCTGTGGTGCTGCGTTTCGAGGACACCGACACCGAGCGCTCGACCGACGACGCGGTGGAGCAGGCGCTGCGGGTGTTTGGCTGGCTCGGAATCGACTGGGACACCGGCCCGGTGCGACAGACCGATCGGCTCGATTTGTACCGCGCGGCGGCCGCCGACCTGGTCACCGACGGCCACGCGTATCGGTGCTATTGCACTCCCGAGGAGCTCGAGGCCGAGCGCGCCCGCCGTCGCCAGCAAAACCTGCCGTTGATCTACAGCGGCCGTTGCCGCGATCTGACGGTTGATGAGCGCGCGGCCTTCGAGGCTGAGGGCCGCAGCTTCGCGGTGCGCCTGCGCGTGCCCGAATCCGGTACCACGTCCATCACCGACATCGTCCGTGGCCACGTCGAGTGGGAGAACGCGCTGCTGGGGGATCACGTGATCGTGCGCACCGACGGAATGCCCACCTACCAGTTCGCAAATCCGTTTGACGATATCGACATGGAGGTGACCCACGTGATCCGGGGGGAGGATCTGCTGTCGTCGACACCACGCCAGCTCGCGCTGTACTCCGCTGTTGGAGCAAAACCCCCGGCCTACTGTCATCTGCCGATGGTGCTTGGCCCCGACAAGAAGCGGTCTGTCCAAGCGCCACGGGGCGGTCTCGGTCGAAGAGTTTCGTGATCGTGGCGTGCTCGCCGAGGCGCTCATCAACTACGTGGCCCTGCTCGGCTGGAGCTACGACGACCACACGAACTTCATGACCCGAGAGGAGCTGGTCGAGCGATTCTCACTCGAGCGGATCACCGCCAGCCCCGGAGTGTTCGACGTCGAGAAGCTCGAGTGGCTCAACGGAGAGCATCTGCGGGCGCTGGCCCCCGACGCGTTCGCCGCGGCAGTGCTCGAGCATCTCCAATGGCGGGATTCGCCGCTCGCCGCCCGACCCGAACGAGTGCGCGAGGCCGCGCCGCTCGTCCAGGAGAAGCTGCGCGTGCTCGAGCAGTTCGAGGGCATGTGCGGGTTTCTGTTCGGGCCGGTCGAGATCGATCCGCAGGCCTGGGCGAAGGTCTCGGGGGCCGACGCACGGCGGTCGCTCACCGCGGCGCGCACCCAGCTGGCCGCGGTGGCCGACTGGAATGCCGAGATGATCGAGGTGGCATTGCGCGCGGCGTGTGAGGCCGAGAGCCTGAAGCCTCGCGTGCTGTATGCGCCGGTGCGGGTGGCGGTCACCGGCAGCACCGTGTCACCGGGCCTGTACGAGAGCCTCGAGTTGCTCGGCCGAGACGAGTCGCTGGCGCGGCTCGACTCCGGCATCGCCCGCGTGGGCACCGCCGGTTAGCAGGATCGCCACCGCCCGCGGCGAACGTCTCCAAGGCGATCCCTCGATCGCTGCTTCGCCATGTTCCACACGGTCTCCACATCCAGGGTGTCGCTGCCGCGCCTCAGCATCGCTGGGCTGATGCTGGCATTTGTGCTCTCGGCGACGGTTGCGACGTTTGTGGGAGTCGCGGCGTGGTCGTTGGGAACGAGTGCCGGACCGTCGGTGGATGCGGTGAGGAGGGCGGCATACCAGCAGGGAATGGTGGCGGGAGAGGCGCGCGGCCGCACAGCCGCTGCCCTGCGGGTGCGAAACCATGCCTACGCCAAGGGCCGCCGAATTGGATATCGGGTTGGCTTGCGCAAGGGGATCCACCGCGGGCGCGCCCACGGGGTGAACGTGGGCCGGGCTGAGGGGTACCGATCGGGATACACCGCCGGTGTGGCCCAGGGCCGGGCCGAGGGCGCCGCCTCGACCAGGCACACGAAGCACCCGAAGAACTGAATCGCGACCAACCCCCACCCAATTGTGGGGGGTTGCCCGGACGGGTGGGTGGAGTTGGGCTCTGGCACCTCAGGTGAGACCCAGGTTTGCGTATTATCGGGGCCACCATGGTGGTCATCCTTCTGGGGGATATCGCCAAGGCCTCCGCGGTAACGGTGTTCTTGGCTGCATTTGGTTGCATCGTCGCAGCAGGTTTTGCCATCCCCATGAGCATGGGGCCGGGCCAGCCGGCGGCCGAGGCGTTCTGGCTTGCCAAGTCGATGGCAATGCTCGGAGGGATCGCCGCGCTGGTCTTCGGCGCTACCGCCACCACGTACTTCTGGCTCACCGGACAGGCGTCGCAGAAGGCGTTCGTGCTGATCGAGATGGGGACGCTCGGCGCCACGATCGTGTTCGTGCTCGCAGTGGCCGCGCTGTTGCAGAGCGCCAGCAAGAAAACCTGAGCTAGCCGGGCCACACCTCGACGCTATCGATCTCGACGGCGCGACGGCTGGCCGCTCGATCGGCGACGCCGAGCTTCAACGTGCGAGCCGCTCCGGCCATCCGAGGACCCGCGAACCGTGCCAGCGCAATACCGGTCGATGCGGTCACGCGCACCAGCGAGTGTGGCCATGCCCAGCCGATCAGGTACGGCCGGCCGGACACCAGCGCGGCGGCCGAACGACCGATCACCGTACCGCCGAGTGCGACCAGCGCAAGCCGGCCATCGGCCTGGAGCTTCAGAAACATCCCGGCATGCGTGCCGGTGACAGCCATCACGACGGTGGCGCCGCTTTCGGGACGGTGCTGAACACGTAACCAGAACCTGCCCCAAATCGCGGTGGTCGCGGGCAGGTTTGCCGAGACGTAGGCCGGCACCCCCGCCGTCGCCGTCGCCAGCAGTGACCGCCGGCCGGTGTGGCTCCAGCGAGTGGTGGTTGTCACGCTGCCGGTGGTCGAGTCGAAACCCCACGGCGATCGGCCCTCGAAGCTCGACGCTACCACTGGACGCAGCCCGGTCTCAGCCACGCCCTGAGTCCGGGTGCTCCAGACCGTGATCGCCACCGCGACCGCGGCGACACCCACGGCGACCACGACCGTTCGGGCGGTTCGATTCACGGGTTCTCGAGCTTCACGGACGGCACCGTGAAGCTGACAGTCGTGCCGCCGCCGGACGCAGACGTGATATCGAACCGCCCGCCTGCCAGACGCACCCGCTCACCCGCCGCGTCCAGACCGAAGTGCATCCCCGGCTGGCTACCGGTGAGCAGGCTGGCCGGGTCAAAGCCACAGCCGTCGTCGATCACGTGGCCGTACACCTCGTCACCGCGATCGATGGCGGTTACCCGGACATGGCGGGCCTGGGAGTGTTTTCGCACATTGGCGAGGAGTTCTCGCACCGTCCGGTAGATCAGCGTCTCGGTCACCTCCTGGTACCGGACGAGGCGGGTGTTCACCACCACCTCGAATCCGCCCTCGGTCGAGGCCCGGTCCGCCGTATCGCGGATCGCAGCGGCAAGGCCCCGGGCCTGCAACACCTGAGGGCGCATGTCGAACGTCATCCGCCGGGTGCGCTCGGTGGCATCGCCGAGGATCTCCCGGGTGGTGAGCGCACTGCGCTCGGCAGCGCCCACGTCGCCGTTTTGGAGTGACCGGGTGAGCTGGTCGAGCGACAGCATCGATGCTGTCAGCACCTGAATCGTGTCGTCGTGCAGCTCGACGGCAATCCGGGCGCGCTCGGCGTCCTGGGAGCGCAGCATCGAGGCGACCACCGACTGTCGATGGCGCTCACTCTCGGCCAGGGCGTGCTCGGTGCGACGCCGTTCTGTCACGTCGAGCACGATCATGCCGACACCAACCGGGGCCTCGGGCACGTTCCCGATCGGGAACATACTCGTGAGGAAGTGGCGGTCGTGGTCGGGGTCGGTTGGAATACGACCCGAGATCTCGTTGGTCACGAGTGGTTCGCCGGTACTGAGCACACGGCGCAGCAACGGCTCACAAATGTCTGCCAGATGAGGCTGCACCTCGCGGAACGGGCGACCGATCGCATCGGGCATCTGGAGCGCCGCGAGGGACGGATTGACGCGGACATACCGGAGTGTGTCGTCGAGCAGGGCGATTCCCACGGGTGAGTTCTCGAACACCGCGTCGCGCAACGCCAGTGCCTCGTCGCGTTCGCGCACTGCCGTGAGAGCCTGGTCGAGCAACCGCGCATTCTCGTGCTCGGAACTCTTGCGGTCGGTGACGTCGTAGACAACGCCCTGCACCAGGTACGGCTCAGCGTATTCGTCGCTGAGCACAGTTGCACGATCGACCAGCCAACGGGTCTCGGCGTTGACGGTGATCACGCGGTACTCGGCCTCGAACTCGATCCCCTCCGCGATCGCCTCGGCGTAGGCTGCGAGCACCCGCTCGCGGTCCTCGGGATAGATGTAGTCGCTCCAAAACTGTGGTTCCGACGTCCATCGCTGACGTTCATAACCGAGGATCGATTCGATCTGGGGGCTGATGAAGAGCGTCTCGCCGTCGGGGTGTCGCACATAGGTGGCGGCGGGGATCTGCTCGATCAACAGCCGATGACGGCGCTCGGACTGCTCGAGCGCGCGGCGAGCCTCGATCTCGGCCGTGATGTCGAAGCCGATCCCGATCCGCGATCGCACAGCGCCGTCGGGATCTCGCACGATCGACTCGCGGTCGCGCACCCACACCGCGGCTCCGGAAGCATCGCGCATCCGGTAGACGCTGTCGTGCGGACGTCGGTCGCGAACCGATCTTCGCCATTCGGCCAGGACGCGCTCGCTGTCGTCGGGGTGGAGGTGCTGCTCCCACAACGCGTCGGGGTGCTTGCGCCAATGTTCCTGCGAGACCCCGAGCATGGTGCCCAGCTGCGCGCTGGTGAAGATGGTGTTTCCCTCGGCGTCACACTGGTAGGCGTAGCCCGGCAGACCATCGATCAATCCGCGCAGCAGCGCTTCGGACGTGCGCAGGGCCTCGGCGGCCCGCTCGGATTCCGCAAGCAGATGAGTGTTCTCGGCCACCAGCTTGGTGCTGCTGAGGGCGGAACCGAGCATGGGGGCGAGGAGCCGGGCCTCGGCGACGTCCTCGGCGGTGATCGTTCGGTCGGGGCTCTGGTAGTGCACCTCGAGAAACAGTCGCGTGCGCCGGGGCGATTCGAACGGTACCGGCACCACGATCACCCGCTCTGACCCGATTCGCTCCAGGTAGGCCCTGAGACCGGGGGGAGTCGCGGTTGAGTGGCGCTCGAACACCCGCGAGAAGGTGTTGCTGAGCAGATCAGCGATACCTTCGGGGGTGAGGTACTGCGAGAGCGGCATCGGCTCGCCGATGCGGCTCACCTCGGGTGGGGAGAGGATGCCATTGCATGCCCGGTTTGCGACCGTTGCCGGCTTGGGGTCGACCTCGAACAGCACCGCCTGGTCGGCTGTGAGCACATGCCGGGTGTAGGCGAGCAGCTGGTCGATCAACGAGCCGGGCGACTCATCGTGTGCGATGGGTGCGGTGAGTGACGGTATCCACGGATTGTCGCAGCCGCACCTGTCGGCACCGAATCACCCTTTCGCGGCGCCACCGGTCTGCCGATATTTGTGGCATGGGTCGTTTACCTCTCCGCGCTGCGGCGTTCGCATGCGCGACTGTCTCGTTGGCGATGGCGGTTCCGTCGACTGCTCTGGCGAGTGGTTCCGGTTCCGTGCCACGAACTTCGGCGCTTGCCGGGGGCGTGGTTGTCGCCGTGCTCGGTCTGGCGGCGATGGCCGCGTTGATCGTGTGGCGGCGACGTCAGCCACAGGAGGCCGACGGTGTGACCGACGAGGTGCAGTCGCCGGTCGAGCCGCAGCTTCTTGATGACGAGCTGGCCGCGTAGCGCCACACCACATCTCGATCTGGGCTTTTAAGCCGCGAACTCGACGCGGTTTCGGCCCGCATTTTTCGCTCGGTAGAGCGCCTCGTCCGCGCGCTTGAGGGTCGCTCGGGGATCCTCTCCTGCCCGTCGTACCGCATGCCCGGCACTCAGCGTGGTGAGCTGGCCGCGGGCAGCCCAGTCAGTTTGAAGGCGGGTGATCAGTGCGGCCGAGTCGCCGCTGGAGAGCAGCATCAAAAACTCCTCACCCCCGAATCGAAACACCCGGTCGCCGTGGCGGACCTGCTCCGACAGGAACGTCCCGAGTGATTGCAGCTCGAGGTCACCCGCGTCGTGGCCGTGGACGTCGTTGACCTGCTTGAAGTGGTCGAGGTCGATCAGGACGATCGCATGGTCAGGGGTCAGGACACCCAGCTCGTTCATGGCGGCGCGGCGGTTGCCGATGCCGGTCAGTGCGTCGCTGAGTGCCTCGCGTTGCAGTTTCTCGACGAGCTCGAGTCGCATGAGATGTTCCGACAGCGCCTGTGTGAGCAGGTCGAGCCGCAGCTCTCCGCCCTGTGTGCGACCACCAAGCACGGTGATCGATCGGCCGGTCGGGGAGGCGGTGAGCTCACGTGTCCAGCGCGCGTCCCATCTGCCCTCGAGCAGGGTGTGCAGGTCGGGGAGTGACCACGCGTCGCGTTGGGGCGAGTGCGCGAGCACGTCGATCGAGCCCCGCATGGTCGAGACCACCGCCGCGCCGCGGGCACCCGAGAGCTCGCGTGCGGCACTCGCCGCGAGGGCAAATGCCGCCTCGGGCGATTCTGACGCCGAGATCCTCTGGGTTGAGTAGGCGAGCTGTGCCAGACCATGCAGTGCCGACCGATACCGGTGGCGGCCCTGAGCCACGGTCTCGCCGGCCACTGCCGAGGCGACAAAGCTTGTGAAGGCGACGATCTGATCGGTCTCGACGCCGCTGCGAGCATCCGCGATCGCCACCGTCCCCAGCACCGTCAATGCCGCTGCCACCGTGGCGTGACCGCGACGCTGGGTCAGCCCGACCGAGATCGGGATCAGAATCGCTCCAGCCATGTAGGTGGCGACGTCGTTGGGGTTGTGCGATACCCCCATGATCATGATGGTTCCCAGAAGCGCCGCGAGGCTCAGGCCCGGGACGGCGATGACCAGCCGGGGATCGGTCGACCGCCATCGCATCCGCGAAAACAGGATGCCGGTGACCGCATACAGCACGGTGAGCGCGGCGATCTGCTCGAGCGATGCACCGCGCCGCGGGTCGGGAATGAGCAGATGCCCCAGCAGCGGGCACGGGGCAAGCGCGATGAACAGGAACGCCAGAATCCGGGCGGGGCGCTCGGAGCTGACGAGATCAAAATCGGTCGGTGGTGTGGTGTCGCGCATCGGGCGGCTTGCGACGGTCCAAGCTGGAACCTCGCATTACCGCCTACGATCGGCAGCGACGCCTCCGAATTTCGGCCGTCGGTCAGCCGTTGATGCGGCTGGTGCCCTTTGCGATATCGGCGCTGATCGCCAGGAAGATGTTGGTGAGGGCGACCGGATCGGGCTGCGCGTAGTAGTTGCCCGGACTCGCGATGTCTTCCAGCGCGTCGTCGGCCTGGATCGCGGGAACCTCGGGGACGTTGCCCTTGACGACACTCCCGTTCACGATCGAACCCTTGTCGGCATAGCAGGCATCGGCGCCGGCACCTCCGATGTCATAGGCGATCGAGTACATCAGCGTGCCCTTGGATTTCGCAGCGGCAGCCTCGTTGACGGCGGTCGAGCACGGGTTGGTGCGGTAGGGGTCGGAGGGCGAGAGATATCCCGGGCCTTTGTTGGCGGCGCCGTCCGAGAGGATGATGATGACCTTCTGGGTGCCGTCGCGACCGTCCGCCGTGATCTCATCCTGGGCGGCGTCGATGGCATTCGCGTACGCCGTCTGTCCACCCGCCTGGACGCAGTTGATCGTGGAGATCAGTTGGCTGCCGGAGTTGAGATTCCCGGTGGTGCTGGCATAGTCGCCGTTCAGGGGCACCAGCAGGTAGGCGGCGCTCGGCGAGTCGTAGGCGTTGCCGCTGGGTGGGTCACATCCGCCGAGGGTGGTGGGAGCGGGCGGGAGCACGGCGAGACCGACGTTGTCGATCGTCGGATCCATCGTCTTCATGAAGGCCAGGATTCCCTGCTTGGCGGAGTCCAGTTTGGAGCCGGACATGGAGCCGGTGCGATCGAGCACGATCATCACGTCCAGTGGCATGGCGCCGCACGGCGAGCACGCCGAGGCGTGCACGGTCTCGGGGATGCTGTCGATTCCGATCACGCGCAGGAACGTTGTGGGTACGGTCGCGTCCTCGGTGACATGAACGGTGTTGGCCGGGTTGCAAAACTTCTGGCTGGTCGAGCAGTCGGCGGTTGCCGACGCTGTCACGGTTCCCGCTCCGATGATCGGGTTCTTGCCGTCGTCGGCAGAGCTGAATGCGGCCGCTGTCGCGAGTGCGGCGGAGGTGTCCGGGAGGTTGTCGGCGCCGGCCGCCGCGGCGGCGTCGGCCGAGGCCTGCAGTTGCTGGTGGACGCGATAGGCATTGCCGATGTCGACGACCGCTCCAGCCATCGCCATCAGGACGACGATGAACACCGCGACCAGCGGCAGGGCCTGACCCGCCTGCCGGTGGTTGTCACCACGGGCTGACGATGCACTACGGGCACGGAGCAGGCTTCCGGGCCAACGGGGGGGACGCTGGGCCATGGCCTCAGCATCGGGGGCGCTGTGGGGGAAGGCGCCACCCGCATGGGGGATCTGCGGCGAGGCGTGAATCAGGTGAATAACGGTGCCAGGCACCGTTATTCATCCCAGGCGGTGGCATCGGCAGGACTCCCGAACACACCTTCGTGTTACGGGAGTCCTGTGGAGTACCGCATACCGGATTCGAACCGGTGTTACCGCCGTGAGAGGGCGGCGTCCTGGGCCCCTAGACGAATGCGGCCCGCACGCTGCGGGGGCCGGAGCAACGCCCCGTCTCACTCCCGTTCGCAGCGCGATGAGTCTAGCAAGGCCTCGCGATCCGATCAGGCGGTCGTCAGCGCCTCTACCTCGATCTCAACGACGAACGCGGGCGCGATCAGTGCCGAGATGCCGACCATCGTGGACGCCGGGCGGATCTCTGCGAAGTAGGCATTGTGGGCCCGGCCCACGGCTTCGTGGTTGGCCGCGATGTCGACGACGTACATGCGCGTCCGCACCACGTCCGCAAGCGATGCGCCCACGGCTTCGAGGGCCAGTCGGATCCGTTCGAGCGCCGCGATCGATTGAGCGTAGGCGCCCGCTGGTGGCTTGCCGTCAGGTCCGATCCCGAGTGTGCCGGCGACGTGGACGTGCTCTCCCACCCGTACGGCCCGATCGTATCCAACCCGTGCTTCGAACTCGGTTTCGGTCGAGTGGTGCTGGCGTTCACCCATCGGATTCACCATACCGTAACCGCCCCATACCCAACCTTGACCCGCTGCTTACGTTTTCGTAACGCGTGGGGTAAAGCATCGGCCCTGTCCTCAACGGGACGTGCTCCGATGACTAGCAACCTCGCAATCCTGACGGCTCTCGTGCTCGGCTCCTGGCTGCTCGTGCTGATGCCGTTTCTGCTGCTCTTTCGCGTCTGAGTCGAAGCGTGCCTATCCTTCACGGGTGGGAACGTATTGACGGCGGTCGGTGTGGCCGCGACGCCTTGGGGGTGGACGATGCAGCTCGATGGGATTCACCACATCACAGCGGTAACCGGGAACGCGCCGGGGAACCTCGATTTCTACACGCGCGTGCTGGGCCTGCGGCTCGTGAAAAAGACGGTCAACCAGGACGATCCGACCGTGTACCACCTGTTCTACGCCGATGACGGCGGGAGTCCGGGAGCCGACCTCACGTTCTTCGAGTATCCGGGAGCGACGCGCGGTCGCGCCGGCGCGGGCATGGTCCACCGCATCATCATGCGCGTCGGATCGGCGGAGGCGCTCGAGTTCTGGGCCGAACGATTGGCGACCGAGGGTGTCGAGACCGAGCGCGACGGCGATCGCCTGCGGTTCTCCGACCCTGAGGGGATCGGATTGGAGCTGGCCATCTCGGACGGTCGGGATCCAGCGCTCACCGCGTCACGCGAAGACATCCCATCCGAGATGGCGCTGCAGGGCTTCGACGGCGTTCGCGTGTACGGCACGATGCCCGAGCGCAGCCGCCGACTGATGGACGCGCTCGGATTCACGCCACGTGACGGCGGCGGGTTCGAACTACGGGGGCCACGTCGCGGTGCCACCTACGACATTGACGTCACCACCGATGCGGGGATTCCCGGTGCAGGCACCGTCCACCACGTCGCGTTTTCCTCGACGATGGACGATCACGCCGCATGGCGCGAGCAGGCGGCGTCCGGCGGCGCCCATCCCACACCGGTGATCGATCGCTTCTACTTTCGGTCGATCTATTTCCGCGAGCCCGGCGGGGTGCTGTTCGAGATCGCGACCATGGGCCCGGGCTTTGCGACCGACGAGCCGGCAGATCATCTCGGCGAGTCGCTCTCCCTGCCACCGGACTTCGAGCACCTGCGAGATCGGCTCGAGCAGGTGTTGACCCCGCTCGACGTCCCGGCGGCGCGCTGAGCTCGGCGTCGGTGGTCGGGCGATTCGCGCCCAGTCCCAGTGGCCCGATGCACCTGGGCAATGCCCGCACGGCGTTGCTTGCCTGGCTCGATGCTCGATCGCGCGGCGGCGAGGTGGTGCTTCGAATCGAGGATCTCGACCAGGCCCGCTGCCGTCCCGAGTTCGCGGAGCTGGTGCGAGTTGACCTGGACTGGCTCGGCCTCGACTGGGACGTGGAGACCACGCCGCAGTCCCGGCGTACGGACGCCTACGACGCCGCGATCGCGTACCTGACTCAGCTGGACGCGGTATATGAGTGCTTCTGCTCACGGCGAGACATCGACACCCAATCCGCTCCTCACGGCCTCACGGGCGAGCGTCGCTACCCGGGAACGTGCGCGCATCTGAACTCGGCGCAGCGCAGCGAGCGGGGCCGCACCAGGCCGCCGGCGCTGCGCGTTCGGATGGGCGCTGAGCCGGTCGAGATTCGCGATCGGGTGATCGGGCCGATCCGCCAGCGCGTCGACCGCGAGGTGGGTGACGTCCTGGTGCGGCGGTCGGACGGCCTCTATGCCTATCAGCTCGCGGTCGTCGTCGACGACGCCGCCGACGGCGTCACCGACGTCGTTCGCGGGGCAGATCTCGCGCTCTCGACCCCTCGGCAGGCAATCCTCGCCGAGTTGCTTGGTCTGTCACGTCCCGCCTATGCACATGTGCCGCTGATGCTCGGCGATGACGGCCAGCGACTCGCAAAGCGCAATGGGGCACGGTCGCTCGCGGAGTTGCGTGAGGATGGGGTGCGGCCGGCCGAGGTGGTGGGTCAGTTGGCGGCCTCGGCCGGTCTGATCGAGACCCCCGAGCCGTTGCAGCCGGTGGATCTGCTCTCGCTCGCTACTCGCGCACCGTGGCCGCCGGCATGAGGTTTCCGAGCGATACCCCGGCGATGATGACCAACCCGCCGACCGCCTCGAGCGGCGCCACGCTTTCGCCCAGGATCGCAGCCGCGACCAGCACTCCCACAAACGGCTGCAGATACATGTAGAGGGTTGCGCGCGAGGCTCCGATCGAGCGGAGCCCTCTGAAGTAGAGAATGTTGGTGACAACGAGCGCGAAGAACCCGGAGTAAAACCAGGCGGCGATCGACTTGGGGCCGAGCGCTCCCCAGTCCTGGGACAGTGTTTCGGGGAGCGCAAACGGAATCAGCATGAGGCCGCCCCACACGATCATGGTGGAGCTGATACGCGACGCCGAGTACCTGGAGAACAGCGGCCGTAGCATCACGCTGTAGGCCGCCCACGTGACTGCGGCACCGATCGCCAGCAAGTCGCCCACAATGCTGTTGCCGCTGACCTCGACACCACCGATCACGACCAGAGCGACCCCTGAGATCGAGATGCCGAGTGCGATCCAGTGCCGCGGGAAGACGTGCTCATGGCCCGCCACCATCGCGAAGAACGCCGCGAGAGCGGGGGCCGCGGTCATGATCAACACCACGTTGCCGGCGGTCGTGTGATCGGTTGCCGTCGTGAAGAAGAGCTGGTTTGCGGTGATTCCGACCGCGGCGCATGCGAGCAACAGGGGGACGTCGGCGCGTCGGATCCGCGGCGGCCCCTCACGGCGTCGCACCATTGTGGAGAACACCACTCCTGCGACCAGGAATCGCGTCATCGAGAATGCGAGTGGGTTCCAGGCGCCGTAGGCGAACTTCGAGACGGCATAGTTCGCGCCCCAGATCAGGTTTGCCGTGATCAGCATGCCATCTGCGCTGTGCGCTCTTCGAGCCATGGCGGCCACGCTAACCCGCGGCCATCCCCGATGCGGCGGTGGGGTGGTGAGGGGTATCGCGACCGGCGGCCGGGTGGTGCAACTGCAGAGCGGACGGGGCTCCATACCGCCACTCTGCGCCGTGCATACCACCGGCCGCCGATTCGCTGATGTGCCTACGGCCAGCCACATGCCCATAAGCACACGACGAAGATAGCTGATCAAAACCCAAGAAGCACGGGTTTTTAGTCGTTGTTACTGTTTTGTGACAGGAGCTTGGGAACGGAGCACCCAAACAGCAAGTGTCCTCGCACAACGTGCGATGTCGTCGAGCACCACATGTTCATCGGGTGCGTGCGCCAACCTCGGGTCGCCGGGGCCGTACAGCACCGTCGGGGTGTGACCGTGGTGGACGAACAACCGCGCATCCGAACCGTACGGGACACCGACGAACGGAGGCAGTCGCCCCAGCACGTCGCGGGCCGACTCGCCCACCGCCCATGGCAGGGGATGATCTGATGCGAGCGCGCAGGCGGCGAACCGGCCCCCGGAGATCTCGACCTGCGCGGGGTGATCGGAAAGCCACGGGTCGTCGGCGCACGCCCCGTCGATCACCGCCCGCAGCTCCGCTTCGGCCTCGGCCACCGTCTGGCCGATGCGGACGCCGTAGCGGCCCTCGGCGATGGCGCGGTCGGGAACGCTCGAGGCCCAGTCACCCGAGCGCAGACGCCCGATCGACGTGGGGTAGGGCAGTCCCAGTGCCTTCATGGCACGGTTGTCCTCGGCCGCGTTGCGCTGGGCTTCGTTTCGGTCGAGGGCACGCAGGATGGGGTCGAGCTTGTCGACTGCCGAGACGCCTTCGCGCCGGAATGCGGCATGCGCCGATCGGCCGGTGACGGTCAGGGTGAAGGTGATCGATCCGGCCTGGGCGGTGACGACGTCAAGTCGGGTCGGCTCGGTGATCACGGCTGCGTCGGCGACGTACCCCGCCCTGATCGCAGCGAGCGCGCCCGCGCCACCGTCCTCCTCGGAGGGGACGGTGAGCAGCACCGCTTCGACCTGATCGAGGTCGACCTCGGTCTCGCGGAGCGCTCGCATTGCCGCCAGGCCTGCGACCACACCGCCTTTCATGTCAACCGATCCACGTCCGTAGAGGGCTCCATCGCGGATCGCCGGCGTAAACGGGGGCGTCGTCCACTGCAACTCGTCCCCGGGGGCGACCACGTCGATGTGCCCGACGATCATCACCCGTCGGCCGGCAGACGGATTGCCGAGCCGGGCGGCGACGATCGGCAAGTTCGTCCGGGGGGCTTCGATACCGGGATAGTCGGGGTCGGTGGCAAGCGCGACCGGGTCGCAATCGACCCGGTCCACCTCGAGGCCGGCGGTGGTCATCCGCAGGGCCACCTCGGTCTGGACGGCCCCCTCATCACCGGTGATGCTGGGAATTGCCACGAGCGCGCTCAGGTCGTCGGCAATCCGATCGCGATCGACGGCGCCGACCACGGCCAGCTCGGTCGGGGTGAGTCCTTTCATCCCCGCAGGATCGGGCGCGTCAGGCAGGTCGGCCCACCGCTGCCGTTGACACCCACCTCTGACGCCGGAAACGTGTGCACGTCACAGCCGTGTGTCTGGAGTGCGCGTTGGGTCTCCGGGTTGCCCTCGGCGACCACCACGACGCCTGGCCGCACGGCCAACACGTTGCAGCCGAGGGACGGCATCTCGTGTTCGGGCACCGGGATCAGCGTGATTCCGCGCTCCATCAGAACGTCGTAGAGCCCCGCGGGGAGCTGCGGAAGGAACACCACGGCCAGGTCATCGGCCACGGGGGAGATCACCGAAAGGAGGTGCAGACACTCGGCCGGCCCGGTGGCGTACGGAACATCAACGACCAAAGTCTCACTCTCAACTAGAGCCTTAAGTTGGGAGGCTCCGGCCCGGTTGGTGCGAAGCGAACGGCCGATCACGAACAGATCGGGAGTCAGCCACATCGTGTCCCCGCCATCGACGGTCCCAGGCGCCTCCACCCGGCCCACCGTGGGGATACCCTGGGCGTTGGCCCAGGCCTCGATGGCGAGCTCCTCGCCCTGGCGGCCCGGCTTGCCGGAGCGCAGTGGGATGGCGCCGGCGTCGGCCACCAGCAGAGGGTCGAAGGTGTAGACCGCGTCGCCGGTCAACCCCTCGCCGACCAGCTCGTGCACCGTTACCCCAAGACCGGTGAGCACCCCGCACAACGCGTCATGCTGGCGCTGGGCGAGAGCGAGGTCGACCTCGTGGAGGTACCCGAGGGCGGGATCGTCGAAGGCCCGTGCGAAGGCCCCGTCGGGTCGCTTTACGAGTGCCTCGCGAAGCGATGCGGTCATGCTCTGGGCGCCGAAAGTGCGGGTGGGCTGTGTATGAGGTTGAGTCATACCGAGAAAGACTAGACTGTCCCGCCATGAGCGAACAGCATGACTATCGGGCCCAGTACAACGAAGCAATTCGTCGCGCCGTCGCAGGCGACGTCGGGGTCTACCCGGACTTCGACCGCCACCGCCAAGAGACGGTGTGGAGGATCCTCTCGGCCGACCGGCAAGCACTGCTTCGCTTTTGTCAGCGCCAGGGCGTCACGGTTGGCACCATGGACTCGATCAAGACGCTCAAGAGCCCCAAGCCGCTGCTGCAGCTGATCGCCCACGGCGACGATGCCGACACCGTCGCTCGCTGGGCGCGCGCCCACTGAGCGAGCGGGACATCTTTACGCGCTGGACGATCGTGGTCGATTTCGACGGGACGATCACCGAGCGCGACATGCTCGACGCCATCTGTAGCGAGCTCGCGCCCGCCGAGACCGCGGCCGCGGAGGCCGCGCTGGTCGCTGGAGAGATCGACCTCAACGAGTGCATCCGGCGGGAGTTCGCAACGATTCGCGGTGACCACGACGCGATCATCGACGAGTACGTCGGACGGGCCGTGCTGCGCCATGGATTCGTGGAGTTCGTTCGCGCCGCCCAGGGTGGCGGACACCGCGTCGTCGTGATCTCGAGCGGGTTCGAGGCGGTGATCCGCCCGGTGCTCGAACGCGCAGGCGTCGGCGATCTCGAAGTCATCGCCCATGACATCCGATTCTCGCCCGAGGGCACGAGGGTGACCTTCCGGTCGGGATCCCGGTGTGCGACCTGTGGCGAGCGGTGCAAGCGGCCACTGGTGGCAGAGCTGGCCGATCCCCAGACGGTGGTGTACGTCGGCGACGGCTGGTCCGACCGGTGTGCGTCGCTGTTTGCGTCCCGGCGGTTTGCGCGTGACGGACTCGCGCGGTTCCTCGAGCGCGAGGGGGCCGACTACGCCCGGTTCGAGACCTTTGGCGAGATCCAGCGCGCCATCGTCTGATCGAGTGGAATCAGCGGGCGCGGTCGGCGGCGATGGTTGCGAACCGCGCGGCGATTTCCCGGCCAATCGACTCATGCGCGCCGTGGTGTGCCTTCATCTCACTCAGAAATCGCGCTCGGTCGTAGCCTGCCGCGCGGAGCTCGTCCTCGCCCTCGTCCCACCAGTTCATCATCAACTGGTGAGTTACCTCGATGTGGAACTGGGTGCCCCACGCGACGTCGCCGAAACGGAAGGCCTGCAGGCACGCCTGGTCGCGCGCGAGCGTCTTCGTGCCTGCCGCAGGAGTGCAGGCGTAGTCGTGCCACTGCAGCGCCATGAACCGCTCGGGCACCGCGCTCAGCACCGGATCGTCGGCGGCGGCAGGGTCCATTTCGACCTCGAACCACCCGATCTCTGTCGGTGACCGACTCACCGTCCCGCCGCTTGCCACCGTGAGCAGTTGCGCGCCCAGGCACAGCCCGAGCGTGGGGACATCGGTTGCCAGGGCCTCCCGTAGGAGATTGACCTCGGCGTCGATCCACGGGTGCTGGTCGGACTCGTGCGTGTTCGCAGAGCCCCCGCAGACCACGATCGCGTCGAACCCTTCCGGCGAGTCGGGCACGGCGTCGCTGCTGACGTCGATGTCCACGATCTCAAAGCCCCGTTCGCGCAGCGGCGGGAGGAACAGGCCGGCCGGGGCCACGGGCAGATTGACGAGGTGGAGGGCCTTCACCCCTTGGTCGGCTCCGGCTCACAGCGTCCGCCGAGATGCTCGGCGAGAAACTTCTCGGCCGTGGCCATGAATCGCATGCGGTTTTCGGGCTTCTGGAACCCGTGACCTTCGTCTGCGAACACCAGGTAGGTGTGCGGAATCCCACGTTGCTCCATGGCCGCCACGATCTGCTCCGACTCCGCCTGCTTCACACGCGGGTCGTTTGCGCCCTGGGCGATCAGCAACGGAATCCGGATGTCATCGACGCGTGAAAGCGGCGAGCGTTCCCACAGCAGGTCGGACTCGGTCTCCGGATCGCCCACCCGGCGCTTGAACTGGTTCAGCAGCGGCACCCAGTACGGCGGGATCGTTTCGAGCAGGGTGAGGAGGTTGGACGGGCCGACCATGTCGACGGCGCACGCGAACACGTCGGGCGTGAACGTTGCTCCCACAAGGGCCGAGTAGCCGCCGTATGACCCCCCGTAGATGGCCACCTTGGCCGGGTCGGCGTAGCCCTGATCGACCACATACCCGACCGCGTCGACCAGGTCGTCGTGCATCCTGGCGCCCCACTGCTTGTCTCCGGCGTTCAGAAACTCCTTGCCGTATCCGGTCGAGCCGCGGAAGTTGACCTGGACGCACAGGTAGCCGCGATTGGCGAGCCACTGCGCTTCGGGGTCGTAGCCCCAGGAGTCACGTGCCCATGGGCCGCCGTGGACGTTCAGCACCGTGGCGAGCCGCTCTCGGCCCTCCAGCGGGAAGGTGAGGTAGCCGTGGACGTCCAGACCGTCCCGCGTTCGAAACGAAAATGGCTCCATCTCGGCGAGTGAGTACTCCGCCAATCGTGGCTGGTGATGGAAGAGAAACGTGCTCTCGCCGGTATCGCGGTCGAAGAGGCAATAGGAGACCGGGCCGTTGTCGGCGTTGTAGGCGGTGATCCAGCGTCGGTCAGAGTGATCGCGCGACGCGAACACGAGATCGCCCGGACGAGCCGCGACCATCGCTGCGACGTCATCGGCCACCGCGGCGTCGATCACCACATGATCGACCCGCGCGCGCTCGAAGCTCACGATCTGCACCTCACGCGTGATGGGATCCAGCTCGACGCCGTGGACGTCGTAGGTGGGATCGGAGGCCAGCGTCTCGGCCGCGCCCGACGCGAGGTCAAACCGCACCAGAGCTGCGGCGTTGCGGTCGATTGATGACACCGCGTACAACCCCTTGCCATCCGCGGTGAACCCAATCGCACCGGTCGTGAGCGCATCATCGGGCGGAATCGAGATCAGCAGCTGGTCGTCGACGATCACCTCGACCGAGCCGTCCTCGTGAAACCGCGTTCCCCCACGAGGCTCGAGATCCTCGTCGATCAACCACGGTGTGTATCCCGGATTGGTCGCGATCTTCGTCAGATCACCGGTGGCGAGTTGGAGCAGATAGGCGTCGTGCAGCTGCGGATTTTCGCGATTGAGGCCGAGCAGAATCTCACCCGGCCGCCGCCGCGACACCCCGATCACCTGTGCTTGCACGTCGTCGAACGGGGTGTCGTCGCGGGTGTTTCCGGTCTCGAGATCGATCACGTGGACACGCCAGTTCTCGTCGCCGCCGATGTCTTGCAGGTACACCAGGTGGCGGTTGTCGTGAGCCCAGAAGTACTGCCGGATCGGGCGATCGCGATCGCCCGATACCGGCGCGAAGTTTGCCGCACCAAGATCTCCCACCCACAGGTTCATGAGACCGTCCACCGGCGCGAGGTACGCCAACCGCTGCCCATCTGGGGATATCGAGGCGGAGCTGCGTTCGGGGTTCCCAAAGAGGACGGTGCGCGGGATCAGATCGGTCACAGCATTCAGACTATCGCCGGTGTCAGGTCGTGCGCCTACACTCCCGCGCATGGATTCTCGCGCGATCGGTGTTTTCGACTCGGGGGTGGGCGGTTTGACGGTGCTGCACGAGTGCCTCGTCAGCCTCCCGCACGAGGACTTCGTGTACTTCGGAGACTCGGCTGACGGCCGGTTTCCGTATGGCACCAAGTCGCCGGAAACGATCCGCAGGTTTGCGCACGAGATTGCCTCGTATCTGGCGGATTCGGGCGTGAAGCTGATTGTGGTCGCGTGTAACTCGGCCACCGCCGCGGCGCTACCGGAGCTGCAACGCAGCTTCAGCGTGCCGCTGGTTGGGGTGATCACGCCCGAGGCGCACGCGGCAGTGCAGGCGACGCGGAACCGGCGAGTGGGGGTGATGGCGACTCAGGCGACCGTCGAGAGCGGCCGTTACCCGGCTGCGGTGACCGCGCTCGACGCGGGCATCGAGGTGACCCAGGTGGCATGCCCGGAGCTGGTACCGCTGATCCAGGCGGGCGACACCCACGGCCAGGCGGTCAACGACGCCGCCAAGCGCTACGCCCAGGTACTCAAAGACGCGAGTGTCGACACTGTCATCCTCGGATGCACCCACTACCCGCTGCTGCGGCCGATGCTCGAGCGGATCTACGGCCGGGATGTGACGCTGATCACCTCTGCCGAGGAGATTGCACGCGAAACGTTCGAGACGCTCGAGCGTCGGGGCGCCGCCAACGACCGTGGCCGCGACGGCGAGTATCGCTTTCTCTGCACAGGCGACCCGGCCGCGTTTCGCGAAGTCGCCGGCCGGTTCCTGCAGCTGCCCGTGACCGAGGTCGAGCAGGTCGATCCCACCAAGCTTCGGGTCGCCGCATGACCCGCGTCGACGGCCGGTCGGCCGATCAGCTGCGACCCGTCAGGTTCACGCCGGGGTTCATCACGTCGGCGTCGGGGTCGGTGCTGATCGAGGTCGGCCGCACCCGTGTGATCTGCACCGCAATGGTCGAGGAGTCTGTGCCCGGGTGGATGCGTGGCCGGGGAACCGGCTGGGTCACGGCGGAGTACGGCATGCTGCCGGGCTCGACCGACTCGCGTAAGCAGCGCGATGCCAGCCGCGGGAAGGCCGATGGACGCACCGTCGAGATCCAGCGGCTGATCGGCAGGTCGCTGCGCTCGGTGATCGATTTCGCTGCCCTGGGTGAGCGCACGGTGTGGATCGACTGCGACGTGATCGAGGCCGACGGCGGCACCCGCTGCGCCGCGATCTGCGGCGGCTATGTGGCGCTTCGGCTGGCGCTGTCTGACCTGCTCGATGATGGCCGGCTCAAGGCGATGCCGTTGTCCGACTCGGTGGCCGCCGTCTCGGTCGGCATCGTGGACGGGGAGCCGTTGCTCGACCTCGCCTACGTCGAGGACAGCCGCGCCGAGGTCGACATGAATGTGGTCATGTCGGGCAGCGGCGAGCTGATCGAGGTGCAGGCGACCGCCGAGAAAACGCCATTTGCCAAGGCATCGCTGGATCGTCTGCTCGAGCTCGCGGCCGGGGGCATCGAGACGCTGGCCAACCAGCAGGCGGCGGCAATCTCGGGGGGCTGAGGATGCGGATGGTGCTTGCATCCCACAATGGTCACAAGGCGGCTGAGCTGACCCGGCTGTTGGAGGGATTCGACATCGAGCCGTACACCGGCGTCCTGCCACCCGAGACCGGTTCGACGTTTCGAGAGAACGCCCTGATCAAGGCGCGCCACGTCCACCTCGGCGTCGGCGGCGGCGTCTGGGTGCTGGCCGATGACTCGGGCATCTCGGCGGTCGCTTTGGACGGCGCTCCGGGCGTGTACTCGGCTCGGTTCGCGGGCCCGGAGGCGAGTGACGCGGCGAATCTCGCCAAGCTCCTGGCTGACGTCTCTGCCCACGACGATCGCCGGATCAGCTACGTCGCCGAGCTGGTTGCGATCGACCCCGAGGGGCGCGAGTTCCACGGTCGCGGTGAGCTGTCCGGCACGCTGGCCGAAGAGGGGCGCGGCGACGGCGGGTTTGGGTATGACCCGGCGTTCATTCCCGTGGGCGAGCAGCGCACCGTGGGCGAGATGTCGGCGGCCGAGAAGGACGCGATCTCGCATCGCGCTCGAGCGGCGGTGGCCCTTCAGCGGGCGATCGCGTCAGCCTGACTGAACGGCTTACGCGAGCCCGACCGGCTCTTCGGCGGCGAGCTCCGGTTCTCGGCTGCCAAAGATCACCCACCAGTTGATCTCGGCGCCGAGCACGATGATGTTCGCCATCAGGTAGAGCCACACAAGCAGCACCACCAGGCCGCCGAACGCGCGCAACGCGATCAGCTGGTTCGAGTAGCGCAGGTAGAGCGGGAGTGCGAGAAATGAGATTTGTAGAAGCACGGTGGCGCACACTGCCCCGATCCACACGTCGCTGAAACCGAGCTCCACGTTGGTGAGGTAACGGTAAACGGCCATCAGGAACAGGAACGAGCCGACGGCGGAGAAGGCAACCGATGCCAGGAAACCCACCAGCGGGAGACTGAACAGGTGGTGGCCGACGCTCCGATCGACGATCCCGGTGGCGGCCGTGGTGATCAGAAGCGACGCGAAGAACGCGATCAGCGACGTCACGACCAGCACGAAGGTCACCCACTTCTGGTGCAAGAATGCCCGGTTTTGCACCCGAAACACGATGTTCAAGGCTGATTCCAGCGCGGAGTAAAACCCGAGGGACGTCCAGAACAACCCGATCAAGCCGATCACGCCGAGGGTGCTGGCGTTTTGCTGGATCGACTTCACGGGCTTTTCGAGGTCCCGTACCGATTGGCCCGGCAGGATGTGCTGGAGTTCTCGGATGACGTAGGAGTTGGCCGATACCGTTCCGGCCTCGAGGCTGAGCAGCGAGACGGTCAACACCAGAAACGGGACCAGCGACAGAAGCGCGTAGTACGCGACCATCGCGGCGAGGTGGGGGCCGCGATCGCTGAGGTACTTACTCGCGACCGGGTGGGTGTGGGAGGCCACCGTCTTGAGCGGATGGAGTACTCCGCGATCTGTAACAGCCATGTCGAGTGAGGATATCGGTCGACGGCGTCGTGCCCGACAGTGCATGTGCTAGTTTGGCCTAGATGGATGCCGTGGCGGCGCTTGCCGAACTCAAGGACCTTTCCACCCAGATCGAGGTGGTTGTGCTGGCGTATCGCTCCGGCGAGGTGCAGGCATCGACGGTATCGGGGCAAACCGCGGTCAAGCTCGGCCGGCTGGCCGCCGACATCGTGGAGCACGCCGATCAGGTGCGCCGCGACCTCGGCCGCGAGGGTGTCGCCCAGCTTCAGGCGGCGACGCCTGAGGGCAGTCTCTTCATCGTGCTCGACGGCGATCTGATGGCGCTCGCGACCACCGCCCCAGATCCCACGGCCGGGCTGGTGTTCTACGACCTCAAGACGTTGCTGCGACAGCTCGACGACCGCGACGATCAGCCGGTCGCCGAGGTCGAAGAGGACGAGGTCACGTCGGATTCCGCGGGCGAAGCCGAGGCCGAGGCCAAGGAGGACGCCGATGCGTAAGCGCCGACTCGTCGTTACCGCGCTGGTTGGTGCGGCATCGTTTGCGGGGACGCTCGTCTACCGACGGCATACCGAGCGAAATCGCACCCGGGTCGACCTGTATTTCGAGGACGGATCGATGGTGTCGCTGGCGCAGGGCAATCCTGACGCCGATCGGGTGTTGCCGCTCGCAAGCGAAGCGCTCGCCGCCGCCTCGGGTTCATGAGCCACGTCGATCGCGGGGAGCTCGGGGCCCGGCTGGTCGAACGGGCGTACCTCACGGGGGACTTCGTCCTGCGGTCGGGCCGCCGCAGCTCGTACTACCTCGACAAGTATCGATTCGAAACCGATCCTGTGCTGCTCGACGGCCTGGGACGGTTGATTGCCGAGGTGCTGGCCGAACACGCCCCCGACGCCCAGCTGCTCGCGGGACCTGAGCTCGGAGCGGTTCCGCTCGCCGCTCTGGCGTCGGTGCACTCAGGTTTGCCGTTCGTGATCGTTCGTAAAACCGCCAAAGATTACGGGACCGCGAAGCGGATCGAGGGCGTGTACGAGGCCGGTCAGCGGGTGTGTGTGGTCGAGGATGTGGTGACATCCGGCGGCGCCCTGCTCGACGCGGTCACCGGCCTTCGGTCCGCCGGCATGGACGTTTCCGCTGCAATTTGCGTGGTTGACCGGCTGGAGGGCGGAGCCGAGGCGATCGCCGCCGAAGGCGTTCGATTGGAATCGCTCTACACCGTGGCCGACCTCGGTCTCACCGCCGCGCCCGATCCCGCCTGAATCCCGCTCCACAAGCCGTTTGTGGCTGTCCGGCGCGGGTGGTAGGGTGGATCCGCTTCACACGTTCTGCCCAATAATCACGACCCAGGAGGATCACGTGACGAAAGCCGAGTTCATCGACGCAGTGGCGTCGAGGTCAGGGTTGTCCAAGAAGGATGCCGGCTCAGCACTCGACGCCGTGCTCGAGTCCGTCAAGGACGCACTGAAGAGTGGCGACGAGGTGACATTCACCGGGTTCGGGAAGTTCAGCGTTCAGGCCCGCAAGGCCCGCACCGGCGTGAATCCCCGGAACCCCACCGAGAAAGTCACGATCCCGGCGAGCAAGGTTCCGAAGTTCTCCGCAGGTAGTCAGCTGAAGGCTGCCGTCAAGCAGTAGGCTCTTCGAGCTGCTCCAGAGTTTCCACCGCTGCCCGCCGCGCGAAGCCCGCCCGGCGGGCAGCGGCGTGTTGGGGACTCGCCCTGACACGCCGCGACGCTCATGTGAGCGTCACCGGGAAGATCGCAAAGCCCTGCTGAGCCTTTCCGCCGATGCGAGTGAAATCGCCTCCGATCGCGACGTACCCTGACCCGCCGGCGATCGCGAATACTCCCAAGACGCTGTTGATCTTGGGCTGCCACGGCTGCAGCTGCCCCATCGTCTGCGCCGATCGCCAGCGCCTTCTCACGAGGCTGGGGAGTGGGACAGAGGTGAGAGCCCGCCGCCGGCCCGCAGTAGTTCTCGTAGTGTCCGCCCACGTACACGATCCCGTCGTAGAGAGCGATCGCCTGAACGTTTCCGTCGGTGCCCCCAAGCCAGCGTGTCGCCCCCGTGGTCAAGTCGAATGAGGCGAAGTTGCCGCCGTCGCCGACCCCACCGACATACACGGCTTGGGTATCGACCCCCAGCGACACGATCGGTGCTCCGAACTGCGGTCGCCAGTCGGTGAGCGCGCCGGCGACAGTCACCGATCCGAGGTGGCTTACCGCCACTCCGTTGAGCTCCGTGAACGATCCGCCGACGATGATGTCGCCGGAGACAGGAGAGACCGCCAGGGCGACTACCGGCCCGTTTGCTGTCGCCGTCCATGTGGGTGTAAGTGCTCCGGTGTGTTCGTCCACGGCCACGAGATACGGCCGGCCGATCGCCCCAAGTGCGGTGAACGCGCCACCTGCATAGACAGTGCCGTTGTCAATTGCGACGTCGTTCACCTGCTTGTCCGGTTTGACGCTCCAGAGCTTCGCGCCGGTGGTCGCGTCGACTGCCGCCAGCCGGCCCGCCGCCTTGCCCCCGAGCTTGGTAAACGACCCCCCGAGCACCACGGTGGTGCCATCGATTGCGATCGTCTGGACCGTGGCGTTGGTGTTTGGGTTCCACGGGAGGATTGCACCGGTGGTGAGGTTGACCGCTGCGGCGTGATTGCGAACGATCTCACGGGTTCCAGCCGCGGCTCCGGCCGGTCGCACCGAGGTGAACTTCCCGCCGATGTACGCGGTCGTGCCCTGGATGACGATGGTTTCGACGCGCCCGTTCGTCTGATACGAAGGTGATGGCACGGCCGGCACCGAGCCGGCCCATGCGCTTGCGGCGAATGTGCTCCACGCGACCATGGCCAGCATTGCAACGCCTGTTGAGCGTAGGGAAATCACGGCACCATCCTTTATCGGGCAGACTGTCGCGGCTGGTCTGAGAATCATAGAGCGCAAAGACAAAAACTGTACGAGTACAGATTGAAACATGCAAGTATCGGTTCCATCCGATGCGTGTGCGAACATACGTTCGATGCAATCTGCTCAGCTCACCCTCGACGGCGCCGATCGGTTGTTCGATCTGCTGTCGCAACAAAAGGCGCCGGTGAGCGCCGGAGACGCGGCGACCTGCCTGTTTGCGCTTCGGTCGAGCCCGTCAGCGCTCGTACGGCAGTTGGTCGACGAGGTTGTGCGCAGCGACGCGCGATTCGTCTGGCGGTCGGGAGCAGAGCTCGCGCTGGCCGAGTGGGACCAGGTCGGGTCGCTACTCGATCTGCCGCTCGAACGGGCCGATTTCGTGGTGTTCGATCTCGAGACCACCGGGACCAGCCCGGCGAGCGCCAGGATCGTCGAGGTGGGGGCCGTTCGCATCAGTGAGCTGCGCCACGGGCCGACCTTCGAGCGCCTCGTCGATCCCGCCCGCGCGGTGCCCGCCCAGATAACGGCGATTACGGGGATCACAACCTGGGACGTGCGGGGAAAGCCGAAGGCCGATCTCGTGCTCGACGAGTTTCTGCATTTCGCAGCGGGGGCGGTGTTGGTCGCCCACAACGCGCGGTTCGACGTCTCGTTCGTCGACGCCGAGCTGGGCCGGGGTCGCGGCATGCGGCTCGCCGCGCCGGTGATCGACACCGTGATGCTGGCTCGGCGACTCCTTGCAGGACGGGTCGCGCGCATGAATCTCTCGACGCTCGCGGAGCGGTTCGATACCCAGGTGCGTCCCTGTCACCGGGCGCTACCCGACGCGCAGGCGACCGCCGACGTGCTGCTCGCGTTGCTCGGGATGGCGCAGGAGCGCGGGGCCGAGACGGTGGGAGACGTCATCGGTTTGTGTGCCCCGGTCACCCGCGCCGCCCGGACCCGGCGCAACCTCGCCGCCGGTGCGCCCACCGGTCCGGGTGTGTACCTGTTTCACGGCCGGGACGGGCAGGTGCTCTATGTCGGCAAGGCGACGGATCTGCGTGCCCGGGTGCGCTCGTACTTCACCGGCGGTCCCGCTCGCCGACCGGTCGAGGACGCGCTTGCGGCGACCGAACGGATCGAAACCCGGCCGCTGGGCTCGGAGTTCGAAGCGGCGTTGCTCGAGCTGGAGCTGATCCGGCGGCTGCGGCCGCATGCCAACCGGCGGTCGGCCCACCCCGAGCGAAGCTGTTACCTCACACTCACCACCGACGAGCCGGTGCCGCGGCTACGGGTGACGGCCCGACCGCATCCCGGCGCGGTGTCGGCCGGCCCGATCGGTTCGCGCTCGCGCGCGCAGACCGCCGCGGCGGCGGTGCGCGAGGGGCTGGGACTGCGCACGTGCCGCCCGCAGCGCCCGGTCGACGACGGTACCTGCCTGGCCGGTGAGCTTGGCCGGTGTCGGGCTCCGTGCCGGGGTGGAGACGCGGTGGCGGACTACGAGGAGGCGGTTTCTGCGACGCGCCGATGGCTGGAAGGCGACCCGCTCGTCAATCCGATCTCGTCGATCGAGCCGCGGATGCATGAGCTCGCACGTCAGCGCCGGTTCGAACAGGCCGCTGCCCTCCGCGACCAGCTCGCGGCGGTGAAGCGGGTGGCCGCCACGTTGGCGCGACTTCGGACCGCTCTCGGAAGGCATGGGGTGGTGCTTGCGCCCGACCTTGACGACCGCTTCGTCCAGGCATTCGCGTGCAGTGCCGGGCGTGTGATCGCACGCCGCCGGATTCCGCGAGTGGGGGATGCGCGGCTCGAGATCGAATCGCTGCTCGTCCCGATGCGAACCGCCCTCGGTCAGAATGGAGCGATTCTCGAACCGGAGGAAGCTGAGTGCGCTCAGCTCGTGTCGGCCGCGCTCGCCCGCCCCGGTCGGTGTACTCACCCGGTGCCGCTGACCAGCGCGCTGATTGGCACCGCCGCCGACCGCATCGCCACCGCCCGATCCTCGGTACCCTTGAGAACATGAACTTCGGCGACCGCCTGGCAGAAGCAGTCGAGCGCTCCGGCAGCACGCTGTGTGTCGGGCTCGATCCGCGGATCGAGTACCTGCCGCCCGCCGTTGTGACCGGGCTTCGGCCGGGTTCCAGCGGTCGTGCACGGGGCTACGAGCGGTTCTGCACTCAGGTTATCGACGCCATCGCCGCCGAGGCGGTTGCGGTCAAGCCACAGGTGGCGTGCTTCGAGGCATTGGGTGGGTACGGGTTCTCGGCACTCGAGCGGGTGTGTGCCTATGCGCGGAACGCCGGCTTGCTGGTGGTCGTCGACGCCAAGCGCGGCGACATCGGCTCGACCGCCTCCGCATACTCGCAGGCGTGGCTCCAGGGTCGGGACGGCGAACCGCCCACCGCCGATGCGCTCACGGTCAATCCGTATCTCGGCGGCGACGCACTCGAGCCGTTCCTCGCGGCGTGTGGCGACACCGCAGGGCTCTTCATCCTGGCCCGCACCTCGAACCCCGGCGGGGCTGATCTCCAAGAGCTCGAACTCGCCGGTGGCGAACTGCTGTGGGAACGGGTCGCCGCGCTGATCGACGAGTGGGGGCGTCCGTATGTCGGTGCCTCCGGGCTGTCCGCTGTGGGCGCCGTTGTGGGGGCGACGCATCCTGAGGCGGTGGCACGAGCGCGAGAGCTGATGCCGGCCGCTCCGCTGCTACTCCCGGGAGTTGGGGCACAGGGAGGCAAGGTGAGCGACCTTGCGGCGGCATTTGCGACGCATCCGGCCGGTGGCCTGGTGGTCGCTGCTCGGTCGGTGATCTACGCCTGGCGCGAGCGAGGCGGGGACTGGCAACAGGCGGTTCGCGCGGCCGCGGCCGAACTCAACCGACCGGCCGGCGTGCTCTGATCGGGTGCGGTCCGCTCAGGTGCGCAGCGTGATCTGTCGCTGTGGGCGCACGAGCCACGCGAGGCAGGCTGCCGCCACCGTTGCCGTGAGCATCACGTCCTCGCTTCGGACGAGCATCGCCAGGAGCACTGCGCCCATCTCGAGACCGACAACGTCGGCGTACGCGCGTCGGCGCACCACTCCGACAGCGCAATCGACCAGCGTGATAACCGCCAGCATCACGGCAAGCCACAGCGCACCATCCCCGCGCCACCAACCCGCAATACCGACCTCGAGGATGACGGTGACCGTCACCACAGACCGAACCCGCGACCCAAACATTGGTTCAACAGTACGTGCGTTCCGGCCAAACGAGAAGGCCCCTGCGTGGGTATACAATGCAGCGGGCACAATGACCGGGCCACTCCGATGATCGTCACAGTTACGGCAAACGCGGCTGTCGACAAGACGCTGACGGTGGCGAACCTGCAATTGGGGCACCGACACCGGGCGCAGGCCGGAGTTGCCATGGCCGGAGGCAAGGGCATCAACGTCGCGCGAGTGTTGAAAAACCTCGGGGAACCCGTGATCGCCACGGGGCTGGCCGGAGGACGCAACGGGGCACAGATCATTGACAGCCTCGTATCCGAGGGCCTGCTCAACGATTTCGTTCGGATCGCCGGCGAGTCGCGGACGTCGACTGCCGTCATCGATCCCACCAGCGGCATCGAGACCGAGATCAACGAGTATGGCCCAGAGGCGACGCGCGAGGAGCTCGACAAACTGATGGAACGGCTGCGATACCTCAGCCGCGCAGTCTCGGCGGTGGTGCTCGCCGGCAGTCTGCCGCGAAAGGTCTCGACGAGCTTCTATGCCGACATCGTGCGCGATCTTGCCAAGCGCAAGGTGCCGGTTGTGGTCGACTCCGACGGCGAGCCGATGCGACTCGCGCTCCAGGCCGAACCGGCGTTGGTCTCGCCCAACCAGAGGGAGGCCGAGGCGCTGGTCGGTCATGAGTTCACGACCGACGAGGACTTCCAGCAAGGGTTGCACGAGATCGCCGAAATGGGCGCCGAACGGGTACTGATCACCCTCAAGACCGGGTGCTATGCGCTATTGCGGTCGAGCCGTCATCACGACCGATTGTTCAGGGCCTGGATTCCGCGTCAGGAGTCGGTGTCATCCGTGGGCTCGGGCGACGCCCTGCTGGCCGGGTTCCTGTCGGCGTGGCAGGCCGAGGAGTCGCACGAGCAATGCTTGCGACTGGCTCTGGCGTGCGGTGCGGCCAACACGCAGTCGGTCGGGGCGGGAGTCTTCGACCTGCGAGACGTGACCCGGTTTGCGGGCCTCGTCGAGGTTCAGGAGATCCACCCGCAAAGGGTCAAGGCGTCATGACCGGGCGGCAGGGTTCGGCCGGTCGCACTGATAGACTGGCCCCAGATTGAACGTTCGTTTCAGAGTGAGACTTGACCACGACCCAGGCCGGTTTCCGAGTCCTGGGTCGTCTGCTATTTGGGGGAGGCCCTAGCGTGGAAATTGAGATCGGTCGGGGGAAGAAGGCGCGACGGGCGTACGGGTTCGACGACATCGCGATTGTGCCGTCGCGTCGCACGCGAGATGCCGAAGATGTCGACATCGCCTGGCGGCTTGGGCCACATCTGCTCGAGCTGCCGCTGCTGGCATCGGCGATGGACGGGGTCGTTTCACCGGCGACCGCTGTCGCCCTGGGCAAGCTGGGTGGCCTCGGGGTGCTCAACCTCGAAGGCATCTGGACCCGGTACGAGGACGCGGACGCTGAGCTCGAGCGCATCGCCGGCTACGAGAAGCGCGAAGCAACCCATGCGATGCAGAAGATCTACTCGGAGCCGGTCAAGCCAGAACTGATCTCGCAGCGGATCAAGGAGATCAAGGCCGAGGGTGTGCTGGCCGCCGCCTCGCTGACGCCACAGAAGGTCAGCGCGCACTGGCAAGCTGCGCTCGACGCCGGACTCGACGTGCTCGTGATTCAGGGCACCGTCGTCTCCGCCGAGCACGTCTCGACAGTTGTCGAGCCGCTCAATCTGAAGGAGTTCATCGCGTCACTGCCGGTTCCCGTGATCGTTGGAGGCTGCGCCTCCTACCAGGCTGCTCTGCATCTGATGCGCACCGGCGCCGCCGGAGTCCTCGTGGGCGTTGGCCCGGGAGCTGCATGTACGACCCGCGGCGTGCTCGGAGTCGGCGTTCCGCAGGCGACGGCGATTGCCGACGCCAGCGCGGCCCGCACCCAGCACTTGCTCGAAACCGGTCAATACGTCAACGTGATCGCCGATGGCGGCATGCGCACCGGCGGAGATATCTCCAAGGCAATCGCGGTCGGGGCTGATGCGGTGATGATCGGATCTCCGCTCAGCCGGGCTTTCGAAGCCCCGGGACGCGGCTATCACTGGGGCATGGCGACGTTTCATGCAACGCTTCCGCGTGGCGCTCGGGTTCAAACCGAGCAGGTTGCGACGCTCGAGCAGATCGTGGTGGGACCGGCCACCGAGAACGACGGCACGCTCAACCTGATGGGGGCGCTGCGGACATCGATGGCGACCACCGGGTACGACAGCATCCAGGCCTTCCAAAAAGCGGAGGTCATGTTTGCTCCCGCGCTGCAGACCGAGGGCAAAAAGCTGCAGCGGGAACAGGCGGTGGGGATGAGTCGTTGAGCACCGAGCCACGTGGGGCAGCGGTGAGCACCGACGTCGCGGGCACCGGCACCACGCACCGTCCTGTGCTGGTGATCGATTTCGGCGCCCAGTACGCACAGTTGATCGCACGCCGAGTGCGGGAGTGCCGGGTGTACTCGGAGATCGTCTCCCACGAGACCGTCGCTGCAGAAATCGCGCTGCGCGACCCGATCGGGATCATCCTGTCGGGCGGGCCGGCGTCGATCAATGAGCCGGGTGCGCCGTCGGTCGATCCAGGTCTGTTTCACCTCGGAGTTCCGGTGCTGGGTATCTGCTACGGGATGCAGGCGATGGCCGACGCACTCGGCGGAACGGTGTCGAACACCGGGGTCGGCGAGTTCGGCAAGACGCCCGTCGAGCTGGCCGACGGCAGTCTCTTGTTCGGCGAGCTTCAGCCCGAGCAGACCGCCTGGATGAGTCATCGCGACAGTGTCGTTACCCCTCCACCGGGTTTCACCGTCACCGCGAGCACAGACGTCACCCCGATCGCTGCAATGGAGGATCGCGAACACGGTCTGTATGCGGTTCAGTTCCATCCCGAGGTGCTGCACACCCCAGGCGGCACCGACATGCTGCGGCGGTTTGTTCTGGACGCGTGCAACGCCCCGCCGACGTGGACAACGCTGGGGTTCATCGAAGACCAGGTGGCACGAATCCGCGATCAGGTCGGCGACTCACAGGTCATCTGCGCGCTTTCGGGGGGCGTCGACTCCGCCGTCGCTGCCCTACTCGTGCATCGGGCAGTGGGCGACCAACTGACGTGCGTGTTCGTCGATCACGGCCTGCTTCGCAAGGACGAGGCCGAGCGGGTGGTGGAGGCGTTTCGGGAGTACTTCCACGTGCCACTGATTCACGTCGATGCTGCCGACCGGTTCCTGGCGCGGCTGGAGGACGTGACCGAGCCCGAGCTCAAGCGGCGGATCATCGGCGAGGAGTTCATCCGGCTGTTCGAAGAGGAGGCGCAGTCGCTCGGCGACGTGCCGTACCTCGTTCAAGGCACGCTGTACTCCGACGTGATCGAATCCGGCAGCGCGACTGCGGCGAAGATCAAGAGCCACCACAACGTCGGAGGGCTACCCGAGGACATCGACTTCGAGCTGGTCGAGCCGCTGCGTCTGATCTTCAAAGACGAGGTGCGGCGAGTGGGTGCTGAGCTGGGCCTTCCTGAAGCAATGGTGTGGCGACAGCCGTTTCCCGGCCCCGGACTTGCAATCCGGATCATCGGTGAAGTCACCCGCGAGCGGCTCGATATCCTTCGCGACGCCGACGCCGTGCTGCTCGAGGAGATTCGCAGGGCTGGGCTTTATGGCGAGTTGTGGCAGAGCTTTGCGATCCTGCCGGCCATTCGGTCGGTCGGCGTCCAGGGTGACGCTCGCACCTACGCCTACCCGATCGTGATCCGTGCGGTGACGTCGGAAGACGCGATGACGGCCGACTGGGCTCGGCTCCCTTACGACCTGCTGGAGCGGGTTTCCAGCAGGATCATCAACGAGATCGCGGGTGTCAACCGGGTGGCATTGGATATCTCGTCCAAGCCGCCCGCCACGATCGAGTGGGAGTAGCGCTCAGCTGAAGTGAAACAGTCGCCGGGGTGAGCCGGCCGACATCCATCGCTGTGCGCTACTTCCCGGGTAAAACCAGCGAAGGTAGACGGAGCCGCGCGTCGCGTGCTTGATGGTGATGCTGTAACGCCCGTTCGCCCCCACCCTGGTCTTGAACACCGTGTGCCACGCGCCTCCGTGGACGGGACGGGTTTGAGCGGCGACTCTCGCCCGATGCATGTTCGGCTTCGACACTCCACGAAACGTGAAGTACGTGTTGGCCCAGCCGTGGTATGACCCGCCGCTTCGAGACAGGCTCGACGCAGTGCTCAGGCGGGGAATGATGCGCAGGTTGCGGTATGCCGTCACCGGCGCCGCCTTGTGCGCGGCCGAGCCGGCGTATGCGGCTCGCCACCGAATGTTCTGCTTGACCCGCTTGGTGACGGTGACCGACCAGGAACCGTTGGGCTTTGTCACCGTCCGCAGATGGCCCGTACTCAACTGCACGGTGATCAGTGCCCCGCCGAGTGGTTTGGAGCCGGTCGTGTCGGTGAGCTTGCCGCTAAACGTGATCCGCTTGCCGTAGACGAAGCTCTTGTTGGCGAGCGGTGTTGTGGCGGTCAGCTTGCTGGTATGTGGTGTTGGGTTGGCGGGACGGCCGTGCTGGGCGAGTGTCTGTGCCAGCGTCACTGCGTTCACCGAACCAAGGCCGGTGGCCATGTCATAGCCCTTGCGTGCGGTGAACTGCGTCCCGCCCGTGATGCTGTTCGAACCCTTGGTGATGTCATGGAACGATCCGGATGAGATCGTGGTGGGTGCGTACAGGAAGGGATTTGCGAAGCCGAGCCGCGGCCCGCCGTGCGCCAGAGAGTACTCGTTGACGTCGGCGGTGATTCCTGCCATCAATGGCGCCGACCCGGAGGTGCCGGCGATCGGCACCCAGTCGGTCAGTCCACCGCACGCCGACGAGCTGACCGTGCAGTAGATCAGGTAGGGGCTGTTGTCGCTGGCGTTCAGCGCCACGTCGGGCAGCTGGCGGCACTGGCCGCCAGGGTTGCCACATTTGGAGCCGGCGTTGGCAACCGTCAGTGTGTGGCCGACCTGCCAGGCGGGCTTGGGGAAGAAGATCGACGAGCCGCCGCCGGCATCGCGCCAGGTCACCTCGCTGCGCGGGGAGGTGCGCAGACGGGTGCCACCAACCGCCGTGGCGTAGGGCTGCGAGGCCGGGTCGACGGTGGCGAGCGCCGTTGAGCCGGTCGTGTTCACGCATGCCGAGGATCCCTGGTCGCCGCTGGCGACATAGAACGACATGCCGGCCGCGGCCGCGAGTTGTAGTGCAGTGTTCTCGGCCCCCATGATCGAGGCCGAGGTCGCCGGCTCGCACAGACCCCATGAATCGCTGACGATGTGTACCTGTGTCGTACCCTGGTCGGCGACCATCTGGTTGATCATGGCGATGCCGTTGGCCACGTTGTTGGGTGCCACGTAGACGTAGGTGGCGGCGTCCGGAGCCGCCGACATCGCGGTCTCGACGTCGAGTTCGACCTCGCCGGCGCCCGACATCACCGAGGTGCCGCCCGCTACCGACTTTCGCACCGCCGCTGGTGACGTGATCGCGGGGAAGCAGTGACGATAGGTGGTGAGATCGGCCGGCTTGTAGTTTGAGAACTCGACGAACGCGATCGCCTCGTTCGAGCCGTTGTCGCCGGCATTGATCAACACCGAGTGGTTGTAACCCCCGGCCGATCCGAGCTGGGCGGGCAGCAACGTCCCGCCGTATGCGGTGTGGGCGTTCTTGGCGCCACTGCAGGTCGGCGTCACGGTGGCCGGATTCACGGCAGCGTTGGTCGCCGAGTGTTGAAGCGTCATCGAGGTATCGAGCCCGCCGACCGCGGCGATCAGCGGGGCGATCGAGGTTGGCAGCTGGGGGCTCGAGTCAGGAGCGCGAAACGCCTTCCCGGCTCGGCTTCGGTACCGCCGGAGGTCGACACCGAACGCACTCTCCTGCTGGCCGGCGGTGCCGGTGACCGTGAGGGAGAGCATGTGCTGAGCGGTCACCGTCAGGCCCTGGGAGCGCAGGTACTGCTCGACGCGTGTGACTTGCGCGGCGGTGGGCAGAAACAGTCGGGTGATCTGAGCGGTCGTCAACGCCTGCCCGGCGCTCGCGGCCGCCGCGGTACGTTTGAGTAGCCCGGGGTTCCGCGGCCTGAGAAAGACGATCGCGTTCTGCGACGCGGTCTGTGGCACCGCTCCGGTCACCTGCGACGAGGCAACCTGCGGCACGGCGCCTCCGGCCACAGATGCGCGCGCCGCGGGCGTCCCCGCAGAGGCCGGTGAAGCGGCCAACACAGCTAAGACCCCCGCAGCTACGGCACCCACAAAGAACGATCGACCGTCGGCCACGGTTCGCACTCTAGTGGCGGATGTCGGCCGCCGCTATGACCGGGCGTTCGCGGTCACCAAAAAGCGATAACTTGTCGCCCTGGGATCACGGTTGCCTCCGGAGTCGGAGGCGTACACGCTGACCGTGTGGTGACGGCCCTTCGCGAGGTTGTAGAAGACCGCGGCGTTGGCCACCGCCGTCTTCCACCGGCCGCCATCGAGCCGGTAGTGGAACTTGAGCGCGCCGGCGTGGTCGAGGTCGGCATCACTGGCCGCGAACCCGAATGTGACGGTGGCCCAGGCACTCTTGAGTGGCGGCTTGGTGGTGAAGTGCGTGTGGGTGGGGGCGATCCGGTTCATCGACCACCAGAGTGACCGTGCCAGCAGCGCGCCTCCGGGGCTGACTGCGGGATCGAAGCCGCCGCCGGGAATCGTCGATGCCCACGGCCGGTAGCCGAGGTCGACGAGCCGCGAAGCGTTTACCTGGCGAATCGTCACGAACGCCTGCGCGTAGCTGCGGGTGAAGCTGCCGATCGGGCCGGTTTTCGGGAAGTAGGCGAGGATCGTGCTGCCCAGGCCGAAGTGCGGGGCAGGCTCGCCCGTGCTCGGACCGACCACCTTGAAGCTCTTCAGGCCGGCGGTGACAAAGTGTTTTTGGATGGTGGAGGTGGCGATCGCTCCGCCCTTGATCCGGTCGGACGTGATCAGGTTGGTATCACCGAAGATGTCCCAGGTCTTGTCCCACGCCCCGCCGTAGCCGACGGCGGAGTTGAACGGCCATGCCGAGCCGTTACGCCAATGCGTCTGCCCGGCGGTGACCACCCCGTGCCCCTTGCCTGCGAACCACGCGAGTGCCGCGCCGAGGTTTCCGGGAAAGGTGAAGTTCTCATCGCCACCCACGACCAGCGCGGCCTGCCGGCCTTTCAAGGCGGACTCGATCTGGGCGGCGGTCTTGACCGTGCCGCCGGCGTTGATCACACGGGCTTTGGTGGGAGGCGCGAACAGGTTGGCGGCATCGACCCGTTGCAGCAGGTCGTGCTCGGCGGCGGGATCGGGGATCGCCAGGAGGTATTCGATTGAGAGCTTGGGATGCGCGGGCGGCGCCATCGTCGTCCAGGTCTTCGTGAGCGTGACGGGAGTGCCGCCATCGTCGATCGCCGCGGCGATGCGGTAACCGACCGACGAGGCGAGTGTGGTGTTGATCTCAACCGTCGCCGTGTTCCCGCTGAACACCGGCGGTTGGATCGGGACGCTCGCCCCCGAGCCGATTCGAGTGACGGTGAAGGTGGAGTCGCTTGCGATCGCCGCGTCACAGGTATACGTGACGACCGGCTCGAATCGCAGCCGGCCAACCGTCGCACCGCAGGGTGGGGTGGTCGCGACTGCCGGCTGCGCCACTCCGCCCGACACGCAGGCAAACAGGCACAACGCTGGCACGATCCGGGAGATCCTCACAAGTCCTCTATCGGACTTGTGGCAAATATCCTTTACTCGGGGCGGCTAGCTCGCGACCGGCTCGGAGTGGATTCGGCCCTTGGAGTCGGCGAGGCGGCCCCCGGGTCGTCCCGACCGCGCCGCCAGCACCTCTGCCATGATCGAGACGGCGGTCTCGGCCGGGGTCATGGCCCCGATGTCGAGGCCCAGCGGCCCGGAGATCCGGTCGATCTCGGCTTCGGTGTACCCGGCGTTCAAGAGCCTGCGCCGCCGGGTCTCTTGCGCACGCCGGCTGCCGAGAGCCCCGATATACGGCACCGGCGATCGCAGCGCGGGCCCCAGGGCCGGCTCGTCGAACCGGGCATCGTGGGTCAGCGTCACCACGTAGGTTGCTTCGTCGGGTGGATACCGGTCGTAGGCCTGGGCGGGCCAGCCGACGACGATCTCGTCGGCGTCGGGCAGCCGTTCGGGGGTTGCGAACTTCGCGCGCGCGTCCGAGACCACGGTACGGAACCCAACCTGCTTTGCGATCCGCGACAGGTGCTGGGCGGTATCGACCGCGCCAAAGATCAGGAGGAGGGGCGGCGGGGCGTAGTGCTCGACGAAGGTCGATTCGCCCTCGCGGGTCGCGCTCGAGTGGCTCTGCCCCGGGCCGTAGGTCTTCTCACCGGCTGCGGCTCCCGCGATCACCGTCGTCACCGCGAGCCGGTCTCCGGCCGCGTCGGCCGCGGCCACCCGGTCGATCTCTTCGGGATCAAGCTCGGCGATGAACACCTCGATCTCGCCCCCGCAGGGCAGTCCGACATCGAACGCATCGTCGTCGGTGATGCCGTAGGTGACGAGCATCGGCGGTGCTCCGCCCAGGACTTCGGCGGCTCGTAGGGCGACGTCGGACTCGACGCAGCCACCGCTCACCGATCCCACCATCGCGCCGGTTTCCGACACGGCGAGCCTTGACCCCAGGGGACGCGGTGCAGAGCGCTTGGTCGAGACCACAGTGGCCACCGCGACCCGCTCTCCGGCCGCTTGCATCGATCGAACCTGACCGAGTACTTCGCGCATCAAGCAAACCGTAGCATTCCCCCGGGCCTGCGTCGGCTCCGGTGGAGGGCTGATACGATTCTCGCCTGCTCGCTTCGGCGGTGCGCATGCGCGTGCCGGGTGAGCTGTCAACATCTACCTGCGAGGAAGCTTGAAGACTTACTCTGCCAAGCCGCACGAGATCGTCCGGCACTGGTATCTGATCGATGCGGAGGCCAAGACGCTGGGTCGCCTGGCGACGCAGATCGCCGATCTCTTGCGTGGTAAGGGCAAGCCGGAGTACACGGCGCACATCGACACTGGCGATTTCGTGGTTGTCGTCAACGCCGAGAAGGTGCACGTGACCGGCAAGAAGCTGGAGCAGAAGATCTACTACCGCCATTCGGGATACCCGGGCGGGCTGCGTCAGCGCACCCTGGCCGAGCAGCTCGAGCGGCGCCCGGAAGAGGTACTGCGAAAAGCGGTCAAGGGCATGCTGCCCAAGAACCGGCTGGCGGCGGCCCAGCTCAACAAGCTCAAGATCTACGCCGGCCCCGAGCATCCGCATTCCGCACAGAACCCTGTAACGATCGAGGAGCGCAGCTAGTGGCAGCCAAGACCGACACCGCGGTCGCGTATCGCGGCACCGGTAAGCGCAAGAACTCTGTGGCCCGCGTCATCCTGGTTCCCGGTGAGGGACAGGTGACCATCAACGGCCGCACGCTCGACGACTACTTCCCGCGAAAGACGCTGCAGTCGATCGCCACCGCTCCGCTGGTCGTGACGGGCACCCAGGGCAGCTTCGACGTTCGCGCGCGGATCGCCGGCGGCGGGGTGTCCGGCCAGGCCGGCGCGCTTCGCCACGGCATTTCGAGGGCCCTACTCGAAGCCGACGCCGAGCTTCGTAACGACCTCAAGAAACAGGGCTTTCTCACTCGCGATGACCGCGAGGTCGAGCGCAAGAAAGCCGGGCTCAAGAAAGCCCGGAAGCGGCCGCAGTTCTCGAAGCGGTAATGCCCGCCCAACGCCGGTTGTTCGGCACCGACGGCGTCCGTGGGGTTGCGGGGGTCGATCTTACGAGCGATCTGGCGCGGGAACTTGGCGCGGCGGCTGCGCGGTTCGCGGGACGCGGCGAGGCGATCGTGATCGGGCGAGACACGCGTGAGTCGGGCCCCGAGCTCGAAGCCGCCCTGGTCGAAGGCATCGTCAGCGCAGGGGGCCGGGCGGTACGTACCGGCGTGCTGCCCACGCCGGGAGTCGCGGTGCTCGCTCGCCTGGAAGCCGCTGCCCTGGGGTGCGTGATCTCGGCCTCGCATAACCCGTACCAGGACAACGGCATCAAGTTCCTGCGCGGTGACGGCCGCAAGCTCAGCGACGGGGACGAGAGTGCAATCGAAGCGTTGATTGGCGAGGTGACCGTCGGTGACGACGGTGACGCGTCGGTACTCGAAGGCGCGGCCGAAACGTACGTCGCCTGGCTGGCCGAGAACTTCGGCGAGGGTGTCGCCTCCGGCCCTCCGATCGGAGTTGACTGTGCCAACGGCGCCGCCTTCGCGGTCGCTCCCGCACTGTTCCGTGCCCTGGGCGAGCCGGTGGCGGTGATCGGTGACACCCCGGACGGTCGCAACATCAATCTGGGCGTGGGCTCCACGCATCTGGATGCGATCTCTCGGCTCGTGGCCGAGCGCGGCCTGTGGGCCGGCATCGCCTTTGACGGGGACGCCGATCGCTGCCTTGCCGTGGATTCGACCGGCCGCAAGGTCGACGGTGATGCGATCATCGCGGTGCTCGCAATCGACCGCCGCAGGCGTGGGCTACCGCACTCCGAACGAGTTGTGGTGACCTCGATGACGAATCTCGGATTTCATCGGCTGATGCGCGAGCACGATGTCGCGGTCGAGGTGACCGACGTCGGCGATCGGTACGTGCTCAAGGGCATGGTCGATACCGGGTCGACCCTCGGTGGCGAGCAGTCTGGGCACGTCGTCGATCTCGCCCGCCATACGACGGGCGACGGGCTCGCGACCGCGTTATCGCTGCTCGCCGCGTTGGGACGGCTCGACATGAGCATGGACGACGCCGGCCGGTTGATCACGCCATACCCGCAAAAGCTGGTTGCGGTCGCGGCCGACCGCTCTGCGCTGGCCGCAGCCGACGTCGTCTGGCGCGAGGTCGATGCCGAAGCCCAAAAGCTCGGCGAGGATGGCCGCATCGTGGTGCGTGCGTCGGGCACCGAGCCGGTCGTGAGGGTGATGGTCGAGGCGGCCGACGCGGCCACCTGTGAGGCCGTCTGCGACCGCCTGGCCGGGGTCGTCTCACGAGAGATCGGGGTATAACGAGGGTATGTGCGGAATCGTGGGATACGTCGGGGACCGCGAGTGCAAGGAGCTGCTGCTCACCGGTCTCGAGCGCCTGGAGTACCGAGGCTACGACTCGGCCGGCATCTGTCTGATCAACGGCGAGGTGGATATCACCCGCCGGGTCGGCAAGGTGCAGGTGCTGAGAGACGCGGTGGGGCCGGCGGCACACTCCGCCACCACGGGGCTTGCTCACACCCGCTGGGCCACTCACGGCGGAGTGACCGAAGAGAACGCCCATCCCATCGAGGCCTGCGAAGGCTCGGGGGTAACGGTCGTACACAACGGCATCATCGAGAACTATCAGGAGCTGCGGACTCAGCTCGTCGCCTCTGGCCACGTGTTTCACAGCGACACCGACACCGAGGTGATTGCTCACCTGGTCGAGGAGATGTATGACGGCGACCTCGTCGATGCTGCCCGGCGTGCCTACGCTCAGTTGCACGGGCACTTCGCGATCGCCGTCGCGCACCGAGACCATCCGCACATGCTGGTGGGCGCCCGCCGGCAATGCCCGCTGGTCGTCGGTGTCGGCGACAACGAGATGTTCATGGCCTCCGCGATTCCAGCGTTTCTGTCGGAGACGCGCCGGGTGCAGTACGTCGAGGATGACGAACTGGTGATTGCCCGCCCGGGCGGCGCGGTCTTTCTCAACGGATCAGGCCTCGAGGTCAAACGCCCCGTCGAACAGGTCGACTGGGACGAGGACGCCGCCGAGAAGCAGGGTTACGAGACGTTCATGCTGAAGGAGATCGAGGAGCAGCCCGACGCGATCGCCGAGACGATCGGTGAGCGCCTCTACCGTGGCGAGCTCCATCTTGACGGTCTGGAGCTCTCGGACGAGCGCATCAAACAGCTCAACCGGATCGTGATCCTGGCCTGCGGTACCAGCTATCACGCCGGCCTGATCGGTCGGTATCTGCTCGAGGAATGGGCCCGGGTGCCGTCGGAGTCTGACATCGCGAGCGAGTGGCGGTATCGACACGCGGTCATCGACGAGAACACGCTGGTGGTTGCCATCGCCCAGTCCGGGGAGACGATCGACACCCTGGCCGCCATGAAGGAGGCCCGCAGCCGTGGCGCTCACGTGCTCGCGGTCACCAACGTCATGGGTAGCCAGATGACCCGCGAATGCGACTCGGTGCTGTACACCCGGGCCGGCCTGGAGATCGGGGTCGCCGCCACCAAGACGTTCACCGCTCAGGTGACGTTGATGTATCTGCTTGCTCTGCGGCTCGGCCTGATCCGTGGCACGATCGACTCCGAGCGAGCCCAGACGTTGCTCGATCAGATTCGCGAGCTGCCGGATCTCGCGCAGGCCACCATCGATCGCGGACCGGATCTGGATCCGATCGTCGACCGGTTCTGGGAGAACGAGTTCTTTCTCTACCTGGGGCGCAACATCGGCTTGCCGATCGCCCTCGAGGGCGCGCTCAAGCTCAAGGAGATCTCCTACATCGCGACCGACGCATACGCCGCCGGTGAGATGAAGCATGGTCCGATCGCCTTGCTCGACGACAAGACGCCGGTGGTCGTGATCGCGACCGACAACCACGTGTTCGAGAAGGTCGTGTCCAATATCGAAGAGGTACGTGCCCGCGGAGCACACGTGATCGCCGTTGCCACCGAGGGAAACACGCGGATCGAGTCGGTCGCCGAGCATGTGATCTGGGTCCCCCGAACCGAGCCTGAGCTGCAGGCGGTGCTTGCGATCATCCCGCTTCAGCAGTTCGCCTATAGCGTCGCTCGCCGACGCGGCCTCGACCCCGACAAGCCGCGCAACCTGGCAAAGACCGTCACGGTCGAGTAACCCCTTCCGACCCGGTCGTGGCGATGCGTTGACGATGCCGCTCACACGAGAAAGCGGAAGCATCCCAGAAATTCCCTGCAATCCGTTAGGATCGACGCGTGGGCACCATCGATCCTGACGAACGCCGGGCGGCCGAGCGACGCCGTCGCCGGGCGCGGATCCGTCGGCGTCGGATCACCCTCGCCGTCGTTGCCGGCGGCCTGCTGCTCGCGATCGGGGCGTATGCGGCCACATCGATTGGATCCGGATCGTCGAGCGCCGGGAAGTCGAGTGGCGACGGCTCAGGCGGTTCGACGACGTCGACCGGGCAGACGTGTCACTCCCTGCACGTCGCGGGCGGGGTCTCGGTGATCACCTATCGCGATCAGGCCGGTGCATGTGTCGAGCCGTCACAGCTGCTTCGCTACGGCTGCCCGATCGGAGCCGCACCGATCCTGCGGGTTGCCGATGGCGGGGTCGTTCGCCGATACCTCGGGGGGATGTACGCGCTGGCCGCCAAGCGACCCGGCGACGCGGTGCTGATCGGTCAGGCCGGAAAGTCGGAGGTGTACGACACCCCATCCCACACGGTGTACGTCACCGAGCACGGCCACCTGCACCGTTGGCTGACGCTCCCGACCACCGTTCCCGGTGACGGCAAGCGGGCGGCATTCCTCCTGGGCGACTCGGTCATGCTTGGGGCAAAACCCGCGATCATCGGTCAGCTTTCCCGGCACTGGTCACCGCAGATGGACGCCGCGGTGAGTCGCTCGACTCCCGAAGGGCTCGAGGTGCTCAAGAGTGGCGAGCAGGGGGATGCCCCGGCGGTCGTGTTACAACTTGGCACCAACGATGGGGGGACGCCGTCGCTCTACGCCGAGAACGTGGCGGCGGTGTTCAAGGCGCTACGCGACGTGCCACTGGTGGTATGGCTGAACATCGGCCACGCCCGCAGCTACTACGCCGAGGACGACCACATCATCGCCGCTGAGGCCGCCAAGTACCCGAATATGACGGTTGCCGACTGGGCATCCGCCGTGCCGAAGGACGGCACATGGTCAGACGGGCTACACCTGAAACCGGCGGGCGCGCGCGCGATGGGGAAGCTGGTGACCGCCTACCTGGACGGCTGGCGGAGTGCGACCTGGTCGCCGTCGGCGAAGGCCTGCGCGGCGGCTGTCGATTCGGCCGTTGCCTGAGCCCGCCCGCGGCGGTGCAGGCCCATCCGCCACGAGTACGTATCGCGCCGCGACGGGAAGAAGTCCGGCCAATCCTTGATCATCATCCAGGTCGCGATCACCGCCGCCACCGTCGCCAGGCGCGGGAACGGTTGATGATCGCTGAGCTGGGCGCTGGTGACGATGGCGATCGTCCCGAGGCCCGCCCAGCACTCGTGGACTCGGAGGCCGCCGACGTAGACGCGGGGGCCGAGCCGATGTTGGCGGATCTGGATCAGGCGGGCGGGAGGACGCAGCACGCCTGCGTTATCGGCACGACGCCCCAACCGATCAAGCAGGAACCGACGCGCCGGCCGTCGCGCACGCCAACTTGACGTTTGCGGCGTGAGCCTGCTCGCCGTAGGTACCCTCGCCTCTGACCGGCACGGCGATCCGGCCGGCCTGCTCTGGCGGGCAGCCCGATTCGGCGAAGCTCAGAAGCGCTTCGAGATAATCGAGGTCCTCATCCGCGATCTTGAGTGCCTGTTCGCTTCGGTTCGGTCGCCCGTGCCCACCCACGACGAACCGTGGCCGCTCGCGCTCGATCACACCGATCAACATCCGCAAGGTGTCGCGGTAATCGAGCACCGACGAGTACGCCCACGGGATCTCGATTGCCGAGAGGTAATCGCCGACCACGAGCAGGTGTTCGTCAGGAAAGGAGGTGACGATGCCGTCGTCGGTGTGACCCTTGCCGGGCCGGCACAGCGCGGGCCACGACCCGATCATGACCTCTGCCGGTGCGTCGACCACCCGGTCGACGCGAAGGCTCTCCATCCCGGCGTGGTCGATGTAGAACTCCGCCGCTTCCTTGATGACCGACTCCCGCGCCTGGCCCGATTCGATGCGTTCGAGCGTGCCTCGGCTCGCGGTTACCCGCGCCTCGGGCAACACGCCCACGCCCATCACGTGATCCCAATCGGCGTGCGTGAGCAGGACCTCGGAGACCGGCCCCGGCCCGCCGGCCACGACCTCTTCGATCTCCCACAGGGAGATACCGGGATCGACGAGCAATCGCTCGCCGTCGCGGCGTAGTTCGAGCGTCGTCGTCTGGAACAACGTACTCGGCCACCAGACGGCGTCCTCGGTCACCGGTATCGACCGCGTCATGCCCAAAGCATAGTATGAACCGGATGCGGATTGGGATCGACTTGATCGAAATCGAGCGGGTGGCGCGGGCGTTGGTCCGTCACGCCCGCTTCGTCGAGCGCGTGTTCACCGAAGAAGAGCGCGAATACTGTTTCTCTCGGGCGAACCCCGCGCAGCATTTCGCTGCGCGCTTCGCGGGCAAAGAAGCGGTCGGAAAGGCGCTCGGGTTCGGGGTGCCGTTCACGTGGCGCGAGATCGAGATCACCGGGAGGCCCAAGCCCGGTGTCGCACTGAGCGGACGCACCGAGCTTTGGGCCGTGCGGGTGTCGGCGGGTGACATCGACCTGTCGATGACCCATTCCAAGGGCATGGCGGCGGCGGTCGCGATCGTGCACGACGCGGCTCCCGCCTGATGGAACTTCAACCGCTCTACACCGCGGATGAGATGCGCGAACTCGAGACCCGCGCGATCGATGGCCTGCGGATTCCCTCGCTCGTGCTGATGGAGCGCGCCGGTCTGGCCGCGGCCGAGGAGATTATCCGCCGGTATCCGGGCGGAGAGACAGCGACGATTCTTTGCGGAGCGGGCAACAACGGCGGCGACGGGTTCGTGGTCGCCCGGCATCTGCATGCGGCCGGTTGGGCGGTCGAGGTGTTCCTGACCGGGGTCTCCGGCAAGCTCAAGGACGACGCGCGGCTGAACTTCGAGATCGCCCGGCGGCTCGATGTGCCCGTGCACGAGCGGGTCGCGCCGGCGCGTTTGAAGCGCGGCGTGCGGCGCGCGGATGTGGTCGTCGACGCTCTCCTGGGAACGGGGTTTTCGGGAATGCCGCGGCCCGGTGCCGCCGCGCTCATCGACGCCGTCGAAGCCGTCGGTGGAGCGGTTGTGGCGCTGGACGTGCCTTCCGGAATCGATTCGTCCACGGGCAAGGTTGAAGGCGCGGCGGTACGTGCCGATGTCACGATCAGCTTCCATGCAGCCAAGACCGGTCTGATGGTTTCGCCGGGCCGGTCGTATCGCGGCGACGTGGTGGTTGTCCCGATCGGCATCCCGCCGCAGGTGTTCGAACCAACCCGCGCAGGGCTGGCGACTCGCGCGGCGCTTGACCTCGTTCCTCGCAAGGATGCGGCATCGACCAAGTATTCGGCGGGGGCGGTGCTGGTCGTGGGTGGCGCGCCGGGGTTCACCGGGGCGCCGGCGCTCGCCGCGCTGGCGTCACTCCGCGCTGGGGCGGGGATCGCGTGGGTGGCGGCGCCGGCGGAGTCGTGCGATCGAATCGCGCATTCCCACACCGAGGTGATGGTGCACGCGTTGCCCGATGCGCTCGGACTGGTCGAGCGGGCCGGAGCGGTCGCAATCGGCCCGGGGCTGGGACGCGACCCGTCGATGCTCGACGAGGCGGTGCGACTCGCAGCCGACGTGCGAAAGCCGGTGGTGCTCGATGCTGACGGCTTGCACGCGTTCGCCGGTGATCTCCAAAAGCTCGCTCGACGCCGATTCCCGACCGTCCTGACGCCCCACGAGGGTGAGATGGCGGTGTTGCTCGGTAAGACGTCGGCGTGGGTGCGTCAAAACCGGCTTGAGGCGGTCACCTCCGCCGCTCGGACGGCCAACGCCGTGGTGCTTCTGAAGGGTGCCGACACCCTGATCGCCGACGCTGGTGGGCGGCGGGTCGCGGTCGTCGATGTCGATGCTTCCGGGCTCGCGACCGCCGGCTCCGGCGACGTACTGACCGGCGTGGTGTCGGCGTTTCTTGCAAAGGGGATGGATGGGTGGCAGGCCGCAACCTGCGCAGCCGTGGCCCACGCACACGCGGGCGCGACCGCGGCGGAGCGGGTGGGGCCGATGGGTATCATCGCGGGTGACGTGATCGATGCCCTGCCGTCCGTGTTTGTCTCGCGGTGATTCACCAGCGAGCTTCTCGTGCCGCCGTGACGGTGGATCTGTCGGCGATCGCCGCCAACGTCGGACACCTGCGGGCGGTGGTCGGCCCCGCGCAGGTGTGGGCGGTCGTGAAGGCCGACGGGTATGGGCATGGCGCGGTGCAAGTCGGCCGCGCTGCCCTGGCTGCGGGTGCGACCAAGCTGTGTGTGGCGACGTGGGAGGAAGGGCGGTCACTACGTGACGCGCTGCCCGGCACTCCCATCCTGGTCATGGGGCCACTTGTGCCGGGCGAGGAGGAGGAGGTCGCGGGGGTCGAGGTGACGGTGTCGTCCCTGGAGGGGATCGCCCGGCTGCGGTCGGCGACTCGCGAGATGCTCGACGTCCACGTCAAGGTCGACACCGGCATGGGGCGCTGGGGAATGCGGCCTTCCGATGCGCTGCGCGTGGGCGAGGAGCTTGCCCAGGGCGGGGGTGGCCTGCGGCTGGCGGGTCTCATGAGCCATCTCGCAAGCGCCGATTCGGCGGGAGTTCCACACGCCGCCGATGCCGCCTTCACCGACGAGCAACTCGAGCGCTTTGCCGCGGTTTCGGCGGAGTTTCCGCCGTGTACTCGTCACGTCGGGAATAGTGCGGCGGCGCTGCGTGTGGCGTCGGCCCGTTGGGACGCGGTGCGGTGCGGGGTCGCGGTATTGGGCTTGTCGCCGTTCGCAACCGCAGCGGCCGACGACGGCCTGATACCCGCGCTTCGATTCACGAGCTACGTGGCCGACATCAAACAGCTGCAGGCCGGGGAGAGCGCGGGATACGGCCGCCGCTTGATCGCGACCGAGGCCACCTGGATCGGACTTGCGCCCGTCGGGTATGCCGACGGCGTCCCGCGGATCCTCTCCGGGCAGGCCGATGTGGTGGTGCGCGGGGTCAGACGTCGGGTGGCGGCCACGATCAGCATGGATCAGCTGACGTTTGTGATCGGCTCAGAGTGTGATGTGGAGCTCGGTGACATGGTCACACTGATCGGCGACGACGGGCCGGAATCGGTCACCACCGAGGAGTGGGCTCGCCTCGCCGGAACCATCAACTACGAGATCGTCACCGGGCTCGAACCACAACCGCGGCGGGTTGACCATGTCTTTACCCGCAGCTGAACTCGAGCGGCTTCGCGCTCTCGCGCCTGTGCCGGGCGCGTGGCTTGTGGGTGGCACCGTCCGCGACCTCCTTCAGCAGCGCGCCACCACGGACATCGACCTGGTTGTCTGCGGTGACGCCGGGGCCTCCGCGCGCGAGCTTGCCCACGGCCGAGGGGGCTCACCCTTTCCGCTGTCCGAGCGCCACGGGGCGTGGCGGGTCGGCTTCGACGACCTCACCGTGGACATCGCTTCGTGCCGCGGCTCGATCGCCGAGGACATGGGCCACCGGGATTTCACCATCAATGCGATGGCGGTGCCGTTGGACGGCGGAGCGATCGTCGACCCGTTCGATGGGCAGGGCGATCTCACACACGGTGTTCTGCGGGTCGTGGCCGACCACGCCTTCGACGACGATCCACTCCGGCTCGTGCGGCTCGGCCGGTTCGCGCACGAACTCGGCTTTCGGATCGATCCCCGCACCGCGGCGTTGGCGCGCGATCGTGCGTTCCTGGCCGACCGCCCTGCCGGAGAGCGGGTGTACATGGAAATGCGGAGGCTGATGGGGCTCGACGACCCCGCGGCCGGTTTGCGGATGCTCGACGAACTTGGCCTGATCGATGTGATCCTGCCTGAACTCGGCGCGACCCGCGGTGTGGAGCAAAGCGGCTTCCACCACCTCGACGTGTTTGACCACACGCTCCAGGTCGTGGATGCCACCGCCGACATCGCCGGACATCCCGAGCACTACCTGCCACGCCACGCCGAGGCGATTTCGAACGAGCTGGCCACGCCGGTCGGTGATGGTTTGAGCGTGGCTGAAGCACTGCGCTTTGCCGCGCTCTTTCACGACGTCGAAAAGCCGCAGACCAAGCGAGTGTCATCGGAGGGCTGGATCAGCTTCATGGGCCACGACCGGCAAGGCGCCGACACCGCCGAGACGGTGTTGCGAAGGTGGCACGCGTCGAGTGCGGTCGTACGGTTTGCCCGGGTGATGGTGCAGGAGCACCTGCGTCTCGGTTTCCTGGTGCGGGAGCGGCCGCTCGACCGGCGCATTGCATACCGTTATCTCCAGGCAACCTCGCCCTATCCGCTGGCCAGCGTGGTGTTGTCGCTGGCCGATCGGTCATCGACGCGAGGCGTCCAGGCGAGGCAGCGCTACCACCGGGCGCACACCGAAACCGCCGACGAGTTGATTGGGCTGGTACTCTCGCTCATCGCCGATCCTCCCGATCCTCTCCTTCGCGGCGATGACATTGCCCGGCTGACGGGAGCTGGGGGAGCCAAGATCGGCGAGTTGGTGAGCGCGTTGGCCGAAGAGCAGGCCGCCGGCGCGGTGAAAACTCGAGAGCAGGCGGTGGAGTTTGTCAGCCGGTAGCCGTTTTGATCGCACCGCCGACCGCTACGCGGAGCAGGCTCGACGGCGCGATTGGGCAGGCCTGGTGGCGTGGTGTGAGCCGAAGCTCACCGACCGCGCGCTCGATGTGGCCGGCGGTACCGGGGCGTTGGCAGAGGCGCTCCTGGCGCGGGTGGCTTCGGTCACGGTCTGCGATGTCTCCGAGGCGATGCTGGCGCATGTTCCCGAAGGTGCGGCGACGCTGGTCGCAAGAGCCGAGCAACTCCCGATCGCGGACGGGTCGTTCGATCTGGTCGTGTGTGTGCATGCCCTGCATCACATCGATCGTCCGGTGCGGGCGATCGATGAGATGGCGCGCGTGCTGGCACCCGGCGGGAGGCTGATTCTCGAAGACTTCATCGCCGATTCCGACCGCGCCGCCGCGATGCGGTGGGAGGAGGCCGAGCGACTGCGTGATCCAGATCACGTTCGCCTGCTCAACGCCGGGGAAGCGCGGGCCGCAGCGCTGGCGGCTGGACTCTCGGTGGAGGCGGAGGAGTCGTGGTTCGAGACGTTCGCGGTCGACCGTTGGCTCGAACTGGCCGAGACCGGTGGCGACGCCGCCACGCGGGTGCGGGCCATGCTCGGCAGGGCCGAAGTTCAGGTGCGTGCGGGCCGTACGCGCTTTCGCAGGCCGTTGGGGGCTACGCAGCCGAGTTGACGTACTGGCGGTCGGCCTGCCGTAGCAGCTGGGCGAGCTTGCATTCCAGCTCATTCGGAAAGCGGGCCGGAGTGCCTTGCTGCCAGTGGCCGTGGGTCTCGGCCAGTCGCACGCAGTACATCAGGGTTTGGATATCGCGTTTGTCGAGCATCTCGAGTTCCGTGCTCGGCTGTCGGGCCGCAGGCGAGCATCCCCTGGTTGGGGTATCTGCGGATACGAGGCTGCGGGTTCGCATCTCGCGGTATAGTGCGCCCGCCTATGATCAAAGTGTTGATAGCTGCGCTGGTCGGGACTGCCGTGGGGATCGCTGTGATGGTGATCGTGATCGTCTCCCAGGGAACCACCACCAGTGACTCCAGTTCGATCGGGCTCACGCTGAGCGTCTCCACCTCTTCGCCATCGTCCTCGGCGGCGCCATCGACCGGTACCACAACGGGTGGCGGCGGGTCGACCTCAACGAGTGGCGGCTCCGGTGACGCCGCCGCCGGGAAGACCGTGTTCCTCGGTTCGGCGGGTTGTGCCGGCTGTCACACGTTCAAGGCCGCCGGCTCGACCGGCACCATCGGCCCCGATCTCGACAATATCTCCGCCGACGACACCGCCGCGGGCGGGATGCCGCTTCCGGACTTCGTGCACGAGTCGATCGTCGATCCCGACAAGTACATCGCCAAGGGCTATACCGCCGGCATCATGCCGACGACGTTTGGCTCCAGCTTGTCGTCGACTGACATCGACAACCTCGTCGCGTTCATCTCCGAGAACCAGACCTCGTAGATCCGGGATGAGTGTGAGTCCCAAGCCGACGGTCGCCACGGGCGCCAGCGCGCTGGTGGCGGCGCTCGAGGCGCACGGTGTCGAGATCATCTTTGGGATTCCGGGGCAGCACGCACTTGGGCTGTGGGACGCCCTGGCCGATTCTCCGATCGAGCTTGTCGTGGTGCGCCACGAGCAGGCCGCGGCGTTTGCGGCCCAGGGATATGCCCGCACCTCCGACCGGGTTGGCGTGTGCATCACATCGACCGGCCCGGGCGCGTTCAACGCGTTCGCGGGGATGGGGGAGGCGGACGCGTCGTCGCTGCGCGTGCTCCATATCACCACCCAGATTCTGAGTGACCCGGGGCAGCGTGGCTGGATGCACGAGACCACGGGGCAGTCGACCGCGTTTGCGGGCGTCACTCGACATCACTCCCGACCGCGTACGCCTGAGGCCCTGGCCGCGTCGGTGGATGAGGCGATGACGGCGATCGCGCAGCGTCCTGGCCCGGCGATGATCGAGGCCTACATCGACGTGTTGGCGGCTCCCGCCGACGGTGTCCAGGTGCGGGCGACCCCCGTTTCGAATCCAGCGCCTGATCCGGCCGCGGTTGCGCGGGTTGTGAAACTGCTCGGGGAGGCGCGGGCGCCGATGATTTTTGCGGGTGGCGGCGGCAGACTGGCAGCCGAGCGCGTGACCGCCCTGGCCGAGGCACTCGACGCCCCGGTGGTGACGAGCTACAACGGCAAGGGCGTGATTCCGGCGGGTCATCCACTGCATGCGGGCTCCTCGTGTGAGGAGCGGGCGGTGCAGGCACTCGTCGCGAACGCAGATGTCTGCCTGGCGCTGGGTACTCGGATGGCCGAGGAGTACACCTGCCACTGGACGGTGCCGTTCCCCGAGGCCCTTGTGCAGGTGGATATCGACGCTGCCCGGCTGGGCGCGAACTACCCGGTGGTCGAGGGCATCGTGGCCGACGTCGGCCTGTTTTGTGACGCTCTGCTCGCCGCTGGGCCCGACGCAGGCAGCCGGGATGGCACCGCTGACACGCGTGCGGCGCTTTCGGGGCGCTCGACGGAGGTGGCGGCCCAGGGTTTCACTGTGGAGCCTGAGCTCCTGCGCGCGCTTGATGAGGCGCTTCCGGAGGGGGCGATCGTCGTGTCCGACATGACGATTCTCGGGTATTGGGGGGTGCTCTACCTTGATGCGAAGCGGCCCGGCGGGTTTGCCTACCCGATGTCGGGCGCATTGGGGTCGGGGATCCCGACGTCGCTTGGCACGGTGGCCGCCAACCCTGGTTCTCCGACGGTGGTGCTGGTCGGGGACGGCGGGTTTCTGATGGGTGGACACGAGCTCGTCACCGCCCAGCAGCACGGGCTTCACCAGATCACGGTGTTGGTCAACGATCGGTGCTATGGCGTTCTTCGCAACTATCAGGTGCAGAGCGGCCGAAAGCCGGTTGGGGTCGAGCTGAACTCGCCGGATTTCTCAAAGCTCGCGGAGGGGTACGGAGTGGCGTATCGCCGGATCACTCAGCCGGGAGAGTTCGCCGACGCGCTTGGCTGGGCGCTTGATGAGGTCTCGCGCGGGTCGGTGCTGATCGAGTACGAGGGCGAGTTGCGCGCGCCCGGTCAGTCCATCTGACTCACGCCGGCACGTCTTGCTCTGACCAGCGCTCGTATGCGCGGCTGAACGCCGAGAGTAGCGCTGCGGTGAGGTCGTCGGACGATGCCCGTCGCAGCCCGCGCGCCCATCGGGCACGCTCGTCGGCTCTGTCCATCAGCCATGGATGTTCGAGCTCGGAGGCCAGCGTGCGGCCGGCGTGGGCGCGCGCCTCGATGGCAGAGCGGATCCTGACGGCTTCGACGGGTCGTTGATCGAGCCGGCGCAGGTCGATGAGGCAGGCTGGGCAGGGACGGATCGTCACCCATTCTTGGCGGGGGCCGGCGCACATCCCGCAGATCGGGCAGCCGTATGCGGCGAGTCGGACACGGTCGGCGTGGGCCGACCCGCTGCCGAGCAGGTTTACCCATACCTGTTCGCGGTCGGGGTCACGGTCGGTGCCGGCGACGATCTCGAGTTCTCCGTCGTAGGGCCAGACGCGTACGCGATCGCCGCGGCGCAGGCCGGTGTAACGGCAGACCGGGGCGGGCTCGGGCTCGGGGTCGCGTTCGGGCCACGGCTCGGGTTCGAAGGCTTCGAGCGAGATCGTGACGGTGCCGTCGCGGCTCGGCCACGGCCGGCCGGTGGCGATCCATTCGGCGACGACAGCTCGCGCGTCGTTGAGCGCGCGGGTCAGGAGGGTTGCGGCTTCGACGCGCTGCTCGGAGTCGATGTGGCGATCGGGGTGGGCCTGGCGGATCCGGGCGCGCCATGCTGAGGCCAATTCGGCTTCGGTGACCGGCGCGCGCAGGCCGAGCAGCCACAGCGCACGTGCGCATTCTCGTCCGGTGACGCGGCGATTTCCCATGACTTCAGCGTAGCGGTCCGGGGGTGGGTGGGGAACCTCTCGTGTGCCAGCGCCGTTGCTGTTTCCAACGTTGAATCGTTCGGGGGCTGGGAGGCTGGACAGGGTCGTAGCGGCGGGCGTAGAGGCGGTTGGAGACGGCATTTGCGCTGGCGCCGGCGGCGAACATCTGCTCGGCTTGGATGCGAAGCCGCGGCCACGCGTACGATCCCGGTCGGGGTCGCTCAGGACGCGATCGAAGCGCGTCGAGGTGGGCGTCGAGCGCCTTACTCCGCGAGGCGGTGAGACAGCCGTGCGCGGCCCACAGGCGGGTCATTGTGAGCACGAAATCCCGCCCGCCGCGCTTCGTCAAGAACTCGACGCTCGCGTGCCCATCACAGAGCCAGAGCGTGACGCCGTACCCAAGGCTGACCTTGTGCGTCTTCCCGCGAGTCCGATCCACGCAGATCGCGCAAACATGCTGCTTCACAGAGATATTCCGGGCCTTGTACAACGAGTACGGCATGGAGACAGTCTGGTGCGGCCGGTGTGCCACGTGGGTGACGAGATGTGGGGAGACTCAACCGACATTGGCACGAACTGCCAAGTGGCGTTTCTGGGGTTTCTTGGCTGATTGGGCGTTTCTGGGGCTAGCTCGTGGCTGCGTCGGCAGCCAGCCAGCTCTCCGATGGAGCGCTGGCTGCCGACTCTTGTTTGGCGCGGGCCGTTTCGACCGGGTTTCGGGGCGGGTGGCGGCAAACTGGTGGTAACGCCAAGTGGCATTCGCAGGAACTGCCAAGTGGCGTTTCTGGGTTTCTGGCTGATTGGGCGTTTTGGGGGTAGGCTCGTGGCTGCGTCGGCAGCCAGCCAGCTCTCCGATGGAGCGCTGGCTGCCGACTCTTGTTTGGCGCGGGCCGTTTCGACCGGGTTTGGGGCGGGTGGCGGCAAACTGGTGGTAGCGCCAAGTGGCGTTCGCAGGAACTGCCAAGTGGCGTTTCTGGGGTTTCTTGGCTGATTGGGCGTTTTGGGGGTGGCTCGTGGCTGCGTCGGCAGCCAGCCAGCTCTCCGATGGAGCGCTGGCTGCCGACTCGGCCTGGTGGTGTGGGCGTTGGGGCGGAGGTTTCGGGCTGGTAACGCGATGGGTCGTTGCGACGCCTCGTGCGCCCCCGGCGATCGGCGACTGCGACGCCGCCGAAGCTGGCCAAGACTGAATTTTGATCCGAAACGTGATCTCCAAAGAGACGTGTTCCAGGCTTGCCCGCGGCCCCGGCGACGTTAGACTCGATCACCATGACAATCTCTGATACCGACTACTCAATGACCGCCAGTCCCGGGAAGATCCTGCCGATCGCCGAGCGCGCGCACGGGTGCTACATCGAGGCCGGCGGGCGTTCCTACCTCGACGCGTGCGGCGGCGCCATGGTGATGCTGCTCGGCCACTCGCATCCCCGGCTCGTAAAAGCCCTCTCGCGACAGTCCCAAGAGCTCGCGTTCACCTACCGATTCTCGTTTCGAAACCAGCCGATGCTCGACCTCGCCGAGCGCGTCCGCCGAGTCGCGCCGGGCGACCTCGATTGGTGCTTTTTCAACTCGTCGGGCTCAGAGGCGAACGAGTCGGCGATGCACCTCGCCGTGCTCTTCTGGGAGCTTCAAGGAAAACCGGCCAAGGTCGACTTCCTGTCGCGCGTCACCAGCTACCACGGCTCGACACTGGGAGCGTTGTCGCTCTCTGGATCGCGATGGCGCGCGCCGTTCGAGCTGCTCTTGCAGAAGTACGCACAGGTACCAAACTCGGCGACGGCAGAGGAAGGGGCTGCCGCGCTTGAAGCCGCTATTCAGTCGCGTGGTGCCGACCACGTCGCAGCATTTGTCGTCGAGCCGATGACCGGCTCCTCAGGGGCCGCGGTCGACCTGCCCGACGGCTACCTCCGCGCGGTGCGTGAGGTATGCGACCGCCACGATGTGCTGCTGATCGCCGACGAGATCGTGACCGGCTTCGGTCGCACCGGCAAGTGGTTTGCCAGCGAGCATTTCGGCGCGACGCCCGATGTGATCACCTTCGGCAAAGGGATCGGCGGGGGCATCATCCCGCTCTCGGGAATGGTGGCGTCTGCTCGGGTACGCGAAGTGATCGGCTCCTCGCCGACCGGGTTCTCGTACGGGCACACGTTCTCGGGCTATCCACTCGGCTGCGCGGTGGGCTGCGAAGTGATCGACATCGTCGAGGATGAGGGCCTCGTTCAAGCCTCCGAGCAGAAAGGCGCGCGGCTTCGCGGCATGCTCGAAGAGCTCCAGGGCCGCCACCCGATCATGCACGCGTTGCGTGGACGAGGGCTCCTGCAAGGAGTCGAACTGCGACGACCCGACGGCGAGCGTTTTCGCGAGAGCGATGGGATGTCATACGGCCTCGCAGGGGCGGCGCGTGAGCGCGACCTGATGATCTACGGCTGCCCCACACCGGTTGGAAACGAGCACATGGATGCGGTGCTGATGGCCCCGCCGCTGATCATCACCGATGACGAGCTCGACGAGTTGATCACCAAGCTCGATAGCGCGCTGACCGCTGTCGAGCAGAAGCTCTGATGGCGGGACCGACCAGCGACGAGCTACGAGCCGAGCTTCATCGCGCGGCTGACTGGGCAGCCGATTTCCTGGAGCAGGTCGGCGATCTGCCGGTGTACCCGAAGGTCCAGCCGGGTGATGTGGCCGCGTCGCTGCCGCAGCACCCGCCGACGAAAGGGGAGCCGCTCTCGGCGATGATCGACGATGTCGACCGGCTGATCATCCCTGGGCTCACGCATTGGAACCATCCCGGATTCCTCGCGTACTTCGCAAATACCGGGTCGGCGCCGGGGATCCTGGCCGAGATGATGGCCGCGACGCTCAATGTCAATGCGATGCTGTGGCAGACATCGCCGGCGGCGACCGAGCTCGAACAGCTCGTGCTGGCGTGGAGCGCCGAACTCGTGGGACTGCCCGACGGGCTGTTCGGGCAGATCACCGACTCGGCGTCGACATCGACGTTCACCGCGCTGGCGGGCGCACGGGAGGCGGCCGGGGTCGACGTGCGCGACCGCGGGATGACGGGGCGGCCGGATCTGCCGGCGTTGCGTGTGTACGCCTCGAGTGAGGCCCACTCGTCGGTCGAGAAGGGTTGCATCGCGCTGGGGCTCGGGCGCGAGGGGTTCGTCCCGATCGCCGTCGACTCGAAGTATCGAATGCGGGTCGACGAACTCGCGGCCGCGATCGACGCTGACATCGCCGCCGGTCGCCGCCCGATCGCCGTGGTGGCGACCGTCGGCACGACGTCGTCGACGAGCATCGATCCCGTTGGCGAGATCGCCGACGTGTGCGCGCGCCACGGTGTGTGGCTTCACGTCGACGCGGCCTACGGCGGTGCGGCTGCGGTGGTGCCCGAGATGCGATGGGTGCTGCGCGATTGCGAGCGGGCCGACTCGATCGTCATCAACCCGCACAAGTGGATGCTCGTTCCGATGGACTGCAGCCTGCTTTGGACGTCGCGTCCCGACCAGCTGCGAGCGGCGTTCTCGCTGGTGCCTGAGTACCTTCGCAGCGGGCAGGACGAGGTCGTGAACCTGATGGACTACGGCCTCACGTTGGGGCGGCGGTTCCGGGCCCTGAAACTGTGGATGGTGCTGCGCGCCTACGGCGCCGAGGGCATGGCCGAGGTGATCGGCGATCACATTCGCCTCGCCCGGCTCGTGGAATCGTGGATCGACGCCGCGCCCGGGTGGGAGCTGCTCGCCCCGGTGCCGTTCTCGACGGTGAACTTCCGATACCACCCGGCGGGGGTGGATGACGAGGACGAGCTGAAGGCTCGCAACGAGAAGATCCTGGCCGCCGTCAACGCCACCGGCGAGGTGTACCTGTCGCACACGCAGCTCCACGGCCGGTTTGCGATTCATCTCGCGGTGGGGAATGGCGCCACCGGCGAGCACCACGTTGCCCGCGCATGGGAGCTCCTGCAGGAAGCGTCGCGCTAACCCGGGTCGGGTGCCGGCGTCGCCGCGGCCATCGCCGCGGGCCGGCGGCGGTCGGCGAGCAGGTCGCGGGCGATGACCTGGATCGACCCTGCCACCGGGATCGCCACCAGTGCGCCGAGTACACCGAGCAGCGCGCCTCCCAGCAGTACGGCCACGAGTACGAGGAATGCGGACAGCTGTACCGTCTTTCGGTAGACGATCGGCTGAAGGACGTGGTTTTCGACCTGCTGGTAGACGATGTTGATCACGAGCATGATGATGCCGGCCGTCGGGCCTTGAGCGGCGAAGGCGACGCCGATCGCGGCGATCGCACCGATGGTCGCGCCGATCAGTGGCACGAGATCGAACACGCCCATGAGGATGCCGAGCGCCGCAGCGTAGGGCACACCCAGGATCCACAGCGAAATGCCGGTCACCAGGCCGGCGATGACCGAGATCGCCAGGTTGCCGATCACATACCCGCCGACCTGCCGGTTGACGTCACCGGCGAGCCGTCTCACGCGCTCGGAGCGCTCCGCGGGCATCAATGACAGCACCCCGGCGCTGAGGGTCGGCAGCTCGAGCATCAGAAAGAGGGTCAAGAACACCGCTGTGATCGTCTCGGCAACGCCCGTCACGACCTTGTCGGCGGCACCGAACACCTTCTCGGGGAGCTTGCCAGCCGCCGCGCTTGCCTTCGACACGAGGTGATAGCGCTTGTTGAGGTCGTTCAGGGTCGGGTCTTTCTTGAGCTTGTCGACGTATCCTGGCGCCGCGTTTTGGAGGTTGTCGGTCTGATTGATGATCGGAACCGCCAGAGCCGCGACGAAAAGGCCGATCAACACCAGCAGGCCGACAAACACCGCCGCCACGGCCAGCCCTCGTGGAAGCCACCGCTGAAGCAGTACCACCGCGGGGTTGAGAGCCACCGCGAGAAAGAGCGCCACACCCAGCAAAATCACCACGTCGCGGGCAGCGCTCAGAACCTCCACCAGCGCGAGGGCTGCGAGCACGATCACGACCACCTTGACGACGGTGCGCGCCTGGATCTCGATGAGTGTCCGCGGGGGATTCACGTCGCAGACGAGTTCGCTGCACGCGCGCTGACCCCTGCGGTCGGCTAGCCCGAGGTCGGAAGCGGTTCGGGCCCGAGCACGATCGCAACCGACGTGAGATCCGGTGGGATCGCGTCGCCCGCGTCGGCCTGTGCGACGACGGGCAGTCCAAGCTTGCTCCCAACGGCGGTGGCCGGGCCCTTCTTGCCGGGCGGGTACACGACCTCGGTTTGATCGACGGTGGCACCGTTCACGGTGTTGGTGGTGCCGACGACGTTCCAGCCAGCCTTGTTCAGATCGGTTTGGGCCGTGCCCGCGGCCCCGGTCTGGCCGTTTCCGTTGATGATCGTCACCTTGACCTCGCTCCAGCCCTTGGTGGTGGGACCGCTACCGGTGGTGCCGGTTGATGTCGGGCCGGTCGATCCAGTCGACCCCTGCGTCTGAGGTGTGGTGGTGGGGTTCGAGGAGCTGGTTGCATCGGTGGACGATCCCGAAGCGGAGTGGATCACCCACAAAAGCGCGCCGACGGCGACAACCAGCGCGATCACCGAGAACACCCGCGAGGCCGGGAACCCGTTGCCGCGAGCGGCGATTCCCTGGGCTTCGAGCCGCCGCGTGAACCAGTCGTCGAGCCCCTCGTCGCCCCGCGGCGGCCCAACCGGTGGCGGAGGGATCTGTGGATCGTCGTCTCGTGTCTCGATTCGTGCCATAACCTCAAACCTGCCGCTGGAAGCGACGCCGTTTCGCGCCATCCTGCGTACGATGATGCGCCAATGCCCCTGCAAATGATAGATACGTGGACACAAACGTCAAACGTCCCGGCGATCGCCGCCGCAATTATCGGACCCGACGGCGTGCGTGAGACGAGGGTTGCAGGTGTTGCGTCCGCCGACAGTCTATTCGCACTTGCGTCCTTGACAAAGCCACTGGTGGCCGCCGCAACGATGATCGCGGTCGAGGAGGGGGCGCTTGATCTCGACGCGCCGGTGGGGGAGTACCTCGCCCAGTACGGAGTCGAGTCGCGTCGCGGGATCACGCCCCGACACCTGTTGTCGCACGCGTCGGGGCTGCCCGAGGTCGGTCCGCGGGGAGTGGCCGCGGTGGATGTCGAGCCGGTGTGCCCACCCGCCACCCGCAGGATCTACTCAAACGAGGGGTACTCGGTGCTGGGCGAGGTGATCAACGCCGCGACCGGGTTCGACCACGCGTCGTATGTGCGCGAGGCGGTACTCGAACCACTCGGCATGGATGCGTTCCTGCCGTTGCCCGAGCATCAGTTCGGGCGGGCGTTGGATGTGCGCGAGCCGGGCCTCTCAGGCTCGGGCGCCGCGCTTTTCAACAGCGCCCAGTGGCGCCAACGCGCAACCGCCGCCGGCGGTGCGTTCGCGACCGTCGATGCCTACTCGCGGTTCGTTCGCATGCTGCTCTGTAAGGGCGCGCCACTGATGGCCGCCGAGACGTTTGCCGAGATGACCGCGGTTGCCTACCCCGGGATACCCGGAGGGATCGAGTCGTTTCAGACCTGGGACGATGCGGGCTGGTCGCTTGGCTGCGAGGTGCGTGGTCACAAGCACCCGCACTGGACGGGGACGCGCACGTCGCCGGTGAGCCTGTCGCATTTCGGAGCCTCGGGCACGCTCTTCTTCGCCGATCCGGTGGCGGGCGTCGGGCTCGTCTGCCTCGCGAATCGCAGCACCTACTCCGGGTGGATCATGCGCCCGGGCGCTTGGCCCGACCTGTGTGATGCCGTCGTTGGCGACCAGGAACTCGCATGAGCGCCCTGGCCGGCTGGGTTCACTGTCCCCGTTGCGCGTCGGCGCTCCGTGTCGGTCCCGTCGATTCGGGGGAGGAGCGGTTGCACTGTCCGGCATGCGGATTGGTGCTCTACGACAATCCCGCGCCCACCGCCACGGCGATCGTGACCCGCCCCGACGGAGCGATCCTGTTCACCCGGCGGGCGATCGAGCCAGCGTTGGGGATGCTCGATCTGCCGGGGGGATTCATCGAGGTATCGGAGGATGCCGAGCAGGCCGTGAAGCGCGAGCTGCGTGAGGAAACCGGCCTCGAGATCACCGTGACGGGCTATATCGGCGCGATCCCCGATCGGTACGGCGATGGGGCCCACACGCTCAATTTGTACTTCACAGCCGTGGTCAGCGGTGGCCGCGAGCAGGCGGCGTCGGATGTCAGCGAACTGATCTGGCTCCAGCCCGACGAGCTGCCGGCCCGCTCCCAGATTGCATTTGCCAACGGCGCCGATGCTCTCGAGCGTGTGCTCGGTCACCCGCTCGGCGACCAACTGTAATCAAAGGGTAAAGGCCGAGTCGTCTGCGGCCGATCATTTGACCATCGGAGCCTTCGGCCAAAGGAATTGTGGGTCGGAGGCGGAAATCGCGTCATCCGGGCTACGACCCCCGCCCGGAGGAAGTGACCATGGACGACCTGCACGACAAGCATGTGGAGATCGATGAGCGCTGGCTCTCGGAATGGTTCGAGTTCGGCTTCTCGGAGCTGAGCATGTACCTGGCCAAGCACGCCGCTTTCGACGACTACTGCCATCGGAATGACACCGACTTCTAGTCGGTCGAAATCCCACTGGTACCGCCGCCCCCCGCGGTTCTGACGCCTGTGCCCCGGCGTCGGCGCCACCCTGGCGAGGCCGGCCTGCGCGCGCAATAGAATCCCGCGCATGCCGCCATTTGAGCAGGTCCCACCCAAGCCCGACCATATCGCCCTCGAACACCGCGCCCTGGAGCGTTGGGAGCGCGAGCGCACATTCGAGGTGCTGCGCGATGCCAACCGCGGCAACGAGCGTTTCAGCTTCATCGACGGTCCCATCACCGCGAACAACGCGATGGGTGTGCACCATGGCTGGGGCCGCACGATCAAAGACATCTGGCAGCGGTATCACGCCATGCTCGGCCACGATCAGCGCTACCAGAACGGCTTTGACTGCCAGGGTCTGTGGGTGGAGGTGGGGGTGGAGAAGGAGCTTGGGCTCAACTCCAAGCCCGAGATCGAGGAGTATGGCCTGGAGCGATTTGCGATCGCCTGTCGTGACCGGGTGGCGACCTACGCGGGTCAGCTGACCGAGCACTCCAAACGGCTCGGGCAGTGGATGGACTGGGACAAGTCGTACTACACGATGACCGATCCCAATATCTCGGACATCTGGAAGTTCCTCAAACGCTGCGACGATCTGGGGTGGCTGTACCGCGGTCACAAGTCGATGCCGTGGTGCCCGCGCTGCGGCACCTCGCTGTCACAGCATGAGCTGATCGACTCCTACAAAGACATCACCCACCCGTCGCTGTATGTGCGGCTCCCGATCGTCGGTCGCGAACACGAGTACCTGGTGGTGTGGACGACCACCCCGTGGACGCTTCCGGCCAACGTGGCCGCGGCGGTGCGCGCCGATGCGCAGTACGCCCGCGTCCAGACCAACGTCGGCATCGACTACGTCGCCGCCGACCGCCTCGATCACGTACCGGTGCGCGGCAAAGTCGTCGGCAGCGTGCCTGGATCCGAGCTTGTCGGCCTGTCCTACGTCGGCCCGTTCGACGAGTTCCCGGCCGCGGCGGGCCTCGAGCATCGGGTGGTCGCGTGGGACGAGGTGTCGATGGAGGAGGGCACCGGCATCGTCCATATCGCCCCGGGCTGCGGCGCCGAGGACTTCGAGCTCGGTCAGAAGGAGGGGCTGGCGACGCTGGTGCCGGTCGACGAGGCCGGGGCGTTCACCAACGATTATGGCTGGCTGCACGCCAAGCACACCGCCGAGGCGGCGCCGCTGGTGATCGAGGATCTCGGCCAGCGCGGGCGGCTGGTGGAGGCCGGCGAGTTGACCCATCGCTATCCCGTGTGCTGGCGCTGCGGCACCGAGCTGATCTACCGGCTGGTCGACGAGTGGTTCATCCGCTGCGACGAGGTGCGACAGCCGATGATCGAGGCGGCTCGCAAGGTGGAGTGGACGCCGCCGCAGTACGGCAAGCGGATGGAGGACTGGCTTCGCAACATGGGCGACTGGTGCATCAGCCGCAAGCGCTACTGGGGCTTGCCGCTGCCATTCTATTTCTGCGAAGACGGGCACATGACCGTCGTTTCGTCGCAGGATGACCTGTTGGAACGCGCGATCTCCGGTACCGAGAACCTGACCGAGTTGCACCGGCCGTGGATCGACGATGTGGTCATCGCTTGCGGCGAGTGCGGTGGTGAGGCCCACCGCTTGAAGGACGTGGGCGATTGCTGGCTGGACGCCGGGATCGTGCCGTTCTCGACGATGGGCTGGGAGCGCGAGCACGCGATCCCCGGCGGCTACGCGGCGGGTGCCGGTGAGGGCGTCACGAAAGCCGACCTGCCCGACAACGACTACTGGCAACAGTGGTACCCGGCCGACTGGGTCACCGAGATGCGTGAACAGATCCGGCTGTGGTTCTACTCGATGCTGTTCATGGGCGTCGTGCTCGACGGGCGTGCACCGTACGACCGGGTGCTGACGTACGAGAAGGTGAACGACGAGACCGGCCGGCCGATGCACAAGTCGTGGGGTAACGCGATCTGGTTCGACGACGCCATCGAGGAGATGGGCGCCGACGTTATGCGGTGGATGTACGCCGCCCAGCCCCCAGCCCAGAATCTGAACTTCGGATATGGGCCTGCCGGCGCGGTCAAGACCCGGCTGCTGCGGCTGTGGAACGTCTATGCGTTCTTCGTGCTGTATGCCAACATCGATGAGCATCACCCGGATCTCGAGGTACTCGAGCGAGGCCCGAGCACGTCGCGGGAGCTCGACCGGTGGCTGGTGGCGGCGACTCAGGGGTTGATCGGGGAGTGCACCGCGGCGCTCGACGTGTACGACTCCCCTCGGCTGGTGCGCGCGTTCGAGGCCTTCGTCGACGATCTATCGAACTGGTATGTGCGGCTGTCGCGCCCGCGGTTTTGGAAGTCGGACGATGTCGATGACAAGCGCGCCGCCCACGAATCGCTGTGGTACGCATTGGTGCAAGCGATCCGATGCGTCGCGCCGGTGATGCCGTTCCTGGCCGATGAGCTGTGGCAGAACCTCGTACGCGGTGCCTGCCAGGATGCGCCTGCGAGCGTCCACCATGCTGGCTATCCCACGGTCGACCACGCTCTCGCCGACGCGGCCTTGCTCGAGCAGATGAGCGCGGTGCGCTCGGTCGTCACGCTCGGCCACAGCGCCCGTAACGACGCTGGCATCAAGCTGCGCCAGCCGCTTCGGGCAGCGACGGTGGTCACTCACGATCCCCGCCGGCGGCAGGCGGTCGCGACCCACATCGATCTGGTCGCAGGTGAGCTCGGGGTCAAGGAGGTGCAGCTGGCCGAGTCGAGCGATGAGTTCGCCGAGGTCGAGGTCATGCCGATCCTGAAGGTGCTTGGTCCGAAGCTCGGACGCGACCTGGGGGTGATCCGCGGCCTGCTTCGCGAGGGAGAGTTCTCGCTCTCAGACGGCGGGGTGGATGTGGGCGACTGGCGGCTCGAGCCCGGCGAGTTCGAGCTCCGCACGCGCGCCCGGCCCGGGTTTTCGGTTGTGGACGGTGACGGGTTCGCCGTCGTGCTCGACACCGAGATCACTCCGCAGCTCGCCGTGGAGGGCGTGGCTCGCGATCTGATCCGCACGATCAACCAGATGCGGGCCGACGCCGGCATGGAGTTGACCGACCGGATCGTGATCACCTACCCGGCCGACGACGGACAGGTCACCGAGGCGTTCCGCGAGCACGGCGACCGGATCGCGGCCGAGACATTGGCGGTGACGCTGGAGCCGGGCGACGATCTTCGAATCGCCCCGCACTAGGGACGGATACCCCCCGTTCGGTTGGTGACGGATCCCCAGGCAGGGGGATGCGGTGGCGGGCGCTGATCGGTACTTGATAGGTACCGGCGCGATCTCCCCCTCGTGTCGCCTCCCAACGTGCCGGCACCCCGCCGTCCCAACCAAAGGGCTCCCCGTGCCTCTCTCGCTCCCGCGTTTCACCTCGCCCATGATCGAGCTGCGCAATGACCTCGGTGGCGATCCCGCGCCGTGTGTGTCCAACTCCCCGTTCGAAGTCGCCGACGTCCTGCTCGCCATCCGCGACCACGACGGATCCGCGTCGGCCGCGGCTCGCTCGCTCAGCCTCAGCCTCGAGCAGATGCACGCCTGCATCAGCTTTGAGCGTGAGTATCCCGAGTTGATCGAGAGTCGTCTGGACGCCTGTGATTTCACCCGCGACGCCGATGCCCAGGACGACCTGTTTGCAGCCGAGATCGAGCTGGAAGCACAGCCGCGCGGTCGGTGGACGTGGCGTTTGGCCACTCGCTGAGTGGCGATTCCCACATCGCCTCCCAACAAATCGGGCCGAGGGGATTTGACTCCGGGGCCGAATCAACGGACACTAGTGCCCAGGTACGTATGACTCCCTCCCGGCTGACTTCCGTCGCTCCGACTGCGCTGCTCCGGCGCGGCCTTGCTGTGCTCGCAATCGCGGGCCTCGCCTTTGCGGCGACCTCGGCCACGGCGCTTGCCGCCTTGCAGGGGTCGGTTGAGCCCACCTCCTACCAGACCAACGGCACGGTGCACACGATCATCCGGTCAAACGGGGTTGTGTACATCGGCGGTGCGTTCACGTCGGTTCGGCCCGCGGGCGACCCCGTCGGTACCGGTGAGGTGACGCGCAACAACCTGGCGGCCTTCAGCGCTGCGACCGGAGCGCTGCTGGCATGGAACCCCAACGCAAATCGCACTGTGCGCACGCTGGCCATGGGCCCGGGCGGCGGCACGGTGTACGCCGGCGGCGATTTCACAGTGGTCGGCGGCAAGAACCGAAACCACATCGCAGCGATGTCAGCCGCCGCGGCCGGTGCGGTTTTGAGCTGGGCCCCTCGCGCCAACGGCGGCGCGGTGTACTCAATCGTGACGATGGGCACCCGCGTGTTCTTCGGCGGAGAGTTCAACGCCATCGGCAACGCCCACCGCAAGCGGCTGGCCGCGGTCTCGAGTACCGGAAAGCTGCTGCCCTGGGCGGCGCACAACGGGCCGAACCAGGCGGTACGCGCGCTTCTGATCTCGCCCAACGGCTCGCGGATCTTCGTGGGTGGCCTGTTCAGCCTGGTCGGCGGCAAAAAGAGCGCCCACCTCGCGGCGCTCTCCTCCAGTACCGGCGCGCTCCTGCCCTGGATGTCTCACCCCAAGTACGAGATTTTGAGCTTCGCAGCCACTTCGACGGCGCTCTACGCCGGCGGTGGTGGTGGCGGCGGTCACCTGCCCAAGTACAACATCGCCAATGGCCGGCTGATCTGGACGGCGTCGCCTGACGGCGACGTGGCGTCGGTGTCGGTCTATCACGGATTGCTGCTCGTCGGTGGTCACTTCAACAAGCTTGGTGCCCAGGTGCGGCACCACGCCGCGGCGATCAACCTCCAGACTGGCAAGGTCGATCTCAGCTGGTCGCCTGACTTCAACCAGATCCTCGGCGTGTGGCCGGTGCTCGGCTATGGCCAGGACGCATACGTCGGCGGCGACTTCACCAAGGTCGGGGCGCTGGCTCAGCAGGGCTTTGCGCACTTCAAGGACTCGGTGTCCGACACCACCGCACCGACGCTCTCGACGCTACCCAACGTTCACATGGTGGTTGGCACGATCATCGGCCCCACCGTGCCCGTCACGCTTGCGTGGAAAGGCCGCGACAACCTCTCGGGCATCTGCCGCTATCGCGTCCACCAAAAGATCAACGCCGGCTCGGTGGTGAGCGTGGTTCCCGCCCGTCCCACCAACACGACGGTGGCACGCTCGATCGCCCCCGGCACCAAGGTCTACCACTACTCGGTGCAGCCGGTCGACTGCTCGGACAACACCCCTGGCTATATCGCGGGAAAGAGCGCTCGGATCGTCATGCACCAGAACGCCAACGGCGGCATCAAGTACCGCGGCGTCTGGCACAAGCTGCGCTCGCCAGGGACATCCGGTGGGACGATCACCAGCACGTCGAAGAAGAACTCCTCCGCCGCGCTGACATTCACCGGCCGGCAGGTCGCCTGGGTCGCCTCCAAGTCCTCGCTGCGCGGTAAGGCGCGGGTGTACATCGATGGCAAGGCGATCAAAACCGTCGACCTCCACTCCAAGACGCTGCTCCGCCGCCGCGTGGTGTTCACCCGCGGGTGGACAGCCAATGGCACCCACTCGATCCGGATCGTGTGCCTCGGCACCAAGGGCCGGCCGGCCGTCGATATCGACGCGCTGCTCGTCCTGCGCTAGGAGCTAGGCGCCGATGGCGCGGCGCAGCTGACGTGGCAGCTGGAAGTGCACGTTCTCATCGACCAGGTCGTGCGAGCTGACCTCGGTGACGCCCAGCGCCCGGAAGTACTCGACGACACGGGTGACAAGTGACTCGGGAGCGGACGCTCCGGACGTGATCCCGACCGTGGTGACACCTTCGAACCACGCCGGGTCGATGCCGGTCTCGTCGTCGATCAGGTGGGCGGGAACTCCCAACTCGCGAGTCACGTCAACCAGGCGGTTGGAGTTCGAGGAGTTGCGCGAACCGATCACGAGCACCAGGTCGACGTCTTGGGCGAGCTCTTTGACCGCATTCTGGCGGTTCTGGGTCGCGTAACAGATGTCATCGTTCTTGGGGCCAACGACCTTGGGGAAGCGCTCCCGCAGCGCTCCGATGATCTCGACGGTCTCGTCGACCGAGAGCGTGGTCTGCGTGATGTAGGCAACGCGGTCGGGGTCGGGGATCTCGAGCGCGTCGATCTCGGCCACCGATCCAATCAGCTGGATCGAGTCGGGGGCCTCGCCCATCGTGCCCACGACCTCCTCGTGACCCTCATGGCCAATCAGGACGATCGAGTAACCCTGGGCCGCGTATTTCCGCGCCTCGGTGTGGACTTTGGTTACCAGCGGGCAGGTCGCGTCGAGGACGTGCAGGTCGCGCTCCCGACTGCGCTCGTACACCTCCGGAGCGACACCATGGGCAGACAGGACAACCACCGCGCCAATGGGGACGTCCAGCTCGGAGTCCACGAACACCGCCCCGCGATCCGTCAGTTCGGACACGACATGGTGGTTGTGCACGATCTCCTTGCGGACATAGACCGGGGCGCCGAAATGCTCCAATGCACGCTCGACGGTGTCGACTGCACGATCGACACCGGCGCAGTATCCGCGCGGCGATGCCAGGAGAAGTTTTGTCGGCGCCATCAGGTCAATGCTACCGGCCGCTCATGCGCGCGGGCGCCAGGCGTCGCCATCGCGCACCAGTTGCACCGGGTGGTGCTCGGTGGCAGTCGCCCGGGTGCCGCCGATCTCGACGGCGATCGACCCGCCGTTGGCCTCGACTGTGGCGCTCGTGTGCGTGAGCGTCACGGTGCCCGGGACGCCGTGGTGGGTGAGTGAGAACCGCAACCGGGTCCAACCCGGCGCAAGCCGCGGATCGAGCACGAGCACCGCATCGCTGACCGAGAGCCCGGCACATCCCAACACGACCGCCTGCCACAGGCCGCCCTGAGTGGCCATGTGCAGGCCCTCGGGACGGTTCCCACGGCTGTCGTAGAGGTCGATGGCAACCGCCCGGGTGAAGTAGTCGTCGGCGGCGTCGTCAAGCCGGACTCTCCGCGCGACGAGCGAGTGGACGGCCTCGGAGAGTGACGACAAATGCCGTGTCAGCGGTTCGTACAGGCGGTAGTTGCCGAGTCGTTGCTCGAAGCTGAACTCGCGTTCGAGCAGCGCCATCAGCATCACCACGTCTGCCTGCTTGACGTCACGCCACTCCATCCGGTCGCGCTGCCACGCAAGCTCGGCCCGGCCCACCGGGTCTTCGCCGGCGATCGGCAGCGACAGAAACCCCTCGTGCTGTTCGATCAGCCCGTCCGCAGTTCGCAGAACCACCATCCGGTCGGCCAGATCACGCCATCGCGCGGGTTCGCCGGGACGCGCCTCGGTGACGCCCGAATCGACCAACTCCGCCGCTCGGCGCATCGTCCACGCTCCGAGGTAGTTGGTGTAGGCGCTGTTGTTGACGTCCTCGTGCAGCTCGTCAGGCCCGATCACGTCGTGGATTTCATACCCGCGGTCGGTCTCGACGCCTCGGGTGGCGTAAAACCGCGCGGCTTCGACGATCAGGTCGGCGGCACCCTGTGTGAGGATCTGCTCGTCGCCGGTGGCGTGCACGTACATCTCGATTGCAAGCACGATGTCGCTGACGACGTGAATTTCCTGCTTGCCGGTCTTTACTTCCATCCTCCGGCCGCCGGGGCCGACCACGAAGTCGGGGGTGACATCCTCGCCGCTGGCGGCGCTCTCCCAGGCGAACCACGCGCCTTCGAGCCCGGCATTTTCGGCGTTTCGGCGCGCCGCCGGGAGTGTCCCGATCCGATACTCGATGATCTCGCGGGCAACCTCGGGCATGGTGTAGGCGTAGAACTGCATCAAAAAGACATCCGTGTCCCAGAACACGTGACCCTTGTAGCCCTCACCCGTGAGCCCTTTCGCCGCGACCGACGTTCGGCTTCCCGTCTGGGGTGCGACCGCGATCAGCTGGGCCACCGCGAACCGGATCCCGATCTGGGCGGCGGGTTCGTCGATCTCGACATCGGATCTCGCCCACGCGCTTGCCCACGCCAAGGCGTGCGCCTCGATTAGCGCATCCCACCCCGCGGCGAGTGAGCCGCGGGCGGTGTCGGCGGCTTTGCTGCCCGACTCGGGTTCCTCGCGCTCGGTGAAGACCGCCACGTGACGATCGATCTCGAGCGGCGCGTGGCGGGTCAGTTCGGTATCGAACTCGCGCCCGGAGAAGTGTTCGTCGGTAACGTGGGCCGCCTCGATCGGCGTGTGCCCGATCCTGGCCGCAAGCGCCTGGCCGACGTCGACCGCGACCCGGGCGCCCGGGGTGCGGGTGTGAAGCATGTCCACGCCGTCGGCGTCGCCGGCGGCCGTGACCTCGACGTGGGGGAGGTCGCCGGATTTGGTCGCGGGCCCAGATGCCGGCCCGCACCGAGACCCGCGCAGGCTCGCCAGACACCAGCTCCAGCGACAGCCGCACCGCCCCGAGGTGTGGGTTTGCGAGGCTCAGCACGCGGCTTGTGCGCAGCGCAAACACCCGGCCGTCGGGGTCTTCGACGATCAGTTCTCGATCCAGTCGCAGCGCTCGCAAGTCGAGCGTGCGGCGGTGGGTTCGAACGTTCCACGACCACGGCGTGAACGGCCGCCCGTCGATGTGCAGCTCGATAGCGACCCAGTCTGGGGTCACGACCAGGTCCTCGACACCGGGGAGCTCGCCGTCGAAGAGCCCTGCCACGAACGCGCGCGGCGTGCGCGAAGGATTGAGCTCGTCGGTGCTGCCGCGGACACCCATGTAGCGGTTGACGAGCGAGAACAGCGTTTCCTCGGACGCCTCGGCCGTGAGGTCATACCCCTCGCCGATGATCGTCCAGCCCTGATCCCCCTCGGGGTCCTCGGCGGGACGCCTCGGCGGCGGTTCGATCATCAGCCCGCTGCGAGCGTGAGCCGCCTGCTCGCGCAGCAGTTGTACGAAGTGTGCGGGCCCGCCACCGAGGTTCAGAACGCCGGTGGGCGTGCCGTTGGGCTCCTTGCCCACGGAGAACAGTGTGGCGCCGGTGGCCAACCTCGTGACCATGCGGTAATCCGATCCTTCGAAACCCGCGATGGGGCCAAACTCATCGCCGCCGATCAGCACTTCGTGAGGGCGAATAGCCCGCGCCGGGGCCAGGCGCTGCATCAGGAAGGCGATCGAGTCGGACTTGTCAGTGAGGCCGACCTCGATGTGCTTCACGTCACTCGTGATGCGGGCGTCGGGCAGGCCGTTCTCGTGCGCGAGCCGCCCGGCCAGATCGATGGCTGCGCCGATGCCTCCGGGTACGGGCTCGAGCCGTTCCTCGACCGCGGCGAGCAGCTCACCGATCTGCGACTTGGGCGGATCGGCCCACGCCGGTTCGGGAATCAGGTCGATTTTTCGGCGGTTGAGCCGGTTGGAAACGATCCCGACTTCGACGCCGTAGGCGTCGCGAAGCTGTGCCTGCACCGCTTCGGCGGTGCGGTCGAGCGCGGTGTTCTCCTCCGGGGTCGGCTCGCGGCGGTACAGCAGCTCGAGCTCCCCCGAGGCGTCGTAGGCGTACACCTCCGACCCGCGGTTGACCATCAGATAGAGGCGGCTGCGAGCCTCGACGGAGAGCAGAGGCGCAATCTGGCCCGACACGTTGTTGGCGTTGGTGCCGGTGATGACGACCAGAGCGACGCCGGCCATCAACAGCTGTTCCATCGCGTCGGCGAGTTCGGTGGGGCGGTCGGCGCGCGACGTCACTGCCGTGCCGTCCCAGTCGAATGCGATCAAGCGAAACGCGGTCTCAAAAATGTCGGGTGCCACGCGGGCTCCTCCAGGGGATCAGTCGACGAAGGAGGTTAGCGGGCGAGCGTCAGCCGACGCGAACGCGAGTACCGAGCGTCGCCCACTTCCACACGATGCTGGCGTCGCCCTGGGCGATCCGCACGCAACCGTGTGATGCCGGGTAGCCGGGTACGTCGGGATACTGATGGAACGCGTATCCGCCCGTGAAGTACGAGGCCAGCGGCAGCCACACATGGAACGGCACTGACCAGCTCATCGCCTCTTTGCGATAGATCGTGAAGTGACCCGATGGTGTGACATGACCGGGCGACGCGGTCGACACGTGAATCGCACGCACGACCTTGCCCTTTGCGATCAGTAGCAACACCTGCTTGGCTTTGTGGACTTCCATGTGGCGCACGGTGCGCGACCACGGCCGGGGAATGCTGGCCTTGGCCAACGCCTTGAAGGTGGAAGGCCCTGCGACGCCGTCGCGTGGTAGTCCACGCCAGCCCTGGAAGGCCATGACGGCCTGCTCTGTTCGCGGGCCGTAGGTTCCCGTGCGGCCGGCGTGGGCGAGGTATTTGAGCCGGATCAGTTTCTTTTGGAGAGCGAGCACGGCCTTGCCGTGAGACCCGGGCGCGAGGCCGGCGTGAGCGACTGCGGGGAACGCCGCCGCGAGCACTCCAACGGCAAGCAGTACGGCAATCGTTCGAAGCATCGCCGTATCATACGCTGCGAGAGGCAGGCGGGCGGCGGTGTGATGCTTCGGTGGCCGTCTGACTCCCACCTTTGAGCACGTGCGCATGCTGGATCTCGTCGACCAGCCGAGCAAGCGGTATGCCCTTAACGAGAAATCCTGCGGCACCCGCATCGAGCGCGCTCTGCATCAACGTCGGCTCATCGAAGGCCGTCAGCATCAGGACGATGGTGCGTGATCCGCTGGCCTCGCGGATCCGGCGGGTCGCTTCGATCCCGTCGATTCCGGGCATCCGGATATCCATGACCGTCACGTCGGGTTCCTCGCGCAGAACGGTTTCGACGGCCGCGACCCCGTCGGCGGCGGCCCCGACGACCTCGTAGCCCGCCTCCTGGAGGGCGAGTCCCAGCGTCTCGCGGAGCATTTCATTGTCTTCAGCGATGACCACACGGACGGAGCCGCCCTCGGCATTCATGCATCGCACCGTACAGCCCAATCGCGATTTCGAACCTCCACGTTTTGGAGTAGTCGGCTCCCCTTGCCGTGGTACGTTGGATCGATGAGTGGAGGGCAACTGATCCTGGGCTGCGCCGGTATCGATGCGCTTCCGTTGTTCTCTCCAATCGATGAGGCGGGGCGGCGCGAAGGGTATGAGCCAGCGGCGGCCGCCCTGGTCGCTGCTGAACTCGGCGTCGACATCGAGTGGCGCGAGCTGGCCTGGGCCGATTTCTATCCCGCGCTCGACGATGGCCGCGTGGACGCAGTGTGGTGTGGCCAAACCGTCACGGCGGCGCGTCGCCAACTCGCCGATTTCTCTCGCCCGTACGCAATCTTCGACGAATCTCTGGTGGTGCGCGCCGAGAATCCCGCCGCGTCGCCGGATGACCTCGCCGGCCAGCGTATCGGCGCAATCGCAGACAGCACCAATCTCGCTCTGGCCGAGACGTTTCCTGGAGCAGTGGTGGTGGCGTTTCCCGGCTCCGAAGACGTCTACGGCGACATGATCCGTGCGTTGCGGGCCGAGACGATCGACGGCTTCGTCGATGACGACGTGGTGATGGTGCCACTGGGCGAGGAACCCGATCTACGGCTCAGCTTCACGGTTGCGACCCAAAACGCGTGGGGGGTCGCGGTGCCTCGTGGACGCAACGATCTCCGTGCGGCGCTCGACTCCGCCCTCGAAAACGTGATCGCGGACGGTCGTCTGCGCGCCGCGTGGTCGCAGTGGATGCCATGGCTCGAGTTTCCGCTGACGGGGGTAGCGGTCTAGAACCGGGGGACGCTGGAGCCGGCGTAGTAGTCGTATTCGCCGTCGCGTTCGAAGCGCTCGACGCCCCGATGCAGCGCGGCGTGGTCGAGCTTCACACCGAGTCCGGGGCCGGAGGGAACGGGTAGTGCTCCCCGACGTGGGCGAAGCGGGCCGCCCTCGATCACGTCGTCGGTATACCAGCGCAGCAGCGTCTGGTGCGGGCCTCGGATCGAGACCACCGCAGCTGCGATATGGAGTTCGGCGGCAGTGGCGATGCCCAGATCTCCGCTGTAGAAGCGAAACTCGACGCCGGCCGCGGCGCAAGCCGCCGCGAACCGAAGCGTGGCGCCGATGCCGCCACATCCCGCGATCCCGAGCACCAGCGCGTTCGACCCCGGCCACCGGGCGGTGGCCTCGATGTCGGTGCTATGAGCCGACAGCGGGATCGGCGTCGCGCGTCGCAGCTCGGCCATGGCGTCGAGGCCGGCGACGGGTTCCTCGAGACTCTCGACGCCGATGTCCACAAGCTGGGGAACGGTTTGCAGAGCAGTCTCGAGACGCCACGCCATATTGACATCGACGCGCAGCCGCCGATCTGGGCCGATTGCCGCGCGCACCTCCCGCAGCATCGTGAGCTCCTCCGCCGGGGATCGCACTCCCAGCTTGCCCTCGAACACCGGCGAGTCGTATTCGCGCGCCATCCGGGCGCAGTAGGCGGCAACATCGGCAGCCGTCGGCTCGCCCGGAGTGGACGGTCCCGGCAGTCGAAACGCGAAGTACTCGGTCACGGCGATCTCGTCACGTACGCGACCGCCGAGCAGCTCACACAACGGCACGCCGTGGCGTTGAGCCTCGATGTCCCACAGTGCCATCTCGATCGCCACCTGTGGACGCCGCACAATCATCTCCGGTGAGTCGCGCGCAACCGCGCCAGGCGGCTCGGTGGCGGCCAGTTCGCGCAGAAGGCCGGTGACGTCGCGGCCGGCCAGGTCGGGTGCCTGCTCCCAAAGCGCGAGCGCGTCGGAAACCGACGGCGACTCACCAAGACCGATCAGGCCGGTGTCGGTGACGACCCGCACCACCGTGCGGCTCATCCCCCCATACACCCCGGTTGCGAACTCGTATGGTGCGTCCAGCGCAACGTTGACCGGCCACGCCTCAACCGACACGACCCTGCCGGCGGAGGGCATCAGCCCGCGTCTGGCCGCGGCGCGTATTCCACGTGCTCGAACGGCCACTCCGCGTCGAGCCATGCCATCACCGCGCGATAGAGCGGTGCGTCCAGCTCTGCCCGGGTCGCGATCACCCAGGAGCGGACGTCGGTGGCGTGGGGCCTGTCGGCGAGCGGGTAGATGTAGACGCAGCCGATGATCGAGCCGTCGGGATCCTGCACCGTGTAGGTGAAACCGCGCCGCGTCTCGAAGTCCCGCTGGTGCCGGATCAGGTCGGCGAGGTTCTCTTCGAGCGGCATCGGGTGTGGCCAGCCGTAGTCGGGATATCCCGGAGTGGTCTTGATGTGCTCGGTCGACGATGTCCAGGCGGCGTAGTCGGCCTCGTTGTGCTCAGGTCCGAGCGGCGTCAGGCTGAACTCCGGCGTTGTGAGCCCGATGGGGACCACGAAGCCGGCGGGAACGAACTGGGCCGCGCTCACGAGCCCAGCGCGCCTTTCTGGAGCCGCTCGCGGGGTGACATCGTCAGCAAGTCTCGCACGTCGTCAGGCGCGTCCATGGAACCAATCCTAGGCGGTTCGGGCGCCGTTGGTACAAACCCGTTTAGGTGATGACCGGGGCGTTGGGGTCTCGCAGCAGACCCCAGATCACGGCCGGCGCTCGGCGCCAGCCGACGCTTTTTGCGATCTGGATCGTTTCGCGGCCGGCGATCGCCACCCCGACGAGGCCAATCACGACCTGCACTCCCCAGATCGATGCGCGCAGCGCAGCTGCCTGGTCACCCGAATACGACCCGAGCCAGATGATCGTCTGGGCGATGGGGAGCCATGACGCGATCACGAGCGACACGCCGACCCTGATCTTCAGCGCGCGCCGGCGCTGCCCGGGGATGGCCTCCACCGGCTCGACGGGGGTGGTCAACTCGGGAGCTTTCGCTCGATGTCCTTGAGCCGATCCTCGAGCACAGCCACCGCGTCGATGATCGATTTGGTGCTGGCCTCACGGGCCAGCCGCTCGGCGGTTTGGCTGTCCTCCTCACCGCGCTGGATCACGGTGCTCGTGACCGCTGCGGTCAGAAACGCGATGAACGAGACCCCGGTGACCATCTCGACACCGGCGACGAACCTTCCGGCGACGGTGGTGGGGACGACGTCGCCGTAGCCGACCGTGGTGATCGTCTGGAGCGCCCACCACACCGCCAGGCCGATCGACGGAAAGTTATTGGGATCGGCGATCCGCATGAAGATTGCGCCGACCAGGGCGAGCAGGACGAACGTGAGGGCAAGGCCGAGAGTCACCGATCGCGCGTTGGCGATCTTTCGCGCCCGGCGCTCGACCAGCGAGTTACGGCTCTTGGACGTCTCCGTCTCGGATTCCGGCATCAACACTCTTTCAACCGCCGGGTCGCGTCCCCTTCAACCGTGGTCTGGGGATCAACCACTGGTGCGGTGAAACAGTACGAACCGCCCGTACCCGCGGGGAACCGTGAGCGGATCCACGTACACCTGTTTCAGGGTCGGATCGTGCTCGAGTTGGTGCAGCACCGAAGCGGGCTGAGTCCACTTGGAGAAGAGCACGTAGTCGACATGCAGGCGGCGCATCATCTGGCGGCGGCGAGCCTCGGAGATCAGCGGCGAGTAAAAGATCGTTACCTGGCCGCGTCGGATCGCCGGGTGATCTCGGGGCGTTGCGCGCGTGTGATTTTCGAGCAGCCCCACCGTGTACACCGTGGCCCGACCCACGAGCGCGTATGACACGCCATCGGTGGGCGGTTCGCGGTATGGAGCCATCACCACCGGGAACGGGTTTGAGGGATGGGCATGGAAGTAATCGACGACTCCAGGAGTGAGCGCGAATCCGGCCGGCCGCGAATACGAGCCCGCCTGGATCACATCCCAGGTCGTGTTCCCCCGGAAGGTGAACGCCCCGGTGAGCAGGGCGGCGAGCAGCAGCAGCACCGGGATCATTGGTGGTGCCGCGGAGATTGGGCGCAGCGAACGATCGCGATCAAATGCGCGCACCAGCAGCGCGATCCCCCCGGTCACCGCAAGCGCCACCACCACCAGGTCGGGGGCTGTGAACACTCCGACGATGGGGGGCACGATCTCGACGTGGTGCACCCGGGTGGTGCCCTGACCCCACAGGATTTTGTACCGATTCAGGAGTTCGGACGCGACGGCGATTCCGATCACCGCGGCGCCGAGCATCAACGGGTTACGCAGTCGCTTGGCGATTGCTCCCAGCACGATCGCGCTGACGAACATCCACGGCGCGACGGTCGCAAACCGCGCCACCTGGCCACCTGCGATCACATGGGTGAGGATCAGGCCCAGTCCCGGGGTTGCGATCGTCGTCACGGTCGCGGCCACGAGTGCGGCTGGGAGATGCCACGGGGATCGCGGCATGAACAGGATCACGACCGCCGCCACGAGTCCCAGTAATGCCTCGGGTCGGTGGGCGAGAATCCAAAGGCCCGACAGTGCGATCGGGTGATGATGCACCTCGATGAACTCGCGCACGTGTCCCGGCCATGGGTGAAGCCGCTCGCCGCCGTGAATGGCGATCACCCAGATCCACAGATCGATCACCGCCGTCACCGCGATCGAGCCGACCAGGATTGGCCACGCCCTGGGCCACAGCAAGACCACCGCGAGCACCATCGGCAACAGCATCACGCTGTAGGTGGGGTGGATCAGGGCAACGCCGGCCGCGCCGATGACCACCCACACCCACCATGAACGGTCGTCTCGATCGCGATAGACGTGGTTGAGCAGGATGATGATCGCGGGGAACAGCACCAGAAACGTGAAGTACGGCGGCTGCTTGACGAGACCCAGCACCGCGTGTCGCGACATGGCATCCCAGCTCGCGAACGTCGCCGCGGCGATCGCGACGGGGATCGATGCCAGCGACCGGCCGGCTCCGTAGGCCGCGACCGGGATCAGGAACGCGAACGCTGGGGTGAGATTCTGATATGCCAGGGATGGATCGCCTCCGGTGAAGCTGATCGCGGCGGCCTGCATCGAGTGCAGCAGCGGAAACGCGTAGCCGGCGTGGGGATGGCCATGCCAGTACGGCGAGATGCCGCTGAGGCTGAGCTGCTGGAGGTCGAGCAGCTTTCGGATGACCCCGGCGTGGTACAGCGCATCGCCCCCGAGCGTGGGTTCATAGCGGGTCGCGACGATCGCAAACGCCGAGGCACCCACCAGCACCCCGATCGGTTCCCACGGCACCCGGCGGATGGCACGTACGTCCCATGACACACACAGGGTTGAGGCCAGCATCACGACCACCAATACCCAGCGGTAGGGCAGGTGGATCGCCATCCCGACCGCCATCGGCGGCGCCCATGCGGCCAATCCGGCAATCGGGATGAGAGCGAGCAGCTCGGGTGTGTTGACCCTTCGAGTGAGTCCGGTGACATTCGCAAGCGCCAGCCCGGGGACGCCCAGAGCGACGGCAACGGCGAGGCACAGTGCAACCTGATCCGACCCCAGCGCCGCCAGCCGGCACACGAGAATCGCTGCCACCAACCCCGCGATTCGCCATGCGACCATGGCCACCGACACCGTCGGAAGGTGAAGCAACCCAGCTCGCGCCGGGGCTGGATCTGTGGCGGGTTTTCGCACCAGGCGTCGGGTGTGGGCGCGTCGGACGAAGCGCCGTTCGCACCCTACACCGTGACCATTGGCGGGGGCGTTAGCTCGCTCGCACGTACCGGTAATGGGCGACTGCGGGCGAGCTTTCGAGCTCGACGCACTCGTAGCCCGAGGGGCCGCCGTCGAGGTTGTCAAACAGGCGAGCGCCGCTCCCAAGCATGACCGGCACCACGTGAATCCCCATTTCGTCGACCAGTCCCGCACGGAGGTACTGCTGCACCGTCGAGGCCCCGCCCCCGATCAGCACGTCCCGCTCGCCGGCGGCGTCCACCGCGCGTTCCAGCGCAGCTTCGGGACCATCGGTGACGAAGTGAAACGTCGTGCCGCCCTGCATCTCAACCGGTTCCCGGGCATGGTTGGTCAACACGAACACCGGCTCGTGGTAGGGCGGCTCGTCACCCCACCAGCCCGTCCAAGACTCATCGCCCCAGTCGCCGCGCACCGGGCCGAACATGTTCCGGCCCATGATGAACGCTCCGGCGTTGTCGTTCCAGCTGGCGGCATGCCGATCGTCGGGGCCCTCCTCGCCGTCTTCCAGCGCATGGGTCTCGCGAAAGCTGCGGGTGGCAAACGCCCAGGCGTGGAGTTCCATGCCCCGCTCGCCGAGTGGGTTTTCGAGGCTCTGATGGGGGCCGGCGACGTATCCGTCGATGGACATGGTGATGGTGAACTTGAGCTTGGCCACGATACCTCCTGATTGGTGACGATTACTGCCGTAGAGCGCGCGTCGATGCCTCGCTCGACGAGATTACGGGGACGATCTCGAACTCGACCAGATCGCTCCAGGCCGCAGTCCACTCGGCGAGCGCCGAGTCGTCGTCAGCCTCCATCAGCTGGAAGCATCGGCCCATGTCTCGGTCGACCCAGCTTTCGATGAAGGAGAGCCCGTCTGGGAGCATTCTGCCGCTGCCCGCGAGCCGTTCGTAGACTGGCTCGGCGCCGTGGGTAAACCGCTCGATCACCATGTAGCGCACGGTCACAATGAGCGGATCGCGCGGGTCGCCCATCCGGCGACAACCAGCACAATGACGCCCAGAATCCCAAGCAGGATCGATCCCGCGTTCACGGCCAGGAGGAGCACGACGACGCCCACTCCGACGCCTGCATATCCCCCTCGCACCATCTGGCGTTTCTTCTGGTCACGCGGGGTCAAGGTCATGCCCACACTCTACCGCCGTTGCCACTGGAAATTGGGCAGCGAGACTGGAACACTACGGGCAGCCACGGGTAGTACACGGGAGGACTGCATGGCGGGTGTCGGCCCAACCGAGGACAAACCGCGCAACCTTGTTCTGGTCGCGATGATCTTTGCGGTCGCGATGACGTTCATCGATCAGACGATCGTCTCCATCGCCGCGGCGAATGTCCAGAGCGAGCTCGGCCTGACCAACACCGAGATTCAGTGGGCGATCAACGCCTACCTCCTGTCGCTGGCCGCCCTGTTCGCGTTCGGTGGCAGGCTGGCCGACACCGTGGGACACAAGCGAATGGTGACGTTGGGCGTGATCGTGTTCGCCGCGGCCTCGGGCATGTGCGGGCTGACTCCCAAGGGCAGCATCGCAGAGGCCTGGATTGTGACCTTCCGGGTGATCCAGGGCGTCGGCGGAGCGATCATGTTTCCCGCCGCGCTGGCGATCGTCGTGCAGACGTTCCCGCTGCGGCAGCGTGGCAAGGCGCTCGCCACATTCTTCGGTGTCGCCGGCGGTCTCACCGCGGTCGGGCCGCTGGTGGGTGGATATCTCACCGAGTGGACATGGCGGTCGATCTTCTGGATCAACATTCCGGTCGCGATCATCGCCCTGATCCTGATTCGCGTGTCGAATCCCGAGACGGTGTACCGGCCGGCGCGCATGGATTACCGCGGGTTGGTGCTGATTGCCTCCGGCGTTGCGCTGAGCGTGTTCGGCTTCCAGCAGTCGGCGTTGTGGGGGTGGGGCGATGCCCGCACCATCGCCTGCATCGTGATCGGCGCGGTGCTCCTGGTGGTGTTCTATTTCGTCGAGGAGCGCACCGAGGAGCCGTTGATGCAGGTGAGCATCTTCAGAATCCGGCCGTTCCTCGTGCAAAACCTGGTGCTCGCGATCTCGATGCTGGTGTTCGTGCCGATCTTCTTCTTCGCCAGCGAGTACGCCCAGATCTCGCTTGGTGATTCGGCCGGCTCGGCAGGAGTGTTCCTGCTGTACTTCTTCCTCGGCTTCGTGATCGCGGCCCAGATCGCCGGCCGGATGATGGACAGGGGCGGTGCCAAGCGTCCGGTGGTGATCGGATGCATCCTCGCGGCCGTCGGGTTCTACGAGTGGGCGGGTCACGTCACCTCACTCGACTTCGGCAGCCAGCAGTGGTTTGTGATCCTCTCCGGAGCAGGTATCGGGGCAATGCTCGGGCCTGCCAGTACCGACGCCGTCAACCGGGCCTCGCGCCTCTCCTACGGCGAGGCCACCGGGATCACCCAAACAGTCCGCAACTACGCCGCGGCCCTCGGCATCGCCATCCTCGGAAATGTGCTGGTGAGTGAGATGCACACGCGGGTCGCCGACTCACTGGTCGCGAAGGGCCTGCCCCGCAAGGCGGCCGAGGCGCAAGCGTCGCGTCTGTCGCAACAACACGGCGGGGGCGTCGATTCGATCCCGCACTTCTTCCGGCTCGACTTTGCCTACGCCACCCGGTCGGTGCTGATGGGGATGGCCGGGATCATGGCGGTTGCCGCGGTGGTCGCTATAGTCGGGCTGCGCAGTGGAGTGCAGGAAACCGAGAATCTCACCCGCGAGGACATCGACGCGCAGGTGATCGGCGAGCCCGGCTGACATCTCACGAAGGGGACGTTCATGGCTTACGCGGTTATCCACCACTTTTCCGGAGGTACGAAGGCCCAGTACGACGCGTCTGTCGCGGCCGTTCATCCCAGCGACGGCAGTCTTCCCGCCGGCCAGATCTACCACGCCGCCGGTGCGACCGAGGGCGGTTGGACGATCGTTGCGATCCACGATTCGCAGGCTTCCTGGGAGACGTTTCGCGACGGCACGCTGATGCCCAAGATGCAGGCGGGCATCGAAGGCGGGTTTACCTCCCCGCCGACCGAGACGACGTTCGAGGCCACGACTCAGTCTGCCTAAGGCGCCAAGGCCGCGGCGAGCGCAGACCACGCGCGGCGCGGGATCCCTTCGTCGCCAACCGCCTGAACAACGACCTGGTTCGCGCCGGCCGCGAGGTGGTCTCGCGCGATCGGTGCCACGTCTTCGACCTTGCCATGCGGCACGACGGCGTCGATCAGGCGAGCCGAGCCGCCGTGGGCGATGTCGGCGGTGTCAAAACCGCACCGAAGCAGGTTGTTCGCGTAGTTACTGAGGCCGAGATACCGATCGGCGAACGTGCGAGCCTTCTGCTCGGCTCGATCGGGGTCGTCATCGATTGCGACCGCCACCTCGGGCGCCAGGAAGGCGTCGGCGCCCATCTCCGAGCGAGCGATGCGCGTGTGCTCCACCGGCACGAAGTAGGGGACAGCTCCCAGCGACCGGTCGGCGCTCAGCTTCAGCATCTTGGGACCGAGCGCGGCGATGCAGCGCCGCTCGGCCGGCAACGGATCTCGTGCGGCGTCGAGGCCGTCCAGAAACTCGGCCATCGCCGTCAGCGGCTTGGCGTACTGGCGGGTCGCTTCGGGATGGCCCACACCGATTCCGACCAGCAACCGTCCCGGGAACTCCCGTTCCAGCTCGACGTACTCGGCCGCGAGCTGTTCGGGCTCGTAGGCCCAGATGTTGACGATCGAGGTCGCGATCGTGATTCGCTCGGTCGACTCGAGCAACGGTCGCACGGTCGGAAGGCGCGGCGACCCACCGAGCCAGAACGTCCCGAAGCCAAGCTGCTCGGCCAGCGCCGCCGCCTCGCCGGCGTTGTGCTCGCCGATCGCGCGGTAGGTCGTCCAGATGCCGACGGTTCCCAGTTCCACCGACGAATCGTAGACCCCTCCGGCGTGCGTGAGGTCGTACACTCGACCCGATGCCGATCGAGATTCCCGACCCGCAGTACGCGAGGACCGACGATGGCGCCTACATTGCTTACCAGGTCGTTGGCGACGGCCCTGTGGACATTGCCTGGCAGTTCGACTTTTTCGGAAATCTCGATACCGTCTGGGACGGTTCGTACGACTCCGTGTGGTTCGAGGGGCTGGCGTCGTTCGCACGGCTGATCCTGCACGACCGGCGGGCCACGGGGCTTTCGAGCCGAAACGTTCCGGTGCCAAATCTCGAGACACGCGCGACCGACCTCCGCGCGGTGCTGGACGCCGCACACAGCGAGCACGCCGTGTGCGGAGCATGGCTCGAGAGCCTGGCCCCGTGTGTGCTCCTGGCAGCCACCGATCCGAAGCGGGTTCGCGCGCTGCTGTGGGACGATCCGTTACCGCGCATTACCAAGAGCTCCGCCTTCCCATGGGGACTGGACGAGCACACGGTTGCCTCGGAGCGCGCGCTCCTGGCCCACTGGGGAACGATCGAGTATGCGCGGGGATGGGCCGATCTGATTGCTCGCACCACTGGAGTGCGGCCACCGGACGACGAGATTCGTCACGTCGCCCGCCAGTCCCGCAACACCTGCACGCCCGATGTCGCCGTGGAACTGACGGAGATCTGGTGGGAGACCGACATCGCCAACGTCCTTCCGACCGTCCAGACACCAACGCTTCTGATGATCCTCGAAGGCGACAGTCTCCAGGCGAAAATGGGCCGGCACGTGGCGTCGTTGATGCCCAGCGCCGAGGTGACAACCTGGGCTGACGAGGACTGGCCGATCGGCAAGTCCGGGCTCGAGCGTCAAGTCCGGCCCCGGCTCGATGCGATCCAGCGTTTTATCGGCGTCGAACCCACGCGGCCGGCGCTCGAGACGGTGCTGGCCACCGTACTTTTCACCGACATCGTGGACTCGACTCGGAAACAGGCCGCGCTGGGAGATCGAGACTGGAAGCTCCTGGTTGAACATCACCACGAGGTCGTCCGCTCTGCGTTGGGACATTGGCGCGGCACTGAAAACGACACCGCTGGCGACGGCTTTTACGCCACGTTCGACGGTCCGGCACGCGCGATCCATTGTGCGCTTGAGGTCGGTGAGCAAGTGCGCGGCCTCGGCATCCAGATCAGGGCCGGCGTTCACACCGGCGAATGCGAGGTGATCGACGGTAAGGCAGGAGGCATCGCCGTCAGTATCGGAGCACGCGTGGGGGCGCTCGCCGGCGCCTCTGAGGTACTCGTCTCGCAAACGGTCAAGGATCTCGTCGCTGGATCGGGCTTCACATTCGACGCCCGGGGGGAGCACCAGCTCAAGGGTGTCCCCGGGGCGTGGGGGATCTATGCCGTCACCAGCGATCGAAGCGCCTAGACCCCGACGGTGACCCGCAGGAACGTCGCGGGAATGGATGTACCCTGGCCGGCGGTGTTCTGCTCGTTGAAGAGCTCGTCGAGCTCGGCGTGGAGTTCGGCTTCGCGACCGGCGCTGGCGGCGGCGGCGTAGGCGTTCATCGTCGGCCCGTAGTACTCCTTGAACCTCTCGAGCAGCTGCGACGGGGAGAGCGGCGCCGTGAACGTGTAGGTGTCGCGGCTGCAAGTGATCCGCTCAGGACGGATCCCGGCGGCTCCGAATCGCTCGATCACCGTCTCCTCGACGCCCCACGTCATTGGGCTGACGAAACCGGCGGGCGGGGCGGGGCTGTAGGCCGCGCTGATCCTGAGGATCTGCGCGACCAGCGTGGGATCGTTGGGAATCCAGTTTCCCATCACGATCCGACCACCGGGCCGCGTGACCCGTACCATCTCTCGCGCCACCGCTTCGGGGTTTGGCGCGAACATCGCGCCAAAGATACTGACGACCAGATCGAAGCTCTCGTCGGCGATCGCATCGAGGTGTGAGGCGTCCCCCACCTCGAACCGGCAGTTTGTCAGGCCGAGGGCGTGGGCCCGGGCGTTCCCCGCGGCCACCAGGTTTTCGGCGATATCCACGCCGACGACGTTGGCCCCCAGGGTTGCGGCCGGAATTGCGGTGGTGCCGTCGCCGGAGCCGAGGTCGAGCAGGTCCAGCCCGTCGGTGATCCCGAGCGAGTTCACGAGTGCTTCGCCGCTTTCGCGCATCCCGGCCGCGATCTGGGTGAAGTCGCCCTTCTCCCACAGTGCCTTGTTCGGATTCAGGGGCTGATCGGTGGTGGTCATGGTGAGTGTCCTTTCGAACGTTGGAGTCGATACCAGACACGGTACGGGATCCCGCCTCCACAGGCATCGGGCATTCGCCCGATCTTCTTGTACAGTTGGCGCATGCCCGCTGTCGCCGTTCCGGCTCGCTTGAGGCTGTCGGAGCTCCTGGGGGTGCTCTCGTTCGGCACAGACCTGGGGATGGGCCAGCCGATGGAGCATGTCCTGCGGCAGTGCCTGATTGCGCTTTCGCTGGCTCGGCGGCTGGACTGTGACGACACCGAATGTCAGGCGGTGTTCTTCGCATCCCTGGTGGCGTGGGTGGGCTGTCATGTCGACGCCTACGAGCAGGCCAAGTGGTTTGGTGACGACACGGCACTGAAGGGCGACTTTCGCCGCACGGACTTCTCGAACGCAATGTCTGGGCCGCTGTTCATGGCGCGCCACCTCGGCAGAAACGGCCCGATCCGACACCGCGTCGGACTGGTTCCCGGGTTCGTGACGGAGGGACGCCATGTTGCGGAGTCGATGCTCGAGAACCACTGGCGAGCCTCCGACGAGCTGATGCTACGGCTCGGACTCGACCAGCTGGTACGTGACACCGTCGAACAGAGCTTCGAGCGATGGGACGGCCGAGGCGTGCCGAAAGGGATCGGCGGCGACGACATCCTGATGACTGCCCGCCTGGTGAACCTGGCGGACGTGGTCGAGGTGTTCGAGCTGACGGGCGGCGTGGAGGCGGCCGTCGCGGTCGCGCGGGACCGAGCGGGGACGCAGTTTGACCCCGAGTTGGTCGAACTGTTCGCGAGCGTGGCGCCGAGCCTGTTCGACGAGATCGACACCGTCGAGCCCTGGCCGACGGTGCTCGCCACCGAGTACGCATCGCATCACTGGATCGCGGGCGCCGATCTCGACATGGCGCTCGAGGCTGTGGCCGACTTCGTGGACGTCAAATCGCCGTACACCATCGGGCATTCTCGAGGCGTGGCGGCCCTTGCCGAGTCAGCGGGACTCGCCTATGGCCTCGACTCCGCGCAGGTCGATGTCTTGCGCCGGGCGGCGCTGGTGCACGATCTGGGCAAGCTCGGGATCTCCAACACCATCTGGGATAAGCCGGGGCCGTTGACGCCCGGCGAGCGCGAACGAGTGCGGATGCACGCGTACCTGACCGAGCGGATGCTCGCCTCCTCCGAGGCGCTTGCGCCGCTCACGGCGGTGGCCGTCCAACACCACGAGCGGCTCGACGGATCGGGCTACCCGCGGGGCCTGACCGGCTCGGACATCACTCCGTCCGGGCGTTTGCTGGGGGCGGCTGACAGCTACCACGCCAGACGTGAGCCGCGGCCGCACCGGCCGGCGATGTCGGCGGAGCAAGCCGCCGCCGAGGTGCGTTCCGACGTCCGTGACGGATTGATCGACGGTGACGCTGCCGAGGCCGTGCTCGAAGCGGCTGGGCATCGCAAGGCCAAGCGTCGCGAATGGCCGGGCGGCCTGACCGCGCGCGAGGTCGACGTGCTGCGACTCCTGGCCCGCGGGCTGTCCAACAAGCAGATCGCGGGTGTGCTGGTGATCTCGCCGAAAACGGCTAGCACGCACATCGAGCACATCTACGACAAGCTTGGGGTCACGAATCGGGCACTGGCCAGCCTGTTTGCTGCCAAACACGGGCTGATCGCCATCGGAGACAGCCCGGGCGCGTAATTCTCCAGTGCGGGGCGTGCCGGCATCCTGAAGAGTGAACGAGAGCGGGCGAGCGGAATCGAACCGCCATCAACGGCTTGGAAGGCCGATGCTCTACCGTTGAGCTACGCCCGCAGGGTCGAATCCGGCGCTGGATTCGGCACCAGTGTACCGTCAGACCGAAATTGCGGTCACGACCCGAAGCAGCATTGGACGCAGCTGTGCGTCGATGAAGTCGGCGCGGGGGAGGGAGATCTGTGCGAGCAGGCTGCCTTCGAGCAGGGTCGTGAGGATCTCGCACACCTGGGCGGGCTCGGCGACTCCCGAGGCCTCGACCAGCGTGGACAGCGACTCCATGTAGGCCGACTCCCAGCGTTCGGCCAGCGGGCGTAGTGCGGGTCTACGGGCCGCCTCGATCACGAGTTCGAACTGAGCCACCAGCGGTGCGTCGTCGTCCTCGAGCTGGGCCTCGGTGAGCCGCACGAGTCGCTCGACCAGCTCGTCGAGGGAGATCGGCCCCGCGACCTGCGTGTGTTCGGCCACGACCGCCACCGACCGATCGATCACGAGTTCGAGGGCCTCGTGGACGAGTGCGTCCTTGGAGTCGAAGTAGTAGGTCGTCGATGCCAGCGATACGCCTGCTTCGGCGGCAACCGCACGATGGGTGACGGCGTCGGCGCCGGAGCGAGCGATGACGCGAAGGGTGGCAGCGACGATCGCGGCTCGGCGCTGGTTGGAGCGCTTCCCGGCGGTAATCACGGGGTGGCCGAGACCGCGGCGCGAGCCCATACCGCGGCGCGCAGACCCGACTCGATTGCACCGTCGATGAATCCCGCCCAGCCGTTGGCGACGTCGGATCCCGCCAGCAGTACGCGATCTTCTGGCCGGCGCATCTCGGCGTGGTACTCGGTGTACCAGTTCGGCCGATGGATCGCCCAGGTGCCGTTCGAGAACTCATCGGCGAGCCAGTCATTGGCTGTGGCGTCGAGTACCTCGTAGCCGGGGACGATCCGATCAAGCGCCTGCTGCACCCCGCGCAGGTCGGTGGCATCGCACTGGGCGGCGTCGAGCCCGAACCCGATCATGATCTGCGTCCCGTCGTCGCCGAGGATCTCGGTGTCGAGGTAGCCGAACTCGTGGCCGGGGCGAATGGTGTTCTGACCGATGTGAGGCCCGCGGGCGCGGATGAAGATCTTGATCCCTCGGGAGGCCTGGCCCAGCGCGAGTCCGCGCTGCTTGCCGTCGGAAAGCCCGGGCTCGAATGCGATCGAGCCGAGAGTGTTGATGGGCACGGCCACGACCACGGCTCGCGCCGCCACCACCTCACCGGTGCGGGTGTGTACCTCGACCCCGTTTGCGCGCTGAGAAATCGCGGCCACCGGTGTGGTGAGGCGCGTCTCGTACTCCCCGCCCCCTGCGATCGCGCGCAGCAGCGAATCCGTCCCGTTGGTCAGCGTGACCCGGCCACCGGTGTACTGCGTGAGCTGGAGACTGCCGCCCGAGAGCTGGTGCCAGCGCAGGATGCTCACAGCGCCACCGTCGTCGAGGTGCCCATGGACGACCGACTCGAGTTCGGCCTCCAGGACGTCGTGCTCCTCCTGGTCGAGGTCGAGCTGGGCCATCCGCTCGGTCACCGACAGCCGGTCGAACCGCTCGAGCAGATCGATCCGCAGCAGCGGGTCATACGGCGCGGGTAGCGCGTCGTCCACACCGTCGACGAACTGATCCCATCCCCGCCGGGCGATTGCGTCACGCTCCGCGATGGTGCCCTCGCGCCGCTCGTCACCGACGAACCACCCGGCGATCTCGGCGTCGGAACTCAAGTCAACCGAGAGACCCGCTCGGGTGATCTCCGACCACGTGTGAGGCTGGTGCCAATGCACCCAGCCGCCGCCGTACTCGATGTCGACCCCATTCCATGGTGCCGTCCAGGTGCGCCCACCGATGCGGTCGCGGGCTTCGAGGAGGAGGGTGTTGAGGCCGGCGCGGGCTGTTTCGCGGGCGGTTGTCACGCCGGCGAATCCACCGCCGACGACGATCACGTCGTACATGTGGGAACCTTCGGGTAGAGGATCTGCTCGAAACTGGTACAAGTGTACAGTACAAACGAACCGATTACTGGGGGACGCACTGTGGAGACCGTGGGCTTCATCGCGATGGGCGAGGGTACAAAGGCCGATTACGACCTGTTGGCGCGGTACGAAGAGGAGTACGTCGCGGGCCTCGCCGACCGCCTTTTCGTCGCGCTCGAGCAACTGCGCTACTCGAACGCCGGCTATCAGGTCACGCGCTACGAGCACTCGTTGCAGTCGGCGACTCGCGCCCATCGCGACGGGCGTGACGAGGAATACGTTGTCGCGGCGCTCCTGCACGACATCGGTGACGAGCTCGCCCCGTATACGCACGGGGAAATGGTGGCAGCGGTGTTGCGGCCGTACGTCCGCCCGGAGGTGTGTTGGGCGGTCAAGCACCATGGCCTCTTCCAGATGTACTACTACGGGGCGCACACGGGCGATGACCCCAACGGTCGCGACCGCTACCGCGACCACGAGTACTTTGACGCCTGCGCCGAGTTCTGCGAGCTGTACGACCAGAACTGCTTCGACCCCGACTACGACTGGCTTGGGGTGGAGGTTTTCGACCCCATGGTGCGGCGGGTGGTGGCCCAGCCTCGTTATCTTTGAACCCGTTTCCTCACAAAAACTTCACCGATTCGCTTCGGTTTCGGCCGGTGAGGATGCAACAATGGGGTCATGCGAAGACGAAGCAGAGTTGAGGTGCATTTCGCCGACGGTCGGGTGATGGCCGCCGGAGGCGTCAAAGCGGCACGGGAGCTGGCCCGCTCGGTTCACGCTCGAATGCCTGCCGAGATCTGGAGCGTCTCTGGTAACGACCTCGGCATCGGGCAGCTCGTGGACCGCATCGATTCACGGCCCGCGGCGCGTCACTAGATCCGTCGCTCTCAGTGCGGGGGCATGAACGGCGCGACCAGCCGCGTGAGCTGTGACCGCCGGCCGGTTGCATCCTCGGCGATATCGGCATCGTGGAGCACACGGATGATCGTGCGTGACGCCAGGTAGCGCAGGGGCTCTGGCTCCCAGCGCCGGCTGTGGTGGTTGACCCAGGGCAGCGAGACCAGATCGGTGTCGCGCCCGAGCACGAGGTCGGCGAGCGTTCGGCCCGAGATGTTTGCCGCAGCGACACCATGTCCGGTGTACCCACCGGCTCGCCCGTAGCCACGCTCGCGGTTGAAGTTGACGCTCATGCTCCAGTCGCGGGGAACAGCCAGCGGGCCGCCCCAGTGATGGGTCAGGGACGCATCAGCGGCTGCGGGGAAATGTCGCTGGAGCGCCCCGACCAGCCGCGCACGGACACTCTCTGATCGCTCGTTGCGCTCAGAAATGGGGCGCTTCAGCTCGTACGGCGCGCCCCGGCCCCCGATTGCGATCCGCCCATCCGTCGTGCGCTGGGCGTAGAAGAACAGGTGATGCACATCCCCCACCAGCAGGCCGTCTCGCCACCCCAGCTCATCCCAGGTGGCGTCGGACAAAGGCTCGGTGGCGATCATCAGGGAGTAGAGGGGGAGGTAGCGCATACGTTCGCCGGGGAGCTGGGTCGTGTACGACTCGGTCGCCCCCAGAACGATGTCCGCGCGCACCGTGCCCTGGACGCAGCGCACGGCTCTGGGGGCGAACTCGAGCGCCTCGGTGCGCTCGTAGATGGTTACCCCCAGCCGCTCGCAAGCATCCGCCAGCCCACGTGCCATCCGGGCGGGATCGACCCGCGCGCCGTGCGGCGAGAACGACGCGGCGAGCACCCCCGGGATCTTGACGTACTCACGCGCCGCGTCTGCATCGAGCAACGATCTGCCGGCGTAGCTCGCGAGCCGGGCGCGCTGCGGCTCGCTGGTGGCAACCATGATGTTGCCCTGCCTGGAGAATCCACAGTCGATCTCCTCGGCGGCGACCACCGCTCCGATCTCGGCCACGGCCTGTTCGGTTGCCGCGTGCGCTCGCGCCATCTCGGGATCGCCGTCCTTGAGTCCGTAGGCGGCGGCACTCCCCGCGACCCCGGCCGACACCCAGCCGCCGTTTCGTCCCGACGGGCCGTAGCCGGCGATCTCGCGCTCGATCATGGTAATCCGCAGGTCGGGTTGGAGCGACTTCAGGTGATACGCGGTCCAGAGTCCCGTATATCCGGCCCCGATGATCACCACGTCGCAGTCGACGTCGCCCGGAAGCGATGGGCGCGGAGCCAGCGATCCGGGGTAGCCGTCGAGCCAGAGGCTCCGTTCGCGGTAGCGGGTTTCGAGGTCGGTGGCCGACATCGGTGGCGAGTGTAGCGGGGCGTGCTTCGACGACCGTGCAGAGGGAGCAGAGGGCGCCGGGTGTGTGGCCGGCCGCCAGCCGCCGCCTCCTCGTGACGACGGCGGCCGGCCGCATACCCGGCGCCCATCCCCTCTTCCCCTGCGGCATACCTACCCGAGTTCTCGAGGTGCGAAACTCGCCGCCCCCGTGGCATCGTAAGATCCGACCTACACAACCAGCCAAGGAGCGGATGCATGACGACCAAAGCAGATTTCACCGAAGACGAATGGAAGACGGTGCTCGAGGCCCCGCCGGCCGCCGGGCTCCTGGTTGCCGCAGCCCAGCGAGGCGGGAGTTTCCGCGAGAGCTTCGGCATCGCCAAGGCCTATACCGAGGCCCGCAAGCAGCATGGTGAGAGCGCGCTCCTCGACGAGATTGCAGCGACCAAGCCGGCGATGGACCACACCCGCCATCACTCGCTGGACGAGCTCCGCGCCGCCACCCTCAAGCACCTCACCGATGCGGTGGCGATTCTGACGACGAAGGCCAGCGCTGACGAGGTCGAGCAGTACAAGAAGTTCATCGTGTCGCTGGCAGAGCGAGTGGCAGCCGCGCACCGCGAGGGCTTCCTGGGGCTGACCGGCGAGCGCGTCAGCGACGCCGAGACGGCTGCGATCAACGAGATCAAAACGACACTCGAACTGCCCGTCGACGCCGCCTGAGATCTCCGCGTAGTGGGTGAGTTCGCCCTGGCGTGGTAGTCTTCGAGAGAAAATTCTCGAGAAAAAACTCTCGAGGATCTCGAAGCTTGGAGGCGGGGCCGATGAGTGATCCCACACGCACGATCGATCTCACCGATGCGCGGGCACTGCGGGCGCTCGCACACCCGGTGCGGCTTTCCCTACTGGGGTTGCTTCGACGGCAGGGCCCGCTGACGGCGACCGAGGCGGGGAGGCTGCTCGACGAGACGCCCACGACGTGCTCGTTTCATCTGCGTCAGCTGGCGCGGTACGGCTTGGTCGAAGAGGCGGGCGGTGGACGTGGGCGTGCCCGTCCGTGGAAGGCGACGGCGCTCTTTACGAACATTCCCGACGCGGCCGCCGATCCCGCCGTCTCGGCTGCATCCGACGTGCTCTCGAGCATGATCGCCGAGCGGTATTCCGCGTCGCTGATCGGATGGATCCAACGTCGTCGCGACGAGCCCAGGAAGTGGCGCGATGCGGCGCTTTTCAGCGACACGATGGTGTACCTCACCCCGGATGAGCTACGCGAGCTCCGAGACGGCATCAAGGGGCTCCTTGACACCTACGAACATCGGCTTGACGATCCCAGCGCGCGGCCGCCAGGATCACGCGTGATCCAGGCGATCACGCTCGCATTTCCCATGGAGCCTGCGTGATCGCAGCTCGCCAGATGCTGCCCGACCTGTTGCGTGGGGTCGCCTTCCGGCGGTTCTGGATCGGGCAGACGATCTCGCTGGTCGGCGACCAGGTGACACTGGTGGCTCTGCCGCTGACCGCGATCCTGGTGCTGCACGCGACACCGGCCGAGATGGGCTACCTGACGGCGGCTGCGACCGTTCCCAACCTGGTGTTCTCGCTGCACGCTGGGGCGTTTGTCGACCGTCGCGGGCACCGCCGGCGGACGATGATCCTCGCCGACCTGGCGCGCGCGGCGGTGATCGCGGCGGTTCCGATTCTGTACGCGCTCGACCGGCTCAGCATCGACCAGCTGTACGTGATCGCGTTTGCGACGGGACTCTTCAGCGTGCTCTTCACGGTGTCCTATCCCGCGCTCTTCAGCTCGCTGGTCGAGCAGGAGAGCTATATCGAGGCCAACTCGCTGATCAGCGGGAGCCGGGCGTTCTCCGGAGTTGCCGGGCCGAGCCTGGCGGGAGTGCTCGTGCAGGTACTCACCGCTCCGGTGGCGCTCGCGGTCGACGCCCTGTCGTTTTTGGCCTCGGCGGGATTCATGGCGGCGATCGATGTCGACGAGCCGCCCGCCGCCGCGCCCGAGGAGCGCTCGATGCTCGCGGGCGCGCGGCTGATCGCCCGCACACCGATCCTGCGCGGGTCGCTCGCCGCCACCGCGACGGTGAACTTCTTTACCTTTGGATTCGTCGCGCTTTTCCTGCTCTACGCAAACCGCACGCTGGGTGTGGCGCCGGGAACGCTGGGGATCGTGTTGGGGATCGGATCGGTGGGGGCGTTGCTGGCCGCGTCGTTCGCCGGCCGGATCTCGCGACGGATCGGGGTGGGGCCGACGCTGGTTGCCGGCTTCCTCATGTTCTCGGCACCGTTGCTTCTGGTGCCGCTGGCGGGCGGCGACGAGAGCCGGGCGGTGATCCTGACGCTGCTGCTGCTGGCCGAGCTTGGCTCGGGTTTCGGGGTGATGCTGCTCGACATCACCGCTGGGGCGATCTTCCTGGCGGTGGTCCCTGAGCAGATGCTTGCCAGGTTCTCCGGCGCCTACATCACGGCCAACTACGGTGTGCGCGCGTTTGGTTCGGTCGCCGCGGGGCTCATGGGCGCTGCGGTTGGCGTGCGTCCGACGCTGTGGATCGCCGCCGGCGGTGCGGTTCTATCAGTGGGATTTCTGCTGCCGTGCGGGGTTTTGCGGATGCACGATCTGCCGGTATCCGTGGCGCCGGAGGCTTCGTGTGTCGAATTGGAACAATTCGAACGCTGAGCCCTCGACACCCCACGGTCGCACTCGTACAGTTGACACGTTACTGGTCATCAAAATCGTGGAGGGGTCCTCGTGAAGAAGAAGATTGCGATCGTGGCGGCGGCAACCGCACTTTTGGCTGTTCCTGCAAGCGCATTTGCGCTGACCACATCGCCGGCGGTGCCGGCGACGTTCAGTCTGTCGGGAGCTAATGGGGTGCCGACGTGCACCGTTTTCCCGTACACCACCACGGCCAAGAGTGATCATCTCGCGATCATCACCGTCTTCTCGGCCGGGGTCAAAGTCAAGTCGATCCGCCGCACGGACGTGCCGGCCGGAAAGCACACCATGCGCTGGTGTGGCAAGAACAACACGGGTGGGGTCGTCACTCCCGGGGCGTATACGTGGAACGTGAAGACCCGGCACTTTGCGGGAACGGTTGGGTACGGTCCGGCAACCGCGGTTCGCACGGTCACCGTCGTCGCCTGATTCGGGAGATCAGCGCGGCGGGCGCTTAGCGTCGGGTGACTGGAACGCCCCCGATCACGATCCTCAGGGGAGGTCGCGATCGGGGGCGTTTCTCGTTCCCGGAGGCGGTAGGCTGTACCGATGTCCGACGCCGAGCAACCACCAACGCGCAGCGCGCTGATCTTTGGTGCCCGAAACCTCGGCCGCGCGGTGGTCGAGGAGTTGCTGGCCGAGGGATGGGCCGTGGCCGCGGTCGCGCGGTCTGACGAGACGCTCGCCGGTGTCACCGCAGCCGGTGGACTGGCGATTCGCGGCGACATCACCGATCGGGCGAGCATCGAATCGTCGTTCGCCGAGGCTGCCGCCGCCAACGGCCCCATCGACCTTGCGGTCAACGCCGCCTCCGCATACGGCGGGAAGCGAGAAGGCCCATTCGGTGGTGGCCCGATCGCCGAAGCCGGAGTCAGCGCGTTCGACGACTGGGCGGCAGCGCCGGCCCGGGCCGCGTTCATGTTTCTCTCGACCGCGGGTCACCTGCTGGTCGACCAGGGCCGGCCGGCGACGCTTGTACAGGTGACCGGAGGCTCGGCCCGGCGCGCGATGGCTGGACGGGGATTGTGGGCGGCGGGTGCGTTTGGAGTGCGGGCGATCACCAACGCCGCGGCGCTCGAGTTACGGGAGCGGGGCATCCAGGTGACCCTGCTGATCGTCGATGCCGGGATCGAGCCGATCGGCGGCGGCGGACGGCCCGGCGTTTCGCAGGAACAGCTGGCCGATCCCCGCGACATCGCCCGGGGCGTCGCGTTTATCGCCGGGCAAGGTCCGCGGGCGGCGACGCACGAACTCCAGATCACGCCGCTCGCCGAGCGGTGGGTGCCCTGACACGCCGGTGACTGAAGCCAATACCGAGATCGTTCTGGTGCGCCATGGCCAGACAGCCTGGAGCCTCTCCGGACAACACACCGGCAAAACCGACATTGAGTTGACGGAGGATGGCCGGCGTGGGGCCGAGGCGGTCGGGCAGGCGCTTCGGGGGATGGAGTTCACGCTCGTGCTTTCGAGCCCGCTCAGCCGCGCGGTGGAAACCTGCCGTCTGGCCGGGCTCGGCGATCGCGCCGAGCTGCGCGATGACCTGGTCGAGTGGGACTACGGCGCCTACGAGGGACGGACGACGGCCGACATCCGCAAGGACAACCCGGGATGGTTTCTGTGGCGCGATGGGGTTCCGGACGGTGAGACGGTGACGGAGGTGGGTGCCCGGGTCGACCGCGTGATCGCCGAAGCCGCGGCGGCGGGCGGGCGAGTGGCGATCTTCGCCCACGGGCATCTCTTGCGCATCCTGACGGCGCGCTGGCTCCGGTTGGACGCCGACTGCGGACGGCTGTTCGTGCTCGATCCTGCGACGCTCTCGATCCTGGGGTACGAGCGGGAGACGCGGGTCATCCGCGGCTGGAACATCATTCCCAGTTGACCGCCGAGGCCATCGCCACCCCACGGCTTCGGCTCATCCCGCTCCCCGAGCATGTGCTCGAGGCCCTGTTGAACCAGCAGCTCGGCCCAGCGGCGGAGTTATTGGGGGCCTCTCCTCCGTCCTGGTGGCCCGCCGAGAACGGGTCGACGATGGAGATGCGCCGGGTGCAGCTGCACGACGATCCCACCGAACTGCCGTGGCTCCTGCGTGGGATGGTGACCCATGCCCAACCGGCGATGGTCGTTGGACAGATCGGGTTTCACGCACCACCCGATCGTGATGGGATGGTCGAGATCGGTTACACCGTGTTCCCCGATCACCGTCGCCAGGGCTACGCCGAGGAAGCCGCCCGGGCGATGATTGGCTGGGCGGCTGCGACGCCATCGGTCACCCGCGTGCGCGCGTCGGTCTCACCCGACAATCACCCTTCACTCAACCTGGTTGCCAAGCTCGGGCTCGTCCATATCGGAGAGCAGATGGATGAGATCGACGGTCTCGAGCTCGTGTTCGAGCGCGAGGTGTATCCAGGGGAGCGGCCGGCGTCAGGCGCCGGCCGCTCCCCCGAAACATCGGTCTAGCGCGAGAAGGCTCGCCCCAGCTTGGTGAGATTCGGGATACCGAGACCCGAGCCCATGTTGTACCGGGTGCCGGGCCGTCCCGACCAGTACAGGTTGTTGTTCCCCGGCACGGTGTAAACCGGCCCGCCGGCGGTGTGCTTGACCGTTGTCTGCCCGATCGAACCCTGCGCGTTCAACGGCCGAAACGGCGAGTGAGGCGACCGCCCGAAGCGGTAGATCGACGGGTTCCACAGTCCGACGCGACCGCCCGCCTGGCCCTGAATCAGCGCTGAGACGCCGTTCAGTTGGGGCGAGACGAAGCTGGTGCCGCCGAACTGCTCCCAGTTGGCGCCGTAGACCGGTCCGAAGATCTTTGAATAGACCGCGTAGCCGGTCTGTGGATCAGCGTTGGTCGAGACGTCGGGAGTCAGCCGGTGGTTGCCGACCGTGCCCGAGACCGTCGCTGGGGACGGGTGCAGCTTCCAGGTGCTCGGCAGCGCAAACGGCAGCTCGGGAAATCCGAAATCAGGAAACGCGGTGGTCGGGTCGATCGGCGTCAGGTTCTCGATGGCCGAGTACTTCCGGATCCCGGGGAACTGTTTCTGATACGCCGGCATACCGTTGACGGCACTGACTCCGCCGCCTCCGCCGGCGATGCTCTGCTCGATCGCAAATTGCTGCTCGGTCAGATTCGTCCCATTGATGGTGTTCCACACCTGCCACGTCGGGAAGAAGTAGTCCCAACCCCAGGCGCGCTCGCGTGGGATCTTGATCGTGAGCGTCTTGCCGTTGGGCATGGCATAGACCTGCGGATATTGAGCGGCACTCAGAGTCGTGCCTCCTGCCGAGGTGGTGTACGCCGAGCTCTGCACGTAGTCGACCGCGAGGTTCGACGAGCCCACGTCGATGGACGCGTCGTAGGCGCCCTGATCGCCGCTCGATGAGAAGTTCGCCTGGCCCTGGGCGGCCGCCTCCAGGAGCGGCACGTCGACGGCATCGAAGTACGTCTTGGGCTCCTTGCCGAGACCGATCATTGCCTGGTAGAAGGTCTCCGAGTCACCCCAGCTGGTGGAGATCGAGTCGGCCTTGTTGTCGCTGACCGCTGTGAAGTAGGCGTCCGAGGCGGCCGCTTCGGTGTTGGCGGCCTGGTAGACGATGATCTTCGCCCGGTTTGCGATACCACCGGACTGCTCCACGTCGAGCGCGGTCTCATCCGATCCAAGGTCGACGCTGACAGGTCCGGAACCGCCGTCGATGTTGCGAAGCGAGATCCGGTTGGGTGAAACGGGAATCCCGAGCTGATGCCAGAACGAGTACGCGTCGGCGACAGGAAGCGTTGCGAACGTCACGATGCCGATCGTCTGCCCGGCGCCACCGTGTCCGGCCTTCTGAAGCGTCTTGCCGTGGTAGAGCCGCAGGAAGTCGGCGGGTGTGAGCTGCCCCGCGGGCGGGCCTTGATCGCCGGTTGCGCGCGGACGCGTTGTGACATGGCGTGCTTTGATCGCTTTGCTGGCGAACGCCCCGTGATAGCTCGTCAAACCGAACACTGCGAGTGTCACCTTGGCAAGCTTCGGAGGCAGCGATGCGTTTTGATTCGTGCCGTGCACGACCTGGGCGGGAACTGCAGCACGGCCGTTGCGGGCGCGGGTCGCAGGCACCCGATAGTCCTTGAGCTTGACGCCGAAGATGGCATTGATCTGTGCGGCGGAGCCCTGAATTGCGATGTTCAGGCGATCACGGTAGACCCGCACCTTCACGCCCGTGCCGTGGAGGTAGGCGACGAACTTGCGAATCACCGAGCGCGGTTGCCCGTAGCGCGCGGTGAACTGCGAAACCGACAGGAAGTGGCCGCGCCGGTAGTAGCCCGCGCCGGCGCGCTGCTTGAGTTCGGCCAGGTGGCGCGGCCTCAGCACGATCGACACCCGCATCGGCGCTGCCGCTGCGGTGTTGGAGAGGGCTGTCGCACCGTTCAGAACTCCAGATCCGACACTGGGAACCACGGCGCGCTGCGCTGTGGTGGCGGCTGTCGCACCCACCGAGCTTGCGACCACGATTGCCAGCGACCCGACGGTAACGCCGACGACGATCCTTCGAATGCGCCGCGAAAGCGCTTCGTTTACAGACACCCTGACCCCCCCATTGCACGTTTCTGTGTTGGTTGAACCTAACGCTTCCGAAACGTTTCGTCTAGAGAGAACCGTCGATTTGCAAGGAAAATCTAGCGTGATTGGCGGCGCGCCAGTGAGCCCAGTATTCGCCACCACGTCCTCGGCAGGCCCGAACGAGCGGTCGCGAACGCGTGCTCGAGCCCGTCGGTCGCCCCCTCGATCACCGGAGGGCCGTGGCCGACCGCGATCGCGATCGGATCGAGTCCGCGCAGCGCTCCGACGGGGGGCCGCACCCGCAGCAGGGGTTGATGCCGACAACCTCGTCTGGCGATGCGAGGTAATGCCCGGACGTGCCGAGCGCCTCGGCGCAGACGAGCAGCCTGCGCTCCGGGAGCCAAAGCGCCGACTCATTCCAGCCTGGCGCCGCGAGGATCGCGCGTTCCTGAATCCCCGCAATAACGAGCGGATCGCCGCTGCCGGCGAGAGTGCTGGGCACGAGCCGCGGGCAGCCCAGCCGGCTCGCGATCTTCGCGCCGTCGCGCTGATGGCGGCCAAGCAGCGTACACACCCCAACGACGTCGCCGAGGGGAGAAACCAGGTCGTCGAGTCCGGGGCCGTCGACGGGGTCGATCAGCAGGCAGCCGCCGTCCACGGAGATCGCGGTGGATGTACGGGGGTAGAGCGACGAGGCATCGAATGACCAGCTGATCGCGTCACAGGCCGCGATCGGATATGTGGTGAGTGTCGGTTCAGATGTCATGCCTTCAGAGTAGTTGGCGCCCGCGGGCCTCTCACCGGACACACATGTTCGCCGCCGGGGATCCCCCGTTCGAGGGACGTGGCTGGCTAAAGCGGCGAGCTAACTTGGTCGATGGTGGCCGGGACGAGAGGTGGACGCCGCATATGAGCGTTGAGAGTGAAGTTTCAGGGAACTTCGCCCGCGCAGCCACAGCGCTGGTTGCAACATCGGTGATTGACGTCGTGACTGACCGCGGCGAAGAGATCGAGCTATGGACAATCTCGAGTGACGGCGAGATCGTTACCGCGAGCGGTCCGCGGCTTCAGGTCGCCTCGGGCATGCACCTGACCTGTCGCCTGGTCGGTGACCGCGGTGTGGTCACCGTCGCGGCCGTGATCGACTCGGCCGAGTACCGATCGCAGTCGCGGGCGTCGCTGACGCTGCGGGTGGTGGATGTCGGCGTCGAGCAGTACCAGCGCCGCGCTGCGCGGCTGGCGGTGCGCGCGCCAGCGACGCTGCGCGCCATGGTGTGTGACCGTGTCGTGCCCGGAGAATCGATTGCGACCAGCATTGTCGATCTCTCGGAATCGGGAGTGGGGGTAACCACAACAGACGATCGCCTGCGAGCCGGCGACCGATTCCGGTTCACCTGCCGGTTTCTGGAAGGGGCGATCACCGGCGAGGTACGAGTCGCCTACGTCGCCCACAGCTCGACGCCGGGCGTATTCATCGCCGGCTGCTTCTTCCTCGACCGTGCCCCGGTCACAGACGTGATCAACCGCGTGCTCGCCCGGCTCGGTGGGGAGAGTCGCACGGCGCCGGATCCCGTGCGCGACGTGCTGATGCCCGAGGAAGCGGTTGGTAGCGCCGGGCAGCGCCCAGGCCGCTGGCACGCCCATCGGCCGGTCGTCTCCTAGACACGGCGCAGACCTCGCAGTTACGGGTCGCTTGTGAGCACACCGAAAAGAACGTCCTCGCGGCTGTAGTGGCCAACCGCGTCGAACCACTGCTTTGATCGCAGGCTGGTGCGCAGGTCGCATTCGGCGGTCAGGATGCCTTCCTCGTCTGCCAGTGGGCCGGCGATGATCTGGTTCGTGCCGCCGTCGATGATCACGGAGTTTCCGTGCGACAGCACCCGGTCGCGCCCTCCTGGCAGCTCGAACGGGAACGCTTCGGGAAACTGGCTGCCGTGGATGTACTGGCACACGCTCACCACCGACGCTCCCGACTCGTATGCGATGGCGCGCATCAGCGCGAGCCAGGCCTCGCCGTCGTCCATGGTGGGTGCGACCCAGATCTGCGGGCCGCCGCGGTAGACCGCATAGCGGGCGAGAGGCATCCGGTTCTCCCAGCAGATCAGCCCACCGATCCGGCCGAGCGGCGTGTCTGTGACCCCCAGATCACGTCCGGCACCAATACCGTGAAAGAGCCGTTCGTGATGGGTCGGCATCAGCTTGCGATGCTTGTGGAGGAGCCCTGACGGCCCAACCAGGAGCATCGTGTTGTAGAGCGTTCCAGGTCGGGCGCTTTCACGTTCGTTGACGCCGATCGCGAGGTGGATGTCGAGATCCGCACAGAGCTTCGCCAGTTGGTCGACGATCGGGCCGGGAACGTCCACACCACTCAGCCACATCAACTCGAACAGGTCGGTCATGCCCTGGTCGTGGCGTGACTGGGTGATCGACGATGGTGGGTAGAACGAAATGAAGCCCTCGGGCAGAACCACCAGCTTGGCGCCCAGCGAGGCTGCATCGCGCGTGAGATCAAGCGCCTTTTCGACGCTCCCCGAAGAATCCAGCATCACGGGTGTGGCCTGAACGGCAGCCACACATACTGGCGCGAAACTCGTCACGGGTGAAGCCTCTCACGCTGGAGCATGGTGCGTTGGCCGGATTGGTGGCGGTACCCTGATCGGCGATGGCCGAGGATCACGACCTGACTGCGATCGAACCCGAATCGGAGTACACGCGGCTGGGGATCACGCCGACGCCAGACGACGGTACCCGCGTGAGCTCCGAGACCGCGTGGGACGAATCCACCCGTCCGCGTCGGCCAGAGTCGTCGACAGAGATCTCCTACACCCGCCGCGGTCGCTTGGTGGGGCAACATCTGATCGACGTCCACGACATGCTTCGCCGCGAGCTTGCCGAGCTTCGCGACCTGCTCGGGCAGGTGCGCGAAGGTGCGCTGACCGCCGGCGACGCGCGATCGGCGCTGAACGATATGACGTTGCGTCAAAACGATTGGACGCTGGGAGCCTTCTGTGCGAGGTACTGCGGTGCGATCACGGGCCACCACGGCCTGGAGGATGACGCGATCTTCCCGCATCTCGCCCGCAGCGAGCCCTCGCTGTCGCCGGTGATCGACAGGCTGGTGGCCGAGCACCTCACCATCCACGACGCCGTGATGGCAGTCGACCGTGCGCTTGTCGACCACATCAATCACCCAACCGACTATCGCGCCATCCAGTCGGCGATCGATTTGCTGACCGACGCGCTGCTCTCGCACCTGTCCTACGAGGAGCGAGAGATCGTCGAACCACTCGCGCGGCTCGGCTTCTACCCGGGCCAGGTGTAAGACCCTCCTATCGGGACGACTGGATTCGAACCAGCGACCCCCTGCTCCCAAAGGCCGGGCCGATGGTCGCGGGTGGCTGCGGTTGGTCGCCGGAAACGCCTCGAGCTCCGATCCTGCCGGCATCAAGTGGTGGTCGTCTTGCGCATGGTTTCGGCCGCTGGTTTCCACTGGGTTTCCGGGGTGACTGGCAGCGCTTTTTGCGCCCAGGCGTTGCGACCGAGCGGCGCGATTGTCTGTCGTTCGGGTCGTTTCGGCGGATGTGCTAGTTCTCTGTGTTGGGTGTGTGGGGTATCGACGGAAGACATCTTCATGGCCTTCAGGGCCGTTCGGGAGACTGAGTGCGGGGCTTTTGACCGCCCTACGAGGGCGTAGGGATTGTGTAGGTCGTGGATTGGGGTTGTCGCGGCACCCCTGGGCGGGTGGGCCGAGATCGTTGGCCGTGGGGTGGCCAGTTGAGGGGAAACTCGGGCGGGGCGTTGTTCGATGAAAGGGTCGTCGGTCGCGGAGTGCGGCGCCCTCGATCCTGGCAGGCGTGGGCTACTTGGCATTGAGCCGCCAGACCGGCCTCAGCCGCCGCGACGGCAAGCTGATCATGACCGGCGAATGCGTGCCTCATCCGGTGCACTGGCCGAAGTTCGTCGCCCCCAACGCCGTACACCGAGGCCCGCGCTGAGGTTCTCCTCTCGCGCATCCCGACCGCTGCAATGGCGGCAGCCACCGACAGGTCGCCGGATGGCAAGCGGGGCCTGGCCCAGGCAGCAGTGGAGGCGGAAGCAACAAGCCCCGCGGAAAGAGCGGGGCTTGTTGGTTCCTCCATGGTTGGTCGGGATTTAGTGGGCTGACATTGCACCTGGGTTGAGGCGGAGCTTGGGCAGGAACGTCTTCGCTGCGGGTAGGAGGATGATTGCTGCGATGCCAGTACCGAGGGCGACGTGGGCGGCGATCAGGAATGCGTGGGCGATGCCAGACGCCGCGCTCGGCCCGGCGAAGATGCCGCTTGTTGCTGCGGTTGCGATGCTGGCGTAGATCGCGATGCCGAGTGTTCCGCCGAGTTCGTGGCCGGTGGAGCTGGCGCCGGCGATCATCCCTGCCTCTTCGTGGCGGGCGGCTGTGAGGATGCCGACACTGATCGAGGTCGTCGACAGGCCCAGTCCGACACCCGCGAGGAGCATGCCCGGGAGCATGTCGTGCAGATAGGTGCCGCTGGCCGGGAGGCGGGAGAGGAGCAGGAGTCCGGAGGCGGCGAGGGCGAGCCCGGGGCCGATCGTCCAGCGGAGGCCGTGGCGGCTGATCACGTGGCCGGCAGTGTGAGCGCCTGTGCCGGCGGCGACTGCCAGCGGGATGAATGCGAGTCCCGTCTGGAGCGGGCCGTGGCCGAGCGCGAGCTGCAGATAGAGGGAGCAGAGGAGGAACAGTCCGAACAAGAGCCCCGCGTTGATGATGCAGAGCAGGAGTCCGGCGCCGACTTCGCGGTCGGCGAGTCGGTCGATGCGAAGTAGCGGCTGCTCGGTTCGGAGCTCCCAGATCGTGAACGCCACGAGTCCGGCGACGCCGAGGCCGCTGACTGCGAGCGTCTGAGTGGATGTCCAGCCGGCGGTGTCGGCCTGTGTGATTGCAAAGACGATGGCGGCGAGGCTACCGGTGGCGAGCACTGCGCCGGGGATGTCGAGGCCGCGCCACTGCGGCTTGTTCGTATCCGCGGGGATGATCATGCGGGCGCCGACGGCGAGGGCGACGGCGACCGGGAGGTTGACGAAGAAGATCATGCGCCAGTCGGCGACCTGGGTGAGCACGCCGCCGGCGAGGACGCCGAGGGCAGCGCCGGCGCCGCCGACCGCTCCCCAGGCCGATAGGGCCTTGATGCGGGCGGGGCCATGGAAGTTGCTGGTGACGATGGACAGGGCGGCTGGAGACAGCATCGCCGCGCCGATGCCTTGACCGGCGCGAGCGGCGAAGAGCGCGGTTGCCGACCATGCGAGTGCCGAGCCCAGGGACGACACGATGAAGACGCTCAGGCCGATGAGGAACACGCGGCGGCGTCCGAGGACGTCGGCAGCGCGGCCGCCGAGCAGGAGCAGGCTCCCGAAGACGAGCGAGTAGGCGGTGATCGTCCAGCTGATGGTGGCGCCCGAGATGTTCAGGTCGCGTGCCAGGCTCGGCATCGCGATGTTCACTGCGGTGATGTCGAGGATGACCATCAGCTGTGCGACCAGGAGCAGCGGCAGCAGCCACTTGGGCACATGGTGCCCTTCGGCTGCTCGGTGGGTTGTGGTCTTGCGGTGGTGCATTGTCGTCTCCTTCTCGCTGGTGGATTGCATAGCGAGAAGATCGCGCCGAAGGGCCTGCCTTCGCGATGGAGAGCGCCCGTAGGAAAAGCCGCAGGGTTTCGGGATATGGTCATTGGGATGAGTTCGCTGCCGCAGGGAACGGTCACGTTCCTCTTCATTAACGTCGACGGCGCCAGCGGGATGTCGGCGCGGCACAGAGAGCTGGTACGCGACGCGGTCGAAACCCACGGCGGCGTCGCGGTCGACGCGGCGGGGGACGAGCTGGTGGCCGCGTTTGCAAGCGCGGCGGGGGCGATCGAGACGGCTGTGGCGGTGCAGCGGGCACTGGACGGGTCGCCCATGCGGATTGGGGTGCACACGGGGGAGGCCACCCTTGCCGCCGACGGGTACACCGGCATCGCCGTTCAGCGCGGTCGGCAGGTCTGCGGAGCGGCACACGCCGGTCAGGTGCTCGTTTCGAGTGCGACCTTCGGCATTGTCACGACTGATCCGCCAGAGGGGATCGGGTTCAGCGACGCCGGTGAGATGCGCCTGGCCGGTTTCGAGCAGCCCGAACAGCTGTTTCAGGTGGTCGCCGAGGGCTTGGAGCAGGAGTTCGCCCAACCGCGCGGGGTGCGCCAGTGGCAGAGGGAGCAGCCCGCACTGCTCGAGCGTGCCGAGGAGTTGGCGGCGGTGGACGCGGTTGTCGGGGCGACAGCGGGCGGGGCCGGGAAGTTGGTCGTGATCGAGGGGCCTGCTGGGATTGGAAAGACGTCGCTGCTCGGCGAAGGACGGGCACGGGCAGTCGCGGCGGGGATGACAGTTCATGCTGCGCGTGGAAGCGATCTGGAAGCAGGGTTTTCCTTCGGGGTTGTCCGGCAGCTCTTTGAAGCTGCGATCGCATCAGCTTCTGACGACCGGCGGGCGCATCTGTTCGGCGGTGCGGCAGCCCAAGCAGCGCCTCTGTTCGGGATCGGACCGAGCGATGACGGCGGCGGCGACGATACGTATGCGCTGCTCCACGGGCTCTACTGGCTGGCGACGAATCTCGCCGAGTCTCAGCCGCTGATGCTCGCGGTCGACGACCTGCAATGGTGCGACCCGCCGTCGATTCGCTGGCTGGCGTACCTCAGCCGCCGTCTCGAAGGGGTGCCCATTTGCGTCCTTGCGACGCTGCGTCCGGTGCAGGAGGAGCATCCCCTGCTCACCGAGCTGCTGGCCGACCGCGCAACCGAGATGGTCAGGCCTGACGCGCTGAGCGCACAATCCGCATCCGAGCTCGTCCGCCAGGGGTTGAGTTCCGCAGCCGACGAAGTGTTCTGTCGCGCCTGCCATCGTGCGACGGGCGGGAACCCACTGCTGCTGCGTGAGCTATTGCGGGCGCTGGCCGCCGAGGATGTCGCTCCGATCGGGGCGTCGGTGGCGGTGGTCGACCGCATCGCCCCCGACGCGGTGACGCGGTCGGTGGGTCTTCGGCTCCAGCGTCTACCGGTGGATGCATCACGACTCGCCCGCTCCGTCGCCGTGCTCGGCGATCGGGCGGAGGTCGTGCCGGTCGCCGCACTGGCGGGACTCGAACGGCGTCAGGTCGCACCGGCCGCCGCGGCGCTCGCTCGCGCTGATCTGCTCCACCCCGAACCGCCGTACTCATTCGTACACCCGCTCGTCCGCACCGCCGTGTACGAGAGTATCCCCGTGGACGAGCGCGAAGCCGAGCATGCTCGCGCGGCCGAGCTGCTCGCCGAGCTGAGCGCTCCGCTTGAGCAGGTTGCTGCACAGGTCATGGTCGCACCGCCGGAAAGCGTTCCAGACGCCGTCAAACTGCTTCGCGAGGCGGCGCGCCGCGCCGCTGCCGAAGGTGGCCTCGACAGCGCGGTTGGCTACCTGACGCGCTCGCTGGAGGAGCCGCTCGCCGGTGGGGAGCGGGGCGAGCTGCTGCTCGAGCTCGCCGGCGTCGAGGCGGACATCGGCGCTTCGAGTGTCATCACTCACCTCCAGCTCGCCGTGTCCCTGATCGGCGAGCCTGAACGTCGGGCGGAGGCGTCGTTGGCGCTCGGGCACGCGCTCTACTGGTCGGGCAACGAGGAGCAGGGAGTCGAGGTGCTCGAACGCGCGTTGGCGGACTACCCTGATCTCGAACTCGAACTTCGACACCGGCTCGAAGCCGAGCTCGTTGTCAACGCGACCCGCGTCGCTGCGCACTACGAGCGTGCTCGGACGCTGCTGACCCGGCTTGACGTCTCGCCCGATGATGGGCCGGGCGCGCGGGTGCTCGTCGCCGGCCGCGCGTACCACGGCGCGGTCGGCGGCGGCGATGCCGAGGAGGTCGCGGCGACGGCGCACGCCGCGTTGGCGGCGATGGCCGTCAAGGAGCGTGCCCGCAACTACACCGGCGGTGTGTACGCGTTGCTTTACGCCGACCGCCTTGACGAGGGCCTCACCTTGCTCGACGAGACCGTCGCCGACGTGCGCAGACGCGGCGCGGTATTTCAGTTCTCGGGTCTGTCGATGACTCGAGCGGCCTTCCAGTACGCGCGCGGCGCCCTGATCGAGGCCGAGGCGGACGCGCGCACCGCCCTCGAGGCCCTCCCGCGGCGCGACGTCTGGTTCTGGCAGTCTGCGAATGCATTGCTGGCACAGATCCTGGTCGAGCGAGCGGCTGCCGAGGAGGCCGCAAGCCTGCTCGACGAGGTCGAACCGAGTGTGGCGCCAGATGCGTTCTCGCGGGCACCGCTGCTGCGTGCCCGCGCCATGGTCGAGGCGGCGCGGGGCGACCATCACGCTGCGCTTGCGCGCGCTCTTGACCTGGGACAGGCGCTAGCGGCGTTTGGCCACACCAGCCCGCCGGCGTCCTATCCCGCGTGGCGCTCGCTGGCAGCACTCGAGCACCACGCATTGGGCGGCACCCAGGAGGCGCTCGCTCTGGCCCGGGAGGAGGTCGAATTGGCGCGCGTCTGGGAAGCGCCGCGAACACTAGGTCGGGCGCTGCGCATCCTCGGATTGATCGAAGGTGGCGACGACGGCATCAAGCGCATCCGTGAAGCTGTCGTCGTACTTGAGCAGTCGCCGATCCGCCTCGAACACGCCTACTCGCTCGCCAACCTCGGCGCCGCCCTGCGTCGCACCAACCACCGCGCCGAGGCTCGCGAGCACCTGAGGCAGGCACTCGACTTGGCGGAGCGCTGCGGTGCGACGCTGCTTGCCGAGCAGGCACACGAGGAGCTGATCGCGACCGGAGCACGCCCCCGCCGGACGGTTCGGACGGGAGCCGCCTCGCTGACCCCCAGCGAGCGGCGGGTCGCCGTCATGGCGGCCGAGGGACTGTCGAACCGTGAGATCGCCCAAGCCCTGTTCGTCACTCTGCGCACGATCGAGATGCATCTCTCCAACGCGTTCCGCAAGCTCGACGTCTCCTCGCGCACGCAGCTACCCGCGGCTCTCGGCGGGGACGAGCGCGCACCGGCCGTTGCGCCCTAGGTGGCGCCAGAAACCTTCGGTTGTTTCTTCGGTCGCGCCTCGTGGCCGCCGCATTCCGGCTCGGACATCCTGCACTCATACCGACCGACCCAGGAGGTCACGAAGATGAGCAAGACCGAGACAACGAGCCAACAGATGGAATCCACTGCGGCTCGCATCGAGCGCTCTTCCAACGCACCGCCCGAACAATCCACGGAGTTGCCCTCCACGATGAGAGCGGCAGTTCGAGACAGCTACGGCGACGCCACCGTTATAGACTCGACCGCGTCCCAGTGCCGGCGATCGGCGACGACGAGGTTTTGGTGCGGGTCGCCGCGGGTGGGGTCGACCGCGGCACGTGGCACCTCCTCACGGGCAAGCCCTACCTCATTCGATTGGCGACAGGGCTTCGCCGCCCACGCGCGGCTGAAATTGGTCGAGATGTGTCAGGGACAGTCGTCGCGACCGGGTCAGCGGTGCAGCAGTTCACAGTCGGAGACTCCGTGTTCGGCGTGGCGAACGGATCGTTCGCCGAGTACGCCACGGCCAAGGAACAAAAGCTCGCACGAACACCCGACGCACTTTCTCCAGCGGAGGCGGCTGTCCTTGGTATATCAGGTATGACCGCTCTCCAGGCGATCGACGCCGCGGACGTGAAGCCCGGTTCGACGCTCCTCGTCATAGGCGCATCAGGCGGGGTCGGAAGCTTCGTCGTCCAGATCGCACATGCGTTGGGAGCACGCGTGATCGGCGTCTCACGTGCAGCCAAGGCCGACTTCGTTCGCTCGCTCGGCGCAGAGCGGGTAATCGCCTACGACAGCACTGCCGACGACGACGCTGATCACTACGACGCGATCGTCGATATCGGCGGAGACACGCCACTTCCGAGGCTACGCTCGATGCTGGCGGCGCGCGGCACACTGGTGATTGTCGGCGGCGAAGGCGGTGACTCGATGACCGGCATGGGCCGACAGCTACGCGCCCGACTGCTGTCCCCATTCGTGGCCCAACGCCTGACCTTCATCGTCAACCGCGAGCGCCAGGCCGACCTCGAACGGCTCCGTGACCTCGTCGAGAAAGGCGCCGTAAAACCGGCTGTGGACACCGCGTATCCACTTGATCAAGCAGCTGAGGCCGTGGGACATCTAGTTGCCGGGCACACCAAAGGGAAGCTTGCTGTAGTCGTCCACAGCTACCCGTCGGACGTCGGACTCAGCTGGGTCAAGCGTCTCCACTGACCACGATCACACCGGCCGAACCGTCGTGGCGCGACTCGGCAGCTCGCCGGGCAGCGACGCGTTGAGCGCATAGGCTGCCCGAGCGCCACTGCCGGCTGCGACCGCGACTGACTGCACCGGTGTCACAGCATCCCCGGCGACATAGAGGCCAGAGACGCTGCTTTGACCACTAGGATCGATCGCGACAGTTCCCGTGTCGGACAGCTCCGCCCCCAGGGCGACGGCGAGATCGCTCGCCAGCGTGAGCTCCGGCTGAGCGGCCGTTGAAAGGTTTCTCCTTAGCCAGGTCATTCAGTCTGGTGGAATTCGAATCAAGGTCTGAGGGAACGCGGGTCGAACGCCAACGCCCTGCAAGGCTGAGGCGTTCCCTGGCTGGTTTCCACGGCGTTTCCAGCGACTAACACACAGCACGAGATGCAGGCGAACGGATTCGGGGTCATTTCGCTTCCCAAGCGTGTCAACCCTCCTATCGGGACGACTGGATTCGAACCAGCGACCCCCTGCTCCCAAAGCAGGTGCGCTACCAGGCTGCGCCACGTCCCGTTCGCGCAAGTCTACGCGTTGGCTTGAGTTTGCGATCGCGCCAACCGGGTACTTGCGGTATCAAGCATCATCAAGGAGGGCACATGCGATTTGCACGGACACTCTTGCGCGTCACCATCGGTCTCCTGTTCATCGGACACGGGACACAGAAGCTGTTCGGCTGGTACGGGGGCGGGGGACTTGAAAAAACGAGCGACGGATTCGAGTCGATGGGGCTCTATCCGGGGCGCGAAAACGCGATCGCGGGCGGCGGAGCCGAAGCGCTCGGCGGCGCATTTCTGGCCGCGGGGCTGTTTACGCCGGTGGCGGTGACATCGCTGGTCGGTGTCATGATCACGGCGATCCGGACGGTGCATCTCAAAAACGGTCCGTGGTCGTCAAACGGTGGCTATGAGTACAACCTGGTGTTGATCGCGGCGTTACTGGCGATCGCCGAATCCGGTCCGGGACCGCTGTCGTTCGACGCAGCCGTCGGACACGACTCGGGCTCGGCGCTCGAGGCGCTGGGCCTGCTCGTCGCAGGGGCAGTCGGCTCATTTGCGGTCACAGAGGCGGGCAAGCGTCGGGCACCCGCGCCTCAGTCGGCCTCGGCCCCGGCTGAGGGAGCGGCCGTCTAAGTTCGGAGAAACGGTCAAGAACGGGGAAGTTTGGCCGATTAAGTAACAAGGCTTGCAAAAACCTTCCCCGAGGGCCGTTTCGTGAATCGTCGCTCTGTTACTGCCGCCGCAGTCATCGCCGTTGTCGCCATCCCTGTGGCATTGTCGGCATACGTCCGCAACCGCCAGCGTGACTACACCCGCTGCGCCGAGTTTCGGGCGATCGTCGGCGACTACGTGATTTAGCCGTCACGCACAAATCAGACGGATAGCCCATGTGGGGGACGTTGTGCCCCCCCGATGGCACCCATGATGAGGGCACCCCGCTCCGCTTGGAGGACTTCCTATCAAGCGTTTTCTCGCTCCCATCGTCGTAATTTTCAGCCTCGTGGCCGTGCCGGCCGCGCTCGGTTGCTACCTGCATCCCACGAAGGCGGGCGTTTCGACGTCGTCGCGGAGTGTCAAGGGGTACTGCTACATCCATCCCCAGTACTCCGACTCGAGGCAGCTGTACGTGCACTGCCACGGCTCCAGCTCCGCCGACCTGCGATACACGTTCACGGTGCCGAAGAGCGTGCACGGCATCGTGGGACTCGTCTACTACCAGTGGCACGACCGCGGTGTCTCCAAGCGAGTGACCCGCTCCGGCACGCACGTCACGGTGATCGTGCACGTTCCCGCCAATACCCGAGCCGACATCATCAGCGCCTCGCTGCAGTACTACAAACACACTTCCTGACCTGAGCCATGACCCCGGTGTCGTCCCTTTCCGCGTTTCACTCGTCTGCGCCGAGACCGCGGAAGTGGTTACTGCTGGCCGCGGCGGTGCTGATCGCGGTTTCGGCTTCGTCGGCCTGGCTTGCTCTCTCGACACGGAATGCCACCGACAGCGCCGCCGGCGCCGCACGGCTGGACGACGCCTACCAGCGCAGCCGGATCGCGCTTGCCAGGATGATCGTGCTCGAGCGCGACGTCCAGCTGTCGGAATCTCCCGGTAAGGCCGCCCAGCTTCGCCTCGCGCTTCCGCGGCTGGCCAACTCGATCGATCAGATTGCCGCGACGGGGTCGACGGTCGACCGCCAGGCCGCCGCTCGGTTGCGGGGAGAGCTGCCCGAGCTGCGAAAACAGCTCAACGCGCTCAGCCGCAGCGCCATCACCAACGACAACTTCGCGGCTACCGACCGCGCCCGCACCGCCCTTCGCCGGGTTCAGACCCGGATGGTGGTCGAGATCGCCGACGCCGCCGCCGGTCATCGGACGCGGTCGGTGGCCGCGTTCGAAGCGGCCCGGCGCTCGGAGACGGTGGTGTTCGGCGAGACGCTCTTCACCGCGGTGCTTGGCCTGCTGCTCGTGCTGGCCGGGATCCGAATTGTGCGGTACAAGACAACGCTGGACGAGGCCCAGGCGATCGAGCTGGAACGCCTCCGCGGTGCGGCTCTGACCGACAGTCTGACGCTCATGCTGAACCATCGAGCCTTCCACGAGCGACTCGATTCCGAGTTGGCGGCGGGAGACGTCGCACTGGTCATGATCGACCTCGACGGACTCAAAGAGGTCAACGATCGGGCCGGGCACCAGGCGGGTGACGAGGTGATTCGCGCGCTCGCCGACGGACTGCGGCGCACAGTTCATGGCGAGCATGTCGCCTGCCGTATCGGCGGCGATGAATTTGCGGTCATCCTGGCCGGCGGCTCTGCGATGGACGGGTTCTATCTCGCGCAGGTACTCCGCGACGAGCTTCGAGACCCGGTCGCCGGAGCGCCGGTGGTCGCGGCCACCGCCGGAGTGGCCGAAGCCGCCGCGGGAACCGACAAGGACACGTTGATCCGGCGGGCCGATCTTGCGTTGATCGAGGCCAAGCGCGCTCACCGCGGCGCGCTGGTCTACTCCGTCGACCTCGAGGCCGTGCTTGACGCCGCAGCCGGGGTGGCCAAGCACCATGTCACGACACTGGCCAGCGCGCTTGCCCGAGCGGTGGACGCCAAGGACGCGTATACCCACAGCCACTGCGAGACCGTCGCCGAGCTCTGCGCGCTGATCGCCACCGAGATCGGACTGCCGCCCGAGCGGGTTGCAAAGGTGCGCCTGGCGGGTCTCCTGCACGACGTCGGCAAGATCGGTATCTCCGATGCGATTCTTCAGAAGCCCGGGAAACTGACCACCGAGGAGTTCGAGGTGATGAAGACCCACCCGACTCTCGGCTGCCACATCGTGTCGGCCGCGGAACTGTACGAGGAGGCCGAGTGGATTCTGCATCACCACGAGCGGCTCGACGGTTGTGGCTACCCGGATGGGCTTTGCGGCGAGGCGGTGCCGCTCGAGTCGAGAATCATCATGGTGGCCGACGCCTTCGAGGCGATCACCGCCGATCGGCCCTACCGCGACCGGCGATCGGTCGGTGAGGCACTCGCCGAGCTCAACCGCCACGCCGGCGCCCAGTTCGACCCGCAGTGCCTGCGTGCACTCGAGCGGATCGTGGTTGGGGGAGCTGTCGTGACTCAGACCCCGGTGCCGCTGCGAATCGCCGCCTGATCTTCGGCCGGCTTTCGGTCCGCCGAGTACGGCGACAACCCGAACTTGCTCAGCAGCCACACCGCGGCGATGAAAACGACGACGACCACCAGTCCCAGCCACACACTCGGCTGTGACAGGGCGAAGAAGTCGCGGGCCGCGCCCCACGACCACACGGTGAGGAACCCGGCGGCGAGCGCCGAGGTGAGGCCCAGCACAAACGCCGTGTGCCGCCTGCTGGCCTGCATCCGGTCAGCATCGAGCACGAGCAAGACGTACAGGCCGACGGCGACGAATGCGAGCACCGCCGCGGTACGGCCCTGGGCGGTTGTGTACCCCTTGACCGGGGCCACCGCGAGGTAGGCCACCAGCGTTGCGGCGCCTGTCACAACACCGGCAGGGATCGAGAACCGCGCCACCGATCGCAGAAACGACTCGCTGTCGGGCGGGGCTGTGTCCCGCGATAGCGCGAGCGCGAATCCGGGAATGCCGACGGTGAAAACCCCCGCCAGCGAGAGGTGCCTGGGGAGCAGCGGGAAGCCCGCAGTGGTGAGGCCAAACGTGATGATCACGAATGCGGCGAACACGGACTTGGTGACAAACAGCTTGGCGACGCGCTGCACGTTTCGGATGATCTGCCGGCCCTCCCCGATTGCGCGTGGGATGGCTCCGAACCAGTCGGTCACGAGCACCGCGTCGGCGACGCTCTTGGCCAGCTGGCTCCCGCCTCCCAGTGCGATTGCCAGCCGGGCCGATTTCATCGCCGGCACGTCGTTGACGCCGTCTCCGATCATCGCGACGTACGCCCCCTGTGCCGTCAGCGCCTCGACCATGACCCGCTTGTGTTCGGGAGTAAGCCGCCCGAACACGCTGTGGGAGCTGACCACGGCGGCCAGTTCGGCCGGGTCATCGGGGAGGTCGGCGCCCGCGATGGCACCACCCGGCGCCTCGATCCCGGCACGGGCGGCGACCGCCGCCACGGTCACCGGTGAGTCGCCGGAGAACACCTTGAGCGTGACTCCCTGTTGTTTGAGAAACGCGACCGTGTCAGCCGCCTCGGGCCGCAGTCGTTCCTCGAGCACCACGGTTGCAAGCGGTGCGATCCGCGGGATCGTGGCGACCTGGGTCGGATCGGGGACGTCGGCCACCTGTCCGAACACGAGCACCCGACGACCCTCGCGTTCATGCTCCGCGGCGTTTCCGAGCGGGATCTCCAGCGCGCTTGGAGCGCCCAGCACCAACCACTCACCACCTTCGTCGCGCCGAGCCGCGCTCCACTTCCACCGTGACGAGAATGGCACCTGCGCGTTTGGGTTCCATGCCTGCGCCTGTGGTGCGGCGTCGGCGATCGCCTCGACAGTCGGATTGCGGGCTGTGACGCTCTTTGAGAAGCCGTCCAGGAGATGCCTCACCCGCACCGCATCCTCGCCTGTGGCCGCGATCACGGAGTGCAGCGTAAGCGCGCCATCGGTGAGCGTGCCGGTCTTGTCGAGGCACACCGTGTCGACGTTGGCCAGCGACTCGACGGAGTTCAGATACTGCACCAGCATTCCCTGGCGGGTGAGGCGCACCGCGGCGACGGCGAACGTCATGCTGGTCAGCAGGATCAACCCCTCCGGAACGAGGGTCACGATCCCGGCCGTCGCCACGCCCGCGGCGTCGCGAAACGGAAGATGATGCCGGATCAGGACGTACACGAAGGCCGCCCCGAGCGGGACCATCACGGCCACCAGCACCTTCAGCAGCTGGTTGATCTGAAGCTCGAGCGGAGAGCGCTGGGCGCGGTGCTCGCGCGCGGTGCCAGAGATCCTGGCGGCGTAGCTCTCAGCGCCGGTGCGCTCCGCGACGAACTGTCCGCCGCCCTCGACCACGAACGATCCCGACAGCACGCGTTCGTCGACCGTGCGCTCGACTGCAACCGACTCGCCGGTCAGCGGCGACTCGTCGAGCATCAGCGAGGTCGACTCCACGACCACGCCGTCGGCCACCACCTGATCGCCCGCCCGCAGGGTGATCAGATCGCCGTCGACAACCTCTTCGACCTGCACCTCGCGTTCGCCGCCGTCACGGACCACACGCGCGCGCGGAGCGACCAGCAGAGCGGCCGTTTCGAGGGCGCGCTTGGCGCGGATCTCCTGGGTGATTCCCAGTGCGGAGTTTGCCACCACGATGAACGCGAACAGCCCGTCCGCCGGCCGCCCGGCAGCCACCACCACGACGAAGAACACGAGCAGGATCAGGTTGAACAGCGTCAGCGTGTTCGCGAGCACGATGTTGCGGTAGGAGCGCCCTGCCGGCGCCGGGCTCCGCTCGCCCGCGGCCGCTAGCAGACGCCGCGCGTCGGCCTCTGAGAGTCCGGTGCGGCGGCGTACGTCGGGCTGCCGCGGCTCCGTCATCGGCATGAGTCTACCGACGGCGTCCGCTCTGCTACCCGCACCCCTGCTAGACTGGCGGCAAGTAGGACGTTCGACGGTTGCGCGCTTTGCCTTCCTGACTCGTTCGTGAGCACAAGGAAGGGGGTGTCATATGGCAACTGGAACGGTGAAATGGTTTAACGACCAAAAAGGCTACGGATTCATTCAGCCCGATGAGGGTGGCAAGGATCTGTTTGTCCACCACAGCGAGATCTCCGGGAGTGGCTACAAGAGCTTGCCCGAAGGCGCGAAGGTGTCGTTCGAGCCGCGCGAAGGTCAGAAAGGACCTGAGGCGACCGGCGTAACACTCGCATGATGGAGGCGCCATGAGCGCCAAAGAAGACAAAGTCGAGCTGGAGGGTGAGATTACCGAGTCGCTCCGAAACGGAATGTTTCGGATTCAACTCGATAACGGCCACCAGACGACCGGGTACGTCTCCGGGAAGATGCGGCGCTATCGCATCCGTATCTCACTCGGGGATCGGGTAAAGGTCGAGCTGTCGTCATACGACCTCGATCGCGGCCGGATTACGTACCGCTATCGCTAGACGGCGCCGGCCGCATGAACCCCGAGGGGAATGTGCGGCCGGCTCTGTCTTTCAGACCGTTGGCGCTGGTCGCGCGCCCATCATCTTCAGCCACTGCGTGTGTGACCGCATGGCCTGCCGAATCGTCGGATGATGGGTGTAGGTGATCCCGTGCGCTCCCGCAGCAGCCTCCACGATCGGCGCGATTCGCGGGTAGAGGGTGTGGGGGAGCCGCGAGTACAGGTGATGCTCGATTTGGTGATTCAGGCCGCCGGTGTAGAACCGCAGCAGGCCGTTGCCCTTGGCGAAGTCAACCGTCGACTCGATCTGGTGGATCTGCCACGAGTACGACTCGCCGCTGCTGGCGGCCGGATCGACGAACTCGGCTTCGATCACGCAGTGCGATAGCTGGAAGACGAGCGCGAGCGCAAGGGACGCCACGATCGAGGTGGTGATGAAGAACACGAACACCCACGCCAGCGGGTGAAAGATCAGCGGGATCACGACCGCCCAGATCAGGAACACGCCCTTGCCGCCGACGAGCGTTGCGAGCGCGCGGCCCTTGGGCTTTCGGAGCACGCTTCTACCCGCGCGGCCCTTATGCAGGAACGAGAAGTCCGACATGAACTGCCACCGGATCGTGACCATGGAGTACAGCGCCCAGATGTAGATGTGCTGGTAGCGGTGCCACGGGCGGTGGTTTTGGGCGGGATCGAACCTTGCGAGCGGCAGACTGTCGATATCCGGGTCGTGCTCGGTCACGTTGGGGTAGGTGTGGTGGGCGAGGTGCTTGGCCGACCACACGTAGGAGGAGCCGCCGATCAGATCAAGCGAGAGCGCCATCAGGCGGTTGATCCAGCGCTGCCGAGCGAAAGCCTGATGATTCGCGTCGTGCATGATCGTGAACCCGATGCCGGCCGCCGCCAGGCCGAGGCTTACCGATGCCACGAGGGCCTGCAGCGGCCCGTTGGCGACGAAAACGAGTGCGATGTACGAGGCCAGGGCCCACATCAGCACGAGCGCCGCCTTTGCCCACAGAAGCAGGTAGGCCCGGCGAACCAGACTTCGGTCAGCAAGCAGCTGCTTCACCTGACGATCCACCTCTTTGTGGAACGCCCCGCCGCTCGTGAACTTGATCGCCGATCCGGCACCAGCAGCCATTATTCACTCCATCCCCGACCCCCGGGGGTCGATAATTGTCGCGGCCTCAGGCCTCAACCGCTCGGGGTCGTGGGACGCTTCGGACGTCCCTGACTCTATGCCGAAGGCCAGACAGACGCAAAGTGCAGCCCGAAAACCCCCATCACATTCCAATCCGCCCTACCGTCATCGACCGGTCGCCTGGCGACATGACCCGTGCCTGAACCCGACCACGAATTGCGGGCCGATTGCGACCGCTGCTTCGGCCTCTGCTGCGTCGCGCCGGCGTTCGCCGCATCCGCGGACTTTGCCATCGACAAACCGGCCGGAGTGCCGTGCCCGCACCTGTCAGCGGGGTGTCGCTGCACCATCCACGACGAGCTCAGGCCGCGCGGGTTTCGCGGCTGCGCGGCGTATGACTGCTACGGCGCGGGCCAGAAGGTGGCACAGCTGACGTTTGGCGGGCGGAGCTGGCGTCATGACCCGAATCTCGCCAAGCCGATGTTCGCGGTGTTCGAGGTCATGCGGCAGCTGCACGAGTTGCTGTGGCTGCTGTCCGAGGCGATCCGGCTCGATCCCGGCGATGCGCTGAACACGCAGTTGGCGGAGGCCGCTGCCGAGGTCGACGGCGTTACTCGCAGCGGGGCCGAGGACGTGCTCGGCTACGACCTCGGCCCGATCCGGGTCGCGGTCGCCGGTTTGCTCTCCGAGACCAGCGCACTCGTCAGAGCCGGCGTGCCCGGTGCGCACGTCGATCATCGAGGCGCCGACCTGATGGGTGCCAACCTCCGAGGGGCGGATCTGGCCGCCTCCAATCTGGCCGGGGCGTACCTGATCGGCGCCGATTTGCGGCACGCCGATCTCCGCGTGGCGGATTTCCGGGGGGCCGACTTGCGAGCCGCCGACCTCCGTGGAGCCGACATGTCAGGTGCCCTCTTCCTGACGCAGTCCCAGCTGGATGCTGCCAACGGCGACGGTGAGACCAAGCTCCCGCCACGGTGCCACCGCCCACGGCACTGGTGATCGTTTGGGAGCCGGCGTCGCCGGGCACCATCCGAGCATGAGGCCATCGGACAAAAGTAGAATCGCGCCGTGATTGCCTTGGAGCCCCAAACATGAGCCGCGCACTCGCCGGGCAATGCCGCTGTGGGGCGGTGCGGTTCACCGTGATGGATGAGTTCGGCTACGCCGCGAACTGTCACTGCTCACAATGTCGCGCCACCACCGGCTCTGCGTTCAAGCCATTCGCGGGGATCGAGACCGAAAAGCTCGAGATCACCGACGGGCACGACCAGATCGCCCGATTCGGCGATGAGGTCAGCTACGACGTTCGGTGTGGCGAGTGCGGGTGCTTCCTGTATTCCGTGGTGCGCGACGGCGAGTTCGTGCACGTGGCGATGGGGTCGCTGGTCGACACCCCAAGCATTCGCCCTGCGGGGCACATCTTCGTCGGGTCAAAGGCTGAGTGGTACGAGATCACCGACGACCTGCCGCAGTTCGAGGAGTACTAGGAAGGGCCGAGCGGCCGCGTGGATTGGCGAAGCAACGCGGTCACCCGACCCAGATCCCCCGGCAGTGTGTCACCAAGTGGAGGTGACGACTCCTATCGTGTCACGCCGCGCTTGAAGGTTTTGTGAGCGGAAGCCTCAGGAACCCGCGGTCTAGCGCGGGCTCGGAGTGGCGGGAGACGCTGTGAGCACGTAGGGCTCTTCGAGAAGCCCGTCAATCGCGTGACGAGCGATTTCTTGACACTCGGCGGCGTTGGTTGCATCGACGCGGAACGTGATCTGCGAGTGGCCGGTGTCGAGCGTGGTGATTCGCGGATTGGAGTTGGGCACTGCATTCAGGACGGCGGTCTCGGCGGCTGACTGAAAGTCGCCGTTGGGTTGCGGCTGGCCGATGGCGTTGAATTCGACAGAAATCATGGTGCGAGCCTACACACCCGGGCGGCCGCATCGGGCCGATTGTGATCTGCCTAACCGGGGTTTCCGATGACGCCGATGCGGAATCCGAGCCAGGGGTAGATGCGTTCGACTCCGACATCGCCGGGGAAGTAGCCGAATGCGGAGATTTCGAGCTGATATGCAGGTGCGTTGGCCACGCCGCCGTGGTAGTAGTGCCAGTGCCGCAGAAAGTTGTATCCCGGCGGTTGGGGTGCGAGCGTGTCGAGGATTTCCACGACGTTGCCGCCCATGTCATAGGTGCCCCAGGGCGATGTGGTCTTCGTCTGGCCGACCGTGCTGACATTGGCCATGTAGTTCTTCTGGAGGTCGAGGCCGGTCGGCATGTCGGGGGGCAGGGTCTGGTCGCAGGTCGGACCGGCTTGCGACGGGCACCAGGTGGGGGCGCCGCCGGCGGGTGATCCGGGGGTGTCCACGCTGCTGTTTGGGTCGTTCGGGTTGTAGGTCGAGAGGGGCTGCGTGCCCGAGTTCTCGACGTTGCCGTTGGCGGGATTCAGTATCGACGGGTGGGGCGGGTTGAACGGCCCTGTCGGGTACGCCCAGTAGGAGTCGGTACCGCCGTGCTTCGGGTCGTAGTACGCGGCCTTGACCCACTCGTTGTTGCTCGGGACGACGAATCCCGAGGACTTCTCACGAGGCGTCGCGGGGTTCGTCATGTCATACATGCCGCGCTCTGTGCGGGGCGAGAGCCGTACCGTGTAGGTGACGTACTTGAAGTCTCCCGCCGACGACGAGGTTTTCGACAGCACCGTGCCGTTCACGAGCGAGTTGACGAAGCGGGCGGCGCGATGGAAGTCTGCGAAGTTGAAGGGTTTCTGCGCCCACTCCGGATAGGCGACCGAGTAGTGCTGGCTGGTCGCAGCACCTGACGAGTAGTCGATCGACCCATACTGCGGCCACACCGCGGGATTCATGTGGTCGATGTAGATCTGGTGGGGGTTCTTGCCGTACGGATCGACCGTGTTGAGAAACGTGACGTACTGGCTGACGGTGGTTTCGAACTCGCCGATCCCGTAGGTGTAGTTAACCTTCCCGACCGTGATGCACGGTGGTGGCGCCTTGGGAGCGTCGTTGCAGTTCTTGTAGATCCCGGTGCCCTTCGGTGGGTCGACGAACTTGCCCTTGGGGCCGCCGAACGTCTGGATCACTCCCACCGAGTTGTTGCCCGGGTCGCCGACCGTGGCCATCGTGACCGTGACCACTCCTCGCCTGGGCACCTTGGAACCGAGCGAGCTGGAGGTGGTGCTGGTGGTCGTGGCGGACGAGCTTGAGCTCGACGATGAGCCGCTCGAACATGCGGTTGCACCGACCGAGAGCACGACCACGACGCCGACCAGAGCCGCTGACCGGTGGTTCATGAAGCGGGAGTGGGCACGGCGCTGTCTGCCAGCGTGTTTGCGAACGCCGTGGCCTGGTCGCCGAAGTCGGGCTTGAGGTTGGTCGGCGGGATCTTGATGCCGAGCGAGCGCTCGCGCATCTCGCCCTTACCGAAGTAGCTCAGTAGCGAGAGCAATGATCGGATCTGGCCGCCCTGGTAGGTGAAGTGGACTCCGTCGATGTAGTTGCCGCCCTGGTCGATGCCGAGTCCCTTGGCCTCGTTCAGGTTCCAATGCCAGTACCGTCGGCAGACGACGTACACGGAGAACGGCTTTCCAGCGAGCACCGTGCGGGCATCGTCCGACTTCAGATAGGAGCGAAGCGGCATGCAGGTCATGAAGAACCAGGTGGGCGAGCCGAGCACGACCAGGTCGTAGTCACCTTTGGTCGCCTCTTCGGGGATCTTGATCTGCCCCGTCTTTCGGCGCAGTTGCGGCCACAGCAGCGGCACGATGCCGAAGACTGCGTGGCGAAACGGAAATACCGAGAAGTTCTTTGCGTAGTGCGGGTCGGTGAACTCGATGCCGGCTTTTGTGACCTCGCAGCCGCGCTCGGTCAGAACCTCCGCCATCGCGTCGCATACCCGCTGGGCCTGCTGCGTGTGGCTGTAGTACACAATCAGAATCCGTGGTTTGGTGTCGTTCATGGCTGCTCCTTAGACCTCGACGGAACCGTGGCCAGCTTATGTGGGCACGAGGATTCAGGAAGCCCGGAACCCGCGAATCACCCGGGTGATCCACCTGCCGTCAGATAGTGAGGCATGAGGCATACTTCGATGCCAGAATGCCGCCGTCCGAGCCGTCCTCGGCTTCGCAGCTGTTCAGTGAGGCCAACCTCGCTCCGCCACGTCCACGCGCGGGGTTGATCGCACGCCCGCGGCTGTTCGCGGTGCTCGACCGGTTGGACGGGGCTGAACTGACGCTTGTCAGCGCGCCCGCCGGGTCTGGCAAGACGGTGGTGGTGTCCTCATGGTTGCAACAGCGCCCCGACCTCTCGACCGCCTGGGTCACGGTGGAGCGACGCGACGACGACTCGATACGCCTGTGGACGGCCGTTTCCATGGCAGTCGATCGACTGCGTCCAGGCATCGCTCGACCGGCGCTGGCCGTGCTGAGGACTCCGCGCTCGGAGATCGACACGGCCATCGACGAGCTGCTGAACGGTTTGGCAGGCTATGCCGGCCGGGTGGTGATCGTGCTTGACGATCTCCATCACGTCACCGACGACGAGTTCCTGCGATCGCTTGGCTACGCAGTCGAGCGGCTGCCCCAGACCACACGGCTGGTGGCGACGACCCGATCTGATCCGCGGATACAGCTCGGGCGGTTCCGAGCGCGTGGAGCGCTTGGTGAGGTGCGCGCCGCCGATCTCGCACTGACCGCTGATGAGGCCCGTGAGCTCATGGCCGCCCACGGCGTGGGTCAGCTTGCGCCGGTGGATGTCGAGCTCCTGGTGGAACGAACCGAGGGCTGGACAGCCGGCGTGGTGCTCGCAGGAATGTGGCTCTCCGGAAACGAGGCACCGCGTGAGAACGTCCGGCAGTTCTCCGCCAGCCACGTCCACGTTGCCGACTACCTCACCACCGAGGTATTGGACATCCTCGCCCCCGAGGTGCGCTCCTTTCTGCTCCGAACGTCAGTGCTCAGCCGATTCACCGCCAGCCTGTGCGACGCGGTCCTCGAGACAACCGACGCCGCCGAACAGCTTGGCGCCATCGCGCGATCGAATCTCTTTCTGGTGCCACTCGATGCGCGCGGTGAGTGGTTTCGCTACCACCACCTGTTTTGCGAGCTCCTGCGCGCAGAGCTCGCGTCGACCGATGCGACCGCAGCCACGCAGCTGCGCCTGCGAGCGGCGTCCTGGTTCGCTCAGGAGGGCCTGATCGAAGACGCACTCGAGCACGCTCACGCGAGCGGTGAGTTCACCGTGCTCGCCCAAATGCTCGAAGATCACTGTCGCGAGTTGATCCGCACCGGGAGGTCGGACACGCTCCTGCGGTGGCTGGAGCGACTGCCGCCCGAAGAGATCGCGCGCCGCCCGCTGCTGGCGGCCGTCGGGGCGCTCACCTCAGGCCTGCTGGCGCAACCGGCCACGGTGCGCCGGCGCTACGCCGCGATTGCGGAATCGAGTTCCAGCGCACTGCCCGAACCTCAGCGACTGTACGTCGAGACGGTCGTGGCCCTCACCCGCGGAGGCGTGCTCGATCGCGACCTGGAAGCGTCGCTGGCCGATGCTCGACGCGCCGCCGAGCTCGCCGTCGTCTACGCGCCAGACCTGGCGCTACCCACGCTCGCCGTGCTCTCATACACCGAGTACCTGGCAGGAAACGATGCCCTCGCGCAGGTCGCGGCCGACGCGGCCCTCGCCCGCCCGGAGGTCGCCGCCCGCCCGTCGGGAGTCGTGTACGCGCACGCCATGCACGGTCTGCTCGAGCTCGATCGCGGCCGACATCAGGTTGCCCAGGACGCGGCAGTTGAATCCGTCGCGCTCGCCGAGGAGCTCGGGCTCGCCGGAACGTGGTCTGCGGGCATCGCCCACCACGTGTTCGGTGAGGTGCTGCTCGCCCAGGGTCGCCCGCGCGAGGCCGAGCGGGAACTCGACCGGGCCGTCACGTTGCGACAGGCAAGTGAGCCTCGCCTGGACGCGCTGCATTCGCTGGTGTGTCTGGCGCGGGCGCGGGTGGCGGGTGGCCGGCTGGCACTGGCGGAATCGGATCTCGCATTGGCGCGTGAGCAGCTGACGGCCTTCACTGACGCGGGTCGGCTTCGTGGCATGATGGCCGAGGTCGAAGCCGGGTTGGAAGCGGTTCGACGCCAGACCCCACACGTGTACGAGGCTCCCAGCGAGGCCGAGCTTTCGATCCTGCGGCTCCTGGAGAGTGACCTTTCCCAGCGTGAGATCGGCGAGGAACTGTTCCTCTCGCTCAACACCGTCAAGACCCACTCACGACGCCTGTACGCCAAACTCGGGGCGCACTCGAGGCAGGAGGCGATCCAGAAAGGACACGCGCTCGGGCTGATCGACTCTCGGCCGGCTAGCCCTTTGGGGTGACGCTGATCAGCGAGAGACCGAGCGCCGCGACGCTGTCCAGTAGCCCCCACAGCTCGGCCTGGTCTCGCACATCGCCGACAATCGCGGTCTGGCCGTCACGTACCTCAAGGTGCATCGGGTCGAACGTTGCGGCGTATCGCCGCCCGAGTTCTCCCTCGACCACAACCTCATAACGGCATCGGTTCATGGACCTCGCCTCAGAATTTGACGTTTCGACGACCGGGCCCACCACCACAATTCGCCCTCACTTCGCACCTCGCTGCGCCGCTGAAGCATGGCAGTCGCCGGCCGCACTTCGAGACCCCGCCGGGTGAATCACCCGGGTGATTCACCCGGCGAACACCGGTCGCCTCCGGTGATTCTGTGCAAGACTCGCGGACCAACAATGCTTTTGTCCGCCACCACTGTCGATCTCGCGCGAGCGCAATTCGCGACGACCTCGATCTACCACTTCCTGTTCGTCCCGCTGACTCTCGGCCTCGGGCCGATCGTTGCCGTTTTTCAAACCCTGTGGCTTCGGACACGAGATGAAGCCTGGCTGAAACTGACGCACTTCTTTGGCACGCTGTTTTTGATCAACTTCGCGATCGGGGTCGCCACCGGCCTCGTCCAGGAGTTCCAGTTCGGGATGAACTGGTCGGTGTATTCGAAGTTCGTCGGCAACGTGTTCGGGGCGCCGCTTGCGATCGAAGGGCTGGCCGCGTTCTTCCTGGAGTCGACGTTCCTCGGCCTCTGGATCTTTGGCTGGGATCGGCTGTCACCTCGCCTACACCTGGCGACGCTCTGGATCGCGGTCGCCGGTACCTGGCTCTCTGCCTACTTCATCCTGGTGGCCAACTCGTTCATGCAGGATCCGGTCGGCTACAAGATCGTCAACGGCCAGGCACAGCTGACCAGCGTTTGGTCGCTGCTCTCCAGCCGCTGGGCCTACTACGCGTTTCTCCACACGATGCTGGCGGGGTTGACCTGTGGCGCCGCGCTCGTGTTCGGGGTGTGTTGCTGGCACTTCGCCCGCGGCCGAAACGTGGAGTTCTTCCGGCCCGCCGCGAAGGTGGCGTTGATCTTCCTGGTGCCCGTGGCGTGTTTCAACATGTGGTTTGGAAGCCACTTCGGGATCCTGGTGACCGAACTCCAGCCGATGAAGATCTCGGCTGCCGAAGCTCAGTGGGACGATTGCGAGAAGTGTGCTTTCTCGTTGTTCCAGGTTGGCGGCTTCACCCAGAGTGACCAGACGCCGAGCTTCTCGATCGAAGTCCCCGGGCTCCTGTCCTACCTTTCCACGGGCTCGTTCAACGGCAAGGTCACCGGGCTGACTGAACTCAACAACCAGTACGAAGCCCAGTACGGCAGGGGTAACTATCTGCCGCCGATCGAGGCGATCTACTGGAGCATGCGCGGGATGGCCTACGCCGGCTCGATCGTGGCCCTGGTCGCGGTGCTCGGCGCCTTCCTCTTCTGGAAGCGGCGGCTCGAACGCCTCAAATGGTTTCTCTGGCTCGGTGTGGTCACGACCGCCCTGCCGTTCGTTGCGTGCATTTTCGGCTGGTGTCTGACCGAGATCGGCCGCCAGCCGTGGATCGTCCAGGGTCTGCTGAAGACCGCCGACGCCAACTCCCCGGCGGTCAGCACCACCTGGCTTGTGATCAGCCTCGCCGTCTTCGTCAGTCTCTACGTCGTGCTGCTGGTGCTGGACGTGTGGCTGATGCGCCGCTACGCCGGCCGTGACCCGTTCGATCACTCCGACCCAGCCGGTGGCACCGCCTCGGCCGAGACGGCGATGGGGTACTGATGGACCTCCCGAACGTCTGGTTCGTGCTGATCGTGGTGCTGTGGTCGGGCTATTTCCTGCTGGAGGGCTTCGACTTCGGTGTCGGGATGTTGCTGCCGATCCTGCCCCGCGACGACGATGAGCGCAGCGCCATGTTCGAGTCGATCGGCCCGGTGTGGGATGGAAACGAGGTGTGGCTCGTCACCGCGGGCGGTGCGACGTTCGCCGCCTTCCCGGCCTGGTATGCGACCATGTTTTCGGGTCTCTATCTCGCGCTTTTGGCACTGCTCTTCTTCCTCATGATCCGCGTGATCTCGTTCGAATGGCGCAGCAAGAGCACCAGCCCCCGCTGGCGGGGTGTGTGGTTGTGGGCAAACGCGGTGGGCAGCTTCGGCGCTTCGCTGATCTGGGGCGTGGGATTCGCGAATCTGTTGTACGGCACCCCGATCAACTCGAGCGGCGATTTCTCGGGGTCGTTCTGGGATCTGTTCAACGCCTATACCCTGTTTGCCGGCGTCACCGTCGTGGTGATCTTTGCCTTCCACGGCGCGACCTTCCTCACGCTCCGCACCCAGCGCGGTCTGCTCGCCCGAGCCGGGGAGGCCTCTCGGCGGCTCTCGGTGCTCGCGGCGGTGCTCGGCACTGCTTTCCTGATCTGGACGGTCAAGGTCGCGGTCGACCGCAATGACCGCAACGTCTTCCCACCGGCGCTGCCCGCCGCCATCGGGATCGTCGCGCTCGTGCTGGCCGCGGTGCTCGTCCGCCGTCGGCGCCAGATCGCCGCGTTCGCGATGACCGGCCTGGGGACGATCGCCATCGTTGCCACGCTATTCACGAGCCTCTTTCCCCGAGTGATGGTGTCGAGCACCGACTTCAGCTACAGCCTCACGGTGAGCGGCTCTGCCTCGGCCCATTACACGCTCGCTGTCATGTCGGTCGTCGCGCTGATCTTCGTCCCACTTGTGATCATCTACCAAGGGTGGACGTACCACGTGTTTCGCGCCCGGGTGGGCGGCCCCGGTGGCGAGCCGACCTGACCGGGTAAGCTCGCTCAATGGCGCGCCCGGTTGAAGGCGCCCTCGGCCATCATCACCACGACCCACGTTCGTAACTTCCGGCAAAAGTGTCGAATCCGGGGCGAGGCGTTCGTACAACAGGGGAGAGGCGGCCGCAGCAGGCCGCCGCGACAAGGAGGAATGGGATGCCGCGGTACCTGATCTCGTTCGATGACGGCTGGATGACCTTCGCCGAGGAAGATCTGCCAGATGTGGCCAAGGCCGTGCGCGTGGTGAGAGAGGAGGCCAAGGCCGCCGGGGTATGGGTTTTCTCCAGCGGGCTGGAAAGCCAGAGAGCCAGCGTCGTTGCCACCGATGGGACGGTCACCGACGGCCCGTACCCCGAGACCAAGGAGGTTATCGGCGGGTTCGCGGTCGTCGATGTGCCGACGCGCGGAGAGGCGCTGGAGTGGGCTGCAAAGATCGCCGTCGCCTGCCGCTGTGCCCAAGAGGTACGGGAGCTCCTGCCCGACCCGTCCGCCTGATCGGAGGGTGCCGGTGGTGGCCAAGAACACATGGGGGCGGCAGGATTCGAACCTGCGACCAACGGATTAGAAGTCCGTCGCTCTGTCCCCTGAGCTACGCCCCCGGGCGGCACAAGCGTACCCGCACCGGTTTGGTCACCGAGGTCAGCGCTCGGATCTGCGGCGGCGAGCCGTTGCGTCATCCCCGCGAGCGAGCACGATGCCGATGAAGATCGACACGGCAACGACCGTGAAGATCGGCAAAAGCGACTGAAGGCTGGAGATGGAAACGTTCATTCCGCTCTACCCATGCTACTCGCGTTCGCCCGGCGGGCAAGGAGACTGGCGACTCATTCGGTGACCAGCACCGCGAGCCGCTCGGCGAACAGGTCGTGGCGCGTGGTCACGCCCTGAGCCCGCGCCTCGGCGAACCGCAGCGCCATCTCGACGTGGTGGAGCCGGAGCACGAGCGGTGCCAGGCTCCCGGAGACGTTGAGTTCCTCGAGTCGGGCGGGCAGCGATTCGAGCACGTGGGCCTGGGCTTCGTCCGGTGACTGGTTTCGCTGTCGCAGAGCGACCATGAACGCAAAATGGGCGAGGTCGATGCCCACGGGGACGCCGGTGTGAAATCGCTCCCAATCCCACACGATCAGTCGGCCGCTGCGGCGGCCCATGTTCCACGGTGTCCAATCGCCGTGGCAACCACCAAAGGTCAGTTCGGTCGAGCCATGCCGCTCCCCGATGGCAGCGATCGACGATGCCAAGCCGGGATGTTCGACTGCTTCGAGCCGCTGGGAAACCGATCGCCACCAGGGTGAGGCGGCGAGCGCTGCGTGCTCGAGCCCTCCGATGGTGGTGACCTCGCGGGCGGCGTCCATCGGCGGAGCCGCGCCTGAAACCGCCCCGTCGGTGATCGCCGGCCGTACCACCATCAGCTCGAATCCCTGCCAGGGGCCGGCATGCACGATCGCGGGTGCGTCGAACGTGTCTGGCGGCGCCTGCGTGAGCTGCGAGAGCACCTCGGCCTCACGCGACACCATTGGACGCGTGAGCGCGTTCCACCCGATCTTGCCGAACCCGAGCGCTTCGCCTTCGGCCGTCATCACCTGGACGACCGGCTTGCCGTTGGGTCGGTCGGCGCCAACGCGCACGGCCAGCTCCACGGAATCGGTGTCGAAGATCCGTGCGAGGTGGCTGGTGAGCACCAGGCTCTCGACTTCGTGATCCGACGCGTCGTCGGCGACTGCGAGGATCGCTCGCTTTCGCTGGAGTGCAGCCGCGATCCCCGTCTGTGAGCCGGCTACGGCCACCGCGGTCATCAGCTTGGCCTTGCGCCCGGAGCCGGTCACGAACTGCCGCAACGCGGCGCTTGCGGCGGAGCGCGAACGGGCGGGCACGAGCAGATGGATGCGATTCGCGGTGGGGAGGGGGATCAGCTCCGAGACCACGCGAAAGCCCGCCGGGGCCGGCCCGAACCCGGCATGCACTCGAGGCGACTCGGCCACCAGCCCACGGAAACACCCACCTGCGTCTCTCACTGCCGCAACGTACAGCAGTAACGCTTAACGTGTATTCAATGCATTCGGGGGCATGCTTGCCTTGACGCGACCGGCGTCAGGGGTACCATTGGTGAACAAAGGCGCGTCGCCTGGACGGGCGCCCTTAGGCGGCACTGAGTCGACCGAGCCCCGGCGTAGTCACGTGGCAGTGCGACCTGGGCAGGGCCGCCCAATATCTGGAAGGACGGCACGTGGACAACAGTTCATTCGAGACGGTGTCTTTGGGCGATTACTTCGGCGTCATCTGGCGACGCAAGTGGATCGTCATCCTCGTGACGATCCTTTTTGGCGTCGCTGGATTCCTGTACTCGATGCATCAGCAGAAGCTGTATGCCTCGACCTCGTCGGTGCTCTACATCCCTAGTCCCACTGCCTCTGGTAGTTCGACCAAGGGTGTTGCGAGTGACTGGGGTATTACCTACGCGCCGTCTGGCCGAATCGACGGTGTTCGCCGAGCAGGTACTCGCACAGCCTGAAGCCGCCGATCGCGGGTCTCACGGCCTCCCAGCTTCAAAAAGACACGACCGTCGCCGCGATTCCAGCCGGTAACGGCCTGCAACTTCACGGTGAGCAATGCGACCGCGCTCAACGCGCAGAATCTCGCGGACGCCTACAGCTCCCAGTTCCCGATCTATCTCGCTGCACACACGCCTGAATCCGGACCTTCAGGCGCGCAGATCAAGAGTCTGAACGACTGTCAAGTTCAAGCTCGCAGAACGCTCCGACCACCACGCCGCAGCAGACCAGATCGATCAGTGGAAGACCAACGAGACTCCTCTACAAGCCCAGAAGATCAAGGAGATCGAGAACACCACGGTTCCGACCGCAGCTCACGTCCGACCGTGCCGCATCCAGGCAGCACACCGGTCCAGACCCAGCCCAAGGCAACCCGCACGATCGCGATCGGCGCCTTCATCGGCTTCGTGTTCGGGATCATGCTGGCCTTCCTGCAGGACGTGCTCGACACCCGCGTACGCTCGGCAGACGAGATCGGCCGGCGCCTGCGACTGCCGCTGCTGGCCCAGATCCCCTCGCCTCCGCGTCAGGCCAACGGTGAGCTCGTGATGCTGGCCGACTCGGTACCGGCGTTGGTGCCGTCGACCGAGGCCTACCGCATCGCCAAGCTCAACTTCACCGGCGCGCTGAACGCCACCGGTGCGCGGATAATCATGTTCACCTCCGCAGCCGAGAAGGACGGCACCTCGCCGACCGTCGCCAACCTGGCGCTCGTCCTGGCGCGAGCGGGTAAGCACGTGGTGCTGGTCGACGCCAACCTGCGCGATCCTGCCCAGGCCGATCAGTTCGGCCTGCATGCACCCGCCGGCCTCGCCGATGTCCTCAGCGGTACCGCCAAGCTCGCCGATGTGCTGACCGCGGTGGATGTCCGCCGGGTCGGCATCGAAGGCGGTGGCAACGGCCGGGCGCCGGTCGATGGCATCCTCGAGATCGTCCCCGCCGGACGCGCACCGTACGACGCCGCCGAGCTGCTCGACACCCGTGCTGCGGGCGAGCTGCTGCGAGCGTTGGCCGGTCGCGCCGACATCGTGCTGGTCGACGCCCCGGCGATTTTGCCGGTAAGCGACGCCATGGTGCTCGCGACCAAGGTCGACGGAGTGGTGGTTGTCACCCGCGCCGGCCGCGACAGCCGCTCCGCGGTGGTCGCACTTCGCCGGGCGCTCGACAACTGCCCGGCCCCCGGCCTCGCGTTCATCTTCACCGGCGCGTCGGCCGACGGTCGCAACGAGTACGGCGGTGCGTATCGGGGCGCTGGTGCCCCGGCCACGCAGACACCGTGGCCGAACGAGGAACGGGATCCTCGCGACCCGCGCGAGATCGGCGTGCTGTGAAGGTTGCGCTGGTGTGCTCGTCTGGCGGTCACCTGACGCAGCTCCACCGGCTCAAGCCTTGGTGGGAGAAGCACGATCGGTTTTGGGTGACGTTCGAGCTGCCCGACTCCGAGTCGCTGCTCGCACGTGAGGACGTCGTATGGGCGCACTACCCGACCACGCGAAACCTTCCCAACACGCTGCGCAACATGCGCCTTGCGGCCCGTGAACTGCGAAGGCGCCGCCCTGATGTGATCGTGTCAGACGGCGCCGGTGTGGCCTTCCCATTTTTCCTCGTGGGCCGCATGCTTGGGATAAAGACCGTGTACCTCGAGGTGTATGACCGGATCGACTCGCCGACGCTCACGGGGCGGATGTGCCGTCCGCTGAGCTCACTGTTTCTGGTGCAGTGGGAGGAGCAGAAGCAGTTCTATCCGGGCGCTCAGCTGATCGGCAGACTGTTCTAGAAAGCGGCAAGGAGTAGATGACCGACCTACCTCTGATCTTTGCGACCGTCGGCACCGACGTGCACCCGTTCGACCGCATGACCGATTGGATCGACGCCTGGCTTTCGCTCGACGGCGGCCAGCGAGCCCGCTGCGTGATGCAGACCGGCACGTCCAAGACGCCAAAGAGCGCCGAGCACAGCCCCTACCTCGGCTACGAGGATATGGAGTCGCTTGTTCGCGATGCTCGGGTGGTCATCTGCCACGGCGGGCCCGGCACCATCATGCTGGCCGCAACGCTGGGAAAGATGCCAATCGTGATGCCCCGCTCATCCGCACTCGGCGAGCATGTCGATGATCACCAGGTCGCGTTCTGCAAACGAATCGCCGCCGACGGCGCGATTCTCCTGGCAACCACCGAGGACGAGTTTCGTGCACACATCGAGGTCGTGCTGAAGGGTGACGTGATGCCTCCGCGAACCGTGTCTGATGCCGATCCGGCCGTGACCACCGCCAGGTTCGAAGAACTCGTCGAGGGGCTGTTCCAGCCGCGCAAGAAGGCAGTCGACCACGTCGAGGCGCTGGCGCCAGGGCGCGAGGCATGACCTCACCGCAAGTCCTGTACGTCGGCGGCTGGGGCCGAAGCGGTTCGACGCTGCTTGCTCACATGCTTGGGCGGCTGCCCAACATGGTGGCAGTCGGCGAGCTGCGCTACGTGTGGCAGGCGGGCGTCCAGGGAAACGAGCTGTGTGGATGCGGCGAGCCCTTCGACCAGTGCCCGTTTTGGACGGCGGTCGGTGAGGAAGCCTTCGGGGGTTGGGACAACATCGATGTGGACGAGGTGCTCGCGCTCGAGGACGGCGTCCTTCGCCACCGGCGGATTCCGCTTTTGGCGGCGCCGAAGCTGTTTCCCGCACACGCCCAAAGACTCCAGCGCTACGCCGACATCACCCGCAACCTGTACTCGGCGATCGCCGCGGTGGCCGACGCCGGCGTGGTCGTCGACTCCACCAAGAATCCGCCGTACGCGTACTTCCTGCGGCGCTCCGACCTCGATCTGCGAGTCGTTCACCTCATCCGTGACAGCCGCGGCGTCGTGTTTTCGTGGATGAAGAAAGTCGTGCGCCCGGAGGTCACCACCGACGAGGCCCACTTCGAGGAGTTCAGCCCGGTTTCGGCGGGCATCCGCTGGATGGAATGCAACCTCGCCTTCGAGGTGCTGCGACGGTTTCGCACACCGACGGCCAGGATGCGATACGAGTCGCTGGCAAGTAATCCGCGGGCCGAGGTCGAGCGAGCGCTCGGTACGCTCGAGTTCGATGTCCCGAGCGAGGCCCTGGGCCAGCTCGAAGATGGTGAGGTCGAGGTCCTGGCCCAGCACTCGATTCGAGGTAACCCGATGCGGTTTGCCCACGGGCGCCAGCGCGTGCGCGTCGACGACGCCTGGCGGAACGGCATGGCGCGCCCGACCCGGCGTGCGGTGACCGCGGTCACGTGGCCGCTGCTTCTGACCTACGGCTACCTGCGCCCCAGCGAGTCCGAAGCGCGATGAGCTCGCTCCCCGCCAACCACGTCAACGAACTCGCGCCGTCGGGGCACACGCTGCCACGCGGTTGGCAGGCGTACGCACTCTTTGGCCTGTTGCCACTGTGGTGGCTGCTCGGGTTCTCGATGTTCATGTGGCCGATCATCGTTCTGCCGCTGCTCGGCTCGATGGTGCTGGGCCGCTGGAAAGTGCTGGCCCCGCGGCGATTCGGGCTCTACATGCTGATGGTCGGGTGGATGATCGCCTCGGGATTCGAAGTCCACGGTGGCCAGCGACTGCTGGCGTGGAGCTGGCGGCTCTCGTTCTTCATCTGTGGCGCGATTCTCTTCCTGTTCATCTACAACATCCCGCGCCGCCGACTCCCGACCCGCTCAATCACCAATGCGCTTGGCTTCTACTGGGTGATCGTGGTGATCGGCGGCTGGTTTGGAGTGATCGCCCCCAACACGCAGATCAAGAGCTTTGCCGAGATGGTGCTGCCGTCATCGGTCGTGCACAACCAGTACGTGTACTCGCATGTCCACCTGCAGTTCGCCGAGGTTCAGCACTTCCTGGGATTCCCGATCGGCCGGCCCGAGACGTTTTTCGCCTACACCAACGCGTGGGGCTCGGCGTTTGCGATCCTGACGCCGTTTGCGATTGCATCGCTCACCACGACGCGTAACAAGGCGTGGCGAAACATCCTCGCGTTCAGCATGTTCGCGGCGATCGTGCCGGTCGTGTTCTCGCTCAACCGTGGTCTGTGGCTCTCGCTCGGCGTCGGCATCATGTACGCCGCGGTACGGCTCAGCGCCAATCGCGACTTCCGGTTGGTGCGCGGCATCGTTGGCGCCACCATCTGCATTGTCGTGCTCCTTGTTGCCACGCCGCTGGGCGGGCTGGCCACCAGCCGGTTCAGTCACAAGACCGGAGACACCGGGCGGCTACAGCGCGACCAGGCGGCAACCCAGCAGGTGCTCGCCCACCCGGTCCTGGGCTATGGCGCTCCCACGGCAAACACGGTTGCCGGGCAGAGTTCGATCGGCACTGAGTCCGAGGTGTTCCTGCTCGTGTACTCGCACGGCATCCCGGGAGTCGGGATGTTCTTCATCTGGTTTGCATACACGCTTTTCCGGTCGGCGCGGTTCCGCAATCCCGACGCATTCTGGGCGCACATCGTGATCCTGATAGCGATGATCCAGTCGCCCTACTACGAACTTACCGAACGCATGCCACTGATCATGGTCGCCGCGGCGATTTGCTATCGCGCAATCGCCGACGACGAGTTGCCACGGCCGCGGTTCAGACTGCCGTCGCGTCGCCGGCCCGCCCAGGAACCCCAGCCACTATCGGTGTGAGCAGGGTGGGGCAGGCATGACCGAGCACCGACACGTGTTTGTCGGAGGATTGCACCGCAGCGGCACCACGCTGTTTGCGCGGTGCTTGGCGCAGCATCCCGACGCCAGCGGCTTCATCGATACCGGCGCGACCGAGGACGAGGGCCAGCACCTGCAATCGGTGTACCCGCCCGGCTCGGTGTTCGGCGGGCCGGGAAAGTTCGGCTACGACGAGTCGGCCCATCTGACCGAACACTCACCGCTTGTGTCAGACGCAAGCCGTGGTCGCCTCGACGCCGAGTGGTCAGCGCACTGGGACATGTCCAAACCGGTGCTGGTCGAGAAGTCGCCTCCGAATCTGATCCGCACCCGCTTCTTGCAGGCGCTCTATCCCGAAGCGCGCCAGATCGTGGTGATGCGCCATCCGATCGCGGTCGCATGTGCAACCCAAAAATGGAGCTGGAGCTCGTACACGTCGCTGATCGAGCACTGGCTCGTGTGCCACGAGTTGCTGATCGCAGACGCGCAGCATCTTCCCGGTCTGCTGGTCGTCCGCTACGAGGAGTTTGTCGCCGACCCCGACGGTCAGCTCGCGCGCGCACTGGACTACGTCGGCCTCGACCGGGTACCTGCGAATCTCACCATCCGACCAGACGTCAATGAGTCGTATTTCCGGCGCTGGACGGCGAACCGCGGCTGGAACGCGGCCAAACGGTTCGACACCGATCGAGCGGTCAAGCGGTTCGAGGAGCGGGTGGGTCGATTCGGCTACAGCATGAGCGCCCCGGGTCGCATGACTCCGGTGTCGGAGATTCCTGTGCTCGAGAAGGTGGAGCAACGCTGATGGCACGAGAACGCGGTGCGGCCAACGACAACTACTCCCGAATCCCGGCTCCGATCGCTCGGCTGGGAAAGGCGGTAGTGCTCTCGCCGCGCAGAGTGACGGCGTCGCGCAGGCAGCTTCCGGGCTTTCTGGTGATCGGCACTCAACGAGGCGGCACCACCTCGCTTTACCGCCACCTCGTCGCTCACCCGCAGGTCGAGAGTGCAACTCCGTCGAAAGGAGTGCACTACTTCGACAGGGAGCCTGAAAAGAGCTTGAACTGGTATCGCGCGCACTTTCCACTTGCACGAGACGATGGTCACATCTCAGGCGAGGGGTCGCCGTACTACCTTTTTCACCCTCTGGTGCCGGCCCGAGTCGCGACCGCACTCCCCGAGGTTCGGGTGATTGCGATCCTGCGCGATCCGGTCGAGCGGGCGTACTCGTCGTACAAACAGGAGTACGCTCGGGGATTTGAAGACGCCGAGACGTTCGAGCAAGCGCTCGAACTCGAGCCGGAGCGGCTGAGCGGGGAAGAGGAGCGGATCGTGAGGCACCCCGGATATCAGAGCTACAGCCACCAGCACCACGCCTACGTCGGTCGCGGCATGTACCTCGACCAGTTGAAGGCCTGGCGGCAACACGTTCCTGCCGAACGGACGCTGGTGCTCCAGACCGAGCGGTTCTCGGCCGACCCGGCGTCCGGCATGCGCGCCGTGTTTCAGTTCCTCGGCCTCGAGCCGGTGCTGCAGGACTCCTACCGCAAGTACAACGCCCGCCCGTACGCCGATATGAAGCCCGACACGCGTGAGCGGCTGGCCGCGGCGTTCGCCGAACCCAACCGCCGGTTATACGAGTTCCTCGGCGAGGACTTCGGGTGGTCGACCGGTGCGGAGGGTGTCTGATCGCCGTCGTCGACAAAGACAAAGCTGCATCTGAGCGGTCGTCTGACCTCAAGATGGTCGCCCGCGGCGGAGCGATCAACCTCGTTGGCGCGCTTGCCAACGGCGTCTTCCAGTTCTTGCTGGTGGTCGCCGTGGCGCAGGTGCTCCGCAAGGGAGAGTCGGGTGCGTTCTTCGAAGCGATCGCCCTCTTTCTGATCCTTTCGAACACGTGCGAACTTGGCGCCGACACCGGTCTGACCCGAATGATCCCCCGCTACCGCGTCCGCGGGCGCATTGCCGACGTGCGGGCGAGCCTCGGTGTCGGCATCTACCCGGCGCTGATCTCGGGAATGCTGTTTGCGGTGGCGGTATTCGTTTTTGCCCAGCCGCTGGCTGAGTTCTTCACCAATCACCGCAAAGCCAACGCCGACCAGGTCGCCAGCTACATCCGCGTGATGGCGATCTTCCTGCCGATCTCGTGCGCCTACACGGTCGCGATCGCGGCCACGCGGGGATTCGGCACCATGGTCCCAAACGCGTTGATCGACCGCATCGGGAAATCGGGGCTCCAGCTCCTGCTGGTGGCCGCAGTCCTCGTGGTTTCGGGCCGGCCGTCGGCGATTGCAGCGGCCTGGTGCATTCCCCTTGCGATCGGCCTGCTGATCGGAATGCTCTGGCTGATGGATCTTGTCCGGGGCATCGAGTCGCGGGCAGGGCGTCCACGGGTGCGCCAGACCCCGACCTGGCCGCTGTTCAAGGAGTTCTGGGCGTTCACCGCTCCGCGTGGGCTTACGGGCGTGTTCCAGGTCACGATTCTCTGGGTCGGAACGCTGATGATCGGCTCGCTGATGGGAGCGGGCTCGGCGTCCGTGTACACGGCCTCGACGCGGTATCTCGTGGCCGGCAGCGTGGTCAACATGGCGATCATCCAGGTGATCGCTCCGAAGCTCTCCGAACTCATGACCGGGAATTTGCAGACGCGCGCGAAGGACGTCTATCAGGTGGCGACCAGCTGGTTGATGATGCTCGCCTGGCCGATGTATTTCGCGTTGGCGCTGTTCGCGCCGGTGCTCCTGCGCGTCTTTGGTCATCATTTCGCCGGCGGTGCAACCGCGCTGGCGGTGTTGGCAGTGGCGATGCTGGTAGCGACCGGCATCGGGCCCGTCGACGTGGTGTTGCTGATGGGCGGTCGCAGTACCTGGAACCTCTTCAATGTCGTGGTCGCGCTGATCCTGAACGTCGCGATCAGCCTCGTCCTGATCCCGAAGATCGGCATCACCGGCGCTGCGATCGCATGGGCAGCCGCCATCCTCTTCAACAACATCGCACCGCTGCTCGAGGTGCGTGCCTTTCTCAAGGTGGATCCGTTCGGCCGTGGCTTTCCGGCGGTGGCGGCGTCTGCAATCCTCTGCTTCGGTGTGTTCGGGGCAGCGGTTCGGCTCACCGCCGGGGCAACTGTCCCGGCCTTCCTTGGCTACATGGTGGTGGCGAGCCTTGTCTACGCCGCGCTGTTGTTTCGGTTTCGCCGACGGATGGAGCTGCCACTGCTGTGGGAGTCACTCGGCCCGCGGATGGGACGCCGAACGCGTTCCTAGGAGTGCGTGATCCCGTTGGCGACCTGCATCGCCTGGGAGCTGGGCGCGTGCGGACGGATCGGGTCGAGCAGGTTGAATCCATGCCCCGGGGCGAGCACCCAGCGCGCCCACGACAGGTCGTTCTGTGCGAACGCCGCGAGCATCTGTGACGTGTAGACGTCGGCGTGGGGGTCGTCCTTGTGGATTCCCCATTCGCCCACGAGCAGCGGTATGCCGGCTTTCCTGGACGCGTCGATCGGCACCTGAAGCACCGCGTTTTGGGCTGCCTGGGTGCCCTGATAGCCCTTGAGGGGATCGAGATCCTGGTTGTGGGTCGCACTCCACGACGGCACCCAGTTGTCGCCGGCATCGTCGAACCCGGTACCGGGGGCGCCGTTGTAGTAGTCGTGGAAGTCCAGCGCGATTTTCGGGTCGGCGCCGAACTGGTCGAGGTCGGCCGTACCCACCCCCTCAGCGCCGCCGCGACACATCACGAACATTGTCCGCTGGGGATCGACCGCGTGCATCACCTTGTAGATCTGGGCCTGCCAGGCCAGGATGGCGTTGGTGGTGGAGGTACTGTCGGGCAGGTGCCCGGGGTGGGGCTCGTTGAAGATCTCGTAGCCGATGACGTTTGGGTCGTGTCCGTAGCGTCGCGCCATCATCTCGGCGAACGCGGCGTAGTAGAAGAGCGACGTCTTTCGCTCGGAGTCCCAGAAGTCGGCCTTGGCGGCGGACTCGCCCTCCTTGGTCTGGGGATAGCGGCCCGCATAGAACCACGTCGGCACGCCGGTCGCGTGGCACGCGGCCACGCCCGTCTTGCATTCGAGCTGCGCATAGTAGGGCGACCAGTGGAACTGGTGGAAATCGATCAGTACCTGGATGCCCTGGGCTCCGAGCCCGGCGACCTCCTGGTCGAGTTCGGTCAAAAGCGCCGAGTCCCAGTGGTGGACGAGATGGCTGGGATCGCCGGTGGGCTTTGTCGGCTCGACCTGACTCCAGGCGATGGTGATCCGCGCGAAGTTGGCGTTGAGCTCGGCGGCGTTCTTGTACACCGACTGGCCGGTGACGCTCAGGTCATAGCCCTGGAGCACGGTCGGCTTTCCGCCCTTCACGAACCGCGTGCCGTCGGTCGTCACCGTGGGCGCCGTCAAGCCAGGCTCGGCCGCAGGCAGGGCGAGATGCACGATCGGCAGCTGGTGGGAGGCGTTCGGGTATGTCCGGCCGCGGTTGTGGATGGCCCACACCGCTGCGAGCAGGGCAAGCACCATGGCCGCCACTGCAACCACAACGATTGTCCAGCGCCTCACAAGCCGAACGGCACTTGCATGTCGCGCGTGCGTGCCTTGGCGGCCTCGCCCAGGTGCTTGACGCCGAACAAGCTCTCGCTCGTCTTCAGCAGCGAGTAGTGCGACAGGTTGAGCGCCGAGATCGTCCCTGCGGTGACGCTCGGGGCGATGACGATCATCGGGACGCCGCACGACCGCGGGACGCGTTTGGCGACGCAGTCCGCCTTGAACGGAAAGCCCGACCCCGATTGCCAGGTGACGAACACGGCCGTCGATCCCGATCGATACGCCGGGCTTCGCACGATCTGGCCAAGCCGCTGGCCGAGCCACTGGTCGCCGAGGGCCACGAACGTCGAGATCTGTGGATGTCCGCCGGAGCAGGGCTTCGAGAACGTCATGCTCTGGCAGAGGCCCGGTACCAGCATCGAGAACCGGGGGAGGGTGTTGTTGTCGAGATCAGCGGTGAGGGCGCCGCTGGAAAGGCCGCCGATGGGCACGTCTTGCTTGCGACAGGTCGCCTCGGGCACTCCGATCCAGGTCGGGGGGTTGGTGCGCGGGTCGTAGTTCGGCTTGGGAGTCGACGAGCAGTTGCCGTGCATACCTCCAACGTAGACTTTCCAGCTTGGAACCTGCTTGAAGAGGTTGATCGGGACGGTGGGGCAGGGGCCACACTTGTTGCGGGTGATTCCCGCCGTCGTGCCGGCAAGCATCGCGGGGACGTTGGGGAGCGCGGGATGCGCTGCACTGACGTACTGCTGGGCGAATCCGCATTCAGCGGCGTAGGCCTTTGTGTTGCTGGCCAGGCTGGTCGGGCTCATCACATCGTTGGTATCGCGCGTCCCCATCACGATCCAGATCACATGCTTGTACCCGCCCTGGGGTGAGTCGGCGCCCTTGCACGGTCCGTTGGCGGGCACGGCGCCGGTGGTTGAGGCCCCCGGCACGGTGAGTGGCTTCACGGTCGTCGACGCGCCCTGCCCGGCGGCGACGAGTAATCCGATCCCAGCGAGGATCGCCACCGCGACTGGAAGGAGCCACCTCAACATCGCACCAGTTTATGCGTGGTAGCGGTGGCTAGTGAAACTTGAACACAATGCCGATCACGAACATCAGCACCACCAAGCCCCACACGATTCCGCCGACCAGAAGTTTGGACGGACGCTGCGGCGGCTGGGGATGGGGGTCGTAGCTCATCGATACGACGTTCAGTATGCCCCAACCGTCCCGCCGAGACTGCCGCCTGGAACACCTTGTACGGGTGTGACCCAGGCCACGAACTGCGGCCCGGTCATCCGGCGGGGGCGGCGCCGCCGGCGCCGAGCACCGCGGCGACAATGTGATCGCCGCTCACCCGACTCGCGTTGATTGCCAGCGTGAACCGTCGCAGGTCGTCGACGTCGAGGTCGAACAGGTGCGTGGCCAGGTCGCGTTGCAGGCGGTCGAGCTGATGGACACGGTCGCGGGCGTCCTCGACGCTCACGACGTGGTCGTGCGCATAGTGCTCGATCCGCCACTCGACTGGCGCCCACAGCCGCAGGTGCAGCGCCGACTCGTGGTCTTCGAGCGCCCCCGCGACCGAATGGGCGTAGATCACGCACCGTTCGTGGCCGAGCTGTTTGAGCACGTCGCGGCCCCGCTGTGAGAGCCGCTCGAGCGCCGTCAGCTCGTCGAGTGCCTCGGTTGCCCCAAAAACCGCCGCGTATTGAAGGCCGAGCGTCTGCAATCGCCCATGAAGCCGGCTATCCACATCCTCGACGCTGCCGCCCTCGCCCGAGAGCTCGAGCAGGGCCGCGCGGTCGAGCATCGGAATTCCCAGGCTGGCAGCCAGCGCGTCCGCGATTTTGCGGCCGCCGACTCCGGCCTCTGCCGAGATTGTCCATACCCTGACCACGAATCCCTACCTCCTGGCTCTCACCCCTCCGGGGGGTGCTCAATATCCGGGCTGATTCCGATCCTCTGTGATTGTGCGCAGTTCCCCATCTCCCGGTGGGGTGGCGTCACCGTCCCCGAAAGCGGTGTCTGTCCGCTCCATACCCGTGGCTGTGCCACGGACCGCGCTGCCGGTCTTGCGGCCGCAGCTGCGCGCACTGACGTCGTTTCGGTTCTTTGCCTGTCTCGCCGTCTTTCTCCATCATTGCGTGGACTTCTCCGCCGCCCCGGGCCGGGCCCAGCACACCGGCCTCAATCGACTCCTGTGGGAGGGGTGGAGTGGAGTCTCGTTCTTCTTCGTGCTTTCGGGATTTATTCTTGCGTATAACTACGCCGACCGCCTGACGAGCACGTCGCGGCCGGCGCTGCGCACGTTTTATGTATCGCGGGTCGCGCGTATCTATCCGCTCTATCTGCTCGCGTTTCTGATCGCAGCGCTGGCGCTCGCCGGCCAGTGGGGCAGGGCGGGGCTTGCCGGCGTGGGCACCGCCGTCTCTCAGGTGACGCTCACGCAGGCGTTCCTGCCGATTCGCGATCCCTTCGGATCGAACCACCTGGCCGCGCTTGGTTTCGACGGCCCAGCCTGGAGCCTTTCGTGTGAAGCCTTCTTCTACCTCTCGTTCCCGTTCGTGATGCTCGTGCTCGTGCGCCGCCGCTCGGCCGTGCTGGCCGCGGTGGCAGTCGCCGCCTGGGCGTGGGTGTTGGTGCTCGCGCTGCATCTTCCGAACTCCGCGTTGTCGAACTGGGAGATGTATATCTTCCCGCCCATCCGGCTGGCCGAGTTCGTCGTCGGCGTCTGTGGCGGCCTGTTGTTCCTCCGCCACCGCGACACCCTGCGCGGGACGCGTGACTGGTGGACGGCGGCCGAGGTGCTCGCGCTGGCGTTGCTGGCCGCGGCGGTGCTGTGCTCTTCTGCGGCTCCGCCGCTCACTCGATTTGCCAGCTACTACCTGCCGTTCTTCGGCTTCATCATCCTCGTTTTTGCGGCCGAACGCGGTCGTGTCTCCCAGGCTATGCGGGGATCGCGAATGGTGTTCCTCGGCGAGATCTCGTTCGCGTTCTATCTCCTGCACGTGCTCGTCTTTCGGGCAGCGGTGTATCTCGGACTGTTCACGTCGGGCGTTGCCACGATCGTGGTGCTGGCGGGCGTATTCGCCGTCACGTTGGCATGTAGCGCAGCCGTCTTCACGGCCTACGAGAAGCCGATGCGCTCGCACGTACGGCGAAGGCTCTTGCCCGCGCGCGTCGATTAGGCTTCGGCGGTGCCGCGTCCACTGCGAGTCGGAGTCCAACTGCCCGAGACCGAGCGACCCGTCGGTTGGCCCGAACTGGTGCGGATGGCGCGCGCCGCCGAAGCGGTCGGCTTTGATTCGATCTGGCTCGGCGACCACCTGCTCTACCGCGGTGACGGCGGGGCCGAGCGCGGTCCGTGGGAGATGTGGACGATGCTGGCCGGTCTTGCGGCGGTCACCGAGCGCGTCGACCTTGGGCCGCTGGTCGCATGCACGGCATTTCACCCGCCTGGACTGATCGCGAAGATGGCGACCGGCATCGACGAGATCAGCGACGGGCGGTTCGTACTGGGTCTGGGAGCCGGCTGGAACGAGCCCGAGTTCCGCGCGTTCGGGTTGCCGACCGACCGCCTGGTCAGCAGGTTCGAGGAGGCGTTCACGATCATCCGGGGGCTCGTTGACGGAGAGCGGGTGACGCTGGAGGGCACGTATGCGGTGGCCGACGATCTCGTCCTTCACCCCGCCCCGACGCGGAAGCTTCGGTTGATGGTGGGATCGACGGGGCCTCGGATGTTGCGCATCACCCTGCCGCACGTCGATGCGTGGAACACGTGGTACGACGACTTTGAGAACCAGCCGCGAAAGTTCGCAGAACTCCGCCGGCACGTGCTGGACGCCGCTGAGCGGATCGGTCGCGACCCGGCGTCGCTGCGGAGCAGTGGGTGTCTGTCGGTTTCGCTCGGCTCTGGCCCGACCGCCCGGCCGCGGGACAACGTCGTCCCGATCGGCCCGGGGGCATCGGAGGTGGCCGCCGCGCTCATGGAACTCGCCGAGAGCGGAGCCGATGAGGCCATCCTGGTCGTGAACCCGATCACCGAAGGCTCGATCACCGCGCTGGGCGAAGCGCTCGCACTGATCGACGCTTGACTGCAGAAGGCCGGGTGGCCGGAACGCTAACTGGAGCCGATCGGCCACCCGAGCCTGCAGGTAGCCGGGATGCGCCACACCCCCCAAATTGGGGCACCCGGCTACGGGAATTGTCTCACAATTCCCTGCTCATCGAAAGATCACCGTCAGCGGTTCGTCACTGGCGCTCAGATATGCACCGTAGTACGATGTACTTTCATAAGGAGGTTGGAGATGTTGATGGGCAAGGGTGGCAGACACACCACGGTCAGCGCGCGTCACGGATGGTTTAGCCGCGGTCAGGAACGGCTGCCACGTGGGATGCGCCAGAGTTCGTTCGCCGACGGGCAGGCTGGGCCAGGTCAAATGCACCGCGGGCGTTTCAGCGCCGGCCAGGAGCAGTTGTCCTCGACCAGCACAAACGAGACCGAAGGCACGTTCGCCGTCCGCTGAGCGCGCGTAATGCTCGTGGAGCGACGGGCCCGGACGGATTCGAACCGCCGACACGCAGATTCGAAGTCTGCTGCTCTATCCCCTGAGCTACGGGCCCTGAACGTTCGTCTCAGCGCAAGAAGGGTGACCGGTGGGACTTGAACCCACGACCTCCTGGACCACAACCAGGGGCTACCACCAGCTGAGCTACGGCCACCACGTGCGCCGAAGAATACAACCCGTCCGTGCCGCGGGCTACACTCCGCCCGTGCTGAGGGGGGTAGTGATCGTTTTTTGCGGGCTGTTGCTGGCGCTAGGCGCCGCGACAGTACACGCTCGCGCCGGTATTGCGGCGAACGCGGCGACAGTGGCCACCAGCTCGAAACCGCCGACCACGGCACTCGTCGATCCCGCCGACACCGCCGGCCCGCTCGACCTCCGCACCGTCCATTTGACCCAGTCGCTCGGGTCTGTCCGCTGGGCGTTCAAGACCTCGCGACCGTTTCGGCTCGTGGACATGAGCGCCGGCTCGGCGGCGCGCACGGCGTGCCTCGTAATCGGACCTCGCGGACGGCCCAAACAGCGGCAGAAGCTGTGCATCACGGGCACCAGTACCCGGGCACGCGCGCTCTATCGCTCGCCGGTCAACCCCGGCGGTCCCAAGGCGGGGTTCGTGCCCGCGACCGTGACGCGGCTCAACAAGGAGCAGATGACGGTGGCGTTCTCTGGATCCTCGATTGGACTCGTGGCGCCCGTGCAGGCCGATTTCCAGGTCTCGACGGTGTGGCGGGGCACCGCCGCCTGCCCCGCCTCCACGCCTTGCCGCGACCAGGCGCCGACGAACGGGTTTGCGACGTGGCGCTTCGACCGCTTCCACGCGAACGGGTGCGTGCCCAAGGGCAAGTCGTACCGGTTCTTTGGGCCCTCGCGAAATCACGCCATGGCGCTCACGTTCGACGACGGTCCCTCGGCGTACACGTCCGCGGTGTTGGCGGCCCTGAATCGCTACGGCGTTCACGCGACGTTCTTCGAAGTCGGAGACGAGGTGGGGCCGCGCGCGGCGGCGTCGCGGGCGGTGCTGGCGTCGGGTAACGCGATTGGCGATCACAGCTGGAGCCACCCGGTGCTGACGGCTGCCAACACCAAGAGCCAGATGGCGCGGGGAAGGGCGGCGATTATTCGCGCCACCGGGTACACCCCGTGCATCGCGCGCGTGCCCTATGGAGTCGCGCCGGCCAGCGTGGTCAACACGATCCGGGCGATGAAGATGCTGACGATCCAATGGGATATCGATCCGCGGGACTGGTCGCTGCCGGGCTCTGCCGCGATCGCGCGAAACGTGCTGGCAAATGCGCATAACGGCGCGATCGCGATCATGCACGACGGCGGCGGCAACAGGTCAGAGACGGTCGCGGCCCTGAACACGATCATCCCGACGCTGCTCAGCCGAGGGTACAAGCTCGTGACCGTTCCCCAGCTGCTCGGCCTGAAGACCGCGTACACCTACAGCCGCTGACCGGCCGCGGGTATGCTCCGGCGGCGCTTGCGGGCGTGGCGGAACTGGTAGACGCGCTGGATTTAGGATCCAGTGGCCTTGGCCGTGGAGGTTCGAGTCCTCTCGCCCGCATCCCGCTCCGTCGTCTCCGCGTTTTCACACCCGCAGCCAGCCTGAGGGTGTGTCTCGGCGCCGCCGATCACAAATTGTAACTTGTCCACAGTAGAAATGTTCTGTTGACATTGTTCTTGTATGCTCTACAGTTGTGACTACCCCTCGAAACGACGCGCACTGCTGAGTTTTGGAAGTGGGGCGTCAACGTCAACGGGGCACGCGATTGCGGCTCGATCAAGCGGAGGTTTCACAGTGAGCTCGCAACCATCCACGTTCGTGGATTACCTCTCCATCCTGCGACTGCGGAAGTGGTTGCTGGTGTGCTCCGTGGTCGTGTTCGTCGGCGGTGCATGGTTCGTGTCCTCGCGCGAAGTCCGCCAGTACGCCGCGACCGCGCAGGTGCTGCTCAGCCAAACCGATACCGGGCAGAACTCTGGTCACACCTCGTCGCAGGATGCGACGCGCTATGACGACACCCAAGCGCAGGTCGCGCACACGGCGGCCGTCGCCAGGTTGGCGCTGGCGCACAGCGACGTTCACATCACGCCTTCGCGCCTGCTGGCGTCGTCGAGCGTTGCGGCCGATGGCGGCGCTGACATCCTCGCGTTCACCGTGACGAATACCGACCCAGGCGTCGCGGTCCGGCTCGTCAACGCGTATGCCAAGGCGTTCACCGTCTACCGGCGTACGCTCGATACGAACGGTGTCAAAGCGGCGCTTGCGGGGTTGGACAAACACCTCGCGGCGGTGAAAGCCCGATTCAACACGGCCCAGCGAGCACATGCGATTGAGGCGAGTCAGCGGGCCGAACTCGATCGTTTGATCCGCCAGGATCAGAACCTGCGAACGTTGCTCTCACTCCAGACCGGTGGCGCGCTCTTCACCAAACCGGCGTCTGGCGGCTCGCAGATTCAGCCCAAGCCGCTGCGTAACGTCTTCCTGGGCTTGTTCGCCGGGCTTGGGTTCGGGCTGATCCTGATCGCGCTGGCCGAGGCGCTGGATACCCGAGTGCGGACTGCCGACGAGGTTTCACAGACGCTCGGCCTTCGACTTCTCGCGCGGATTCCCGCGCCGGCGCGAGCGCATCGAGCGCCGAGCCGCATGGCGGTGATGGACGACGACCCGGGTTCGCCGGCCGAAACGTTCCGTCAGTTGCGGGTCGCATTCGATTTCGCGAATCTGGATGTCCACGCCTCCACGGTGCTCGTGACCAGCGCGACCGCGGGCGAAGGCAAATCCACCACCGCTGCGAACCTCGCGATTGCATTTGCTCGAACCGGACGCCGTGTGATCTTGGCCGACTTCGATCTCCGCCGGCCGGTACTCGACCAGGCGTTCGACGTCACCGGTCGACCCGGGGTCAGCGATGTACTCACGGGAAGGCTCGACGTCAGCGAGGCACTGGTGACGATCTCTGCTGGAACAATTCCCGAACAGGCCGGGAGCCTCGAGGGCGAAGCCACCTTCTCCGTCTTGCCCGCCGGCGGTCGATATGCCAATCCCAGCGATCTGCTCGAATCGCAGGCGGTGTCGCGGCTGCTCGAGGACCTTTCGATGCGTGCCGACGTCGTGCTTCTCGACGGCCCACCAATGCTTGCGGTCAGCGACGCTGTGATCCTCGCGGGCAAGGTCGACGCGGTGATGGTTGTGGTCCGTGCGAACCTCGTTCGTCGATCGCTTCTTCGAGAGTTCCGGCGCATGCTCGACGATGCACCCGCCCTCATTCTCGGGTTTGTGTTTGCCGGCTCTGATCACGCCGGTGGATACGGATACGGCTATGGCTACGGCGCGGATCCGGGGGACGAGGACGCCGTCAGGCCGGCCCCTCGACGCCGCCGCCCCGTGGTCGAGAGTGCGGCCCCGACCGACGCCCCCTTGTGGTTCGATCGGCTCTCTGAGTGACGCAGCTCGGTCAGGCCTCCGCCGGCCTTCGGCGCGCCCGCGCGATTGGAGCAACGCTCGTTCCCTCGTCGCCCGGGGGCTCTGGATCCGCGCGCGACGGGTACCGGCAGCTCTCGCGGCTGGTGGCGACGAGTGACGCGGTGTGCGTCGTGCTCGCGGTGCTCGTGTCGTACTTCGTTCGCTACTCGTCCGACTCACTTCGGGCCAGCTATCTGTTGACCTCAGTCGCGGCGCCGTTCGTCTGGCTCGCGGTGTTCAAGAGTCTCGGCCTGTACCGGCTCATGCACCTCCAGGCGTGGGACGAATTTCGTCGGATCATCACCGGCTGCACCGCGGGCACCGGGGCGATCGCCGTGGCCGCGTTTTGGACAAAATCCAACATGTCCCGCCAATGGGTCGCGGCCGCGTGGGCGATCGCGCTGGTGCTGACGCTCGCCACCCGCTATGGGTGGCGCCGCTACGCCGCCGCCGGTCGTCGGCGGGGGCGATTGTCGCTGCGCACGCTGGTCGTTGGCGATGGCGAGGAGTCGGTGCGGCTGGCTGGGTTGCTCGAGCGCACCGCGAGGTACACGCCGGTCGGATCCGCGCCGTCAGCTGCGACGCTGAGGACGGCCATCCGGTCGACCCGGGCCGAGTGCCTGTTCGTCGCATCGTCGGACGTCACGATCGAACAGGTTTCAGAGATCACGCGGATTGGCCGCGCCAGCGGGGTTGAGATGCGGTTTTCGACCAACACCATGACCGCGCTTTCTCCGCCGATGGTCACGCGACCGACGGCGGGGGTGATGACGCTGTGTCTGAGTCCGGTGCGTTTGAACCGTCCCGAGGCGGTGGTCAAGCGCTGCTTCGACATTCTGGTGGCGGGCGTCGCGCTGGTGATCGCCGCGCCAGTGATGCTGGTGGCAGGGGCGGCGATCCGGCTGACGTCTCCAGGGCCGGTGTTGTTCCGGCAATCGCGGGTCACCAAGCACGGTCGTGTGTTCTCGGTCATGAAGTTTCGGACGATGCGGGTGGACGCCGATCGGTATCTCCAGGATCACGGTATCGATGGCAGCGCCGCGTTTTTCAAGCTTGGCGAAGAGGATCCGCGGATCACGAGGGTTGGCCGGCTGCTTCGATTGGCCAGCATCGATGAGCTTCCCCAGTTGGTGAACGTGCTTCGCGGTGAGATGAGCCTGGTTGGTCCCCGGCCGCTCCCGGTCGAACAGGTCAACGCCAATCTCGAACTGCTGGCATCGAGGCACGAAGTCACCGCCGGCCTCTCGGGATGGTGGCAGGTGCACGGTCGCAGCGACATCTCGGCGGAACAGGCGATCAAGCTCGACATGTTCTACATCGAAAACTGGTCACTCTCGCTCGACATTTTCATCCTCCTCAAGACGGTATGCGTGGTGCTTTCGCGGCGAGGTGCGCAGTAGTGGGCTCGAGTGCCGATCTGGTCGCGATCGGGGATGACATCAACGCTCTGCGGGCGCGGCTCTCGTCGGCCGGATGGGATGCCGAACGGCTTGACAAGAACGAGCTGCGGGCTATCGGCTGCGACCGCTACTGGGCGACGGCCGAGCGCATGGCGTCGGTGATGACGACGTTGGGACACGAGCCGGTGCTGCTCAAGCTCGTGCGCAGCTACGAGTACCACGACTCGAACGTCGACATCCTTGTGCCGTGGCGCGACTGGTCACGGGTGGTGCAACGATTCGCCGGCGCGGGATGGGAGATGCCCACCGGGATAGACCGGTTCGAGCAGGCGCTCGTGGAGCGCCGAAAACTGAAGCTGCCGCCGAGACATGCGGGCCTCCTGCCCGCGCACCTGTATGGCGGAGTGATGTGGGGATACCAACGCGACACCGGGCTTCTCCGTGACGCTTCGGGCAGGCTCGACCACCGGCACCTGTGTGGCGTGTCGTTCGCCGACCGTCGCCTGGACGGTTCTGCGACGAGCGCCGCGTTTCATCCTGTGGGACCGGCCGAACTCGTGCTCCAGGCGGCCCACATCATGGGGGAAAACTTCCGCATGACCCTTGGCGAGGCGTTGCACGTGAGCAACCTCGCGCGTGACCCTCAGCTGGTGCAGCACGCTCTGCGCCTGGGGGAGCGGCACGGCCTGGATCGTGCAGTTGAGGTGACGCTCGGGCAGGCGTGGTCGATGGTCGACCGGTGGGAGAGCCTCGATCCCTCGGCGTGCCCGGAAGCGTTGCCTCCGGCGTCGGTGCTGGCGAGCGTTCAGGCGCGACACGCGGCGCTTTCGCAGCGATCCCGGGGTCAGGCCTGGGAGGAGACCGTTACGGTGACGGCAAGCTACGCAGCTCGTCGGTCGGCACGGTTTGTTCGCAAGTTGCGACGCGGTCGTGAGGATCGCCGGTAGTGGTGCCGGCACTTCTCACGGGCGTGGTGCTGGTCGAGCTGTGCGTTGCGATCGCGCTGCACGCATGGCGAAAGACCGGTGACGCGTTCATTTTGCCGATCATGATCGGTGCGACGCTCGCCCGGCTGGTGATCGGAATTTACGATGTCACCGGGCCGCCTCTGCCGGGCGCCACCGTTGATGCGGTCTTCTACGAGATGCGGGCGTTTCAGTTCGCCACGACCTTCGACTTGTCTGGGCATTTCGTCTTCGAAGTGGGTCGGGAGGCATATTCGAGCCTGCTGTCGATCCCCTACATCTTCGGTGGGCGGGTTCCGGTTTTTGTGCTGCTGGTCAACCTCGCGTTCACCTTGTCGTTCCTTGGACTCGTCTACCAGATCGCGGCGTCGCTGGGCGGTCGCCGCCGAGCGCGGGCGGCCGTCGCGATCGCGGCGTTCTATCCCACATCACTGTTCTACACAGCGGTTCCGCTGCGCGAATGCGTTCTGATGTGGGCGATTGCGTTGTGGCTCCACGGGCTGCTGCGGTTTCTGCGCGGCCGGAGCCATGCGTTTGGCTGGCGCACGATCCTTGGTGCCGCCGTGGCGACCTGGCTCAACATCGGCTTCGGCGGTATGGCGGTGCTGATTCCCCTGGTGTGGGCGCTGCGGAGCAACGACATACGAGCGCGGTTCACACTCCCGGCCGGCCGCACCGTGCGCCTCGCAATCAGCCTCGTGTTCGTGACGGCCATCGTCGCCGGGTTTCTTGCGGTGGGCAAGCAGATTCCCAAAGTGCCGAACAACCCAGCCCAGATCATCAACCCGACGTACATCAACCAGATTCGAGGCACCAAAGCGTCGGAGGCACACGGCGCCACCGGCTATGCAGGGGGGTCGCCGACGTCACTTGGACGGTTCATCCTGGCGCTGCCGCTCCTCGATGTCCGGTTCCTCATAACGCCGCTGCCGACGGTACCGGCCGGCGGCGCACAGCTCTTGAGCGCGTTGGACGGCGTTATCGCCGGCATGCTGTGCTGCGCCGCGGTGCTCATGTCTGTGCGCAGGATTCGCGCGGGAGGCCCGGCAGCGGACGCATGGCTCCTGGTGGGCACGATTCTCGTGCTGGTGACGACCTTCGCGATCGGAACTGCCAACGCCGGCATCGCGGTGCGACACCGCTCGGACTTTGCCTGGCTGTTCGCGGCAGTCATCTGCGCCTATGGCAGTTGGTCTCCCGCGAGCGCGCGGGTGTTTCGACTGGCGCTCGATGGTGGGCGAGTACGCCCCGCGCGTTGACCGGATCGTTCGCGGTCGTTGACCAGTTGCTGTTCGCCGCGGGGAACTTCGCGGTCGGTGTGTTTGCCGCGCGCGAGCTTACAGCGGCCGGATACGGCGGCTTCGCGGTGGCGTATTCGGCCCTGTTGCTGCTTGGCCTGATACACACGGCCCTGATCACCGAGCCGTTGCTGATCTTCGGTGCCACCCGCTATCGCGGGCAGTACGACCGGTATGTCGGCGCGGTCATGCTCTTCCACGCCGGCCTGACCCTCCCCGTCGGCGTGGTGGTCGGCCTGCTGGGCGGGGTGATGGTCGCGTTCGGGGACGCGCCGCTCGGACTCGCGCTGATCGGGCTCGGTATCTCGCTGCCGTTCGTGCTCGCGCTTTGGGTGCTGCGGCGTGCGTTTTACGTGGTTGGCCGATCGCGGGTCTCCGCCGCGGGCGGCTTGATGTATCTGGCGTCACTCGCCACTCTTGGTTTCGTCGTACACCGATACGCGACGCTCACGGCTCTGACGATGTTCGGCATCATGGCGGGTGGCAGCGTGGTCGTCGGGGCATGGCTCGCGCGACAGCTTCGGCCACGATGGAGGCCACGCGCGCGGTTCGGACTGTTGCGGGCGCTTCGCGCACATTGGGGCTACGGGCGTTGGTCGGCAGCCGGCGCGGTGGTCAACTGGATGCCCGTGAATCTCTATTACGTCGCCCTTCCGGCGTTCGGTGTGCTCGATCAGGCCGGCTATCTGAACGTCGCGATCACGCTGGTGATGGCGGTGGTACATGTGCTCTCGGCACTCTCGCTCGTCCTGCTCTCTCGCATAGCCGTGCTGACCGCCGCGGGAGATGCTCACCAGCTCCGCCGGGTCGTCCGCGACGCGCGTCGGGTATTCGTGGGGTTGGCGCTCGGCTTTGCGGCGGTGGTGATCGTCGCCGGCTCAGAGATCTCGGGGGCGGTGTTCGGCAGCCACTATGCGCACGGTGGCGGTCGCTATCTGTTCGTTCTCACTGCGGTGGCCGCGATCCCGATCGCACTGGGGATCCTCTACCAGGCGGTGCTGCGCGGCCTTCAACTGCCTCGAACCATCTTCCACAGCTACTGCGCCGGCGCTGTCGTCACCGTCGTGGTGGGCCTCCCGCTGGCCTACGAGTTCGGAGCCTGCGGTGCCGTTGGCGGAATCTGTCTCGCGGGGATTCCGACGGTTGCGATGCTCGCACGAGCCTCGTCGAAAGCCTCCCAGCGGCTCACCGAGGCGGGTGTGTCGCCGTGAGCGGGGAACCCTGTCGACGGGTGGTCATCGACGGTGCCTACGGGCATCGAAATCTGGGGGACGAACTCATCCTGCGGGGGCTCGTTGCAATGATCGGCGAGCCGCCCGAGCGGGTCTCGGTGATTTCGGCCGATCCCGACGACACCGCTCGACGGCATCGCACCCACACGCTCCGCCGCGAGTCGCGCTACCGCAGCGGCGGTGGGAGAGCTTCACCGCGCAGTTTCCTGCGGACCCTCCGGGGAGTCGCCAGGGCCGAGGCCTACGTGATTGGCGGCGGAGCCCTCATCACCGATGAACGCGGACTCCCGCCCCTGGTTCGGCAGGTGGTCTTGAGCGTCGCGGCGGGCATCGCCGGAGTGCCGACAGTGATCCTGGGGGTCTCAATCGGGCCGCTCGAGACACCGGCCGGCAGAATGTTGGCGCGCAGGCTGTTGGGGCGCGCCGACCTGATTCTCACGCGCGATCACCAAAGTCTGGCGCTCGCAGTCTCCCTGGTCGGTTCCGAGCGAGTGAGGTGTGGTCCCGATGCCGCGTTTCTGGCGGGGTTTTACCCGGACGATGCGGCCAAATCGCGACGATCGATGCTGGCCGTCGCTGTGCGCGACGTTCCGCCTTCGCGTGGCTCTGACAATCGCACCGCCCAGCGCGCCGCGATGGTGAGAAACCTGGCGCGGCTGCTGGATGCGTTCATCGAGCGACATGACAGCGACGTTGTCTTCGTCCCGTTCCAGATGCTCGAGCGGTCGGAGGTCGAGCGCCGGCTGGACGACGTCGCAATCGCGCATGCTGTGATCGCAGAGATGACGTTTGGCTCACGTGCGCGGGTGGAGGAGATCTCGGACGAGCTCGCGCTGGCGTCGGTGTTGGGGCAATATCGAGTTGTGCTCGCCCAGCGGTTCCACGCCGGGATCGTCGCGCTCGCAGCCGGCACCCCAGTGGTCACCCTCGCATATCACCAGAAGTTCGCGGGGCTCGATCACGCCGGCGTCGGCGGTGCATCGACGCAGGATCTGATCGCGGGGCAGATCGATGCGGCGCTCTGGCAGCTCGAATCGGCCTGGAAGGTGAGCGCTAGCACAGGGACTTCGGAAGCCCTGACCCGGCGGCGTGTGGCCCTCAGCCATGCCGCGGGGGTCCGGGCGTTGCTGGCGGCTATCCGGTCTTCCGGCGCACATCCGCGCGGGCGGTTGCATAGGCCTCGAGCAACTCGGCCCTGACCTGGTCTGCTCCGTGATCGCGCTGAATCCGCGAGCGAAGCGCTGCGGGATCGGTGCGTTCGGCATGGACGACTCGACGGGCGAGCGCGCGTCCGAGTGACCGGGTATCGCCAACGGGCACGAGGTCGCCGAAGAGCGGCGCGTCGACGAGGTCGACGGTACCGGGTACCGCCGTACCAACCACGGGCCGGCCCATCGAAAGTGCCTCGGCGGTGACGTACCCAAAGGACTCATACCGCGACGGAACCACAACGACGTCGGACGCCCCGACGTAGGCCCGCACGTCGGCCACCCACCCCGTCACCGAGAATCGATCCGCCAGTCCCAGCTGTTCTGCGAGCTGTTCGGTGTCCCCGCGAAGCTCGCCGTCGCCGACCCAGATCGCGCGGAGATCCGGGACATCGCGGCGGGCTGCAGCCACAGCGCGAACGAATGCCAAGGGGTCTTTTTGGTCGACGAGTCTGCCGATGCCGACCGCGAGTGGCTCGCCTGGCGGAAGGCCGAGCGCGGATCGTTCGCCGGCTCGGTCGCGGGGACTGAAGTACTCCGAATCGACGTGGGGCCGTACCACCAGCACCGGTGCGTTGCAGACTCCGGCGTGGAGAATCTGGCGGCGCTCGCTCTCGCACATCGCCGTCACCACGTCGGTGTAGGCATGGCCAAGAAACCACTCGGCGACGTGATAGACGTTGCCGAGACCCACCGGCAAGGCGTGGGGGGCATGCACCAACGATGGCCGATCGCTGGTCAACGACATCGCCGCAAGCCGGCTGACCGCACCAGCCTTGGAGCTGTGGCTATGCACGATTTCGGGCCGGAGGATGGTGAGCAGTTCGCGCAGCTCTCGGACTCCACGAATGTCTGCGCGGGGGTTGACCGCTCGCAGCATCGGCAGCTCGTAGGTCTGCCACCCCAGTGCGCGCATCTGATCCAACACGCCCCAAAACTGCGCGTCGGCCCGATTGGGGGCATAGGCGATGCTCGGTGTGATCGGGGCTTCGGCGCTCGCAACTGCGAGCCCCTGGAGATAGGCCCGGACTCCGCCAAGCGTGGCTTCGACGACGTGGAGCACCGAAGTGCCCTGTGACATCGGTGAACTAGCCAAGCAGCCGCTCCAGGGCGCGCCGTCTGGATTGCACCGCCGTCCAGACCATCGGGCGTCCATAACTCAGCCGAGCGACACCCTTGGCGGCTTCGCGGGGGGTGAGCTGTGACCACCACGCCAGAAGCTGCGCGAGCCGAGCAATCTCGCACAGCAGCGTGAGCAGTCGGTCGCGCTCGCCGAAGGCGATGCGAGAACCGGCCGCATACGAGTTCGTGAATGTCTCCTGGAGTGAGCTGACCACGGCGCGACGACGGCCCCGATCGACGCTTCGCCACATCGATCGTTCCAACCCGACTCGGAACGCGGCGACATCCCAGTGAACCGGGCCGTGCAGATGGATGTCGGGTGGATCGAGCAGCGTGATCCGCGGCCCTGACACGAACACATTGCACGGGTCGAAGTCGACGTAGAGTCGTGAGGAGCGAACCTCGGCGCCGTCCACCGCCGTGCCGGCAGCGCGTAGGAGTTGCTGATCGCGGTTGCTCGATCGCCAAGGCGAGGATCCGATGATGTCGTTGGCGACCGCTGATCCGAAGCGGTCTGGATGGGATGACCAACCGGCGTGAATGTGGGCGAGCGCGCGGCCGCAGTGGCTCGCGGCCTCGTGCAGCTCCACGATTCCCGCCTGGGTGCGGGCGAGCGGTGGGATCTGGTTTTGGAAGAGCGCCCCCTCCGCGCTTCCCATCACCATCGCCGCGCGGGCAGGCAGGCACAGAATCGGACGTGGCACCCGAAACCCGCCCGCCTCGGCCGTCTCGGCCAGCTCGGTCAACGCGTCGAACTGGATCTCCGCTGTGGTTGCGAGCTTGCCGGTGACGATTTTCAAGACGGCGGGCCGACGATCGATCTCGGCGCGATAGAACGTCGCCATCCTGCTCCCAAACCAGGGTGTGAACCCAGCGTCGAGCCGATTTCCGAGGAGTGTCGAGGCCTCACGCGCCACCGAGCGCTGGTATGCCCGCGTGCGCCGCACGTCGGAGAGCACACGAGCATCGCGGGCGTCGCGCACGACCTGCATCAACGGCGGGCCGGGAGCGCCGGCTGGATCACTCGCATGATCTCGGACCCCACGTCCTCGATGGAGCGCCCGTCCACGACGATCTCGGTGACCGGCCACCATCGACGGGCGGTGCGATTGACCGCCGTCACCACCTCGCGCTTCGCGACGTACTGAGGGCGTGACATGTTGTGCTGCTTCTTGCGGGCCCAGCCGTCGTTGATGTCCGCCTCGAGAGCGATGACAACGGCGGGTGTGGGCGCCGCGCGCAACAACCGCCAACCGCCCCGCCGTTCGCGACCGAATCGCCACGACACCCGCACGATCTCGTCGATGTAGCAGCGGTCGAGCAGGATCACGTCGCAGCGCCGCAGGACGAAAACATGGGCGGTCGCGCGCCACCACCCCGACAGCAGCCACCACCAGCCGACCGCGAAGGCCCTCGCACCCACGGTACGCGGCGTGGCGGAGAAATCCCCGAGGCCGGGATCGAGCGGCCTGTCGCGCAGACGGTTCTTGACTGTCCTCAGAGGAGGGGAGACGGGTTCGTACTGGTGGGCAACGCCGACCGAGTAGCCGCGATCACGGAGGGCTTCGCGCAGGCGCTTGAGCTGGGTCGACTTCCCCGATCCATCGGGTCCGGTGAATGCAATCAGCGTTTGCGCCCTGGGTGTCCGCGTGTGAACTCGGGGCAGCGCCCTCACCGGGGCTTCCGGCACATGTCCGAGCGCTGAAGCTGCGACGAAGCGGCCGCGCAGTCTCGCCCCTGTCGCAGTTGATCGTTGGCCGGCGTGCTCATCACGTCCTGTCCGCGGAGTGCTTCGAGCGCGCCGCGGGCGGCGATTGTGGCGTACCCGTAGCCGGCGAATCCTCCCGCGCAGGACGCGATCAAACACGCCAGCCCGACGGCGACAACCAGGTTTACAACGCGCATGGTGCGATCGGGTAAGTCATAGTACAAACGACAATAAACTATAGAAATCGACTGTTCGAGGAGAAAATCAAACAATTCTGTGACTCTGTGGGTGACCGCCGGGTCTGTCGCCGCCATCGCGTCCGTCAACGGTGGCTACAACCCGGCGTTGTGGGGGTGGATCACCCTGGTCGCCCTGGCGGTCACAGCGGCCGTCCTGGGGCCGATTCCGCGATCACACCCAACCGTCTCGCGACGCCAGATCGTGTGGCTGGTGGGCTTCGCGACGCTCACCGCCTACACCATTTGCTCGGCGATCTGGACGGCCGATCTCACCGCGACCGCGCTCGCGTCCGAGCGGACACTGCTCTACCTGGCGGTGGTCGTCGCAGCGGTCGTCACGCTCACCGCCGCCCGGGTCGTTGAGGCGCTCCGCGGGCTCACGGTCGGGATCGTGGCCGTGTGCGTCTACGGCCTGGCAACGCGCCTCGAGCCCGAGTACCTCCACGCCCCGACAGGTGGTGTAGCCGGCTCGTACAAGTTGATGGGGACGTTGGGTTACTGGAACGCGCTGGGAGTCTTTGCGGCCGTGGGGGTACTGGTTGCGTTCGGGCTTGCGACGCGCGGCTGCGGGCTGGGAGAGCGGCTCGTTTGGGCGGGATGCCTGCCGCTGCTGGCTGTCACCACGTACTTCACGTTCAGCCGCGGGGCGGAGGCGTGTCTGGCACTCGGGCTGGTCGTGATGATGCTCGTCGATCCGCAGCGAGTGGTGGTGCTCGCGTTCGCGCTGGGATGCGCGCCCGGTATCGCGTTGGCGGTCGTGTTTGCGTCGGGTTCACACGCTCTCAACGACGCGGCATCGACGGTCGCCGAGCGCGCCCACGCAGGCGCGTCGTTTCTGCCGATGCTGGCGGCAGGCATGGTCGTGAGCGCTGCCGGGGCCGGCGCGGTGGGATGTGCGCAGCGATACCTGCGGGGACGCGGCCTCTCCAAAGGGACGCAGGCGGGCGCGGCTGCGATCGCGATGCTCGCGGCAGCCGGGTTGGCGATCACCCACCACCAGGCGCCCCCAGCTGCGGCGCACCGCGCCTATCTCGCACTCGCGAGCGCACCCGACCGGCGCAGCAGCGACCTGCGATCGCATCTCTCCGACCCGTCCTCTGACAACCGAATCGCGTTTTGGAAAGGCGCGATCAGTGAGTTTCGCGACCATCCGCTGCTCGGAGCCGGGGCCGGAGGATTCGAGCGGTTCTGGGACCGGCATCGTGGCGTGGCGCCACCCGGGCGAAACGCGAACAGCGTGTATCTCGAGGCACTGGGAGAACTTGGGGTGGTTGGGGCCGCGCTCCTGGGGTGCGTGCTCGTGATCCCGCTTGTGTCGGGATTCCGGATCCGGCGGACGCCGCTTGGCCCGACACTCCTGGGTGCCTATTCGCTGCTTGTGTCCCACGCGGCGATCGATTGGGACTGGCAGGTTCCTGCGGTGACCGCCACCATGCTGGTGCTTGGCGCGCTGGTCGTCGCCCTGGACGGTGGTGCCGTGAGGGTGGCTCTTGGAAACCGGCTGCGCCTCACGGGACTCGTTGTTGTGAGCGGTGTCGCGCTGATCGCGGTGGTCACGGCGGTTGGTAACGGCGACATCGCCGCTGCGTCCCAGGCCCTGGCATCCGGCAACCCCCGCGCGGCCCAGCGGGATGCCCAGGCAGCCAAGGTCTGGATGCCATGGTCCGACGAGCCGTGGGGGTGGGAGGCCGAATCCCGGTTGGCCCAGGGTCAGCTGCGGCAGGCGCGCGCAGGCTTTCGCCAGGCAATCGCACGGGACGGTGACAACTGGGAGGACTGGTTCGGGCTCGCGCGCGCGACTGCCGGCAAGCGCCGGGAGTCCGCTCTGGCGCACGCCCAGCGGTTGAATCCCGGCGCGCCCGAGATCTCCCAGTTTTGCAGGCACTACCGGATTCGGAGGTGTCGTTAGGAGGCGCGCGGCCGCGGGCGGCGGTGGCGCTTCCGGCGGCTCGCGACTAAGGTTTGGACACGGCGCCGGTAGGCCCGGCTCGTTGCTGAATCATGAAGACTCAGGTCTCCGAAATCGCCGACAATCGCGTACGCCTCGAAATCGAGGTCCCCGCACACGACGTGGATCACGCGTTTGAGCATGCGTTGCACGATCTGTCGGCCAGTGTCAGAATTCCCGGCTTTCGCAAGGGCAAAGCCCCCGCGGGCATGGTCGCTCGCCAGATTGGGCGAGAGGCGCTGGTCGAGGAGGCCCTCCGCGACCATCTGACCGGCTGGTACTCGCGGGCGGTTGCCGAACTCGGAATCGACCCGATCGATCGGCCCACCATCGACTGGTCGGATGAGCCGGTAGAAGGTTCGGCGTTCTCCTTTACGGCCGAGGTCGATGTGAAACCACCGCCCAAGGTCAACAAGTACAAGGGCCTCGAGGGTGTGCGCCAGCCGATCGAGGTTCCGGACGAAGCTGTCGATGCGGAGATCGAGCGATTGCGCCTGAGTGTCGCCGAACTCAATCCGGTTGAGCGTCCGGCCGCCCAGGGAGACTTCGTGGTGATCGACTACGAGGGCACGATCGACGGCAAGCCGTTCGACGAGAGTTCTGGCAGCGACTACGGCGTCCAGCTCGGTGACGGCCGGCTGGTGGACGAGCTGGAGCAGGGGATCATCGGGATGAGCGCCGGTGACGAGCGCCTGATCGAGATGACCGTCCCGTCCGATTCTGGTGCCACTCAGACCGCGTCGTTTCGCGTGGAGCTCAACGACGTCAAGGAACGGGTGCTGCCCGACCTCGACGATGAGCTCGCGACCTCGGTCAGCGAGTTCGACACGCTTGCAGAGCTTCGTGAGGACATCGCCGCCCGAGTCCGCGAGATTGTCACCCAGCAATCAGATTCGATGTTTCGAGGGTCGGTGCTCGACGCGCTTGCAGCCGAACTCAGCACCCCGGCGCCCGACTCGATGGTGCAGACGCGCGCCCGCTCGATGGTGCGCGGACTGGTCAATGATCTCCAGCAGAGGGGCCTCGACCTCGAGAACTATCTGCGCGTGACCGGCCAGGACGGGGAACAGCTGCTCGGCATGATCACGGCCCAGGCCGACGATGCCGTGCGCAAAGATCTCGCGCTCGAGGCCGTCGCAGATGCAGAAGGCATTGAGGTTTCGGACGAGATGGTCGAAGAGTGGATACGAGAACAATCGTCCGAAGGCGAGGAGAGTCCTGACGAAGCGGTCGATCGGCTAACCGCCGACGCGGCGGTTCTGATGGCGCTTCGAACCGACCTGAGGATGCAAAAAGCCCTGGATATCGTGGTTTCGGAGGCGACGGAGATCTCGCCCGAGACGGCGTCTGCGCGCGACAAGCTTTGGACGCCGGAGAAGGATTCTCCCTCGGTGAGTGAGAAACCAACCGAGATCTGGACACCCGGCTCAGCGCAGCCGGCCGACCGATAAGGAGTGCGTGCGTGAGCCCACTGATCCCGATGGTGATCGAGCAGACGTCGCGAGGCGAGCGGTCGTTCGACATCTACTCCCGTCTGCTAAACGAACGCATCATCTTCTTGGGCACGCCGGTTGACGACCAGATCGCCAACCTGATCGTCGCGCAGCTCCTGCATCTCGAGTCGGAAGATCCTGACAAGGACATCTCGCTCTACATCAACTCGCCCGGTGGCAGTGTGTATGCAGGGCTCGCGATCTACGACACCATGAACTTCATCAAGCCCGACGTCCAGACGATTTGCGTCGGCATCGCGATGAGCATGGGCGCCCTGCTTCTGGGCGGGGGCGCCAAGGGCAAGCGGATGGCGCTTCCCAACGCCAAGATCCTGATCCACCAGGTTTCCTCTGGATTCCAGGGCCAGGCGACCGATATCGAAATCCATGCCCGCGAGATCCTTGACCTGCGGAAGCGGCTCGATCAGATCATCGCCGACAGCACCGGCCAGTCGATCGAGAAGGTCGCCCGCGACACCGAGCGCGACTACTTCATGAGTTCGGAAGAGGCCAAGGAGTACGGGATCATCGACCGCGTGATCGCAAAGCACTGACCTATGGCACGCCCCACCGACACGAACGAGCAACTTCTCTGCAGCTTCTGCGGGAAGTCGCAGCGGCAGGTCAAAAAGCTGATTGCCGGCCCCGGCGTCTACATCTGCGATGAGTGCATCGACCTTTGCAACGAGATCATCGACGAGGAGCTCACCACTCCGGCCCAACTCGATCTCGACAATCTGCCTCGCCCCAAGGAGATCTACGCCGTCCTGAACGACTACGTCGTCGGCCAGGAAGAGGCCAAGCGCACGCTATCGGTGGCGGTCTACAACCACTACAAGCGCGTCCAGATGGCCGGAGGAGCCGACAACGAGGTCGAGCTCCAGAAATCCAACATCCTGCTGCTCGGGCCGACCGGCTGTGGCAAGACGTTGCTCGCCCAGACGCTCGCCCGGATTCTGAACGTGCCGTTCGCGATCGCCGACGCGACCGCCTTGACCGAGGCTGGGTATGTCGGCGAGGACGTCGAGAACATCCTTCTGAAGCTGATCCAGGCGTCCGACTTCGACGTCAAGAAGGCCGAGACCGGGATCATCTACATCGACGAGGTCGACAAGATCGCACGCAAGGCCGACAACCCCTCGATCACCCGCGACGTTTCGGGTGAGGGTGTTCAGCAGGCGCTGCTCAAGATCCTCGAGGGAACGGTGGCCTCGGTGCCGCCCCAGGGTGGGCGGAAGCATCCCCATCAAGAGTTTCTCTCAATCGACACGACCAACATCTTGTTCATCTGCGGCGGCGCATTCGCCGATCTGGACAAGATCATCGAACGCCGGATCGGGCGAAACTCCATCGGGTTCGGTGCCGACCTGCGCGGCCGTACCAACGCCGCGGACGAGGAACTCTTCCCGCAGGTGATGCCCGAGGATCTGATCTCGTACGGACTGATCCCCGAGTTCATCGGGCGGCTCCCCGTGGTGTCGGCGGTGCATTCGCTCGATCGTGAAGACCTGATTCAGATCCTGCTCGAGCCCAAGAACGCCCTGATCAAGCAGTATCAGCGGTTCTTCAAGTTCGATGACATCGAGCTTGTATTCACCGACGACGCGCTGGGCGCGATTGCCGACAAGGCACTGCACCGCGCGACCGGAGCTCGCGGCCTACGGTCGATCATCGAGGTCGCGCTCTTGAACGTGATGTTCGATCTGCCGTCGCGAACCGACGTCAACAAATGCGTGGTCACCAAGGAGACGATCGAGAAGGATCTCGATCCGACGCTGGTGACCGAGGGCGGCCAGACGCTCGATGTCACCCAAGAGCTCGACCAGGAATCCGCCTAACTACGCGCAGCGGCAGCGGGCCGGCACCGACCCGCAGGTGGTACACCGGTAGCGCACCTGGTATGCGGCCCAGATGATCAGCACGACGCCGGCGACGTAGATGCTGACGAACGCCAGTGGATGCTGGACGAGCGCCGGTGGCGGACTGCTTCCCGCGGTCCCGAGCGGTTGGAACGGTGAGCTGTACATGCTCTCGTGATCGGTCGCGAGACGGCGCTCGTTAGGATGACGGAAGCGATGGACGCTCGTTACCAACCTTCGGCATTCGAGGCCAGGATTTTCGACGCCTGGTCGGCCACCGGCGTGTTCGCCGGCGACCCGACCTCCGCCAAACCGCCGTTCGTGATCGCGCTACCACCGCCGAATATCACCGGCGAGCTGCACATGGGCCACGCGCTCAACGGATCGACTCAGGACACGCTGATTCGGCTGCGGCGGATGCAGGGACACGAGACACTCTGGATTTGCGGAACCGACCACGCGTCGATCGCCGTGCACGCCGTCATCGAGAAGCAGTTACGGGCCGAGGGCAAGACCCGCTGGGATCTCGGCCGCGAGAATTTCCTCGAGCGCGTGTGGGAGTGGCGGGCGACCACCGGCGCCACCATCATCCAGCAGTTCAAACGACTCGGCTGCAGCCTCGACTACGACCACGAGCGGTTCACGATGGACGACGCCTACGTCCGAGCGGTGCTGACGATGTTCGTCGAGCTGTACAAGAAGGGCTACATCTATCGTGACAACCGTCTGATCAACTGGTGCCCGACCTGCGCGTCGACGATCTCGGATCTCGAGGTCAAGTATCAGTCTGAGCCGGCGGTGCTGATGGAGGTTCGCTATCCCATCGTCGACTCGGACGAGTCGATCATCGTCGCCACCGTGCGGCCCGAGACGATCGTGGCCGACACCGCCGTTGCCGTGAACCCTGAGGACGAGCGATACCGCCACCTGGTGGGTCGCATGGCGATCGTGCCGTTTGTGAACCGCGAGGTGCCGATCATCGCCGACGCCTACGTCAAGACCGACTTCGGCACGGGTGTGCTCAAGGTCACGCCGGGTCATGACATCAATGACTTCGAGATCGGCCGGCGGCACGACCTCGCCGAGCTGTCGGCGATCGGCTACGACGGACGGATGGCCGATCTCGCGGGCGAGTTTGCGGGGATGACCGTCGCCGATGCTCGGGTGGCCATGCGCGACGCCCTCGATGCCGCCGGCCTGCTCGTGTCCGAGACCGCCTATGAGCACGAGGTGGGGCACTGCGATCGCACCGGCGATACGGTCGAGCCGCTGATCTCGTTGCAGTGGTTCATGCACATGCACGAACTCGCGGCGCCGGCAAACGCTGCGGTGCGATCGGGCCGCGTGCGGTTTCACCCCAAGAGCCAGGAGAACACCTACTTCGGCTGGATGGACAACCTGCGGCCGTGGTGCATCTCGCGCCAGCTGTGGTGGGGGCACCAGATCCCTGTGTGGTACTGCGACAACGGTCACGTGACGGTTGCCGCGACCGATCCGGCGGCGTGCGCCGAGTGCGGCTCCACGCACCTGGAGCGCGACGCCGACGTGCTCGATACCTGGTTTTCCTCGGCGTTGTGGCCGTTTGCCACGATCGGCTGGCCGGATGGCGATGATCCTCGGCTCGAGAAGTTCTATCCGGGGGACGTACTCTCAACGGGGCGAGACATCATCAACCTGTGGGTCGCGCGGATGATGATGATGGGAATCGAGTTCATGGGGGATATCCCGTTCTCGGACGTGTTGATCCACTCCACCGTCCAGGCACCCGACGGCCGGCGCATGTCCAAGTCGCTCGGCACGGGCATCGACCCGCTCGAGCTGGTTGACGAGTTCGGCGCAGACGCCACCCGCTACGGGCTTCTGAAGATGTCGTCGACTCAGGACGTGCGCTTCGATCAGGGCGCGATCGAGGAGGGTGCCAAGCTCGCCAACAAGCTCTGGAACGCTGTGCGATTTGCCCTCGGACAGGCCGAGGAAGGCGTCGTGCCAGAGCAGCCCGGCCCGGGCAACCCGATCGAAGACCGGTGGATCGCCACGCGCTTGGATGTTGCTCTGGCCGACATTCTGCGACACATCGAGGCGTTCGACTTCTCGGCCGCGTCCAAGGTTCTGTACGCGTTTGTGTACGACTTCTGCGACTGGTACATCGAGGCACTGAAGCCGCGGTTGTACGGAGATGCCTCACCGCAGGCCCGGCGGCTGGGCGGATCGGCGCTTCTGTGGGTGCTCGACCGGATCCTCCGCATGGCTCACCCGATGCTGCCGTTCGTCACCGAAGAGATCTGGGCGCAGCTGCCCGGCGACCGGGGGCTGTTGATGCTCGCCGACTATCCGACACCTGATCCAGCATCCCGCGACGACCGCGCTCACGCGGTGATGGACGAGGTGATCGCCGCGGTGGGCGCGGCTCGGTCTGAGCCGGGCTCGCGGCTGGTGCTGCCACTCGGCTTCGAAGGAGAAGCACTCGTGCGCGCGCTCGCTCCGCGCTCCACCGAGGTGACCACCGGCGACACGGCGGCCGTGAGAGTCGAGGCCGCCGTTCACGACATCGCGGTGCAGCGCGCAACTCTCGAGCGGGAGCTCGCCCGGGCCGTGGCCGAGCGTGATCGTGCCCGAGGGATGCTTGCCAACGAGCGGTTCACCTCCAAGGCACCGCCCGACAAGGTCGATCAGGAGCGGGCGAAAGATGCCCGCTTCGCCGCCGAGGCGGCACAGATCGAATCCCGCTTGGCCGAGCTTGACGCCCGCTGACACATATATCGCCTCGCTCGAGCTTTTCGGGATGCAGTTTGGCCTCGAGCGCATGCACGCACTGCTCGAGACGCTGGGACATCCCGAGCGGGAGTTCGATGCGATTCATGTCGTGGGCACCAACGGCAAGACGTCGACGACGCGGTTCGCCGAGGCTCTGCTCCTGGCCGAGGGTGTGCGTACCGGTGCCTACACGTCGCCACACATCTCGACCTTCCACGAACGGATCCGGATCGGGGGCGTGGAGATCGACGCCGATGCCTACGCCATCGCGGTGCTGGCGGTGCGCGACGCGGTTGGCGACGGGGTCACCCAGTTCGAGGCGCTGACCGCCGCCGCCCTCCTGGCGTTTGCCAACGCCTCGGTGCAGTGGGCGGTCGTTGAGGCGGGGCTGGGCGGCCGGCTGGACGCCACCAACGTGCTGTCTCGAAGTCGAGTGGTGGTGCTCACCAACATCGATCTGGAACACACGCAGTTCCTGGGAGAGACGCGGGAAGCGATCGCCTCCGAGAAGCTGGCGGTGGTTCATCCGGGAGCAGTTCTGATCGTCGGGGAGTCCGAGTGGTCTGCGCCGCAGGCTGCGAGCACACAGGTCGTGACGACCGATGGCAGCTTCCAGGATCAGAACCGCGCGGTTGCACGGGCCGCGGTCGAGGCCGCCCTGGGACGTGCGATCGACCCGGCCGGGATGGCGGCCGTGGTGGTCCCGGGCCGGCTCGAGTTGCGCGGCCAACGCCCGCTCGAGATCTGGGACGGTGCACACAACCCCGCGGGCATGCGGCGACTGGTTGCCGAGCTGCCGCCGCTGATCGGCGGGCGTCGCACGGTGGCGGTGTTTTCGCCGCTTGCCGACAAGGACGTGGTCGCGATGCTCGCGATTCTCGGCTCGGTGGCGGACACCGTTATCGCGACCGAATCCAGCAACCCGCGGGTGCTGAGTGCGACCGAGGTCGCCCGGCTCTCGGGCGGCCGGGTCGTTTCCGACCCGGTGGCGGCCCGGGCTGCTGCGATCGCCGAAGCCGGTCCCGAAGGTGCGGTGCTGGTGTGCGGTTCGCTCTATCTGCTGCACGATCTGACAGAGCGACTCGGTGCCGCGGCGACGCCTGCGGGTTGGTAAACATCCGATCGCACCCGTAGACTCCCCCTAACGCGCGTGGACGTTCTCGCTACAACAGCCGCTACCTCGACTTCGGACTCGCTTTCCGGGGTTCACTCGTTCTTCCACTCGGGGTACGTGGTGGCGGGCGAGCGGCTGTTCATCATCTTCCTGATCGCCCTGTATCTGGCTCTGGTGTTCTGGACGGCCAAGGACGCACGTCGGCGGATCGACGATCCGGTGATCGTGGGTGTATGCATTGCCACCGCGGCGCTTTTCCCGTTCGTCGGGGTGTTCGTCTACATGCTGCTGCGGCCACCCGAGTACCTCGCCGACGTGCATGAGCGCGAGCTCGAGATCCGCGCGATGGAGCGGCGTTTGGGCGCCGATCAGGCCTGCCCGTACTGCCGTAACCCCGCCGACCCGAGCTTTCTTTCGTGCCCGTACTGCGGGACCAAGCTCAAGAGCGCGTGTCGGCGCTGTAAGACACCGCTTGACGCCAGCTGGCGTCTGTGCCCGCACTGCGAGACGCCGGTCACGACACCGCCGCCAACGCCGCCAGCACCCGCGCCTGCCAAGCAATCCTCACGATCCGCGATGAGAGAAGAGCCGACCCGCACGCGTGGCTGAGCTCGAGCGGACTTTCGTGATGGTCAAGCCTGACGCCGTGCGCCGACGGTTGGTCGCAGAGATCATCGGCCGATTCGAGCGGCGGGGATTTGAGGTACGTGGGCTCAAACTGTTGCGCGTCACCCCCGAGCAAGCCGCGGCCCACTACGAGGAGCACGAAGGTAAGCCGTTCTATCCCGGGCTGGTCGAGTTCATCACCTCCGGACCGACCGTTGCGATGGTGCTCGAAGGGCCAGGCGCGGTGGCGACTGTGCGAACGATGATGGGTGCGACCGACCCGTTGAACTCGGCACCGGGGACGATCCGCGGCGACCTCGCGCTCGAGCTGGGCGAGAACGTGGTGCACGGATCCGATTCCGTGGCGTCGGCCGAACGCGAGATTTCGATCTACTTCGCGGCTTCCGACCTGGTGTGACGTCGATCGCCGCAGCGCTCGCGCTGGGGCCGATCTCACTGGCCTCCCGTTCGCCGCAGAGGCGGATGATCCTGGAGCAGGCCGGCGTTGTTTTTCGCGTGGTCGAATCGAGCTATCGCGAGCAGGAGCAGCCGGGTCTATCGGCTGAGGAGTTGGTGGCGTTCCACGCGCGCGGCAAGGCTCGTGGCGCCCGACCGACCGACGAGGCCGCGGTGCTCGGAGTCGATACGGTGGTGGAGCTCGACGGCGTGATCATGGGAAAGCCCGCGAGTCGCGATGAGGCCGCCGGGTTCCTGCGCCGGCTCTCCGGTTCGGATCACCGCGTGCATTCGGGGCTGTGCCTGCGCCGCGGCGACCGTGAGTTCGATGCGGTGGAGACCACCACGGTGCGGTTCGCAACGCTCGCAGAGCCAGACGTGACGTGGTACCTCGACACGGGCGAGTGGGTGGACCGCGCTGGTGGATACGCAATCCAGGGGCGTGGGGCGGCTCTTGTGACCGCGATCGAGGGCGACTATCTCAACGTCGTGGGGCTGCCGTTGCGGGCGCTCTTGGAGGCGATGCAGGCGGCGCGCGCGTAAGCGGGTACTCTGTGTCCTCGGCGAAGTGTCGCCAATCGTCTAGAATCGCCAGACCGTATTCGCTGAATTTGCAGCGAACTTAAAGGAGTCGGCATCAGCATCTTCAACTCTCTCACTGGTTTTGGCGGCCGCGATATGGCCGTCGATCTCGGGACGGCCAACACGCTCGTGTATGTGCGCGGGCGCGGAATCGTTCTCTCCGAACCATCGGTCGTCGCGATTGACCAGCGTACGGGCGAGGTGCACGCGGTCGGGGTCGAGGCCAAGCGCATGCTCGGCCGCACGCCCGGCAACATCTCGGCCATCCGCCCGCTCAAGGACGGGGTGATCGCCGATTTCGACGTCACCGAGCAGATGCTGCGCCACTTCATTCAGAAGGTGCACCAGAACCGCTGGGCACATCCGCGGGTGGTTGTGTGCGTACCCTCTGGAGTCACCGGCGTCGAGAAGCGCGCGGTGGAGGAGGCCACGTACTCAGCCGGCGCACGCCAGGCCTACCTGATCGAGGAGCCGATGGCGGCAGCGATCGGCGCCGGCCTGCCGGTGTCCGAGCCGACCGGCAACATGATCGTCGACATCGGCGGCGGCACCACCGAGGTCGCGGTGATCTCGCTCGGCGGAATCGTCGTGAGTCAGTCGATCCGGGTTGGCGGCGACGAGCTCGACGAGGCGATCATCGAACACGTCAAGCGCGAATACAAGCTGATGATCGGGTCGCAGACCGCCGAGGAGGTCAAGCTCGAGATCGGCTCGGCGTCAGAGCTGCCCGAAGAGGTCGAGGCCGAGATTCGCGGTCGCGACCTGGTATCCGGGCTGCCCAAGACCGTCGTTCTGAGCTCGGCCGAGGTTCGCTCGGCGCTCGAGATTCCGCTCAGCCAGATCATCGACGCGGTCAAACAGACGCTCGACAAGACCCCGCCCGAACTCTCGTCCGACATCATGGATCGAGGAATCGTGCTGGCCGGCGGGGGCGCGCTCCTGCAGCGCCTGACCGACCGGATTCGCTCCGAGACGCAGATGCCGGTGCACATGGCCGACTCGCCGCTCACCTGCGTGGCGATCGGATCGGGTCGCTCGCTCGAGGAGTTCGAGGCGATTCACCGCGCCAACCAGAACTACAACTCCGGGCGGCGGAAGAACAACCGCCGCTCATACTCCTACTGAGGCTGGTCCTCGCCGGCTCTGGCGGCGTCCCACGTGGTGAGGCGGTGCTCAACGTGCCTTTGGCACGCCTCCGCTCCGCTCACCACTCGATCCTTGCCATAGCCACCGAGTCCTGCGCCTCAGGGGCTTCGTCGCATCCAATACAGCGGATGGCGGGTGAATAAATGGTGCCAGGCACCATTTATTCACGTGACGGAGTTGGCGCGGAGTTGTGACACTTGGCGCCGGTTGTGCTCGGAATCGGCGTGGCGTAGGCGGCCTCGTTTGTATCCTCTCGGCCAGTGACCGACGCGACCACGCAACACCGCAACTCCACCATCCGGATTGCGGCATTGATTCTGGGCGGGCTGCTGTTGGTCACGATCGTGTTCGCCGCCACCGGCGTGGGCGCCGACTCGTCGAAGGTGACCGACTGGCAGGCGTTCGTGCTCGGCGTGGTGCAGGGCATCACCGAGTTTCTCCCGATCTCGTCGTCCGGCCACCTGATCCTGGTGCCGTGGCTGTTCAACTGGCACTACCTCGGCGATCACCCGAGCTTCAACAAGACCTTCGACGTGTCGCTTCATCTCGGCACGCTGATCGCGGTCGTGGTGTATTTCCACTCCGAGCTGTGGATACTGCTGAAGGCGTGGGCGGGGTCGCTCAAGCGACGCTCGATCGTCACCGATGACGAGCGGCTGGGATGGTTCATCCTGGTGGCCACGATCCCGGCCGCGCTTGCCGGCGCACTCGGTGAGAGCTTCTTCGAGCGCGAGCTCGGTCAGCCATGGCAGATTGCGATCTTCATGGCCCTTGGCGCCGCACTCTTGGGGTTCGCCGATCGCACCGCGGTGACGCGCAAGATGGAGCAGCTGGGACTGGGCACCGCATTCGCGGTCGGCGTCGCCCAGGTGCTCGCGCTCATGCCGGGCGTGAGCCGGTCGGGAATCACGATCAGCGCCGGGCGCTTCCTGGGGCTGTCGCGAGACGACGCCGCCAAGTTCTCGTTCTACCTGTACACGCCCATCGTCGGTGGGGCGGTGCTGTACAAGTCGGTGCGCGATCTCCGCCACGGGTTTCCAGCGGGGACGACCGGGCCGTTCGTGATCGGGACGGCCACCTCGGCGATCGTCGGCATGGTCGCGATCTGGGCGCTTCTGGCCTATCTTCGCAACAACAGCTACACCGTGTTCGTGGTCTACCGGCTGGTGCTTGCCGGCGCGGTCCTGCTCGCAATCGCAACCGGCCTTAAAAGCGCCTCCTTCTAGCCGGATTTCAACTTTCCTCCAACGGCTTGAACCGTATTTGCAGGCGATTCCGATAGACTCACGCCCCGCCCCGTCCGATTTCTCATGCTGCTGAGTAAGAACCGTGTCATCCGTCGGCGGGCCGTGGTCGGCCTGCTTATCGTGGCCTCTCTCGCACTTCTTTCCCTGTCATATCAACAGGGATCGGCGGGAGTGGTCGGCGAGGTCCAAAGCTCGGTCTCGACCGTCACCACACCGGCCGCATCGGTCGTCCACCGCGTCACCCAACCCTTCGCCGACGCATGGAACTGGACGACCGGATTGATCAACGCTCGCGACGAGGCGGCTCAGGTGAAGGAGCTGAAGGCGCAGCTCAGCGCGCAGATCGTGATCGCCAACACCGCCCAGCAACGGCTCGCCGCCGCCCAGGCGCTGCTGCACTTCAAGAACACGAGCGGTTTCCAGACCGTGGGCGCGACGGTCGTGATCCGAAGTGAAGACCCGACCAACAGCCAGGTCGTGATCAACCAGGGCACCGCCATGGGAATCACCGCCGGCGATCCCGTCGTCGCTCCGCTGTCGCAGGCCACCACAAGCGATAACCCGGCGTACACGGGCGCGTTGGTCGGGGTCGTCAAATCCGGCTGCACCGCCAATGCCTGTCCCGTGCAGCTGATCACCGACCAGACCAGCGGAGTGGGGTACGTGGCCCGGGTATTGAACGCCCCGGGGGCGCAGGGCATTCTCCAGCCGTCCGCGGGCAGCGCGGACATCTTCGACCTTACCCTGGTGCCGTTCTCGGTCAATGTCCCAGTGGGCGGGATCGTGACCACCGCGAGCATCAACTCGTCGCGCTTGCAGTCTCGGATACCGCCGGGTATCCCGATCGGACGCGTGCTTGACGTGTCGCAGACCGACTCCGGCGGAGTGTCGAAGGACATCACCGTCGAGCCGTTCGCAGACTTCCAGGCACTCGGCGACGTCGTGGTGGTCAAGGTGCCGTCTCCGTGACACCGGTGTCAGCCACACTTTGGGACACCCTCAAGATCGTGCCGCTCGTGTTCGTGCTCGCGCTTTTCCAACTCTCGACCGCCCCCGGCCTGATGCCCTACGGCTCTGGCCCCGACCTGGTGTTGGTGGTCGTGGTCGCCCTGGCGCTGTGGCGCGGATCGGTGATGGCTGCGGTCACCGGTTTCTGCGGGGGCCTGCTCCTCAACGCGATGGTGTTCGTGCCCCTGGGCACCGCGTCACTGCTGTACGTGCTCACGGCCGCGCTCGTGGCCCGCGCGTCGCACCCCGATGAAACGACCTCATCGATGGTCGTCCCGCCCCATCGGCCCACCAGCTCGTTTCGGCTGGTGCCGTGGGTGATCGCGGCAACGCTCGGCGTCCAGATCGGAAACGTGATCCTGCATCGGCTGCTGGGAGCCGACGTCGCCCTCACCTACCTGTGGTGGAATCAGATTCTGCCCTCGGTGATCCAGACTGCGCTGGCGGCATGCATCCTCGCCCCGATCCTGCGCTGGATGTTCCCCGAGGGGACGGTGAGAGATGCTGGAATCGCCACCGCCTAGGCGCGAACTCGAGCCCGAGCCCCTGCCCCTGGCCCTGCGGGCGGCCGCCCTTGGGATCATCGCCGCGGTGCTCCTCGGTGTTCTGGTGACCCGCCTGTGGGCGCTCCAGATTCTTCACGCCGACCAGTACATCGCCGCCGCCGCGCAGAACACGCGCTACTCGGTGCTCCCCGCCGAACGCGGGCTCGTTCTGGACGATCAGGGCAAGGTGATGGTGACCAACACCGCGACGCTCGCGGTTCAGCTCAACCCGGGGACGCTGCCCGCCCCGATCGACTGCAAGGGCATCAACAAGCACCATCCCCAGGGGTTGGGTGCCGAGCCCGGATGCGCGGTCATGTTTCGGCTGGCAAACGTGCTTCAGGTGCCGTTCAAAGGGCCGGAGGGGATCGTCACCCAGTACTGGCGCGGGCAGAAGCAGAACCACGGCCATCCGGTGGTGTTGTCGGCAGCCGTCACCAAACCCGAGGTCGAGTACGTCAAGGAGCGGTTTGGGCAGTACCCGGGCGTCGAGTTCATCGCCACCTACCAGCGCGAGTACATGCCCAGCGCCGATTCCGCAGCGAACGTGCTCGGCCACGTCGGTCCCATCACCAAGGAGTGGCTGCACAGCCGCTTCAACCGTCCTCGCTATCTGCCGCGCACCGGCACGATGGGACAGGGTGGGGTGGAGCTGACCTATGACCGCTATCTGCGCGGCACCGACGGCAAGGTGGCCCAGGTGTTCGACGCCAGCGGAACTCCGGTCGGGCGCTCGTATCTGGCGGCGCCGGCCCAACAAGGGTCGACGATCAAGCTCACCATTGACAGCGGTCTCCAGAAGGTCGCCGAGCAGGCGATCCAGCACGGCATCAACGTGGCCCATGCAAACGGCTCGTATGCCGCCGACGCCGGTGCGATCGTGGCGATCAACCCCGATACCGGTGCGATCCTGGCCCAGGCCACTCTTCCGAACTACAAGCCCAGCATCTGGGTGCCTCCGTACAAGGGCCAGGCTGCGGTGTTGAAGAAGGCGGCGGCCGTCAGCAGGGATCAGAGTCTGCCCTCACCGCTCCTGGATGAGGCGGTGTCGGGACAGTTCCCAGCGGGATCGACGTTCAAGCCGTTCACGGCCGCGGCCGCCTGGAATGCCAATATCCTCGGGCCCGCCAGCCAGCTTCTGTGTAGCAGCACGTACACGGCCCCGCTCAGCCACGACCGCGGCGGCACCGTTTTCCACAATTACGGCCCGGCTGCCGGATACATCGGCCTCTCACGCGCGCTGACGATCTCGTGCGACACGTTTTTCTACCGCGTCGGTGACGCGTTCTACGGCAAGTATCAGTCGTCCGACGGCCACGACGAGTCGTTCCAGCGCACTCTTCGCAAGTTCGGGTTCGGGTTGGCCCCCGCCGGGTTCGACCTGCTGAGCTCCGCCGGCGTGGTTCCCGACCGCTCCTACAAGCTCCACAACCTGCCGTGCATCAGAGCCGGCAAGAAGAAGAATCACTACATCAACTCGTGTGGCCTGGTGGTGACCCCCAACGATGCGGTCATCCAAAAGACGTGGAACCCGGGCGACGACATCAACATGGCGATTGGCCAGGGCTATCTGCTGGTGACTCCACTGCAGGAGGCTGTCGCGTACTCCGCCATCGCCAACGGCGGCAAGATCGTGCGTCCTCACGTGGTCGATTCGATTCTCGATCCCGCCAATGACAACGCCGTGGTACGACGGGCCAACACCCATCCGATCCGAAACCTCCATCTGAGCCCGGAGTTCATCACCGAGGTGACGGATGGGCTGCATGGCGCCACCCACGATTCGGACGGCACCTCCGGTGCGGTCTTTGGCACCTACGACGGGACGCCGTTCGACGTCTGGGGCAAAACCGGCACGGCCCAGACCAAGTCGACGCCCGACGCACCCGACGATGCCTGGTGGTCAGGCTGGGCTTCGGATGGCACCAAGAAGATCGTGGTCGTCGCGATGATCCGAAACGGCGGCCACGGCGGCGTTGCGGCGGCGCCCGCGGCACTCCAGGTGTTCCAGAAGTACTTCCACCAGAAGGTCACCGACGTGACCCCGCCGTCAACCGCGGATCAGGTGCGCTGATGCTCGCCAACCGCACCCGCTCCGAGAACCAGACGCCGGTTCGCAACTACTTCCGCCACCTCGACTACGTGATGCTCGCCACCACCGCCTCGATCTGCGCATTTGGCCTCTGGATCCTGCGAAACGCCACCCGCACCGACCCCGGATCGTTGTACAAGCATCAGATCGTGTACATGGCGGTGGGTTGGGTGGCGCTTTTGATCATCGCCGCGATCCCGCCCCGGTTTCTGCGCCGGCTGGCGTGGCCGTTGTACGGCTTCGTGTTGCTGACCACCGGGATCGTGCTGGTCCTGGGAACCACGGTTCAGGGCGGTACTCGGTGGATCTCCCTGGGGCCGTTCCAGTTTCAGCCGTCGGAGTTTGCCAAGCTGTTTCTGATCGTCGGGCTGGCCTCGGTACTCGCCGCCCGGCGGGGGTTGGTATCACCCACCCGGCTGACCTGGATTGCAATCGGCTTCATCGGTCTCCCGGCGCTGCTCGTGTTCCTCGAGCCGGACTTCGGAACCACGCTCGTGCTGGTCACCGTGACCATGGGAATGCTGTTCGTGTTCGGAGCTCCGTGGCGCCATTTCGTGTACATGGGGGTGGCGCTGGGACTCTCGATCGCACTGGTGTTCTCGATTCTTCCGGGGGTGGGGGTGCAGGTGCTCCAGAAGTACCAGCGCGATCGCTGGACGGCGTTTCTGAATCCCAACCAAAACCAGCAGGACAGCTACCACCTGCGGCAGTCGCTGATCGCGATCTCCCACGGCGGCCCCGCCGGTACCGGCGCGGCCGGCGCGACTCAGACGAAGCTCGGCTATTTGCCGGAGCACTCGACCGACTTTGTGTTCGCGGTGGTGGGGGAGGAGCGTGGGTTCCTCGGCTCGGTGTGGCTGATCGCCCTCTATGCGCTTCTGCTGTGGCGGGGGCTCAAGGTGATCACGCTCTCGAGATCGACGTTCGGCAGCCTGGTCGCGGCGGGTATTGTGAGTGCGTTGACCTTCCAGATCTTCATCAACATCGGCATGACCATCGGACTGGCACCGATCACCGGCATTCCGCTGCCCTTCATGAGCTTTGGCGGTTCACACATCCTGGTGGGCTTGATGTCGATCGGCGTGCTGCAGGCCATCCACGTTCACGCCTCGATCCCTGACGACCCGCCTCGGCTGGCATGAGCCTCCACGAAACACTCGAGACCAAGCAGCGAGAGCCTTCGCCCAAGCGAGCTGCCATCGGGACGCTGCAAACCGCGGTCGGGGTGATCCGCGATGTGCGCGAAGGCGTCGACACGTCACGCCCCGTGCTGGTGTGCGGGCGGCCGGGGCCGGCGGCCAAGGCCCGAGCGACACTGCTGGAGGGTGGCGGTGATGAGAACCTCGTTCAGGCGTTTGCGCTCAGGCGATTGCGGGCCGAGGACTCCGAGCGTCTGGCCGAGGCGGCCGTGGTGGTCTATGCCGGAGAGGTTGCGACCAGCCTCGACCAGGAGACGCGCGACGACCTCGATGTGGTGGCTGCCAGTGAGCGCCCGGTCGTGGTGGTATTGGAGGGGCTCGACATTCCCGGCGAGGCGTTACTCGACGCCGCGAGGCGTCGGGGGATCACACCGGAAGGCGTGATCGGCTCCCGCGGCGGGCAGTTTCCCGATCAACGCCTGCGCCACACCGTGGTCGACATGGCGGGCGATGCCGCGGCCGGCTTGGCCGCGCGACTGCCGGCGATCCGGCCGATCGTGATCGAGGGGCTGATCGACAAGGCAGCGAAGCAGAATGGGCTGGTGGCGGCCGCCGTGTGGATCCCCGGGGTCGACATGCCGGTGCTGACTGCGCTCGAGCTGCGACTGGTGATGCAGATCGCCGCGTGCTACGGACACGAGCTGGGGCCGGATCGCGCCGTCGAGCTGGCCGGCGTGGTGGGCGCTGGTTTCGGCCTGAGGACGATTGCCCGCGAGCTGCTCGACTTCGTGCCAATCGCCGGTTGGATGGTGAAGGGCGCGGTCGCGTACTCGGGGACGCGGGCCATCGGCAAGGCCGCCCAGGAGTACTTCGAGCGTGGCGCCGTCGCGGATCTCTCGAACCTGCGCACGCGGGTCGAAGATTTGCGTGGTTGAGGCCTGCGGTACCATCCACAGATGCCGAACCCCTCAGTGATGGACCAAAAGATCGAGTCTGTGCTCGAATCTGTGCGTCGTCCATCACGGTATATCGGCGGCGAGGCGAACGAGGTACGAAAGCGCGACGCGACTGCGTTGGTGGCGCTGTGTTACCCCGATGCCTACGAGGTCGGTATCTCAAATCAGGCCTTGCAGATCCTGTATCAGCAGGTCAACCGCAGGCCCCAGGTCGCCGCGGAGCGGGTCTACTGCCCGTGGCCCGACATGGCAGATGCGATGCGTCGGGAAGGCATTCCGCTGTTCTTGCTCGAGTCGTGGCGGCCGGTGCGCGAAGCCGATCTGCTCGGGATCACGCTCCAGGCCGAACTGACCTACTCAAACGTGCTCGAGGTGCTCGACCTCGCCCAGATTCCGCTGCGGGCAGCCGACCGCGGTGAAGGTGATCCGATCGTGGTGGCGGGCGGCCCGAGCGCGTCCAACCCGGCTCCGCTCTCACCCTTCTTCGATGCGATCTTCATGGGTGAATCGGAAGAGGCATTCGAGCAGGTGCTGGACGTTGTGCTCGCCCACCCGACCCGAGCCGCTCGGCTCGAGGCGCTGGCAGGCAACCCGTACCTGTATTTCCCCGATCGATCCCGGCATACGGTCAAGCGCGCCATCTACACCGAGTTCGGGATCGAAACCCAGCCGACTTCCGTGGTCGTTCCGTATTCGTCGGCGATCTTCGCGAGGGCCTCGGTCGAGGTGATGCGCGGCTGTACCCGCGGGTGCCGTTTCTGTCATGCCGGTACCTGGTATCGGCCGGTTCGTGAGCGCCCCGCCGAGCAGGTGATCGAGGCCGGATTGAAGCAGCTGGGCTGCACCGGCTATGACGAGCTGTCGCTGACATCACTCGCAACCAGCGACTACACCGACGTCATCCCCGCGATCGAGGGAATCAAGGAGCGGATGCCAAACCTGCATCTCTCGTTGCCCTCCAATCGTGTCGATACCGGCCCGGTGGCCCTCACAGCTGCAGCCAACGCTCGTCAGAGTTCGATCACGCTTGCCCCCGAGGCGGCGACTCAGAGGATGCGCGACATCATCTGTAAGACGCTCACCGACGAGATGATCGAAAACGCGATCGAGGCTGCGTTCACCGCCGGATATCGCAGCGTCAAGCTGTATTTCATGATCGGGTTGCCCCGCGAGACGCATGCCGAGGTACAGGGCATCGTCGACCTTGGCATCAAGGCTCGCGAGATCGGCCGGCGGGTCACCAACGGTGGGCGTTTCAATGTGCACGTGAGTGTCTCGAACTTCGTGCCCAAGCCTCACACCCCGTTCCAGTGGGAGGGCATGGAAGCCCGCGAGCAGTTGGCCGCCAAGCAGGCGTACATGCGCCGGGCGATGCCGACCAAGCAGATTCGGCTGTCGCTCCACGATTTGCGCACCTCGATGCTCGAAGGTGCGCTGGCCCGCGGAGACGAGAGCTTGGCCGATGTGATCGAGTCGGCGTGGAGGAGCGGCGCTCGCTTCGATGCGTGGACGGAGATGTACCAGGGACCGGCCTGGGAGAGTGCGTTTGCAAGCGCCGGCTCGTCGATCGATGAGCAGGCGACACGAGAGTTTGGAGAGTGGGACACGCTGCCGTGGGATCACGTGCAGTCCGGCGTCTCCAAAGAGTTCTTGCTGGACGAGTGGGGGCAGAGCCGCGCCGCCGTCGCCACCGGTGATTGCCGGTGGGACGGTTGCATTGATTGCGGAGCCTGCTTCGGACCCGTTCGCAACAGGTTGGTGCGCTGAGGCGTGCCGAAAGAATTGAGATTGATCGTTGAACTACCGAATAGTGTTCGCGGTGGCCGGCAGGGCGCGATTCCTGTCCCACCTCGAAACCGTTGACACGCTCCTGGCCGCCCTGCGGCGCGCCGGGTTCGATATCGCTCTCTCACGAGGGCCCAAACCGCGACCGGTGATCTCACTGGCGGTGCCGCGAGCGGTTGGCGTGGAGTCCGCCGCCGACCTCGCTGACGTCGAGCTGGTGGGTGAGTTCGAACCCGACACCGTGGCCGAACGACTCGGCCCGCAGCTCCCCATCGGCATGTCGGTCGTCGGCGTCTCTGAATATCACGGCAAGCACGCCGCTTCGCGGGTGCGCGCTGTGAGCTACCTGGCGGAGGTCGACTCAGACGTCGACTGGGCCGCCGCTATTGACCTTTTCGCCGCGGCTCCCGAGGCGATGGTTACCCGCGTGATTCCGGACAAGCCGGACAAACACGTGAATGTCAAAAGCTCGTGCGCCAGCGTGGCGACCGAGCCAGGCCGGCTCGTATTCGAGCTCGTGCCGACCGAGACGGGCAGTGCCCGTCCCGAGGAAGTTGTTCAAGCGGTCGCAGCCACTCTCGGCGCGACCCCAACCATCAACCGCCTGGTGCGCACCGAGATTTCGCTGCGCGACCGGCCGGTAGGAGTAACTGAGTGACACTTATCTCAAACCAAACCAAGACCATCCTGATTTCCGTCGACCTCTCGGAGCTACGCGTCGCCGTGCTCGAGGAGGGCCACACCGTCGAAGCGCTGATCGAGCGCCGCGGCAAGGGCTCGCTGGTCGGCAACATCTATCTCGGCAAGGTGGACAACGTGCTGCCGGGGATGGAGGCCGCGTTCGTCGACATCGGCCTTCCCAAGAACTGTTTTCTGCACCAGGACGACGTGGTGCTCCCGGGGCTCGACACCAAGGAACGGCGCAAGCGCCGGATTCAGGATCTCCTGAAGCCGGGACAGCAGGTGCTGGTGCAGGTGATCAAGGATCCGATGGGCACGAAGGGCGCACGGGTAACCATGGAGCTGTCGCTGGCCGGCCGCTTCCTGGTGCTGTCGCCCGACGGCGAGGGCTCTGGCGTCAGCCGCCGGCTTCCCGACGGCGAGCGCGACCGGCTGCGAGACGCCGCCCGAAAGCTCGAGGCCAAGGACGTGGGCATCATCGTGCGCACGGCAGCCGCCGGTGCGACCGAGGATGACCTGGAACGCGACCTGCGGTTCTTGCGACACCTGTGGGCCCATGTCCACGCCCGCGTCGCAGGGGCAAAGGCTCCCACCCTGATTCACGCCGAGGCCGACCTCTCGTTGCGGGTGATTCGCGACCTGCTCGCGCGAAACGTCGACAAGGTGATTGTCGATTCCGAGCGCCAGTATCGGCGGATCCTCGGCTGGGTGCGCACCACCCAGCCGGAGTTTGTCGACCGGATCGAGCTCTACTCCGAGGCCACACCACTGTTCGAGGCCCACGGTGTCGATGCCGCGATTCGATCCACCCTCAACCGGCGGGTCGACCTGCCCTCCGGCGGCTATCTGCTGTTCGACTTCGCCGAGGCGTTCACGGTCATCGATGTCAATACCGGGCGCTTTGTCGGCGGCGGCGGACGGCTCGAGGACACAATCACGCGCAACAACATCGAGGCGGCGCGCGAGGTGATTCGACAGCTTCGGCTGCGCGATATCGGCGGCATCATCGTCGTCGACTTCATCGACATGTCCTCTCACAAGAACCGCACCGAAGTGCTGAAGGTGATGCAAGCCGAGCTCGAGAAGGATCGCACCAAGACCTATCTGGTTGAGATCTCGCCGCTGGGCCTGGTCGAGATGACGCGTCAGAACGTGACCGAGGGTGTGCGTGAGATTCTCACTCGCACGTGCCCGACCTGTGGCGGCGAGGGTGTGGTGCTGAGCGAGGACACGATGGCGGTGGAGGCCGAACGGCGGCTGCGAAAACTCGCCCGTGCCTCGAGCTCCGAGGCATTCCTGATCAAGGTCAACTCCAAGGTGGCGTCGCTCCTGGTCGGCCCTGGTGGGGCCAAGCTCCTGGAGCTCGAGCGCGATACCGGCAAGTACTACTCGCTCGAGCCCCATTCACACCTCGCACTCGACGAGATCGATGTGATCGCCGACGGCTCGCGCGAGGAGATTCTCGCCGGGAAGCCGACGGTCAAGGAGGATGCGATGGTGCGGGTCAAGATTGCCGAGCCGCACATGTACAACACCACCGACGCCCTTGCGTACGTTGATGCGTACTCCGTCGTGATCGGTGGAGCGATTGGGTATGTCGGTCAGGACCTGCGGGTGAAGATCGACCGGGTGACTCGCACCATGGCGTTTGCGAGCCTCGTGGATGCGACTCCCAAGATGATCGAGCTGCCGGTCGAGCCGGGCGGGTTGGAGCTGCCGGAGTTTGACCGTGAGATCGGTGAGCGGCTCGAACTCGAGCAGCGGCCGCGGCGCGGGCGGCGCACGCCCGCCAAGCCAAAGGCTGCGGCGAAGCCGCGCGCCGGGTCGCGATCCAAGGCCGCAAGCGCCGAAGGTGACGCCGATGTCATCGACGCGGCGGCTGTCCCCGCCGATGGCACCGAGGCTGAGGAGAAGCCAAAGCCCAAGCGCACCCGCACGCGCAAGCCCAAGGCGGCAACTGCGGCGGCGAGCGACGGCGACGCAGCGACCGACACGCCGCAAGACGATGCCCCGGCATCTTCCACCGCGGACGGCGACGACAGCACCGAGGGCGAGCCGACTGCGACCAAGCGTCGCCGCGGCCGCCGCGGAGGCCGCGGCCGTAGCCGTGGTGGCAGCGCCGCCGCAGCGAGTGCGGATGGTGACGGCACCGTTGATGCCGACGCCGGCTCAGAGCCGGCGCCTGACGGCGTCTCGGCCGAAGCAGTCTCGACCGACGACGCTTCGGCGGCTGAGGATGCACCGGCCAAGCCCGCGCCGGCCAAGCGGGCTCCGCGCAAGCGGACGACGACGCGCAAGCCGGCGGCCGCCAAAGCGGCGGCGGCCTCCGCCGACGGCGACGGGGCGGGAGAGACCGCCGCCGCCACTCCGGCCGAAGCTCCGGCGCCTGTCACGGCCGAGGTCGCGCCCGAGGTCGCGCCCGAGCCGGCGCCGGCCTCGCCGGTCGCGCCTGAATCCCCCGCGGCCACCGGTCGTAAGAGCGGTCTGCTGGGGAAGATCCTGGGCTCATGATGCTAGACTCCGCGCGCTTATGTATGCAGTAATCAAAGTCGGTGGCAAGCAGTACAAGGTCGAGCAGGGGCAGAAGCTTCTCGTCGATCGGCAGCCGCATGCCGCTGGTGAGAGCTTCACCCCCGAGGTGCTGTTCTCCGGCGGCGAAGCGGTGCAGACCGATCGCACCAAGCTCGAGGGCACCGTCACCGCGACCGTGGTCGAACACCTTCGCGGCGAAAAGCTCAAGGTGTTCACGTTCAAGCCCAAGCGCGGGTTCAAAAAGATGCGCGGACACCGCTCGGAGCTCTCGCGGATTGCGATCGACTCGATCGGTGGCGCCGCGGCCAAGCCCAAGCGGGCTCCTCGGAAGAAGGCTGCTCCCAAGGAGACGCCCGAGGCGAGCGTTGTGACCGAGGAGGCGACCCCCGATGGCGCATAAAAAAGGTCTTGGCTCATCGAAGAACGGCCGCGACTCGCACGCGCAGCGACTTGGCGTCAAGGTGTTCGCCGGTCAGACCGTGACCGCGGGCTCGATCATCGTCCGCCAGCGCGGCACCCGCTTCTATCCCGGTGCCGGGACCGGCATTGGTGGCGACGACACCGTCTTTGCGACGGTCGACGGCACGGTCGAGTTCGCTCGCCGCAACGGCAAGCGATACATCAACGTGCACGCGCTCACCGCGTAGCGGCGCAGAGAGGCCGGCGGTGTTCGCAGACCGCGCGACAGTCGAGGTGCGAGGCGGGCGCGGCGGAAACGGCTGCGTCAGCTTCCGGCGTGAGAAGTATGTGCCCCGCGGCGGACCGGACGGCGGCGATGGCGGCGATGGCGGCGATGTGATTCTGTTGGCCGATCCCGACCTCCGTGATCTGACGCCCTTTCGATTTGCGTCCCACTTTCGAGGAGAGCGCGGCCAGCACGGCAAGGGCTCGGGCAAGAACGGGCGCAGCGGGGACGACAAGGTGGTCACTGTCCCCGTCGGCACGCAGGTGTCCGATCGAGAGTCGGGCGCGTTGGTGGCAGACCTTGCGCACCCTGGTGCACGCGCGACGCTCGTGCGCGGTGGGCGTGGCGGCAAAGGCAACCGGCACTACGCCACCGCGCGGCATCGGGCTCCCGAGATCGCCCAGGTCGGCGAGCCCGGCGAGGAACGGTGGTTGGAGCTCCATCTCAAGCTCGTTGCCGACGCCGCGCTGCTCGGGTTCCCGAACGCCGGGAAATCCTCGCTTTTGCGGGCGATCTCCAATGCCACCCCGAAGGTGGCCGACTATCCATTCACGACCATCGCGCCGGTGCTGGGCACCGTCGATAGCGCGGACGGTCGCCAGTTGACGGTTGCCGACGTGCCCGGGTTGCTCGAGGGCGCAAGTGACGGCGTGGGGCTGGGCCACGATTTTCTGGCCCACCTCGAACGTGCGCGGCTGCTTCTCCATCTGGTCGACGCCGCCGACGGCGCCGCGGACATCCGTCACCGCCGCGACACGATCAACCGCGAGCTGGCACTGCATGGCGGCGGGCTGGCCGAGCGCCCGCAGCTGATGGTGCTCTCGAAGATCGACCAGATTCCGCCCGACGAGCGGGCCGTGCTTCTCCAGGAATCCGGTGCCGCGATGGCGTGCTCGTCGGTCACCGGCGAGGGGGTGGCGGAGCTGGTCGCACGCCTGTTCGAGATCATCCCGGAGCTGGCACCGCATGAATCCGATGACGTCGAGACCGAGCTCCCCGAGTATCTGGAGTACCGCCCGGGGGCTCCGCTTCGCCCGACGTATCGGATCCTGCGCGATCAGGGCGAGTTGCGGATCGCCGGCGGTGAGATCGAGCGTCGCGCGGCCACGCTCGACGCCGAGGACGAGGGATCGGTCGCCCGGCTTGCTGCCGAATTCGAGCGGCTCGGGATCGAGGAGGCGCTGCGGGAAGCCGGCGCCAAGCCGGGAGACGACGTGCTCGTCGGAAACCATCGGCTTGTGTATCAGCCCCGGCGCCCACGATGACCCGGGTCGGTGTGTTTGGTGGGCAGTTCGACCCGCCCCACAATGGGCACGTCGCGGTTGCCACGGCGGCGATCGAGCAGCTCGGGCTCGACCACCTGATCGTCGTGGTCGACGCCGATCCGCCGCATCGAGCCGCATCGCAGGTGTCAGCCGACGTCCGCGGCCGGCTGGCGCAGGCGGCATTTTCCGGGCTCCCGGGCGTGGAGGTACTGGTGTTGAACGCCGGGGATTCACGCTACATGGTTGACACCTTGAGGAGCCTCGAGCGGCAGGGCGAGCTGTTTCTGATCGTGGGTGCCGACCAGCTTGCTCGGCTTGACCAATGGCACGATCCGGCCGGGGTTCGTGGTTTGGCGACCATCGTGGTGGCGCCTCGCGACGACATCGACTCGGCCGCGCTCGGGGCGCGAGCGCTGGAGATGGCCCCGGTCGATCTCTCGTCGAGTGGGGTGCGATCGGCGCTCCACGGCGGGGCCGACGTGGAAGACCGGCTGCCTCCGGCTGTATTTCGGCTGGTGACCGCCGAACACATTTACAAGTAACAAATGTTATGGTTGCCATTCTCCGGGGTGCGTGCGAGACTCCGGCGACGTTCTCTTCCCGTGGCGGCCGGGGAGAGAGGCTCCCGTGTACTCGTATGGCTCGAACTCCAACTGCCTCCTTCCTGATCCCGCGTAACCTCTGCCGCGCCGCGCTCGAGTCGCTCAACGCGCTGGTCATGGGGGTCGTGAACGACGACCCGAAGGCGAAGGTCCGGGTGGTCATGCTGATCGCCGCGGTGGCGCTCCCGTACGGGGCGATGGCTGCGTCGATCAGCCGCCCTCCGGGGTGGCAGCTGTTCGCGGTCAGCCGGCTGGTTGTGTGTGCTGTGCTGCTGCTCTGGCTGCGGCGCCAGGAAGCGCTTGGGCCGCGCGCTGCGGTGATTCTGATGGGGGTCCTGCCGTCGGTTATCCAAGCCCAGGGAGCGACTCAGACGGGCCTTCCGATTGAGGCGCGGATCGCGTGGACAGTATTGCTTCCCGCGGTTGCGGCGCTCCTGTGGGGGCCAGGAGTTGCGGCCACCTGCGCCGTGCTCGGGCTCGCGACATTGAGCGCGGTGAGCTATTTCACCGAAAGTCCGACGGACGCCACCATCAACGCCATTGGGTTTGCGATCGCGCTCGTTTCCGATCATCATGCTTGTGAATGCGACCGCGGTGCGACTGCGCGCTACCGTGGCTCAGTTGAGACACACCCAGGCTGAGCGGGACCGGCTTCAGCGCGAGTTCGACGAGGCCGCCGAACGCGAGCGAGCAAAGATTGCGTCTGAGCTGCATGACGACACCATCCAGGTGATGACCGCCGCCACCATGAAGCTCGATCTGATTCAGACGAGACAGGCGCCGGACGGGAAGACCCATGACCTCGGTGACGCGCTCCAGCTCATGCAAGAGGCAATCTCGCGGGCGCGCCGACTGAGCTTTGACCTGTATCCCCCGGCACTCGACGACGGCTTGCGGCCGGCACTGCTCGAGGCCGCCGGGCGGATCGGGCGCGGCACCTTCGCCGTCGCCGTTGACGTGACGCCCGACCGATTCGCGGCGGAGTCGGAACGGCTGACCTTCCGTACCGCCAAGGAGCTGCTCGAAAATGCGCGCAAGCACTCGAAGGCCGAGGTGGTCGAGCTCAAGGTTGCGTTGAACGGGAGCATCGTGGAGCTGGTGGTCGCCGACGATGGCGTGGGATTCGACAGTGAGCGGCTGGCCTCGACGAATGACGGACAGTTCCACTTTGGCCTGCGGGCCGCCGAGGAGCGGGTGCGGCGGGCAGGCGGAACGCTCACAGTCGAATCGACGGTCGGCAGTGGGACCACCACCACCATGCTTCTGCCGGTCGGGACGACCGAACGAACAGAGCACTGGCCGCGCGCGGCATCCTGATTGGATCCAGCAGGTTTGCTAGGCTCCGTTGCGTCGAATGGAGTCCTCCGCCTGAAAACCCCGGCTCAGCTGGCGTACGACGTTGCCGCCCTCGCCGCGGATAAGCTCGCGACCGACATCGTGATTCTCGACATGCGCGACGTCGTGAGCTACACCGATCATTTCGTGATCTGCACCGGCCGAACGCCGCGGCAGACGCAGGCGATCAGCGATGAGATCCGCGAGGTGTTGAAGCGCGACGGCCGGCGCGTCGCACAGCGGGTCGAAGGACAGGCTCAGGGCGACTGGATCCTGATCGACTACCTTGACATCGTGGTTCATATCTTCACGCCAGAAGCCAGGGCGTTTTACCGGCTGGACTCATTGTGGGGCCAGGTACCGAGCGAGAAGTTCGCGGCCGGATGAGTGGCGCGCGTCTGTTCACCCTCGAACAGGCACAGGCGCTCCTCGAGAAACGCGTGCGTGAGCTGGCCGAGCGGATGGTGTCCGAGCGTGCGGCGAGCCGTGATCTCGAGCACCGTTGGAACACCGTCGTGATCGCAATCGGTGGAAACGGCGGTGACTTCGACCGCCCCGAGCTGACCGAGCTGCGCACCACGCTCGAGCAGGCCCACCACAGTCTGCGGGCGATCATGGCCGAGCTGGGCGAACTGGGGGTCGAGATCAAGGACGTCGATCGGGGGCTGCTTGACTTCCCAAGCGAGATCGACGGCCACGAGGCGCTCCTGTGCTGGATGGTCGGTGAGCCGCGGATCGGGTTCTGGCACTCGCGCGAGGACGGGTTCGCGGGTCGGCATCCGCTGTGAGCGCCGGAACCGACCTCAAGGCGGCGCTTGCCGCCGAATCGGCGGCCTATCGCAAGCTGCTCGCCGGAGAGGACGCCCACGCCGATCTGATCGACGCCCGCGATGCCTATCTGGCGTCGCATGCCCAGACCAGGGAAACGAGTTGGGGCCGGATCCTGGGCGCCCTCAAGATGGCAATTCTGGCCGGCGATGGCGACGAGGTGATCGCCACACGCGCGGTCGAGGAGACCGCCGGCATCGACGGGCCGGTCGCGGCCTACGTCAGGGCCCTGGCCGAGGTGACGCTCGACCGGCGGCCGGATGTCTCGGAGTTGCTGGCCGAGGGCGACGCCTTCGCTCGCACCGGTTGTGCGCTTCAGGCACTCGCCGACCACGACGCGTCGGGGTACGCCGCTGCCCTCGGTGAGATCATCGCCGACTTCGAGGCACGTGACCACCATCTCTCCGAGGTGGCCTATGCCGATACCGCCGCGGTGCTCGAATGTCTCGCCGACCGGCGAGGGCTCGCCGTTCGGCCTTCGAGCGATATACTCCGCGCCTGAATGGGGCTATAGCTCAGCTGGGAGAGCGCCACGCTGGCAGCGTGGAGGTCGCCGGTTCGAGCCCGGCTAGCTCCATTGGATCGACTCGGTTCACGGTGATTGACGTGCGGTGTCTCGCACGTCGATCACCGAGTCGGCCGCGGTTTGCGCCGGCGCATGGCTGGTGATCGCGGTGATAAACGGCACCTTCTCGAGGCTGAACAGACGCGTGTCTTCGATCGCCGTCACCGTCGCGTTTCGAGGCGCATCGCGCAAAAGCGCCGTCTCACCGAAGCCCTCCCCGCGCGCGAGCGTGGCAACCGGCACACCGTCACGAACCACCTCGACCGCGCCCGACGCGATCGCGTAGTACCGATCGCCCTCGTCGCCCTGCGTGATCACCACCGTGCCGGCGGGGGCGTCCACGGGCTCGAGGGCGTGGGCCACGCCCTCGAGCTGCACCGGGGGCAGCGTTGAGAAGAGCGGCGTGGTGCGAAGCAGCGAGATCTCGACGATCGGGACCTTGGCCGAGCGGTCGACCCGGACGAGTGCGTGCAGACTCAAGATCAGCACGATGATGATCAATACTCCACAGCCGATCAGCGCGGTCCGCGAACCACCGAGTTCGATCAGCGGTGGGATCACCAGGGCCCCGAGCGCGAGTCCCGCCATGGTGATCGCCTCGAGCATGCCGAACACCCGCCCCAGCACCTCGGCGGGTGAGACCCGCTGCAGCAGAGTGCGGGCGCCGACGTCCAGCACCGCGCGTCCACCGCCCACGACCATCAGCAAGAGAAACGCCCCGATCGCTGACGGAGCCCAGGCCAGAGCCACGGTGGCCACGCCCATACCGAGCACGGCGAGTGCGATTGGGGGTGCGAGCCTTCGGCGCGTGATCAACACGACCGCCAGCGAGCTCCCGGCGACTCCACCGGCGGCGAAGCCGGCATTGAGGTACCCGACCCAGCCCTGCCCGACATGCAGCACGTCGAGCGCCAACACGACGTAGAGAACGTCAAATGCTCCGATGATGACGAATTGCATCCCGAGCAACCCGACCAGGAAGCGGGGATTCGGTTCGCGTGCAAGCACCCGGATCCCGGCCGCGACCTGTTCCAGCGGCCCCTCCTCGTGATCGCCCTCCAACGCGCCGCTGGGTCCGTGCACCCCGGCCACGAGCAGTGCCGCGACGGCAGTGCAACACGCCATCACGACGAACACCTGGCCGGGGCCAGAGACGGCCATGATCACTCCGGCCCCTGTGGTCGCCACCAGGACGCTGGTGTTCTCGACCCAGCTGGAGACGACGTTGGTGGCGGTCAGCTCCTGTGCGGTGTGCGCGAGCGCGGGCGTCAGGGTGGCCTGCGCAGGTCGGGTGATGGTCACCGCTGTGGCCCCGGCGGCGGCGCACACGTACGCGAGCGGAGCGGGCCCGCCGGCCAGGATCACCGCGGCCGTCGCCCCCATCGCAACGGTCTGGGCAACGTACCCCGCGGCCAACACGCGCACCGGTGGGTGGCGGTCGGCCATCACCGAGGCGATCGGGGCGAACAGCATCGCGGGGATCAGCTGAAACACGGCGACCAGGCTGGCGGCGGTCGCGCCTCCCTGGTCGTATGCGTATACGAGCATGGCCAGCCACACCGCATACTCGGCAGCGTTGAACGCGACGAACGCCAATTCCACGCGGCGCAGATCGCGGTTGCGAAGCACGGCCCAGAACACGGTGGTTGTGGACGACACACCGGTGACTATCCCACGCGATACTACGCTCATGATGACTGCGCTCACGTGGCGGGGCGGGAAGAACCTCACCCTCGACACGGCCGATGATCCCGCTCCCGGGCCGGGCCAGGTTGCTTTTGACGTCGCGCTTACCGGAATCTGCGGGTCAGATCTCCATCCCTATCGAGGACACGCCGGCCCGCGGGTGCCGCCGCTGGTACTTGGCCACGAGGCTGTGGGCACGACTGCGGGGCGGCCGGGACAGCGGTTTGTGCTGTTTCCACTGGTGGGCTGCGGCACGTGTGCCGCGTGCATCCGCGGCGAGGTCAACCTGTGTACGACGCGCGGGCTGGTCGGGCTCGATCGGCAGGGCACGTTCGCAGATCGAGTGGTGGTGGACGAAAGCGCGCTCACTCCTGTACCCGCCGGGATGGATGACCTCGTGGCCGTGTTGTGTGAGCCGATGGCCACACCCGTTTCCGCGCTTCGGTACGCCGGCGCTTCGGCCGGCGACCGGGTGGTGGTCTTCGGCGGCGGTCCGATCGGTCTGCTCGCAGTCCACGCCTGCGTCGTCGGCGGTATCGAGGTGGCGCTGGTGGAGCCGGTGGACGAGCGGCGGGTGTTTGGTGCCGCTCTCGGCGCGGTCGAGACCTTTGGGTCGGCGGCTGAGGTGGCGGGCTATGACGCCGACCTGGCGATCGATGCCGTGGGGATCGAGCCGACCTGGCAGGCGGGGATCTCGGCGGTGCGGATGGGGGGTACCGTGACCATCGTCGGTCTGGGCCAGTCCGAAGGCCGGTTCTCGGCCGGTGACGCGGTTCGCCGAGGGATCACGGTGCGCGGTCACTACGCGTATACCCGCTCCGACTTCGATGCCGCGCTGAGCCTACTGGCGACCCATCCACCGTCAATCGAGTGGGTGCGCTCGATGCCGTTGAGCGAGGGGGCCGAGGGCTTCCGGCTGTTGGTCGAGGCTCCCGCGGCCAACGTCAAGATCGTGCTGACGCCGGGAGGCTGACCGCAGCTCGAGCGTCCTCCGCCGGCTCGCCCTCAGATCGGGCGGGCCGGCGGCGGCTCGAACCGTTAGGCGACGACGAACCGCGCCGCGGTGGTGACGCTGCCGAGCGTGGGGCTCACGACGGTGAGCTTGCCCGACTTCGCGCCGACGGGGACGACCACGGTCATCAGCTTGTCATTGGTGATCGTGGGGACCACCGTGATCGGGGTGGTGGCGCCCTTGAACTGCACGGTGGAGCCGGTGAAGCCGGCACCCGTGAGGGTCAGGGTCGCACCGACCGCGGCGGTGGTGGGAGTGAACTTCGAGACCCGGAGTACGGGAATCGTCAGCCGATCGGTGCTCGTGACGGTGCCGGTGAGGGTGGTCACGACGATCCGGCCGGTGACGGCACCGGCGGGAACGATGGCGTCGATCTCGGTGTCGGACTTCACGGTGAAGCCGGTTCCTTTGACCAGGTTGGTCGCGCCGATCTCGACTCCGACGGCGTTGGTGAAGTCGGTGCCGGTGATGACGACGGTCTGGCCAGCGGATGCGGTGAGCGGGCTGAACCCCGTCAGTTTGAGGCTCGCCGCCTTGACCTTGTAGCTCTTGGGGGCGATTGCCGTGCCGGCCGGGGTGACCACGCTGATCTTGCCGGAGGTTGCGCCGCCGGGGATGGTGGCGGTGATGCGGGTGTCAGAGTTGACCGTGAACGCGGCGCTGACTCCGCCGTGGAAGAGCACCTGGACCTGACCGGCCGCGTATCCACCAAAGCCGGAGCCGTTGATGGTCACATTCTGGCCGACATGGCCCGAGGTTGCGCTCAGGCTGGTGATCACTGGGGCGGCGGCCAGAGCGGTCGTCGCGGAGACGGCCAAGACGCACAAGGCCAAAACCGATGAAAGAACAACGCGTCGGTTGCGCAGCTGCATAAGGGGCACCTCGGGAGAAGGGGAGTGACTAGCACAAGCGTCCGTCGACAAACGCGTCCAGTCAAGCAGCAATTGTTGAAGCGCGCTTCGAAGCGCCTCGGCGGCGGTGAGATCTGGACACATTTCCAACGTGCCGCATGGGGCCCGAGGCCTGACATCACTGATGTGGTGAGACACCGGCCAGCCCGTCGTCTAGTGTGGTATCGATGTCGAAAAACGTGATCGAACTGCTGGTCCGGCGCAGCCGCGGCGAAGGTGCCCCCACGGCGTTGGACGTGCTCAAAGATGCGGTTGACGACCACGGGGTGGTGACCGACGACGACCGCCGGCGAGCGGCTGCGGTGACGGGGATGCCGGAGGCCGCGGTCTATGGCGTTTCGAGCTACTACGACGATCTGACTCAGGTGCGAGGACGGCGCCACGTGCGCGTGTGCACCGGCACGGCCTGCTGGGCGGCCGATTTCGACGAACACGTCGATGCCGTCAAGCATGGCCTCGGTCTCGACTTCGGCCAGGTATCCGAGGACGGCGCGGTGTCGCTGGGCGAAACCGTCTGCCTTGGGTTTTGCCACTCGGGTTTCGCGGTCCGTGATCACGACGTGGTCGACGCCGGTCCGGACGCGCTGGAACGCGTGCTCGGCGGCGCGGCTGAGTCGGCGGCCGAACCGGAGTGGAAGAGCCGGCTTGATCAACCCGTGCTGCTGCGCCCGGGGGACTTCTCGGGGCTGGCGAGCGCCCTTCGCAAGACCCCGGATGAGCTGGTGGCCGAGGTCAAGGACGCCAACCTGCGGGGTCGTGGTGGTGCGGGGTTTCCCGCCGGGATGAAGTGGGAGTTCGCGCGCAAGGCGCGCGGCGAGGACAAGTTCATCGTCGTCAACGGTGACGAGGGCGATCCCGGTTCCTACATCGACAAGTATTTGATGGAACAGAATCCGAGCTTGCTGATCGAAGGCATGGCGATCGCGGGATACGCGGTGGGCGCCTCGGCCGGGCTGGTGCTCGTCCGCTCGGAGTATCCGCGGTCGAAGCCGGCGCTCGATGCGGCCATTGCGGCGGCACGGGCGGCCGGGCATCTCGGTGAGAACATCTACGGCAGCGGCTTTGGGTTCGACGTGTGGGTCGAGGAGGGTGCCGGCTCCTACGTCGTGGGCGAGGAGACCGCGCTGCTCAACTCGATCCAGGGACTGCGCGGCACCGTGTCGGCGCGACCTCCGTTTCCCGCCGAACGTGGTTATCACGCCGCGCCAACCGTGGTCAACAACGTCGAGACGCTGTGTAACGCCGCCTTCATCGCCACTCACGGTGCCGAGGCGTACAAAGCGCTGAGTCCCGACGCTACCCCGGGAACGAAGATGATCTGCCTCAACGAGCGGTTCGTGAATCCCGGAGTGTACGAGGTCTCATTCGGGACGTCGATCCGGGAGATCTGCGAGGGGATCGGCGGAGGCATGCGCGACGGACGCGAGTTGAAGGCGCTCCAGATCGGGGGGCCACTGGCCGGCATCCTCCCGGCCTCGCTCCTGGACACGCCGTTTGATTTCGACCAGCTGGCTGCCGAAGGCTGCATGGTTGGGCACGGCGGTATCGTTGCCTTTGACGACCGCACCGACATGCGGGCTCTGGCCTGTCACCTGCTCCATTTCGGTACCAGCGAGAGCTGCGGGAAATGCTTCCCGTGCCGGATCGGGCTGCGGCGGGCGTTCGAGATGGTTGAGTCCGACGGCCCGGTCGATCGCACCGAGCTGGAGGATCTGCTGGAGACGCTCGAGGTCGCCAGCCTGTGCGCCCACGGGGGCGGCATGCCGGCTCCGATCCGAAGTCTGATCAAGCATTTTCCCGATGAGTTGGGGGTGACCTAGGCGTGGAAGTGTTCGTTGACGACGTACCGGTCGAGGTGGAGCCGGGTACGACCGCGCTCGAGGCCGCGAAACTCGCCGACCGGTGGGTACCGACGTTGTGCCTCGACGATCGCATGGCTCCCTTCGGCGCGTGTCGTGTGTGCCTTGTCGAAATCGAGGGCGCACGCGGTCCGGTCGCCTCGTGCACCACGATCTGTCGCGACGGAATGAAGATCTTCACCCAAGCCGATCGAGCCCGGCGGGTCGCCGCCAACGTGGTCTCGCTCGTGCTGTCCGAGCTTCCGGTCGCTCCCGCCCCGCATACCGAACTTGCTCGCGTGGCCGCGCAGTTGGGCGTAACCGAGGCCCGTTGGACGGGGATCACTCACACCGCCGACAAGGACACTCGCCATCCGTATCTCGTGTTCCAGCACGAGCTGTGCATCTCCTGTGGGCGGTGCGTGCGTGCCTGCGACGAGATCCAGGGGGCGTTTGCGCTCACCGCCACCGGCCGCGGCTTTCATTCGAACGTGACCGCCGGACTTGATTCCGGCTTTGCCGACTCGGCGTGCGTCTCGTGCGGCGCCTGCGCCGACACCTGCCCGACGGATGCAATCTCGGAGCAGCTTCTGGTCAGAATGATCGCCGAGGGCGACGGCTAGACTCACAGTTGAGATGAGTAGCGATCCGCTCGCTGACGACTGGGGTATCCCCGACGAGCCCGACCCGACACCGCCGCGTCCGGGAAGCACCACACGCGGCGCGGTGATCGCGATTGACGACGGTGAGCGCACCCGTCGAAACGACCGGCTCGCGACCGAGGAACCGATGGAGATCAGGGTCGAGGAGCCGGGCCTCGAGCAGCGCAGCATCGCGGTCACGATGCGTACGCCGGGCCACGACTTCGAACTCGCGGCGGGTTTTCTGTTCACCGAGGGACTGCTCACATCGATCGACGACATACGGGATGTGCGCTACTGCACCGTGCCGGCCGATCAGCAGCAGTTCAACGTCGTCTCGGTGACCCTCACCCGCGCCCTACCGTCGGTGGGGGCGGAGCGAAACTTCTACGCCACCTCGAGCTGCGGCGTGTGCGGCAAGGCCTCTCTCGACATGATCGAGACGCATGCCCCGAAGGTGGCCGATGGGCCGACTGTCAGCGCCGATGTGGTGCTGGGTCTGCCGGACACGCTGCGCGCCGCCCAGAAGGTGTTCGAAACGACCGGAGGGCTGCACGGAGCGGCGCTGTTCAACGACGCCGGCGAGCTTCTGGCGCTGCGCGAGGACGTGGGCCGTCACAACGCCGTGGACAAGATCATCGGTGAGAGGTTCCTGGCTGGCGATGTGCCGCTGTCCGGGCGGGTGCTGCTGGTGTCGGGTAGGTCCAGCTTCGAGATCGTGCAGAAGGCCGCCATGGCCGGCATCCCGATGATCTGCGCCGTGTCGGCACCGTCGAGCCTGGCCGTCGACGCAGCCCGCCGTTTTGGGATCACGCTGATCGGGTTCCTGCGCGGTAGCCGCTTCAACATCTACACCAGCCCCGAGCGGATCGACTAGCCCATGCCTGCGGCGCTGCTGTTGGCGGGCGGCCAATCGACGCGGATGGGGACACCCAAAGCGCTTTTGCAGTGGCAGGGCGTGCCGCTGGTTGCACACGTGGCCTCGGTGCTCGCTGACGTCGCCGATCCGGTGGTTGTGGTCGCTGCGGCCGGCCAGCCGCTGCCGCCGTTGCCGGCAAACGTCGAGATCGCCGTCGACGCGCAGCCTGAGGAAGGCCCCCTCGAGGCGATGTCGGCGGGCATGCGAGCAGTGGACGGGCGCGCCGACGTGGTGTTCGTCTCGGCGGTTGATGTGCCGTTTCTCCACGGCGAGTTCGTCGAGGGTGTGGTCGATGCGCTCGGCTCGGCGCAGGTGGCGCTGCCGGTGTTGGAGGGCCGCGACTACTACCTCGCCGCGGCCTATCGGACCGAGCTGCGCGGTCTGGTGGAGCAGCTGCTGATCTCGGGAGAGCGGCGCGTGGGAGCCGTGGCCGATCGGGTGCCGGTAAACCGAGTCGATGCGACGTCGTTGCCGCATCCGGAGTCCCTTCAAAACGCGAACACTCCTGAGCAGCTCGAAAGGCTGCGAAGCGACGCGGCGCGTTGATCCGGTAGTTTGGCGTCGATGGCAAACGTGTTCGAACTCCCCGGCGAATGGCTGCGCTGCCAGCTGCATTCGCACACGGTCAACTCCGACGGCGACGCCACACCCGCCGAGTTGGTCGCCCACTACGCCGGTCTGGGCTTCGACGTGCTGGCGATCACCGACCATCACTTCGTCACCGCGTTTTCCAGTGACGATCTGCTCGTCATCCCCTCGAGCGAGTTGACCGCGCGGCCCACCGGCGCGCTCGAGGTCGATGTGCTTGCGATTGGGGCAGAGCGCCTCCCCGAGCCCAATCACGAGTTCGCGTCGGTGGAGGCGGCGGCACGGTTTGCAGTCGACGCCGGGGGCGTCGCGTTTCTGGCTCACCCCTACTGGAGCGGACTGGAGTCGGCGGTCTATCTGGACGCGCCGTCGCTCAGCGGGATCGAGCTGATGAACGGCGGGAGCGAACTCGCCAACGGTAACGGCCGGTCGGCCGAGTTCTGGGACGCGGTGTTGCACCACACGCGCGGCGCCTGCCTTGGCATCGCTTCGGATGACTGCCATTCGCCGGGCAAGGATTCAAATCTGGCCTGGACGATGGTGCGAAGTGACGATCGTTCACGCGAAGCAGTGCTCGATGCGCTTCGACGCGGCGCGTTCTACGGCACCTCGGGGCCCGAGATCGCGTCGATCCAGGTTGGCGAGGACGGCGTCGATGTGCGCTGTAGCGGGGCACGGGCGGTAACGCTGCGCTCGGGACCGTGGGATGGGGGCAGGGTGAACGCCGACCCTGACGTCATGACGTGGCGGGGACGGGTGACCGAGCGTGACTCCGATGGTGCGATCGTGGCGGCCACGATGCGATTTCCCGAACAGTGCAGCTATGCCCGCGTGGAGATCGAGGACTTCTCCGGGAACACGGCCTGGAGCAACCCGTTCGCCGTACCCACCGACCCCGGCGGCGAAGACTCAAGCTACTGATGAATAAATGGTGCCTGGCACCATTTATTCATCGGGGTTCCACTTGGCGTGGTGGCGGTGGGCCCAGTCGCGCCGCACCGTCCCCAGAGTGATCCCCCGGAGTGAGTGGCGCGTCGCTGGGTGCAGCAGCGCCAGGTAGAGGTGACCGAGCACCAGTGGCACCGCGATCCAGGTCGCCCAATCGTGGACGAGGATCGCGCTGGTGCCGCGGAAGCTGGCGTCGCGCTCCTGGAGGTACATCAGCGTCCCCGAGGCGGTGAACACCACCATCAGCCCTGCGACGATGGCGGTGTTGAGCTTCTGGCCGGCGTTGAACCTTCCCTGTGGAGGCTCTGCGCCCGAGCGCGCCACCGCCCACCGCAGCCACCGGCCGTCGTCCTCGTCGAATCGGTCGATCTCGCGGGCGGTCGTTCGCAAGCGGTGGGAGTTCCCCGGGATGAGCGCGACCAGACCAGCCCAAAACACCACGGCCGAGGACAGGTGAATCGTCTTCCACAGAACACGATCGGCGGCCAGCGTTGCCAGCGACGGCAGATACAGCACCAAACCGCTTGCCATCATCAGCAGAAAGGTGATGGCCAAGAGCCAGTGCAGCGTGCGCTCGGCCGCGTCGAAGCGAACGACGTACGCGGGCCTGCTAGTAGCCATTCGAGCGCCCGACCCAAGCATCGACGTCATAGCCGTTACGTTCCCAGTAGCCCGGCACGAGGTTGGGCATCAGCTCGATGTGCGTGAGCCATTTGACGCCCTTGTAGCCGTACATCTCGGGGATCACGAGCCGCATCGGGGCTCCGTGATCCTGCTGCAGTGGTCTGCCGCCCATGGAGTGGGCGAGCATCACCTGTGGCAGCGTCGTCTGCGCCATCGTCAGCGTGTCGGTGTAGGGAACCTCGAGCGAGACGAAGTTCGCATACCTGGCCGTCGGCAGGGGCTTGACGATGTCCCAGATCGTCTGCATGCGAACCCCCGCCCAGTGCACGTTCCCAACCGTCCACCCGGTCACACAGTGGAACGTGGTGACCTGGTGAGCGGTCGGCAGCGCCATGAACTCGTCCCACGTGAAGGTCGTGGGGTTCTCCACATGGCCACCGACGCTGAAGCGGTAGCTCGCAGGGTGGAACGTCGGCCACGGCGGATTGATCGAATAGATCCGCCATCCAGTCGGGAACACCGACTTGACGGCGTTGGGCACCACCGCACCGACGTCGTTCAGCGGCCCGCTGACCACGCGGTCGAGCCGGCCTCCCAGAGCGATGCCCGCTGCTCCCGCGGCAACGACTCCCAGGAAGGCGGCCCGACCGACGCGGCGCTCAGTCACGCAGCGGCGATCCCGGTGCCGATCGGACAGGACACTCCGGTGCCGCCGATCCCGCAGTAGCCGCCAGGGTTCTTCTGGAGGTACTGCTGGTGGTAATCCTCGGCGGGATAGAACTCGCCCGCCGGTGCCAGCTCGGTTGTGATCTCACCCATGCCGCGCTCTGCCAGTGCCTTTGCGTACGCGTCGCGAGTCGAAACCGCGGCCGCGTGCTGGGCCTCGTTCGTCCAGTAGAGGGCCGACCGATACTGCGAGCCGACGTCATTGCCCTGGCGCATGCCCTGAGTCGGGTCGTGTCCCTCCCAGAACTTCTGGAGGATCTCCTCGGTGGAAATCTTGCTGGTGTCGTAGGCGACCAACACCGCCTCGGTGTGGCCGGTCTTGCCGCTACACACCTCGCGATAGGTCGGGTTCGGCGTCACGCCGCCGGCGTAGCCAACGGCGGTGGTGTAGACGCCCGGGGTCTGCCAGAAGATCCGCTCGGCGCCCCAAAAGCAGCCCATACCGACGTACAGATACTCGACGCCCTCGGGAAATGGCGGGAGCAGCGGTGTTCCCAGCACGGTGTGCTTGTCGGGAACCGGAATCGGCTCATCGCGACCGGGGAGGGCCTGCTCGGCTGTGGGGAGGTCGTTTGATCGCTTGAAAAACATTCGCATCCTTTCGAAGAATGTCGGATGAACTACAGTCTCGCTTCGGGTCGAATTGTTGCACTGAGCTACGAACTTCGCTGCGGGGTGGATTGCAGTACCGGTGGCGGTAGATCGCACACGCCCACCGCGGCCTCCAGCGCGTGGGCGAGCTCGAGCAGTCGTCGCTCGGCGAATGGCGGCGCGACCAGCTGCAGCCCGACCGGCAAGCCCGCGGTGGTGAATCCGACCGGCACGGAGATCGCCGGACAACACGTCGCCGTGATCCGCGAGCACGACCGCATCCACTCGATGTATGACCCCATCCGAGCTCCCGCCACCTCCCGTGGATATTCATCCTCGACCGGAAAGGGCGAGACCTGGGTGACCGGGCACGCGAGGTAGTCATGGCGCTGAAAGAAGGCCGCCATGCGGTTTTGGATGAGCTCCTGCGACCGGTCGGCGTGCATCAACTCGGCCACTGTCAGCGCGAGCCCGCAGTCGATATTCCAGCGCAGCGTCTCTTTCATCCGTTCGCCGTCGCGCTCGCGCAACTCGCCGAGCCCCTGAGCGAGCATGTACGCCCGCCAGGTCTCGAACACCGCGTCAGCCTCGCCGAGGTCGGGCGCGTCGGACTCGACCTCCAGACCGAGTTTGGCGAGCAGCAAGATCGCCGGCTCGAGCACCGCCAGCACGTCGGGTTCGATCGGCAGTCCACCGAGCGACGGACTCCAGGCGACACGCCGGCCCCTGACCTCGGCGTCCAGCGAGATCGCTGCGTCGAACGGAGCGACGCCTCTCGACAGTGGGACGCGGGCGTCGGGACCGGACATCGCGGCCAGCAGCAGCGCGACATCGGCCACCGTCCGGGCCATCGGGCCGTCGACCGCGTAGGGCACCCATGGCGTCGAGTTCGGCCACGACGGCACCAGGCCCGGGGTCGGTCGCAAACCAACCACGCTGTTCCACGCCCCCGGGTTTCGGAGCGAGCCGCCGAGGTCGCTACCGTCGGCGAGCGGAACCATCCGGCACGCCAGCGCCGCTCCCGCGCCGCCGCTTGATCCACCCGCGGAGCGGTCCAGATTCCACGGGTTTCGGGTGGCGCCGAAGACCGGGTTGAACGTGTGCGATCCGGCCCCAAACTCGGGAGTGTTGGTCTTTCCGACCATGATTGCTCCAGCCTCACGTAACCGTTCGGCGAGCAGTCCGTCGGTGGTTGGGATGTGATCGGCGAACGAGGGCGATCCGTACGTGGTGCGCACCCCGGCGGTGTCGACCAGGTCCTTGTGGGCGATCGGCAGTCCGTGCAGAATCGGCAGCTGCTCCCCGCGGGCGCGTTTTGCGTCGGCGGCGTCGGCCGCCACCAGCGCGTGCTCGGGGATTTGCGTGACGACCGCATTCACCGCGGGATTCACCCGTTCGATCTGGTCGAGATGGGCCGTGACGAGCTCGCGTGCCGAGATCTCGCCGGCGCCGATCAAGGCTGCCTGGGCGGTCGCCGTGAGAAGACAGAGGCGCTGGGTCACACCGCTATCATCGCTCAGTGATCGAACCTGACACGCCTGTGGGGATTTCCGCGCCCGTGATCTCCGACCTGGGCGGCCGGATCACCCGGGTCACGCATGCGCTCCCCTGGGCACTCGACCACGTTCACTGCTACGTGGTCGACGAAGGCGACCGGGCCACGGTGATCGACTGTGGCCTGGGCGATCAGCGGACGCTCGAGAGCTGGCGGCGTGCATTGGAGGCGCTTGGCTCGCCGCGCGTGGATCGAGTGATCATTACGCATTTTCATCCCGATCACATCGGCGCCAGCGCGGCCCTGGTCGATCTCACCGGCGCGTCACACGTGGTTCAGGGCCGGCTTGACGCCGAGCTGTCTGCGTCGGTGTGGACGAGCACCGCTCCGCTCGAGCCGTACGTCGATTTCTTCATCGAACATGGCATGCCCGAGCAGCTCGCCCGGCGCTCTGCCGAGGCCGACACCGGCTCGGATGTGACCCTTGCCTCGCCGTCTCAGCTCGTCGACGATGGCGATGGGCTCGAACTCGGGGGCGAGCGATTTCACGTCCGAATGCTGCCTGGGCACGCCGACGGCCACATCGTGCTGGTCGGTGAGGAGTCCGGACGGATGTTCGGTGGCGATGTGCTGCTGGCCGAGATCACTCCCAACGTCGGGCGCTGGCCGGAGTCCGCACCCGATCCGCTGGGCGCATATCTGGAAACGTTGCGTGAGCTCGACCGGCTCGCGCCAACGGTCGTGTACCCGGGGCACGGTCCGGCCATCACCGCCGTCTCGGAGCGCGCCGCGGAGATCGCCGAGCATCATGCCGACCGGCTCGACGCCCACGTTGCCGCCCTGCGCGCAGGCGCCGACACCGCCTACGCGGTGGCGCGAGTGCTTTGGCCGGGGGAGACGCTCACGTTCCACGAACAGCGGTTCGCATTGGTCGAAGCCCTTGCGCACCTCGAGCGCCTCGAGGCGGAAGCACGCGCGAGCTCACCATCTCCAGGGCGGTGGCGAGCCTTGTGATCCGTGGCGGCGATGGACGTGGAACCCGGGAGCTGTGGCTCTCGTGGCTCGTATACGTGCCGGCGCTTGTCATCACCATGATCACCTACTGGCGATTGCCGCCCGGCGGGACGTACCACTTCAACGAGACCGGAGCGACGGGAGCGATCAGTCGCACCGTCGTCGAGCTCAACTACCCCGTCGGGCTGGCGGCGATCGCGATGCTGGGCGTGGTCGCGCGCTGGCTGGAAGGGTGGTTGCGGATGGTTGCGGTGATCGCCGCAATCGGCTGCGTCACCCTCGCCATCCCGGGGATCGTCTCGCAGGACGACCTCACAGCGCGATACCGGAATCTGCCGGCCGCCGCGGGGGCGGTGGTCGCGCTGGGACTGGTGGCCGTCGTCTGCCTGCGAGCACCGGCGATGTCGTGGGCCGTTGCGAGGCTGCGCGGCGACCCTGCACGAGTGCTGATCGCCGTGGCCATGCTGGTGTGGGCGATCCCGTGGCTGTTCGCGCTGTGCGGCTTTTACGTCTCCGATGCACCCCTGCTGGGCCATGTGTTTCGCGGCGGTCAGCCAACCCCGGGCGAGCACGGGTTGGCGTCGGTGCACCGCGGGCTGCACGAGGGCCTCGCCGGCACTCAGCTCGCGATCACCGCGCTGCTCCTGTCACGAGCACTGGGGCTGGTCGCCGGCAGGCGGCTACGCGTCGCCCTCTCGGTGTACCTGGCCCTGATGTTCTCCTACGGCGCGCTGGTGGCGGCTCAGGACGGATGGAACGAACAGGTGATCAAACGCGGAGTGACCTCCTGGGACATCCCAAACGTGCTCACCCCCCAGCTCAGCTGGGGATGGGCGATCGTGATCGTCACGGCGCTTGGGATTCATTTCGGCTGGTTCAGCCGGGAAACCGCTAGATCCATTCCTTCCGGTGATACCACCACAGCTGCGCAATCGTCGTGACGATGATCAGCACCCATGAGAAGGCGTATCCCTGGTGCCAGCGCAGCTCCGGAATCGACCGGAAGTTCTGGCCGTAAAGGCCGACGATGAAGGTGGGCAGAAGCAGGACCGAAGCGATCACCGTGAGCTTCTTCATGACCTCGTTCTGATCGTTTGCGACCTTGGCCTGGTGGTAGTCGCGGACGCCGGCGATCAGGTCACGCGAGAGCTCGAGGCCTTCGGATGCCCGCAGCAGTTTGTCGAACGCGTCGGCGAAGTGCAGTGACGTATTCCGGCCAAACAGGCCGCCGTCATCGACATGGACGCGATCGTCAACCACCCGCCGCACGGCGTCACGGGTGGGGCCGAGTGTCTGGCGGATGTGCAGGAGATCGTGGCGCAAGCCGGTCAACCGTCCACGGATGCGACTGGGCGGCCACACCTCGACGTTGTCCTCGAGTTCGTCGATCTCGGCGTTGAACGCATCGATCATGTCGAGGTAGCGCTCGGCGATGTCGTCCACCAGGTGGTACACCAGCATTCCGGGATCCTTCAGACCGGGTTGCTCGTACAGCCTCCGCGCGTCGGCCGAGTTGAACGGTGGATCTCCGGGAGGCGTCTTTCGCACCGACACGATCAAGGTCGGCGTCATTACGACGTCGACCTCTTGGTAGAACACACGGTCGCGGTCGCCATCCACGACGGGCACCAGGAACACGCCGTACACGTATGCCCCGTGACTCTCGATGGTCGGACGCGGCTCGGTACCGTCCACACTCGGCGCAAGCAACTGATCGATGGCACGGTCATGCAGGCGCCCCGCGCACGCGGCCTCGATTTCAGCACGGTCGGGATCGAGCAGATCGATCCATGTCGCCGAGTCAGTCACCAGTCGAGACGAGAGTAGCGCCGCCCTCGGTCGCCATTTGCGAGAATCCCCCGCGCATGCCCGACCTGCTGGTGACAACCTATGAGGCCTACAAGGCGGTGCATGTGCTTGCCGCGGTGATCTGGGTCGGGGGAGCGTTCATGATCCAGGTATTCGCGATCCGGGTACTGGGCTCAAAGGACGCCGATCGATTGGCCAGCTTTGCCGCCGACACCGCGTGGGTGGGGACGCGGGTGCTGGTGCCGACATCCTTTCTTCTGCTCGTGTTCGGAATGCTCACCGCAGCCAAGGCCAACTTCGATTTTGGAGCGCTGTGGATCACACTCGGTCTGGCGGTGTTCCTGATCTCGTTCGTCACCGGTGCGGTGTTCCTCGGACCCGAGAGTGGTCGTATCTCCAAACTGGTTGCCGCCCGCGGCGCTGCCGACGCCGAGGTCGGGATGCGCATCCGCCGAGTTCTCCTGATTTCACGGATCGAACTCGTGCTGTTGCTCCTGATCGTCGTCGACATGGTGGTTAAGCCAAACTAGACTGCTCGGTTTAACCACCGACGGTTCGAGGAAGGGAGGGGATGATGGAGCGCTACGACGCGGCGGCGGTCGAGGCTCGCTGGCAGAAGATCTGGGCCGACGAGCGGATCTTCGACGTCCCCAACCCGAGCCCCGGTGAAGACCGGTCGAGCCTCCGATACGTGCTCGAGATGCTGCCGTACCCCTCGGGCGAGCTGCACATGGGGCACGTCAAGAACTACACCATGGGTGACGTTGTGACGCTCTACCGGCGCCGGCAGGGTGACCGAGTCATGCACCCGATGGGCTACGACGCCTTCGGACTGCCCGCCGAGAACGCTGCGCTCAAGTCGGGTCGCCATCCGCGCGAGCTGACCCGCGAGAACATTGCCGCGATTCGCAAGCAGATGGTGCGCATGGGGTGGTCGATCGACTGGACACGAGAGCTGTCGACCGCCGAGCCGGAGTACTACCGTTGGACGCAGTGGATCTTTCTGCGGCTGCTCGAGGCCGGACTGGCCTACCGCCGGCAGGCCGCCGTCAAGTGGTGTCCGGTCGATCAGACCGTGCTCGCCAACGAGCAGGTGATCGACGGCCACTGTGAGCGTTGCGGCAGCGAGGTGGAGTCGCGAAACCTGGAGCAATGGTTCTTCAAGATCACCGCCTACGCCGACCGGCTGGTGGACGACCTGGCCGACGTGTCGTGGCCCGAACGCGTGGTGACGATGCAGCGAAACTGGATCGGGCGTTCGCACGGCGCCCGCGTCGTCTTTCGGCTTGAGGGCGACGACGGCGTCGAGCTGCCGGTGTTCACGACCCGGCCTGACACGCTGTTCGGCGCCACATTCTTTGTGATGGCACCCGAACATCCGCTGGTGCTCGACATGGCGCGCGGCACCGAGCATGAGGCGGCGGTCGCCGATTATGTGCGCCATTCGGCGGCCCTGTCGACCGTCGAGCGCGCCTCGGAGAAGGTCAAGACGGGTGTTTTCACCGGTCGGTATGTGATCAACCCCGTCAACGGTGAGCGGGTGCCGGTGTGGGTCGCCGACTACGTGCTGATGGAGTACGGCACCGGCGCGATCATGGCCGTCCCGGCCCACGACGACCGCGACTACGATTTCGCCCACCAGTTCGGCCTCGAGATCCGTCCGGTAATCCGCCCGGCGAGTGGTGCGCCCGACCTGAGCGAGGGTCCGTATCTGGCCCAAGCCGACGACGTCGTGCTGATGAACTCTGGTCAGTTCGATGGGATCGCGCCGGCCGACGCCAAGGCGGCGATCATCAGCTGGCTGGGCGAGGAGGGCCGGGGCGAGGGCACCGTCGCCTACCGGCTGCGGGACTGGCTGCTGTCGCGGCAGCGGTACTGGGGCTGTCCCATCCCGATCATCTACTGCGACCAGTGCGGCATGGTGCCCGTACCCGATGATCAGTTGCCGGTGGTGCTCCCGGATATCAGCGACTATGCGCCGCGTGGGCGCTCACCGCTGGCGGCAGCCGAGGAGTGGGTGCAGACCACCTGCCCGACCTGTGGTGGCGATGCACGGCGCGAAACCGACACCATGGACACGTTCGTGGACTCGTCGTGGTACTACATGCGCTATGCCGATCCGCTGAACGATCAGGCACCGTTTGATCGCGAGATCGTGGACGCGTGGCTGCCGGTCGACCAGTACATCGGTGGCATCGAGCATGCCGTCCTGCATCTCCTTTATGCCCGCTTTTTCACCAAGGCGCTGCACGATCTCGGCTACGTCGGGTTCACCGAGCCGTTCGCGAACCTGTTCACGCAGGGGATGATCTACTACCAGGGCGCGAAGATGGCCAAGAGCCGCGGGAACGTGATCAGCCCCGATGAGATGGTCGGCCAGTACGGGGCGGATACCGCCCGGCTGTATTCGCTGTTTCTGGGACCGCCGGATCAGGACGCCGAGTGGTTCGACGGTGGCGTCGCTGGTGCGCATCGGTTCCTCGCGCGGCTGTGGCGGCTGGTGAACGAATCGGTCGCCGAAATCGGCACAGGCTTGCCCGACTCGGCGCCCGCCGACGGGCCGGGTGCGGCGCTGGTGCGAAAGACCCACTGGGCGATCGACAAGGTCACCGGTGACGTCGGCAGCCGGTTTGCCTTCAACACCGCCGAGTCGGCCCTGCATGAGCTGGTTGGGGACGTTCAGAATGCGGCTGATGCGACTCCCGAGCAGCGCCGGTTCGCGCTGGCCGCCGCGGTGTCTCTGATTCAACCGTTCGCGCCGCACGTCGCCTGCGAGCTGTGGCAGCGGATGGGGGGTGAGCAGCTGTGGGACGCGCCATGGCCGCAGGCCGATCCCGCCATGCTCGTCTCGGACGAGGTCACCTACGCGGTGCAGGTCAACGGCAAGCTTCGCGGCGAGGTGATCATGGCCGCCGATGCCGACGCCGACACCGTGATCGCCGCCGCCCGCGCCGTACCCAACGTGGTGGCGCACATCGATGGCAAGCAGCCGGTCAAGGAGATCGTGGTTCCGGGCCGGCTGGTGAACCTGGTCGTGCGCTAACCCACACGCTTTCGGCACTGATCCGGACTGGATCGGTGACACCGGTGACGACGAAGCTGCCGTGCGTGCCCACCGAGATTTCACCAAAGCTGCTCGTGATCGTCCTCGCCGCGCTCGCCATCCTGGCGATCGGTTGGGAACACCAGCAGGGTTCGACCGGGTCGTCCGAGCCGTCGTACTCGACCGGCTACAGCTCGGATTCGGGATCAGAGCCGGCGGCCGAATCTCCAGCCACCACCGATCCGGTGGTGCTGATCGTCGACGTGGCCGGGGCGGTGCGTCACCCCGGCGTGTTCCGGTTGCCGGCGAGCGCTCGAGTGCTCGACGCGGTCAAGCGCGCCGGCCCGTTGCCCACGGCTGACGTTTCGTCGGTCAATCTCGCCGCCCGTCTCACCGACGGCGAGCAGGTGATTGTGCCGCGCAAGGGTCAGGCGGTTGCTGTTCCCGGCAGCGGGGCCGCACCCACGCAGGCCCCGGTGTCGCTCAACTCTGGCACCCTCGAGCAGCTCGAGACGCTGGACGGGATCGGCCCCTCACTTGCCCAGCGGATCATCGACTACCGCACCGCTCACGGCGGATTTCGCTCGATCGCCGAACTCGATCAGGTTTCGGGAATCGGGCCTGCGCGTCTGGCCGCGTTGCACGGTCATGTCACTCTGTGAGTCGTGAGCCGCGCCGGCGATCCGACGCGGTTGGTCGCGGCGGTGGTGATTGGCCTCACCGCGGCCGCGTTCGGACGGCCGTTGTGGGCAGCGTTGGCCGTGCTGGCCGGGCGCGGACCCAGGATCCGTCTGATCTGTCTTGCCCTGGGTGTCGGCGCCATGCTGTTCGGGGCGGGCCGGGTCGAGCAGGTCGAGCGGCGTTCGCTTCAGTCCGGACGGTTCTCGGGAGTTGTCACCGTCGTCTCGCAGCCCAGTTCGGGGCGTGGCCTCGCGGCGGTGGCGGATGCGGGCGAGACGGTGGTGCTTGTGTGGAAAGATGGCCCGCTCGAACAGGGCGGTGTCTACCGCGTCTCCGGCAGCCTGCGGCCGATCGACGCCGTCGTGGCCGACTACTACGAAACCCAGGGCGCCCATCTCGAGCTGCGGGCCGAGGGCGCTGCGCTGATCGGCCGCCGCGGCGGGGTGTGGGGAGTGGTGGATACGGCCCACCGTCGAGCGCTCGGGATCATCCAGGGCAGCGGCGGCACTCCAGCTAGCCGCGGCCTGATTGCGGGGATCACCCTCGGTGATGCCGGAGCGATTCCCTCCGAGGATCGGGACAACCTCCGGGCAAGCGGTTTGTACCACGTCGTGGCCGCCAGCGGTCAGAACATCGCGCTGGTGTCGATCCTCGTGATCGTGTGCCTCGGCCTGGTGGGGGTGGTTGGCGTGCCCGCCCGGCTGTCGGCTGCCGGTCTGGCCGTCACCTACGTGCTGGTCGCCGGCGCCGGCCCGTCGATCGTGCGTGCCGGCGTGGCCGGCCTCCTGGTGGCGGCTGCGTGGCTGGTGTCGCGGCCAACGGTGCGCTGGCATCTGCTGCTGGTCGGGGCAGCGGTGGTTTTGGCGTTCAACCCGCTGGAACTGTTCGATCCCGGATTTCAGCTGTCGTTTGCGGCCGTGATCGCGATCTACGAGGTGGCACCGCGGCTGCCCGAGCGATGGGGATCGGCGGTCACCGTCTCGATCGCTTGTACCCTCGTGACGACTCCGATCGCATGGTGGCATTTCGGCCGTCTGGCGCCGCTGTCGGTGCCGGCGAATCTGCTGGCGCTGCCGGTGGTCGCTCCCATCCTGTGGCTGGGGCTCGGGGCGGTCGCAGCGGGCTCGGTTTTCCCTCCGGCCGCGGCTGTGCTGCTCGCTCCCGCAAACATTCTCGCCGGGTACTTGCTGTGGGTCTCGTCGCTGTGCTCGTAGACCGCGGCCCGAGAACCGAGACTGACCGCGGCCCCGCGTGCGAGAATACGCGTGTGAAGCTCTCTGCCAAGGCCGACTATGCGGTGCGCGCCGTGTTGGTGCTCGCCGCACACGAAGGTGAACGGCCCGTAAAGGGCGAGATGATCGCTCGCACCCAGGATCTGCCACCGAAGTTCGTCGAAAACATTCTCGGCGAGTTGAAACATGCCGGCATCGTGGGATCACAACGCGGCCCCGACGGCGGCTACCGCCTCGCACGACCGCCCGCCGAGGTCACGCTCGCCGACGTCATCCGCGTGGTCGACGGGCCGATCGCCGCCGTCGCTGGTGTGCGCCCGGAAGACGTCTCGTATCCGCCCGGCGCGGAGGCGCTGCCCGGCGTATGGCTCGAGGCGCGGGGCATGCTGCGCTCGGTGCTCGAGACCACCACGTTCGCCGACCTGGTGGAGCGCTCGCAAAAGCTCGCGGCCGGTGGCACTCGACCCGGCGGCAGCGTGCGACCCGCGAGCTAATGGACCTCAAGCCGGTCTATCTGATCTGTGGCAGCGACTGGCCGAAAGTCGATGCCGCGATGGCCCGCCTGCGCGCACGATTCCCCGAAGAGTCGATCGAGCAGCTGTCGATCGGCGACGAGGGTGTCGACGTGGTCGCCGCCTGTAATGCGCTCGACCTGCTCGGCGGACCCCGGCTGGTGCTGGTGCGCGGCGTCGAGGCGCTGGCCGAAGCGGAGGGCGAAGCCATTGCCGCCTACCTGAGCTCGCCCACGCCCGAGACGTGCCTGGCGCTTTTTGGAGGCGGGGGTCTCGATCCCAAGAGTGCGCTGGTGCGAGCCGTCGATGCGGCCGGCGAATCGCGCTTCTTCGACGCTCCCGATCGCAAGCAAGCCGCCGATTGGGTGGTGAAGCGATTCGGATCCGAGGGCGTGACCTGCCCGCTGCCGGTCGCCCGGCGGTTGGTGGAGCTCGTCGGTGAGGATATGGGCGATCTCGCCCCGGAAGTCGAAAAGCTGGTCGTGTTCGCACGTGGCGAGCCGCCCGAGGTGGAGGACGTCGAGGCGCTCGTCCCGCCCCAGATCGAGATCAAGCCGTGGGAGATAACCGACGCCTGGGGTCGGCGGGACTCGGCAACGATGATCGCGCTCGCCGTCGCCGATATCGACGCTCCTGGTGATGTCAGCCGGGTCGTCGCGCAGCTCTCGGCGCATGTGCGCAAGGTGTGGCGCGCCGCCAGCCTGCTGGAACGAGGGGCGACACAGGGTGACGTGGCCAAGGAACTCGGGATGAAGCCCTACCCGGCGCAGAAGCTGGTGGCCCAGGCTCAGCGATTTGGAGCAGCAGAGCTGGGCGGAGCGATTGTGCGGCTGTCGCAGCTCGACCTCGCGGTCAAGGGCGGTAGCCGCCTGAACGCACGCTTCGAGCTCGAACTCGCGCTGGCAGAGATCGCGACGGAATGAACGCCCAGACGGCGGCGGCCGCGGTCGCCACGCTGGTGTCGCTTGCCTGCACCGTCACAGTCGCGCGCCGCGCCCGCGACCGAGCCGCGATCCGGGCGCCGTTGATCGCGTGGACGATCGCGTTTGGGCTGTTTACGATCGCCGACGCCGCGCTCTGGTACGGCGCCGCGCGCGGCTGGACCGGCCCCGTGTTTCGGCTGTACTACCTGACCGGAGGGATCCTGGTGGTTGCCTACCTCGCGGTTGGAGAGCTGCTGTTGGTGTTGCCCGGCCGGCGCGTGGCCCGGGTCACCGCCGCAACCATGCTGTTCTTGACGTTCGCTGCGATCAGCGGGGTGCTGGCGGCACAGGTCGACGAGGCCAAGCTCGCCTCCGCCGGGGCGGCGCCGCCGAATGGCGCGCTGGTGGGAACCCCACCGGTCGCGCTTGCGATTGTGCTGAACTCGGTCGGAACCGTCGTGGTGCTGGCCGGCTCGGTGCTCTCGGCCCGCCGTCGGCACGACTGGAGGCCGCTGCTGGTGGCGGTGGGCGTGGGGGTGGTGGCGATCACCGCAAGCGCGACCCGTCTCGGCAGCTACACGCTGTTTGCGCTCGGACAGGCGCTCGGCGTGGTCCTGATCTATCTGGGGCTGGTTACGCGGCGGTCGTCGAGCCCGCGATGATGCGCTGGGCCTGGGACTTGCGTCGAGCAGCGGTGTTCTTGTGGATGGCGTGATGGGCTGCGGCGCGATCGACCAGACCCTGAAGCGCGGTATGCGTCTCGTTCGCGCGCTCGGTATCGCCGCTCTCGACCTCGGCTGAGAGCCGTCGGAACAGCGTCTTGATCTGAGTCTTGTAGTGCAGATTCTCGAGACGCTGTCGCGCCGCCGTCCGCACTCGCTTTGCCTGCTGCTTAGAGTTCGCCACTCGCCATCCTTCGATTTGCACGGCAACATGCCCGTTACCGAGCGCTGGGATGATAGCAAACCCGGTCTGTAGACTCAGCCGCCGATGGCATCACACCCAACCCGCCGGCGCCTGGCCGCCTCGACCGCAGCGTTCGGGACCGCCACGCTGATATCGCGGTTGGCGGGCCTGGCTCGCGAAACCATCGCCGCGTACTTCTTCGGCACCGGTGGCGCCTACAGCGCGTTCGTGATCGCGTTCAACGTCCCCAACCTGATTCGCAGCCTGGTGGCCGACAACGCGATCAGCGCGGCCTTCGTGCCCGTCTTCGTCGAGTTGCGCGAGACCCGCGGCGAGGCCGAGGCCTGGCGGGTGGCAAGCATCGTGATCTGGATGACCGCGATCGTGCTGGGCGCCGTATCGGCCATCTTCATGCTGGCTGCGCCGCTGATCATGCAGCTGTTTGTGCCCGGCCGCGGCGTCAGCAACAGCCTGGTCGTGTCACTGACCCAGATCATGTTCCCGATCGTCGTGATCCTGGGGCTGACCGGCGTGGTCACCGGGATCCTCAACTCGTACAACATCTTTGGCCTGCCGGCCTTTGCGCCAGTCATCTGGAACCTCGTGATCATCGGCTTCCTGCTGGTCGATCAGGGCGACATCTACGCCTACGCGTGGGGCATCCTGGTCGCGACGATCGTGCAGTTTCTCGTCCCCTTACCGTTGTTACGCGGCAAGGCGAGACGAGGACTGGTGTTCTCGCTGGCATGGAACAACCCGCACGTCAAACGCATCCTCAAGCTGATGATCCCGGTCACGATCGGCCTCGGATTGATCAACATCAACCTGACGATCGATCTGGCGGTGGGTTCGCTGGCATCGGCCGACGTACCCTCCGAGCTGAACTTCGCGTTTCGGCTGTTCATGCTGCCGCAGGGCCTGTTCTCGGTCGCCGTGTCGGCGGTGTTGTTCCCCGAGATCTCGCGATTGGCAGCACTCGGCGACTTCGAGAGCTTCCGGTCGCGGATCACCGGCGGCACGCGCACCATCATCTTCTTGCTGCTGCCGGCCTCGCTGCTCTCGATCGCCCTGGCAGTCCCGATCACGCGGCTCCTGTTCCAGCGCGGCCAGTTCACGTCCGACGACACCCACCAGGTCGCGCTGGCGCTCACGACGTTCTCGCTCGGCCTCTGCTTCAACGGGCTGGCGCTGCTCCTCACCCGCGCGTTCTTTGCACTCAAGGAGCCCCGGGTCCCGACCCAGGTGGCGGCGATCAACCTCGTTCTCAACCTGATCCTCGACCTGGCGTTGTACAACTCCTACGGCGCGGCGGGGATCGCGCTTTCCACCTCGATCGTGACCGCGTTCAACGCAATCGTGCTCGCGGTGCTGCTGCGACGGCGGGTGGGCAGTCTCGAGCTGGGATCGATCGTGGGTGAGATCGGGCGGATCGCGATCGCATCGGTCTACCTGGTGGTGGCGTCGTACGGGGTGTGGTGGGTGCTCGACCGGCTACTGGGACAGTCACTGGTGGCGCAGATCGTCAGCCTCGGCTTGGGTCTGGGGTTCGGCACGGCCTGTTTCATCACCGCCGGACGGATCCTGCGGCTGGCCGACGTCGACATCCTGCGCACGCTGGTTGTGCGCGGCGGACGATAGAATCCGCACAAAGTCGCCCGCGCTCCCGTAGGGTCACACGATGCCGAACGTGGACGTCTCAGGCATCCGGATTCACTACGACGTGACGGGCGAGGGCCCAGCGGTGGTGCTGCACGGCGGCCTGGCCGGGGACATGCGGCTCTGGAGGGAGGCCGGATACCTCGACGGCCTGGGCGGGATGTCGGTCGTCACCATCGATCCGCGCGGTCACGGCCTCAGCGACCGGCCCCATGGATTGGCCGCCCATCGCATCGAGCACTATGTGGACGACGTGCTGCACGTGCTGGACGCCCAGCAGATTGACCGGTGCGCGTTCCTGGGGCATGGCGACGGGGCGTGTGTCGGTCTCGAGCTGACCGTTCGTCATCCCGATCGAGTCGCGCGGCTGGTGATGATCGGGGCGATCGAGGACCCCGCCGAGCGCCCCGCGGTGGCTCGGGCGCTGCGCGCCTCCGGCATGGTTTCGGTGGTGAGGTCGGTGGCGCGCGGCGAAGGACTCGAGCTTCCCAGCTGGCTCTGGATGCAACTGACCGAATCCGATCTCGAGATGGTCTGCTGCCAGCTCGAGGCCTGGGCGGACTGGCCCGGCGTGTGGTCGCGGCTGCCCGATGTGCCGGTGCCGACGCTGGTGATCGTGGGTGAGTATGAGGATCCCCGCGGCGACGCCGCGCGGGCGGCGGCGACCATGCCTCGGGGCGCGGCGGCGACGGTGCCGGACACCGGTCATCTTGGAGTGCTGCTTCAGACCGATGCCGTGTTGCGCCGGGCGGCGCCGTTTATTTCCGAGGCCGCCCGGTAACCTGCGTGAATGCCGCTTTCGCGTATTCGCAACTTTTCGATCATCGCCCATATCGATCATGGCAAATCCACGCTCGCCGATCGCATCCTGCAGATGACCCAAACCGTGGCCGAGCGCGATATGCGCGCCCAGCTGCTCGACTCCATGGATCTCGAGCGCGAACGGGGAATCACGATCAAGGCTCAGGCGGTGCGCGTGATGTTTCGCGCGGCGGACGAGCGCGTGTACGAGCTCAACCTGATCGATACTCCGGGCCACGTCGACTTCAGCTACGAGGTGAGCCGCAGCCTGGCCGCCTGTGAGGGCGCGCTGCTGGTGGTGGACGCGGCGCAGGGGATCGAGGCGCAGACCCTCGCCAACGCGTATCTCGCAATCGAGGGCAATCTCGAGATCGTCCCCGTGGTCAATAAGATCGACCTGCCTTCGGCCGACCCCGACGGCGTCGCCACCGAGGTGGCGGGGCTGGTCGGCGGTTCACCCGACGAGGTGCTGCGGATCTCGGCCAAGACCGGTCTGGGCATGGAGCAGGTGCTCCAGGCGATCGTTGATCACATTCCGGCTCCGGATGGAGATATCGACGCTGCGCCGCGGGCGCTGATCTTCGACTCGACCTACGACCAGTACCGCGGTGTGGTGGCGTTTGTCCGGATGGTCGACGGCAGTTTTCATCCCGGCGACCGCGTCCACGCGATGGCTGCCGATACGACCTTCGACGTGGAAGAGCTCGGTTTCTTCTCGCCGGGGATGCGACCGGCCAAGCATCTTGCGGCGGGGGAGGTGGGGTATGTCATCACCGGCCTCAAAGACGTGTCCCAGCTGCGGGTGGGGGACACGCTGACCCGTGCCAAGCACGGGGCGACCGAGGCCCTCCCGGGCTACCTCGAGGTCAAGCCGATGGTGTTTGCCGGCCTCTTTCCGACCGATTCGGAGCAGTATCCGGAGCTCCGCGACGCGCTGGAGAAACTGAAGCTCAACGACGCCGCCCTCACCTACGAGCCCGAGGTGTCGAGGGCCCTGGGATTTGGATTTCGGTGCGGATTCCTGGGGCTTTTGCACATGGACATCGTGCGCGAGCGACTCGAACGAGAGTACGAGCTCGACCTGCTGGTGACCGCGCCCAACGTGGCCTACCGCGCTCAGATCGCCGATGGCAGCTGGGTGGAGGTACATAACCCGGCGCAGATGCCCGAGGCAGACATCCTGGCCACCGAGGAGCCATACGTGCGGGCCTCGACGATCACGCCGAAGGAGTTCGTGGGCACGGTGATGGAGCTCAACCAGGAGCGCCGGGGTGAGTACCACCACATGGCATACCTGAGCGAGGAGCGCGTCCAGCTGGTGTACGACATCCCGCTTGCCGAGATCGTGCTCGATTACTACGACAAGCTCAAGAGCCGAACCCGCGGCTATGCCTCGTTTGACTACGACCTGCTTGGATTTCGCGAGGGCAAGGTGGTCAAGGTCGACGTGCTGCTGGCCGGCGAGCGGGTCGACTCGCTGTCACTGATCACCCATCGCGACAATGCCGAACGCCAGGGACGGGTGCTGGTCGAGGCCTTGCGCGAACGGATTCCACGCCAGATGTTCGATGTCGCGATTCAGGCGGCGATCGGCTCGCGGGTGATCGCTCGCGAGACCGTCAAGGCCAAACGCAAGGACGTCACCGCCAAGTGCTACGGCGGAGATATCTCCCGCAAGCGAAAGCTGCTGGAGAAGCAGAAAAAGGGCAAGAAGCGGATGAAGCAGGTGGGAAGCGTGGAGGTGCCTCAGGAGGCCTTCCTGGCGGTATTGGAGATCAACCGGGAGTCGGCGTGAGCGCGGCCGCGCCGCACCTCTACGTGCACGTGCCGTTTTGTGGGCACCGGTGCGGCTACTGCGATTTTGTGACGGTGACCGGGAACGAGCATCTCCAGGCCCGTTATGTGGATGCGCTCGTGGCCGAGATCGGGCAGGTCGAGGGCCCGATTCAGACGGTGTTCATCGGCGGCGGGACGCCAACGCTTTTGGCCGATGAGCCGCTCGCGCGGCTGTTGGCAGGCCTGCCACGCGCAGCCGAGGTCACCATCGAGTGCAATCCCGAAACCGTCACTCCCACAAAGGCTCAAGTCTTAGTTGAGGGTGGAGTAACACGCGTGTCGGTCGGGGCGCAAAGCTTCACACAGGAGCTGTTGGACACTCTGGAGCGGCGCGCACAGCCAGAAACGGTGCGCCGCGCGGTGGGCATGCTGCGCGATGCGGGCATTCAGAACCTCAACCTCGACTTGATGTTTGGGGTTCCGGGGCAGGATGAGTCCAGCCTGGGGCATGACCTCGACATGGCGCTCGAGCCTGAGGCCTGACCACATCAGCTACTACGAGCTCGAAGCCAAACCCGGAACCCGTTTTACGCACGCCCACGGGCCGGCGCTGGAGCGCGCCGCCGAGGCGATGGAGCACTTCTACGAGGTCGTGGTGGCCACACTCCGGGCGTCCGGCTATCAGTGGTATGAGACCGCGAACTTCTGTCGTCCAGGTCGAGAGTCACAGCACAACCTCGGCTACTGGCTCGGCCACGACTACCTGGGCATCGGGGTCGGAGCGGTGTCGACGATCGGGCTCGAGCGCCGCCGCGTGAAGCCGAGCCTTGCTCGCTACCTCGAGGCGATCGAGGCCGGTCGTGAGCCCGCCGCCGAGATCGAGCACCTGACCGCGGCCCAGCGCGAGCTGGAGCGGCTGATGCTGGGGCTTCGGCTGGATCGCCCGGTGCGGATCGAGTCGGTCGCCGGCGTGTTGGATGCAACCGCCGTCGACCGGATGGAAAAGGCTGGAATGGTGTGCCGCAGCGATGGCATGATGTGGTTGACCGACCGCGGCCGCCACGTCGCCGACGAGGTGGTCGTCTCGATGGTGCGATGAGCGACCGACCCGAACTCTCTCCCCGGCAAGTTCAGATCTTGACCGACGTGGTGGCCTCATACATTGCCACCGGGCACCCCGTGGGCTCTCGTACGCTGGTCGAGAAGAACGACATCGATGCGTCGCCTTCGACTGTCCGGTATGAGCTGGCCGAACTGGAGTCGCGCGGGCTGCTCGACCATCCGCACACATCTGCGGGTCGGGTTCCGACCGACGCCGGCTACCGGCTCTATGCCGACCTGCTGCTCCAGCAGCCACTGGGGGCGGCGCAGCTTCCGGTCGATCTGAGCGCGACCCGCTCGGAGATCGACACCGCGCTTCGCACCACCACCGAGATGTTGTCGCACGTAACCTCGCTGCTGGCCCTGGTGACCGCGCCGCCACTGGAAAGCACCGAGATCCGACGAGTCGAGGTGCTCCTGCTGCAGGCACAGGTGGTGATGGTGGTGGTGATCACCTCGACCGGTGGTGTGACCAAGAAGATCTTCCCGTTCACGCGCGCGATTGATCCCAAGCTGGTCGAGTGGGCGGGAGAGTTCCTCAACGAGCAGCTCGGCGGCGTCAGAGCCGGTACCCGCACACTCCAGACTCGTCTGGACGAGCCGGGCCTGGGAGCGGTCGAACGCGAACTCATCGACGCGCTGCGACCGGCGTTCACCGAGCTGATCGAGGGCGGGGAGCAGATGCTCTACGTCGGCGGCGCAGCGCGGCTGTTGGAGGAAATGCGATTCGCCGATCTGGCAGAGATCAATGGGCTGATGCGGGTGCTCGAGGAGCGTATGGACCTGCTCGAGATGCTGCGCGGCGCGCTCGATTCCCGGCGCCTGTACATCCGCGTGGGCAGTGACACCGGGATGCCGCACATGCACGCGTTGGCGATGGTCGCCGCCAACTACGGGCTGGTGACGCAGAACCTGGGGACGGTGTCGCTGATCGGACCGATGCGGATGGACTACGCCTCGGCGATCCGTTCGGTGCGCGGTGCGGCCGCGGCGCTCTCGACCTTTGTCGAGGACATGTACGAGGAGTAGGCCCGGCGGCTGAATCTGTGGCCTGGGGTGACGATCACCGTGGCCGTGACCAGAGCTGTCCGTTTCTGGCTGGCCTGGACGCCGGCGGTGCTCGCGGTGCTTGGCATGCTCTACGTGAGCGTCTCTCGTCCCCGCCGCCTGATCGACTTGCATTTTGCGTTTCTTCCCGCCGCCCGCGCCGTCGCCCACGGCGCATCCCCGTACGCGGGTGCCTACGGGCAGCTTCGGTGGATCGGAAGTGCCTACATCTATCCGCCCCCGATCGCCTTCGTGGCGGTTCCACTGATCGCACTGCCGCCGGCGGTCGCGGCTGCCGTGTTCACCGCGTTGATGGTGGCGGCGGCTGCGGGAGCGTTGTGGCTCCTCGGTGTCCGCGACTGGCGTTGCTACGCCCTGGTGCTGGTGTCTCACCCGATGCTGGCGAGCGAGCTTGCGGGTGCGCTCAGTGCGCTGGTGCTCGTACTGGTGGCGGCGGCATGGCGGTGGCGAGACTCATCGAGCGTGGTCGGTGTGATGGTTGCGCTTGCGGTCGTCACCAAGCTTTTCTGCTGGCCGCTGGTCGTGTGGCTGCTGGTCACCCGGCGGATGCGTGCGGCCGCGACCGCGACGATCACCGGTGCGGTGCTGATCGCCGGCTCGTGGGCGGCCATCGGTTTTGCCGGTCTTGGCGGGTATCCGCAGCTGCTGGGATGGGTGACCGCGACCGAGGCGAGCGACAGTTACTCCGTGGCGTCTCTCCTGGCCTGGGGCGGCGTTTCGCTGCGTCTGGGAGAGGCGGTGGGGGTGATACTCGCGCTGATTGTGTTGGCGGCAGCCGCTCGCGCCGGCGAGCGCATCGGCTTTCTGGCGGCGGTGGCGGCGGCGCTTCTGGCCTCGCCGATCGTCTGGGCACACTATTTCGTGTTGCTGGTTGTGCCGTGCGCGCTCGGCTGGCCGCGGCTGGCAGCCGCGTGGTTTCTGCTGCTCGGCGGTTGGCTGCTGTTTGCGCACGAGAACGTTGCCGGCAGTCTGGCCGCGCTGCTCGGATATCAGGTCATCGCAGCTGGCCTGTTTGCGTGGGCCTCGAGCCGGGCGTATCCGGCCGTTAAACGAGTCGCGCGGTAGTGAGGGGCTCCAGTCCTCACCACCGCGCTTTGACTCCGACCCCCGGCGCCAACTTGAACGATGAGACCCCAGAAGACCTTTGAATCTCGTTCGGCGGCCCACCGATTGAGGAGTGGTCTTCGGCATCGCTGTCTAGCTGTGCCGTTTCGCGTTGTAGGCTCAATCTACCCTGGAAGGCCTCCGGAGTCAAGTACCCTGAAAGGGTGAAATCAAGTACCCGTTGATTTCTACTTCACTAGCGCGAGTTCCCAGCATTTAAGCCAAATTCAACCCATCAGTCAAGAGAATGCAGAAACCCCTAGTCAAGTAGTGATCTGTACGCTAACCTGAGGGCATGGGGTCGAGTGGCCAAACCCGCGAGATTCGTCGGAGCGCCCGCACCGTTAGCACGCCCACGGGGGTCGGCGTGCGCGTTCGAGCGCTGCGCATCTCGTCTGGCCTGACCCAAGCCGAGCTCGGCGGCTCACGCTTCACCAAGGAGTATGTGAGCCAGGTCGAGCTGGGGAAGACCAAGCCGTCGGATGCGGCACTCGCCTGGTTTGCACAAGCGCTGGGCGTCGATCGCATCGCGCTTGAAGGGGAAAGCGGAGTCTCTGCCCGCGCGGCCTGCGAAGCAGCAGTCGCGCGGGCAGAGGCCGAGATCGAAGCCCATCACGACCGTGACGCGCTGGCGATCCTCTCCCAGACCGAGACCGCCGCTGAGCGAAGCAGCGACGCTCGGCTCCAGTTTCGCCACGCCCAGGCCAAGGGCTGGGCACTCCAGTCGCTTGGGCAGATGCCTGAGGCGCTCGAGGCATTCGCCGCTTCGGGACAGCTCGCCGAACAGCTGACCGAGACCGACAGGGCCGCGGTCGTCTATCGGATCGGCCTGGTGCGCTACAAGATGGGGAGCCTTGCGACCGCCGCGGCCGCGCTTGACGAGGCGCTTCGGCTCGCGTCCTCGGCCTCGGCTCCGTCGGACGCGCTGCGTGTACGGATTCTCAACGTCCGCGCCAAGATCCGCCGCCGGCAAAAGGATTTCACCGCCGCCTCCGAGGACGTGACCCAGGCGCTCGAGCTCGCGCGGTCGCTCAACGACGACAGGGTATTGGCAGAGACGCTGCTGGATGCCTCGCTCGTCGCCGAGCGGCAGAACCAGTACACCCTCGCTCGCGAGTATGCGGAGCGTTCCAAGACGCTGTATGAGCGGGTCTCCGACCACGAGTACGTCGGCAAGCTGCTGAACAACCTCGGCCAGCTGCGTGCCATCACCGGAAAACCCGAGGAAGCCGTGCCCCTGCTGCACGAGTCGTTTCGGATTGCGGTCGAGCAGGACAACCGCGTGGATGCAGGGTTTGCGGCCTCCTCGCTGGCCTCAGCGCGCCTCCACACCGGCGATTTCGAAGGCGCGATCGAGAGTGGATATCGCGCGATCGAGTTATTGAGTTCCCGCGTGGAATACCGAGAAGAAGAAGGGAACGCTCGAATCGTGATCGGCCGCGCGGAGTTGGCGTTGGATCGTATCGACGAGGCTGAGCGGTCGTTCGTGGCCGCTGCGAACTGTTTCGAGGCGGTCGAGACGGTCAGTCATCTGGCCGGAGCTTGGGTGGCGCTCGGCGATGTCGCCGAGCAAAGGGGGGAGACGGTGAAAGCAGCTGAGCTGTACCGGCGGGCCGCAGAGGCCCTCCAGGACGTTCGCTGGTAGCACCGCTCTCGTGGCTCTAGGAGGGTATGGGATGAAGTTCTTGGCTCGACGTCCGGCGTTGTTGTTCGCCGTGACCGCGCTCGCGCTGGCCGCAGCGCGGATCGGTCACCACGGCCATCACTTTGGCCGGGGGTTCCATCAGTGGTGAGGTGAGTAGGCAGCGCTCGCCACGCGCCGATCTACAATCGGCGCGTGGCGAAGCGTGACTACTACGAAGTCCTGGGTGTCGCCCAGGATGCCTCTGATGCCGACATCAAGAAGTCGTTTCGGCGGCTTGCCCGTGAGCTTCACCCCGATGTGAATCCGGAGCCGGCGGCCGGTGAGCAGTTCCGCGAGGCGGCCGAGGCCTACGAGGTGTTGAGCGACGCCGACACCCGCGCGCGCTATGACCGATTTGGCCACGCGGGTGTGTCCCAGAGCCAGCTCCACACCGATCAGTTCATGGACTTCTCGTCTCTCAGCGATCTGCTGGGGGCGTTCTTTGGTGACGACATGTTCGGGAACGTGGCGGGCGGTCGCGGTCGGCGCCGGGGGAGCGATGCCCAGGTCGAAGCCGAGCTGACACTGGTGGAAGCCGCATCGGGAGTGACCCGCACGGTCGAGGCCGACCTGGTCGTCGCCTGCGACGTGTGCGAGGGCAGCGGCGCCGAGCCGGGTACGAGCGTCGAGACCTGCCCCACCTGTGGCGGTGCGGGTCGTGTCCAGCACGTGGCCCAGACGGCCTTCGGGCAGTTCGTTCAGACGGCGGCCTGCGCTGCATGTGGCGGTCGCGGTCAGCGGATCTCCCACCCGTGCAAGCCCTGTCGCGGTCGGGGCGTTCGCCAGGTTCGATCGCCGATCGAGGTGCAGATCCCCGCCGGCATCGCCGACGGCCAGCGTCTGCGCCTTCCCGATCGTGGGCACGTCGACGAGCCCGGGGTGCAGCCTGGCGACCTGTACGTGAGCGTCGCGGTTGCCAACGACCCGCGCTGGCAGCGCGACGGCAACGACCTGGTGTCGGTGCTCGAACTGCCGTTCAGCCAGGCGGCGCTCGGTGCGACCGTCTCGATCGAGACGCTCGACGGCGCCGAGCCGGTCGAGGTGCGGGCCGGCGTTCAGGCAAACGAGATGATCGTTTTGCGCGGCAAGGGCATTCCGGTGCTCGGCGGCCGCGGGCGCGGAGATCATCGCGTGGTTGTCAATGTGCTCGTCCCCCGGCGTCTGACCGAGGAGCAACGCTCGCTGCTGCAGCAGTTCGAATCCACCGTGGACGAGACGACCTATGCGAGCGACAACGGCTTCTTCGGTCGCCTGCGGGCCGCATTTCGGTGAGGCGGTACTCGCTGCGAGTCGAGCCCGATCGGGCCGACGCCACCCTTCTTCAGATGCTCGAATGGTTTCCTCAAGGGGTCGAGCAGGAGGATCGGGCCGATGGTATGTGGCTCTCGGGCTACGCCGATCGGGCGCCGGCGGAGGGGATGACGGCCGAGGAGGTGGCCGACGGCTGGGAGACTCGCTGGCGAGAGCACCATCGCCCGGTACGCGTGGGAGCCCTGTGGATCGGGCCGCCGTGGTTCGAGCCTGAGCAGATCGCGGTCGTGATCGACCCGGGCTCGGCGTTCGGCACGGGTGCCCATCCATCGACCCGGGCCGCGCTCGGGCTGCTGCAACGGTTCGAGCCTCAGCCAATCCTCGACCTCGGCTGTGGATCGGGAGTGCTCTCGATCGCCGCGCTGAAGCTCGGGTTCGACTCGGCCCGCGCGTTTGATCTCGACCCGCTGGCGGTGATTGCAACCGGCGAGAACGCCGAGCGAAACGGGGTCAGCGTCACCGTCGCGAGGGCCGACGTGCTGGCCGATCCGCTGCCCCCCGCCGAGCTGTGGGTGGCCAACCTGCAACTCGACCTGATCGAGCGCCTGCTCGAGCGCGCAGATCTGCCCCCGGCCGTGATTGTGTCAGGGCTTTTGGAGACCCAGACCGCGGGCGGGGCGGAACGGCTGGAGGTCGATGGCTGGGCCGCCGAAGTGGTGCGGAGCGCGTGACCCGGCATCGCTATCGGTTCTTCGCCGTCGCGGTCGATGATGGGATCGCGCGGTTGTCCGAAAGCGATCAGCACCACCTGACGGATGTGCTGCGGATGCGGGTCGGCGATACTTGCGAGGTGGCCGAGGGCGGCCGCGTCTGGATGGCGCGGGTCTCCGCCCGGGGCCTGACCTTGATGGAGGAGGTGCAGACGGTGGCAAAGGCTCCGGCGGTGACGGTGTGGATCGCGCAACCGGGCGCGCGTTCGGACGCCGCGGTCGAGAAACTGACCGAGCTGGGAGTCTCGGCGATCGGAGCGCTTCGCTCGGATCTGATCAAGGGTTCGTTCACGACGGCGCGGATGGAGCGCTGGGCGCGGGTGGCGGAGGCGGCGGCAAAACAGTCCAAGCAGTCGCGGGTACCGAAGATCCTGGGCGTGGCACGGTTTGAGGACGTGATCTCGCCCGATGCGGTGGTGCTCAACCTCGAGGGCGCGTCGGGGGGGCTCGCCGATCGGATCGTCGGTCGCCGCAGCGCAACCCTGCTGATCGGCCCCGAGCCCGGATTCTCCGACGCCGAACTGGCCCTGGCGCGCTCGCGCGGGGTCGCGGTGGCGACCTTTGGGCCGGTGGTCCTGCGTACCGAGACCGCCGCGATCGTGGCCGCAGCTCTCACGCTGCGTGAGATGGGGTTTCTGGGGTGAGCACGTTTGCAACCGAGTTTCTTGGTTGCAAGGTGTCGCTCGCCGACGCCCAGGCGGTGCGCGAGCGGTTGATCGCCGACGGTCACACCGAAGCCGAGTCGGCCGCTGTGCGGGTGGTGAACACCTGCTGCGTGACGTCCGAGGCGGTGGCGAAGTCACGCAAAGCGGTGCGCCGGGCGGCGCGATCGGCCGAGCGCGTATTCGTCACCGGCTGTGCCGCCAACCTCGAGGGCGCCTTCGATGATGTTGCGCCAAACGTCACCGTGGTCTCGGCCCGGTTCGAGCACACCGCCGAGATCGTCGCCGGTGCCGTGGGCGCGCTGGGCTGCACCGGAGCTGAGCCGGCCTTCGCCCGGTCGCGGGCGTACGTGCGTGTCCAGGACGGCTGTTCGTTCTCGTGCAGCTACTGCGTCATCCCTTCGGTCCGCGGGGCGAGTCGCAGTCGCGCCGCTGCCGCGATCCTGCGTGAGGTCGAGCGGCGGGCCGGACAGGGACATCGCGAAGTCGTCCTGACGGGGATCAACCTGGGCTGTTTCCGCGATCGCGACGCCGGCATGCGACTGGCCGACGTGCTGGTGGCCGTCGCTGACGTCGCGGGCATCGAACGCGTGCGGCTCTCGTCGATCGAGGTCAATCACCTCACCGACGCCCTGCTGGAGGCGTTGTCCCACCCGCGAGTGGCCCCGCATCTGCACGTCCCGCTCCAGTCGGGCGACGACCGGGTGTTGCGGGCGATGCGGCGTCGCTATGACCGTGCCGGGTTCCTCGATCGGATGCAGCGGGCTCGAACTCGGGTCGATGGGGTGAATCTCACGACCGATGTGATCGTCGGCCACCCCGCTGAGGACGAGCCGGCGTTTGAGAACACGCTCGAGGCGGTGCGCTGCGCCGGGTTCTCGAAGGTGCACGTGTTTCGGTACTCACCCCGGCCCGACACCATCGACGGCGGTCACGATCCGATACCGGCTGCGACCAAGGCCGCGCGGTCGCAGCGGCTGCGGGCCCTTTCGGACGTGCAGGGCGATCGGCATCGCCGCGGCCTGCGCGGCTCTCGACAGCTGGTGCTGGTCGAACACGACGGTCGCGGGTACAGCGCTGACTACACTCGTCTGGAGGCGGCAGGCGCCCCGGGCGAGATGGTGGAGGTTATTGCATGATCGACGAGATCAAGACTGCGAGTACGACCGCGCTCAAGGCGGGTGACCGCGAGCGGGTGGGCGCGCTGCGGATGCTGATCGCCGCGCTTCAACGGGCGGAGAAAGACTCCGCCAACGGCGAGCTGTCCCAGGAAGCGGCCGAGGCGGTGCTGCGGCGCGAGCGCAAGCAACGGATTGAGGCCGCCGAGGCCTATCGCGCCGGTGGCCGTCCCGACCGAGCTGAGGCAGAAGAGGCCGAGATGGAGGTGATCGACGAGTTTCTGCCGGCGGCGATGACCGAGGAGGAGCTCGAAGCTGCCGTGGACGCGGCGATTGCCGAGACCGGGGCGACCTCGATGAAGGACATGGGACGGGTGATGGGCGCGGTCACCGCGGCGTCGGGCGGGCGGGCCGACGGCCGCGCGGCCTCGGCGTTGGTGCGCGCCCGGCTCCAGGGCTGAACCCGCCCGGCTCACTCGTGACGACGGCTGCGGCCACTAGCATGCCCCCATGGGGCGCTTGACGGTTTCTGTTGGGAACGAGCTGGCCGCCGAACTCGGGGGCGGGCAAGACGCGCTGCTGGACGCCCTGCGCGACCGCTCGGGAGCGCAGGCATATCTCCGTGGCAACGAGCTCACGTTGGATGGTGAGGATGACGCGGTCGAGCGCGCCCGCACGCTCGTCGACGAGCTGTCGCAGCTGGTCAACGAGGGCGTGAATGTCTCGCCGCAGACGGTTGATGCCGTCGTCGACCTGCTCCAGACCCAAAATGGTGGCTCGGTGCAGGTACTGCACGACGTCGTGTGGCGGCATCGCGGCCAGACGGTCGCGCCCAAGACCGTCGGCCAGAAGCGCTACGTCGACGCGATCCGGACAAACACCGTCACCTTCGGGATCGGGCCGGCAGGCACCGGCAAGACCTACCTGGCAATCGCACTGGCCGTGGCTGCGCTGCAGGAGCGCGAGGTGGCGCGGATCATCCTCACCCGGCCTGCGGTCGAGGCGGGGGAGCGGCTGGGATTTCTCCCCGGCGATCTGCTGGCGAAGGTCGATCCCTACCTGCGCCCGCTGTTCGATGCGCTGCACGACATGCTCGATGCCGAACGGCTGGCGACGTACATGGATCGGGGCATGGTTGAAGTCGCGCCGCTTGCGTTCATGAGAGGCCGCACCCTGAACGACTCATTCATCATCCTCGACGAGGCCCAGAACACGAGTCCCGAGCAGATGCAGATGTTCCTGACCCGGCTGGGATTCGGATCGAAGATCGTGGTCACCGGCGACATCACCCAGATCGACCTGCCCAGGGATCAGCGCTCGGGGCTGGTGCACGTCATGAAGGTGCTCGACGGCGTTCCGGATATCTCGTTCGTGCGGTTTTCCGATGCCGACGTCGTGCGTCACAAGCTCGTCCAGCGAATCGTGAATGCCTACAAGATTCACGGTGAGCAGAGTGGCCGGGACCGGCCAGAGTGACGATCGCAGTCGCGGTCGAGAATCGCAGCGGCTGGACGCTCGACGAAACGGCCGCGGTTGAGGTGGTGCGCGCCGCGCTTTCGGCGGAGGGCTTCGATGACGGCGAGGTGGGGGTCACGCTGGTCGAACCCGGCGAGATGGCCGAGCTGAACTCGACCCACCGCGGCAAGCCGGCGCCGACCGACGTGCTCTCGTTTCCGATCGATGGTCGCGACGATCTCGAGGCGGGGCTGCCCCGTCAGCTCGGCGACATCGTGATCTGCCCCCAGGTCGCGGCCGATGAGCGCACCCCAATGGCCGTTCTGCTCGTTCATGCGGTGCTGCATCTGATCGGCTATGACCACGAGGGTGGGGATAGCGTCATGCTCGACCGTCAAGATGCACTGGTGAAGGAGGTCGTCGACGTTGCCGTATCGCCTGCGTAGCGAAGAGGATCGAGTCAAGAAGGCACGCCGGGCCGCTCCCTTCCGGCTGGCGGCGCGCGAGTCGGGTGACCTGGTGCAGAGCTTCAACTACGCGTTCGAAGGAGTCATCCATGTGGTGCGTAATCAGCGCAACATGCGGTTGCACTTCGGTGCCGCGCTGATCGTGCTTCCGCTCGGGCTGGTGTTCGGAGTCAGCCGGCTCGAGATGCTCGTGTTGATCTTGGCGGTGGGGTTTGTGATCGTCGCCGAGATGTTCAACACCGCGGTCGAGATGGCGCTCGATGTGGCCACCAGCTCGTTTGACCCGCGCGCTCGAATCGCAAAGGACGTCGCTGCCGGGACGGTGCTGGTCGCCGCGGTAACGGCCGTGCTGGTGGCCTACCTGGTGCTCGGCACCCACCTCCAGCAACCCAGCCAGCGAGCGATCCAGGGCGTTCGCAACTCGTCGGTGCACATCACGGTGATCGCGTTGGCGGTCGTGATTCTGCTGGTGGTCTCGACCAAGGCGTTTTTCGCGCGTGGCACCCCGATGCGCGGCGGCCTGCCCTCCGGACATGCCGCGATCGCTTTTGGTGGCTGGTCGGCGATCACGTTTGTCACCCAGGGCAGCTCGAACCAGGTGTTGATCTCGACGCTTGCCTTCGTGATGGCGTTGCTGGTGGTACAGACGCGGGTCGAGGCCGGGGTGCACACGACCATGGAAGTGGTGTACGGCGGGGTGCTCGGCGCGATGGTGACAGCGGCGATCTTCCAGATCTTCGGATAGGTATGAGTTGTGACCGCTTTGTAACTGGTCTGGTCTAGTTTCGAGACGCTGGCTGCTCGTAGGGTGGGCGCATGTCAGCACCCGTCACTTCCACCGCCGAGGTCATCGCCGACCGGTATCTCACCAGCCCTGTCAGTCTGCGCTCACGCCCGTTCGGCCCCGTCGATGCGCTCGACACCCACGCCGGCCGGGCCGCCCAGGTACGGATCGTGCTTCTCTCGGGCGAGTGGGATCACGAGCAGCTGGCCGAGACAGTCGCGCGCTGGTGTGGCATCGGCACCGCCGGGGTGATCGGGGTGCTTGATTTTGGCGACCACAATGGACACCCGTTCGTCGTGCTTCCGCCGAGTCTCGGGATGCCGTTGGAGCGGTGGCGGCTGATCAGGCACCCCAGTGCCGTTGACGCCGCCCGGCTGGCGCTCGGATTTGGGCGTCTGATCGAAGCGGTGTCAGTGGCCGGGTTTGCGACTGACACCGCAGAGCCGTCCGACTTCGGGGTTGGGCCGGGGCCGACTCCCTTTCTCGAGCTGCCCCTCCTCGGCCGTCCCGACGCCCCCGCGCTCTTGCGCCCCGAGGTCGAGGGACAAGCACTGATCGCGCGGCTGTACACCTCGACGGTGTGGGATGCAGACCTGCCTCACGAGCTTGGCGAGTGGGTCGCGCGGGCTCTGGCTCAAGGGTTTCGGACGCTCGCCGAGTGCCTCGACGCACTCGAAGGTGCAGCCAGCACCGTCCATGAGAGCCGCGAGACCGGCGAGCCAATCGGGGTGCGCGGGGTGTTCGACAATCCCATCGTGGTCGCACGCCGGGAGTCGCGATCGTGGGCGGCGATCGGTGGCAAGCCGCCGCTGTCGTGGGCTATCCGCATCGCTCCGGTCGTTGTTTTGTGTGGAGTGTTGTGGCAGACGTGGACGTTGGTAGGCCCGTCTGCGACTCCCAGGGCCGATACCGCCGCGGTGACCAAGCCGCCGTCGCGCCATGTGGCGAAGCCGGCACCTCCAGCGGTCAAGGTCGTGACCCCCAAGCCCGTGCTCACGAGGCGCCACCACGCGTCCGCTCCCAGGCAACACCGTGACAAGCCGAAGCATCGCCACCGTCGGCACATCGTCCAGACGCCCACGCCTCCGACGCCCACCACCACCACCCCCCCACGCCTCCGGCGCGGGTTGTGTCTCCTCCACCGACCGCGACCACCAAGCCGCCTTCCAGGCTCCCGGTCGTCGTTTCCATCGGCGGCCACACGACCGGTACGGGTCACAGGTCAGGCACGATCGTGTTGCGCCACCCGAGCGTGCCTTCCTGACCGGTAAGGTTCCGACGGTGCGGCCTCCCACGCCCGACGAGCTGACGCTGTATGAGCTGGCCGAAGCCGCCGGCCAAAATGCCCACGCCCCGTACTCGGGGATCCGGGTCGGAGCGGCACTGCGGGTGGCGGGGGGTGGCGTGATCACCGGAGCCAACGTCGAGAACGCGTCGTATGGGCTCACGTGTTGCGCCGAGCGGGTCGCCGCGTTCACGGCGGTGGCATCGGGCAGCTCGGGCTTTGAGGTGATCGCGGTCAACGCCGGCGACCATCCCGCGCCGCCGTGTGGAGCCTGCCGCCAGGTGCTGTCGGAGTTTGCGCCCGAGATGGTGGTGGTCTTTCGTCGCGGCGAGCATGTCGTGGCGGCGTTGCTGTCAGAGCTCTTGCCCGAGCGGTTCGCACTGTGAGCGAGCACCGCTCGGGATTCGTCGCGCTCGCCGGCCGTCCAAACGTCGGCAAATCGACGCTGGTCAACCGATTGGTCGGTGAGCACGTGGTGGCCGTATCCGACCGGCCACAGACAACTCGCAGACGTGCTCTTGGCGTCGTCTCCCAGCCTGGATACCAGCTCATCCTGGCCGATCTCCCCGGCTTCCAGAAGCCGTTTGACCGGCTGACGGAACGGATGCAGCGCGCCGTTGACGAGACCCTCGGCGACGCCGACGCGGTGGTGTTGATGCTGAACGCGCGCGAGGCCATCGGCCGCGGCGATCGGCACATCGCCGAGCGAGTCCTGCGCCCGGGCGCTCCGCCGTGCGTGATCGTGGTCAACAAGGTCGACGATCTGCGCGCCACCAAGATCGCGCCGGTGATCGCAGCTGCCGCCAATCTCGGCGAGTTCCACTCGCTGCACCCGATCAGCGCACTCACGGGAGACGGCGTTGAGCCGCTCCTGACCGATCTCGTCTCGCTGCTGCCGGAGGGGCCGATCCTGTTTCCCACCGAGATGACGTCCGATCAAAACGACAACGACCGGGCGGCCGAAATCGTGCGTGAGGCGGCGCTTCGCCAGATGCGGGAGGAGGTGCCCCACGCGATCGCGGTGGAGGTGCTCGAGTTCGAGCGGCTGCGAAGCCATACCCGGATCGTCGCGCGTCTGATCTGCGAGACCGAGTCCCAGAAGCGGATCCTCGTCGGCAAGGGCGGTGCCATGGTGAAGCGAATCGGGACCGATTCTCGTCGCTACCTGGAGGAGCTCACCGGCCGTCGGGTGATGCTCGATCTCACCGTGCGTGTGCGCAAGCACTGGCGCCGCGATTCGTCGGAGCTCGACCGCCTCGGCGTGTGAGTTACGATGTGCACTGGATGCCGCCGTTATCCATCGAGACCTTCGCGTCTGCCGTCGACCACACCCTGCTCGACGTCACGGCACCCGCCACCCGCATCGACCTGCTCTGCGACGAGGCCGAGGAGGCGGGGTTTGCCGCGGTCTGCATCTATCCGCACTGGGTGTCACGCGCCTCCCGGCGGTTGGGCGATCAGGTCGCTGTGTGCACGGTCACGAGTTTTCCCCACGGGCTGGATTCCACTGCCGCCAAGGTCAGTTCGGCCCGCCAGGCGATCGCGGACGGAGCGACGGAGATCGATGTGGTGATGGGCTGGCAGGTGCTGCGCGACGGCGACCGGTCGGCCGCCCTGAAAGACGTCGAGGCCGTGGTCGCAGCCGTCCGCGGAGACCGCGATGATGCCCGCGTCAAGGTGATCGTCGAATCGTCGCAACTCTCGCGTCAACAGCTCATCACGGCCTGTGGCATCGTGGCCGATGCCGGCGCCGACTTCGCGAAGACCTCAACCGGGTTTGTGGGTGAGGGTGCGACTCCAGCCGTGGTCGAGACGATGCGCTCGGCGCTTCCAGCGTCGGTCGCGATCAAGGCCTCGGGCGGAATCCGGTCGGCCGAGCAGGCCGCGACGTTGCTGAGCGCCGGTGCCAGCCGGTTGGGTACGAGTTCGGCGCCTGCGATTATCAGGGAGATGTCGCTTGCCGTCGCTTGACCGTCAGATCTCCGAGAGCCGTCGAGCGGTCGACAAGCGCCGGCATGCCAAGCCGCAGACCGCGCTCGAAGCCGAGGTGGAGGCGCTGCCGCCGATCCGGCCGTTCACCGAATGGGTCGTCGGGGAGGAGATCGCGTTCATCCTGCGAGCCCGCGAGCCGTATCCGAGCGACGTGCTCGCCGAGGCGGCGAAGGCGGGGATTGCCGGGATCGCGGTCGATACGGACGAGGCATTGCGTGGCACGGCTCCTGCGACGTCGCTGCCGGTACTCCATCGGGGCCTCCTGGTGGATCCCTATCAGCTGTTTGAGGCCCGGCTTGACGGTGCCCACGGGGTGGTGCTGATCGCCGAGGCCCTCGATGACGATGACGGCCTTTTCCACGACATGCAGGCCGTGGCCTGGGACATCGGGCTCGATGTGGTGGTGCAGGTTGCGACCGAGGACGAGCTGGAGCGTGTGCTCGACCTGCTTGATCCAGACTCGTTTCTGATCCGAAACACCGACGGGCACAAGGCGCCCGACTTCGAGCACACGTTCTCGTTGCTCGAAGAGGTTCCGGCCGGTAAGACGGTGATCTCCCAGGGAGGGATTCGCACGCGGGATCACGTTCGCGCGCTCGAAGGCTCCGGCGTCGATGCGGCGATGATCGGGCGCTGGGTCTGCGACGACGGACTCCGCAGCTCGCTCGACGTGCTCCGCGGGGCGAGCCGCTAACCGAAGAACGCAGCCGCTTGGTCGTACAGCGACCGGGGCACGAGTTTCAGCTCGGCGACGGCGGCGGTCAGCGGCACCGCGACGATCTCGTCGCCGCGCAGAGCCGCCATCTGGCCAAACGCGCGCTCGTGTGCCAGAGCGGCAGCCTTCAGACCGAACCGGGTAGCGAGCACGCGGTCGTGCGGCGTGGGGGAGCCGCCGCGCTGGATGTGCCCGAGGGTGGTGACGCGCGTCTCGAATCCGGTGGCGGACTCGATCTCGGCGGCCAGTGCCGCGCCCACTCCACCCAGCCGGGCATGGCCGAACGCATCGGTCCCGTCGGCGGCGACCAATCCTCGGGATTCACCGCTCTCAAACGTCAGTCCATACCCCTCGCTGACGACCACGATCGAGAAGTCCTTACCCTTGGAGTGGCGCTGTTCGATCAGCCGGCAACAGCGCTCCACCGTAATCGGGAGCTCGGGGATCAGGATCACATCCGCGCCCCCCGCCATTCCGCTCATCACCGCGATCCAGCCCGTATGTCGCCCCATCACCTCGCACACCATCACGCGGTCGTGGGACTCGGCGGTGGAATGCAGCCGATCGATGGCCTCGGTGGCGATCGAGACCGCGGTATCGAAACCAAACGTGTAGTCGGTCCCCGACAGGTCGTTGTCGATCGTCTTGGGCACTCCGACCACCGGAGCGGCGAACTCGCCGTGGAGTCGGGCGGCGACCCCGAGCGTGTCCTCGCCGCCAATCGCCACCAACGCGTCGAGGCCTTTGAGGTTTTCGAGCACTCGCTCGACGCCGCCGTCGATGTCGAACGGGTTGGTCCGCGAGGTCTTGAGAATCGTGCCGCCGCGCGGCAGGATGCCGGCGATGTCTCGCGACTCGAGCGCCCGGGAATGCCCCTCGACCATGCCTCGCCATCCGTGTTGGACGCCGATCACGGTATGGCCGGCGTCGAGCGATCTGCGGGTCACTGCGCGGATCACCGCGTTGAGACCCGGACAGTCGCCGCCACCGGTGAGAATGCCGATCTGCATCGCGTCAACCTAGCACCGACGATCGCAACCGGTAACAGGTATTGAGGAGTGCGCCTCGAAAGCCGATGGAACGCTCATGGCCTCCTCATCCGACCGCCGTGCAGCACCTCGCGCACCGGCTCCTGCGTGGGTGACGCTCACCGCCGTAAACTGTCGCCAAGTCGCTGCCGGCGCCCGCATCAACGCGACCCTCACCGACATGTCCCGCGACTCTGTGGGTTTGGTCGTCGGCGCAAAGCTGTGGCGCGGCGATCGATTGACGCTGTGCGGCAGTCCATTTGAGATCGCGCTGCGCGCAGACGTGGTGATTGCGTCGGTGCGAACCGCCGCCCAGGACGGGGAGTCGGTTGTCGGCTGCGGCTTCACTGAACTCACCGGCGAGCAGCGCGTCAGCATCGAACGGATTCTGCTCGGCAGGCTCGCCCAGGACGATCTTGGCCTGGGCGCCCGCTTCGCTATCGGCGCCTGATCGATCAGCCGGGCGACCCCGACACCGACACGATCATCCCGTCAAACCAGTTGTACAGCGCGGCGTGCCCCTGGTCGGCCCCGACCAGTCGTTCGGTCGCGAGGCCGGCCGTGAACGTGGACACAAGCGTCACGATTGGCTCGACCGCGGCCGGTGTGAGGCCGTATTCGGTGGCGGCCGTCGTGAACGCGGCGGTGAGCGCTGCCTTCCATTCTCCGAGGGCCTGGGCAACCTCAGCGCGCACGCCGGGCTGATCGAATCCGATTGCCCGAAGCTCGGCCTCGACGCGCGCGTCTCCCGATCCGAGGTCGTGATCGAACAATCGCACCAGGTCGCGCCAACGATCGATGAACGCTCCAGGTCGATCCAACACCGCGACTCTCTCGGCCAGCTTGCGGCGGTGGAACCGGTGCGATGTCACCACCGTCAGCGTTTCGATCGAGCCGAACCGGTAGTGGACGAGTCCATGGTTCACGCCCGCCTCCTGAGCAACTCGCCGGGTGGTGAGACCCGATCGGCCATCTCGAGCCAGCACGCGCTCGCATGCGTCCAGGAGCAGGGTCTGGGATTCGGTGTTAGGCGATTGTCTAATACGTCTGACTAAAGCATCCGCCGGGCCGGCTGTCAAGACGCGAGCAAAGAAGGTAGAGGGTGAAGGGGAAACGGGGGGGCCAGTGGCTCCCTGGTCGCTAGTCGACGACCGCCTGATGCAGTTCATACCCCTGCGTGTCGATGGCTGGTGGGGTGTTGAATACCTGGATCGTTGCTGGGATGCCGAGAATCGCGATGACGATGCCGCCGACGACTGCAAATGCTGCTGCGGCGCGGGCGTCGGTCGCTGGCAGAGCAGACAACACGAAGCCGTGTGCGAAGACCAGGAGCTGTGGCAATGCAAACGTAGCCGCAGCTAGGCCAACCAACGCGATCACGGCTACTTGTGCCGCGCCGCTCGTCGATGTGACGGCGACCAAGACAAACGCAGTGCCCACGCACGTGTAGGCGATCGCAAAGAGCAGCCCGAGGGGCGAGGCTCGATCGGCGAGAAAGATTCCCGACCATCCCGCAAGCAAGGAGGCAACCACGAGCGGCAGCACCACGATCGCGATCGTCCGGCGCAGCCGCATCGATGCGAAGCGCGCCATGAGACCAGCCGCTGCAACGAGTGCCAATCCGGAAGCGATCCACGGCCACAATGGTGGCCTCGTCGCATACCACTCGGTTCCCGCTAGAACCGTGTGGCGGCCGTCCACTAGCATTGCGATCGACCAGCTCGCGACCCGCCGCGGCGTCGTGGACGTGCCCGAGATGACCGGCGACGGTCGTAACCGATTCTCGTGCCAGGCAAACACATGGCCACCGCTCACCCGCCGCCACACCACGTGCCCGGAAGACACCGCCTCGGACGCAGGCACCACCTTTGTACTCGATGCCGTTGGCGATGCCACGTTCGCCTCGACACCGCGCGACGAGAAGCGCAGAAACGGCTCACCGAGCAACCCCCACACGATCACCACATGCGGCGGCCGGACACTCACCTCAAGCTTCTGGTCCCCTTCAAGCACTCTCGCGCTGACCCCAGGCGCCGCGGGCCGAAAACCGCCGATTCGAGCCTCAAAATCCGTCGACAGCGTCCCCGTCTGCAGATGACCAAACGCAGACGCCGGGACACACAGCACGACCACCGCCGCGATCAACACCAGACTGCACAAACGCCAGACCACAAACCCCCACATCGTCGGTCGAGCACTTCAGCCCGACAACCCATCCACACCAGAATATCGACCGCGCCCCTCGGTGCTGGACTGATTCCAGATGCCGCCTAACTAACCCGCTCCACCGAAACGGGTCAATCGCAGTAGTGGGTGAGGTGGAAGCGGGTTTGAACCCGCGGCTGGACACCCAGGAGCTGCGTTGGAGATATCGCGCGTGGCGACGCGATTGCGCCCGTGTTCCTGTCGGGGTACGATTGCTCTGCACGGGATGGAGTTCCCGTTGAACCGCCCACAGGATCCGGGCTGATGACTCCTACCACCTAAAACAGGGAGGTAGGAGTCATGGATACGTCCACGACAGAGCGTGCCGTGAGCACGCCTAAGCCCGTGACGAAGCCCGGCCCGGCTACGACGCCGGCCCAGCTTCGGGTTGGATCGTTCGCAGACGGCCAAGGCTGTCCGAGCGATCGCGTTGGGAGGTTCGTCGACGGGGTGCTGCGCCTGGTGTAGAGATCGCCGCGTGCGCCTGGCGTTAAACCGTCATTCGCACCTCCCAGTGCCGCCGCGGCAAGCACCGTCGACACCAGTTGGCGAGCTGCGCCAGGGCACGCGCGATCCTGCGAGGAGACATGAGTCGGGAAATTTCGCTGGGTCTTGCCGGGGCCGGGTCACGGCCGGCCCTGGATCACCGCCGCGCGGTAACCGGGAGCGGACGGCCGGATTGCGCGTGCGGGTGGTGGTTGCTACGCTGGCGAGTAGGCGATGAGGCTCGCCTTCATCCGCGCGATCCGGCGCTAATGGCCTCTACGGATTCCGTGGAGGTTCTTGGTGCAGACCGATCTTGACCGACGATCGACGCGGCCGATCAGCGACCGCGAGGTCGATCCGGAGGGCCAACGCGCGGAGTTGAGCGTGCTGTTTCCCGAGGGGGAGCCAAAGCGCGACCCTGACCCAGACGACTTCTTCGCTGACCTCAATTTCGACCAGGTCGTCACGCGTGTCCTCACCGGGTATGAGGATTACGACCTGAGACCGCTGTTCTCGACACCTTTGAGGTCGGCATCCTCGGTTATCTACAGACAGCAGGCGCTCGACGATGCGTCGCTGGAGAGTCTCTACCCGGCGCTGGCTCGCTTTGCCGGGGTAATGCGAGACGTCCGCAACAGGCTCAAAGCGACGGCCGATCGCCGGCCACCGCAGGAGGCTCAGGCGTGGGGGCTCGAGGCTGCAGGCCTCTATTACGGAGCGGTGCTCGAGCTTACCGAGGCGCTTCGGTCGGCCCCTATCTCGTCAGATGCGTTTCACGGGGTTCTGCGGTATCTCGACGCCCACACTCGATCGAGCCGCTTTCAGACGCTTGGGGAAAACATCGTGGCGGTCACAGCCCAGCTCGCCCAGGTGCGATACACGATCAATATCCACGGCAGCAAGGTGACCGTTGCTCGCTACCAAGATCAGGCTGACTACAGCGAGGAGGTGCTCGCAACCTTCGAACGGTTTCGCGTGGGGGAGGCCTCCGACTCTGTCCAGGCCCCCAAACCGGTATCGACGGTGAACCATGTCGAGGCCCGCGTACTGGATCGTGTGGCTCAGCTTTTTCCCGATGAGTTCATGTGTCTGGACCGGTTCTGGGATGAGTGGCGGGATTTCATCGACCCCACAATCGCTCGCTTCGACCGCGAGGTGCAGTTCTACCTGTCGTACTTTGAGTTCACGCGGAGCCTGTCGGCTCAGGGGCTGAGCTTCTGCTATCCGACAATCGATGCGGACGGGACTCAGCTGCTTGCCCGGGAGACGTTCGACGTCGCGCTGGCCGCCAAATTCGTTGGAGATCGGCGCGCCATCGTCCGCAATGATTTCGCGTTTGCGGAGCCGGAGCGGGTGATCGTCGTCACCGGTCCGAACCAAGGTGGCAAGACCACCTTTGCCCGCGCGGTCGGTCAGCTCCACCAGCTGGCTCGTCTTGGTCTCACGGTTCCCGGAGTGGAGGCGCGGCTGGGGCTGTGTGATGCGATCTTCACCCATTTCGAGCAGCAGGAGCACGTCGATGACCTTGCCGGCAAACTCGAGAGCGACCTGATCCGAACACGCACAATCCTCGATCGCATTACCAGCCGCAGCCTGGTGATCATGAACGAGAGTTACTCATCGACGTCGCTCGAGGACGCGAGGTTTCTGGGACGCGAGATACTCGGTCGGATCATCGACGCCGGTGCACTGTGCGTGTACGTAACGTTCATCGACGAGCTTTCGAGGCTTGGTCCGGCTACCGCGAGCATGGTCGGCACCGTCGATGCCGCCGATCCGTCGATTCGCACGTTCCGAGTGGTGCGCATGGTGGCCGACGGCAAAGCCTCTGCCCAGGCGATCGCCGAGAAGCATGGGCTCACCTACGATCAGCTGCTGGGGCGAATCCAATGAAGGTGCGCCTGATGTCCCCAGACGCCGACTTCGACCTCGACGCCGAGCTGCCGCCACACGCTCCCACCCTGATCTCGGATCTCGGATTGCACACGCTGTTTGTCGCAATGGCGGGCGGGGATCAGTATCTGTACGACGTTGCCAGGGTCGCGGTGCTCGCGTCGTCACCCACCATGACCACGGTCGGCCACCGGCAGTCGGTTTTGGCCGATTGTGTGGACAACCCGGAAATGGCGCGAGCGGTCTATGCAATCGCCGAGAGCGCGGTGACCGTCGACCGCAGCATGTCGTTTGGCTTGTTCTATCGCTCGCCGGAGTCGGTGTTGAACGGGTCGGTCAAACATCTTGCAGTGCTCACCCAGCATCTGGGGCAGCTGCGACGAGAGCTCGAGGAGCAGTCGGGTGGGTTTCGCTCCCAGGGCTTCATGCGGCTCGCCTCAGCAGCCGCCGACGAACTCGGTGACGAGTATCTCGACACGGTGCGAGGACATCTTCGCGAGCTCCGTCTCCGCGATGGATCGCTCGCAAGCGCACAACTCGGGCGCCATAACGAGGGCGTGTCGTACGTGCTTCATCGCCAGCCAAAACGTGACCTCCGCCGTCGGCTTTTGGGTGACCGAACCTCGCTGAGCTTCCGGGTGCCAGATCGCGACGACAGCGGTCTGCAGATGCTCACTCAGCTGCGAGACCGCGGCCTCGTCGACGTGGCGCGCGCCGCGGCGCAGTCGGCCGAACACCTCAAGAGCTTCTTCGCTCTCCTCCGTGCCGAGCTCGGCTTCTATCTCGGCTGCCTCAATCTCCGTGCGGCGTTGACAGAGCTCAGCCAACCCATCTGTGTCCCCGCAGCCACCGAGGCTACCCACCCCGGGCTCGTATGTGAGGAGCTCCGCGACCCGGTGCTCGCGCTTGTCTCGAAGGCGAACGTCGTCGGCAACGACGTGGATGCCGGAGACCGACGGATGATCGTGGTAACCGGCGCCAACCAGGGAGGCAAGTCGACCTTTCTCCGAAGCATTGGGGTGGCCCAGCTGATGATGGCAAGCGGCATGTTCGTGTGTGCCGAGGCATTTACGGCCGATCTGCGCTCACCGGTCTTTACTCACTTCAGACGCGAGGAAGACGCATCGATGGAGAGCGGCAAATTCGATGAGGAACTCAGCAGGATGCGCGAGATCACCGAACACATCACACCAAACAGCCTGGTGTTGTTCAACGAGTCGTTCGCCTCGACCAACGAGAACGAAGGATCACAAATCGCTCTCGAGATCATCCGGGCTCTCGACCATGTTGGAGTCAGGACAATCTTCGTGACGCACATGTTCGAGTTCGCCCAACTCGCAGCCCGTGACAGTAACCTCCAACCGCTCTTCCTGCGTGCCGAACGCGCCGCCGACGGCACGCGCTCGTTCAAACTCCAGCCAGCACCCCCGCTGCCCACCAGCTACGGCCTGGATACGTATCGCCGAGTGTTCGAGCTCGACGAGAGCTAGATCCGCGGGTTGGAGCGACCGCAGATCCGGAACCTCGCGTCCCACCACTCCCCTCTCGCTCACATCGCAAATGTTTCTGAAGTGTTTCCATCACCATCCATTCACATTCGCAAATGTTCATGATCATCGATATAGTCGGTGATCAATGAAGCGACTCCCCACAATCAACTGCTGCACGCCACTGGCCGGGTCATCGCTCTCCGATGCCGACGCGATCGAGCTGGAGAGCCTGTTTCGAGTGCTTGCTGATCGAAATCGGTTGAAGATCATGAACATCCTGCTGCGAGCAAGAGGCGAGGCGGTGTGCGTGTGCGAGTTCACCGATCAGCTCGATCTCGCCCAGCCAACCGTCAGCTATCACCTCAAGCAGCTGCGAGAGGCGGGCCTGCTTGACCGCGAGAAGCGCGGCACGTTCGCCTACTTCCGGGTACGCCCCGAAGCCATGTCGCGACTGCAAATGCTCGTTGAGACCGACGCTCTGGCAGCAGCCGGATGAGCATCACCGCTGCGCGGCGCTTGCTGGCGGAGGTGATCGGCACGTTCACGTTGGTGTTTGCGGGCTGCGGGGCGATCATGGTCGATGCGAAGACCCACGCCCTTGGACATGTCGGGGTCGCGATCACGTTCGGGCTGGTGATCATGGTCATGATCTACGCCGTTGGCCACATCTCCGGTGCCCACTTCAACCCCGCCGTCACGTTCGCCTTTGCCATCTCACGCCACTTCCCCTGGCGACAGGTGCCGCGTTACTGGGGAGCCCAGCTCATCGGAGCGACGCTCGCCGCCCTCGTGCTGCGTGGATCCTTGGGGAACATCGCCCATGTCGGAGCGACGCTGCCCTCTGGAACCGACACGCAGGCGTTTTTGTGGGAAGCGGTGATGACGTTCTTTTTGATGTTCGTGATCATGGCCGTTGCCACTGACACCCGTGCGGTGGGCGAGGCGGCAGCGATCGCGATCGGCGCGACCGTCGGCATGGACGCCATGTTCGGCGGGCCGATCAGCGGCGCCTCCATGAACCCGGCCCGCTCCCTCGGCCCCGCCATCGCAGCGGCCGACTTCACCTCGATCTGGGTGTACCTCACCGCCCCGCTCGTTGGCGCAACGCTTGCGGCGGTGATCTACCAGTTCTTACGCGACGAGCCACTCGGCTCCATCTCCCAAACAGACGCGGGCCGCATCAGCGAGCTGCGATCACCGGAACCAGGAGTATCCGCATGAGCGGCGAGAGGGTGGCGGTCATCACCGATATTCACGGGAACCTCGCCGCGCTCGAAGCAGTGCTCGCCGCGATCGACGCCGCGGGAGTCGAGACGATCTACTGCGGTGGCGACCTGGTCGGCTACGGCCCATACCCGAACCAGGTGTGTGACCTGATCCAAGCCCGACGGATCCCAACGATCTTTGGCAACTACGACTATGCCATCGGCCGTGATCTCGAGGACTGCGGCTGCGAATACGTGACGCCTCACGACCGTGCCATCGGTCAACTCTCCGTGGATTGGACGCTCGCGCACACCAATCGGGCGAGCAAGGACTACCTCCGGGGGTTGCCGTTTGACGAGCGGTTCGATCTGGGGGGTCGGCGTGTGCGGCTTGTGCACGGCTCGCCGCGCAAGGTCAACGAGTACCTGTTCCAGGAGAAACCGGCCCGCACATTCGAGCGCATCGCCGGGCTCGCAGACGCTGACGTGCTCGTGTTCGGGCACACCCACAAACCCTGGATCGACACCTTCGCAGATGTGCTCTTCGTCAACTGCGGCTCAGTCGGGAAACCGAAGGACGGCGATCCCCGCGCCGCGTACGCCGTCCTTGAGACCACCGGTGACGGGGTGACTGCTCGGATCGACCGGGTTGAGTACGACGCCGAGGCGGCAGCAAACGAGGTGACCAGCGCAGGGCTACCTGGAGAGTTTGCCGAGAAGCTCATCACCGCAAGTTGACTCGCCCGAGACGGTGACCACCGTGGTCACCAGATGGAGGTGAACCATGAAGTACATCCTGTTCGTTTGTACCCACAACGCGGGTCGATCCCAAATGGCACAGGCGTTCTGGCGCAAGTACGCACCGCAGGACGTCGTCGCCGAGTCCGCGGGCCAGACGCCTGCTGCGGCACCGTGGCCGGAGGTTGTCGAGGTGATGCGCGAGGTCGGGATCGACATCTCCAACGAACGACCGAAGAAGCTCGACCTCGAAATGCAACTGCACGCCGACTGGGCAATCACACTCGGCTGCGGCGGCGCCTGTCCCTACGTCCCCACCCGGGTCGAGGACTGGGAGATCCCCGACCCCCACGGCCGACCGATTGACCAAGTGCGCGAGATCCGCGATGAGCTGGAGCGTCGGATACTCGACTTCATCAAAAACCGGCTCGACGACGTCCGCCAAAACCGCACCGGCCACGAGCTGCGGCTCGCAAAGATGCTGCCCGGTCTCGATCAAGAGTTCGGCGAGACACACTCCGCCGACGAGATCCGCGCCTGCGCCGACACAATCCTCACCCGTTTCGACGACGCACCCGTTCGCTCACTCGCATCAACCCTCGCCTACCGGGAGACCCGCGAATGCCTCCGCGATGACCGGTGCGCAAACCTCATCAGCGCCTGACGGGGAACGGTCCGAAACCCGCGCGGGCGCGGTCGGAGTCATTGATCTGGCGAAGCGGTGCGTCGTCACTGGCGGTCGAGTCGCCGCGGATGCGCCCGGGGTACTCGTCCCCTTCGTGTCACCCAGGCTGACAAGCTTGATCCCTGGGAGGTGGTGGCCATCAACTGACGCATTGAGAATGGGTAGATTCCGGGGATCCGGGCTTTCGTGAAGGGGTCGATCATGTGTAGATGGATGGCGTACATCGGTGGGGCGACCAACGTCGGGTCGTTCATGTTCCGCGAAGACAGCAACACGCTGGTACACCAGAGCCTGGAGGCGAGCCAGGGCGCTGAGCCGGTGAACGGCGACGGTTTCGGGGTCGGCTGGTTCGTGCCCGGCGACCCATTGCCCGCCCGCTACCGCTCGACCGAGCCGGCGTGGAACGATGAGAATCTCCGTGAGATCACCCGAACGCTCGAGTCTTCGGCCTGGATCGCCCATGTCCGCGCCGCGATCGGCTCGCCGGTGCAGCAGTCGAACTGCCACCCGTTTCGGCACGCCAACACGCTGTTTGTCCACAACGGGTTCATCAAGGGCTTTGCGCAGATGAAGCGCGAGGTGGTGCTGGCGATCGACCCGGAGTTGTACCCCCAGATTGTCGGCAGCACCGACTCGGAGCACATGTTCTTCCTCGCCTTGACCTTCGGTCTGCTCGACGACCCGGTGGCCGCTCTCGAGCGGGCTGTGGGGTTCATCGAGAGCGCCGCCACCACCGCCGGGATCTCCGATCCGGTGCAGATGACTGTCGGCGTACTCACCGAGGACTCGCTGACCGCGGTTCGCTACGCCACCAGCGCGGTTCCCCGTACGCTCTACCACAGCAACGACATCGACACGCTCAAGCGGATGTACCCCGATTTCGCGGATCTCCAGCTGCTCCCGGGCGACGCTCATGCGGTGATGAGCGAACCGCTCGGAACGCTGCCTGGGACATGGAGTGAGGTACCGGTCTCGACCGCCGTTCGGCTCACACCCGGCGCGATGGATTTCAGCCCGTTTCGGCCGCGTGCGTAACGGAGGATCGCCTGGTGCGGCGCGCTGTCAAGGCGCGAGCTGGCGCGCGGGCGGCTGATAGGTCATCAGGGCGGCCAGCGCGGTGATGAGGGTGTAGCCGTCCAGCCGTTCGATCGTGAACCCGCCGTCGGTACCTGCAACCTCCGCGGTCAGCACCCGCGGGGCCGTGCGTTCAATGCGTAGCTGGGCGTTCATGGGATTGCCCAGACTCGCGTGCGTGTCGGCCTCGTACAGCTCGGCCTTCCATGTGCTGCACACCCGCGACCCGAACATGTCGTAGTCACTGCGGGCAGTGTTGAACTCGATCGCCGGCGCATCGGGGCCGGGGCGACCCGAGATCTGCACCCGGGTCTCGGCGCGGGTGATGGTGATGACGCCCCCCGAGGCGCTGATCGTGATCGTGTCGCCTTCGCGCTGGATCGTCGCCGGGTCGTTCATCTGCGGCAAAGCTTACCGGGGGCCGTGATATCCGTTTTTTCACCCGGGTGAACCACCCGGCATTTGCTCGCGAACGACGCGGCCTCTGTAACACTCGATCCCAGACCACATCGCTCGTGGTCGCGAGCATCGATGGGAGGACACATGGCGACGGCAACTGGCACAAAAGTGGTGCACCTGACCTTGGCGGAGCGGGTTGCCCGCGGCAAGGCCGCGCGCGCGGATGTCCCCCGGGGAGTGCATGCCGAGTGGGAGCCCGCTCCTGGCCGTCGCGACCCGATCGACATGCTGGAAGAGCAGGCCAAGACGCGGGTGCCCGAGCTGGTGCCGATCCGCCACGGCCGGATGATGGTGTCGGCATTCACGTTCTTTCGCGGGGCTGCCTATCTGATGGCGGCTGATCTTGCCGGTACTCCCCGCACCGGTCTGCACACGCAGCTTTGCGGGGACGCTCACCTCTCGAACTTCGGCGGGTTCGCCGCCCCCGACCGGCGCCTCGTGTTTGGGGTAAACGACTTCGACGAGTCGCTTCCCGGCCCGTTCGAGTGGGATCTCAAGCGGCTGGTGGCGAGCTTTGCGGTCGGCGGGCGCGACCGCGGATTCAGTGACGCCGAGCGGCGCCAGGTCAATCTGGCTGTGACCCGGTCATATCGCGAAAACATGCGCAGCCTGGCCTCGATGCCGACCATGGATCTCTGGTATGCGCGCATCGACGTGGACGAGCTCGTCGCGGTGACCCAACGGGCCGGTACCAAGAAAGAGTTCAAGCGATTCGAGAAGAACGTGGCAAAGGCCCGCTCGAAAGACAGCATGCGGGCGTTCTCGAAGCTCACCACAATCGTCGACGGAGAGCCGCGGATCATCAGTGATCCCCCGTTGATCACGCCGATCGAGGACATCGCCGGGGACGCCGATGCCGCCGCGATCACGGAGTTCGTGCACGGCACGATCCGCCGTTACCGCCGCACCCTGGCCTCGGATCGTCGGCATCTGCTGGAGCGGTTTCGCTACGTCCATGCCGCCCGCAAGGTTGTGGGCGTGGGGAGCGTCGGCACGCGGGCGTGGATCGTGTTGCTCGTCGGCCGCGACAACGATGACCCGCTGATTCTTCAGGTCAAGGAGGCCGAGGCATCGGTGCTGGAGCCGTTCCTGGGGAAGAGCAAGCACCAGAGCCACGGTCAGCGGGTGGTCGAAGGTCAGCGCCTGATGCAGGCGGCCAGCGACATCATGCTTGGGTGGGATCGGATTACCGGGCCCGACGGTGTGGACCGTGACTTCTACGTCCGCCAGCTATGGGATCAGAAGGGCTCGGCGCTGGTTGAGCTGATGAGCCCCACGACGATGGCGATGTATGCCAAGGTGTGCGGAGAGACGCTTGCGCGCGCCCACGCCCGGTCCGGTGACGCAGAGGCGATCGCCAGCTACATGGGAAGCGGTGCGGTGTTGGACGAGGCGATGGCGGACTTCGCCGAGACGTACGCCGACCAGAACGAACGCGATTTCGACGCGCTCAAGGCCGCCGTCGCGAGCGGCCGGCTGGAGTCCACCCCCGGGCTGTGAATCATCGCTAGCGTGCGGGTTCCACCTTCGACCGAGGAGCCCGGATGGCAGATTTCACGATCAAACATGTCGACGACATCGAGGGTCTCAACGGCGGGGACGGCTTCAAGCTGATCCGCCGTGAGATGGGGATCACGGCGTTTGGGATCAATCTCGGGACATCTCCGCCGAACTACGACGGCTATCCCGAGCACGATCACGCCGATGACGGTCAGGAGGAGCTGTATATCGTGCTCGAGGGCTCGGGGACATTCACGATCGACGGCGTACCGCATCCCGTGAGCAAGGGTCACCTCGTCCGGGTCGGCCCGGGCTCAAAGCGCAAACTCGCGGCAGGTGCGGACGGAATGCAGGTGCTGACGATCGGTGGGGTGCCGGCCGCGGACTTCGTCCCCAACTGGTGATTGGCCGATGAAGTCCTACCGGGTAGCAGTGATCTCCGGCGATGGTGTCGGGCCCGAGGTGACCGCACAAGGGGTTGCGGTGCTCGACGCCGCTGCCGACGGGTTCTCACTCGTGTGGGAGCACTTCCCCTGGGGCAGTGAGTACTACCTCGAGCACGGCAGCATGATGCCGGCCGATGCGCTCTCCCAGCTCGAGCGCTTCGACGCGATCTACCTCGGGGCGGTGGGGTGGCCGAGCGTCCCCGACCACATCACGCTTTGGGGCCTGCTGCTGCCGATTCGGCAGGAGTTTGACCTCTATCTCAACATCCGGCCGATCCGGCTGTTGCCGGGCATCACCAGCCCGCTGCGGGACAGTGGGAGCGCCGACATCGACATGGTGTGTGTGCGGGAGAACACCGAAGGCGAGTACGCCGGGGTCGGAGGCAGAGTGCACGTCGGATACCCGCATGAGGTGGGTCTCCAGGTGGACGTGTTCACACGGTCGGGCGTCGAGCGAGTCGCCCGCCACGGGTTCGAGTTGGCGCGGTCGCGCCGCGGCCGGCTCGCGAGCATCACCAAATCCAACGCCAGTCGTCACAGCTTCGTGATGTGGGACGAGGTCGTTGATCGGGTGCACCAGGAGTTTCCCGATGTCACGCTCGATCGGATGCTGGTGGACGCTGCCGCCGCCGCCATGATCACCGCGCCCGAGCGGTTCGACGTCATGATCGCATCCAACCTGTTCGGTGACATCCTGACCGACGTCGGAGCCGCGATTCAGGGCGGTATGGGCCTTGCGGCCAGCGCGAACGTCAATCCGTCTCGCGACCGTCCGGGGCTGTTCGAGCCGGTGCACGGCTCGGCGCCCGACATCGCCGGTCAGAACCGCGCGAATCCGATTGGCGCGGTGTGGGCCGCAGCGATGATGCTCGACTACCTCGGTGAGTCGACAGCCGCCTCGCGGGTGATGAACGCGCTCGAGACTGTGCTTGGCCGAAAGCGATGCCCGGACGCCCGATCTCGGTGGGAGTTCGACGACCAGTGAGGTCGGCGAGGCGCTCGTCACGGCCGTCAGCAGGCGGTAATTCGCCTAACCGTGCTCAGGCGAGTCTCGGCGGCGGGCGATCCGCCAGCCGCTCCCGGCCGGCCCAATCGCTGCGGGCCGGAGCAAAGCACTCCACCGCGAGGGCGCCTTCCGGCCCCGCGGTGACGTGGTGCGGCATCCCGCTTGCAATCTGCCACGTATCGCCGGGGACGAGGTCGCGGGTCTCCTCACCGACTCGGAACCGCAGCGAGCCTCGGATCAGAATCCCCAGCTGCTCGTTGTCGTGGCTGTGCTCGGTCACGGTCGATTGCGGCTGGAGATCGACGATGGCCAGAGTGGCCCGGTCCCCTTCGATCGCCTGAGCGCTAACGCCGTCCCAGATACGCAGATGGTCGAGCCGGTCGATGCCTGAGAATGCGCTCACGGGTTCAGTCTATTCCACCTGCTTCGGGGAGTGGCCTCGGGTAGGCGCTGAACGGACGCAGGACTTTTCGCGCGCCTGCCGATCCCCCGAAGTGGGGAGGTGC
>CAVPTL010000009.1:0-365006 GCA_963708725.1 uncultured Actinomycetes bacterium | reverse complement strand
GCGCGGGCCGGCGAATTCGCCACCTGAGGCCGGTTCAAATCGCCACCGCAGGCCGATTGAATTCGCCACCTGAGGCCGGTGAATTCGCCACCCCTGACCGCAGGCACCGAGCCGTTAGGCGAGGCCGAACCGTCGCTGACAAACAACTTTATCTGGCAAGAAGAGAAATCGTCAATTAGAATATTCTATTGTGCTTGATGCGGTGATTTTTTGCCGCCTGTGTATTGTGTGAGTATCGGGGATAACTACACTAAGTTATTTACTTTGTTGGCTCATTTTGTCCACAGCCGGATCCGCCGCCACCCGATGGGCGCCATCGCCGCGCATCGACTTGCCGTTGAGCTCGAGGCGATAGGCCTTGTTGACGAGGCGGTCCAGAATTGCGTCGGCGTATGTGGGATCCCCAATCTGGGCATGCCAGCTGGCCTGGGGGATTTGCGTCGCCACAATCGTCGAGCCACGGTCGTGGCGATCGTCGATCACCTCCATCAGGTCACGGCGCTGATCGGCGGTCAGCTTGACCATCGCCCAGTCGTCCAGGATCAGCAGCCGCGTGCGCGCCAGGGTCTTCAACAACCGTGCCTGGCGGCCATGCAGCCGCGCCACCGCCAACTCGTCGAGCAGCCGCGAGAGGCGCTTGTAGAGCACCGAGACGCCGTCGCGGGCGGCCTGATTGCCCAGAGCGCAGGCGATCCAGCTTTTGCCGATCCCGGCCGCCCCGCTGATTAAAACGTTGCGGTGTTGGCGGATCCATAGCCCGCTCGCCAGGGCCTGCATGGTCGAGCGGTCCAGTCCGCGCGGGGTGCGCAGATCGAGATTCTCCATGCACGCGGACTGGCGCATGCCGGCCCGCCTCAGACGCTGCTCCAACGCGGTGGTGAGCATCGCGCTGTGCTGGATATCGACCAGCAACGCCAGCCGCTCGGCGAACGGCATCGCGTCAATCTCGGGCTGTTGCAGTTGCGCGGTCAGCGCATTGGCCATGGCGCCAAGACGCAGGGCGTGCAGTTTCTCAATGGTCGGCTGGTGCATCGGATGTCCTTGTGGCTGGATCGGTGGTGCCGATCGTCAGTGGTAGTAGCCGGCGCCGCGGATGTTGCCGTGATGACCGATGCCGTCCTCGGCCACGGGGTCGACAAGTGGCCGCCCGCTTTTGAGCAGATGCTCGACAAACCCCGACGAACTGGCGCCGGCCGCCATGGCCCGCACGCACGCCGCCTCCAACTGTTCGCCTGGGTAGCGCGTCGCCAGGCGCAGAATGCCGAGGCAGGACCGCACACCCTGCTCGACATGATCGCGCCCGGTCAGCAGCCGCTCGACATAGGCCGCGGTGGCGACGCCCACCTTGGCGGCCTGGCCGCGCACCCAGTCCGGCGTCCGCCTGGCCACCGCGCTGTGCGCCGGCGGCATGTGTTCGCCCAGCGTTGTCCAATGATTGTGCCCGGCCACGCGGGCATGACTGGCCGCGCGCTCGCCGCGATGGAAAATCTGCACACTGCTGCGCGTGACGAAGACATCGACGCGTTTGCGCACCAGCACATAGGGCACCGAGTAGAAGTTCCGCTCGACCGCGACGTGGTAGTCGAGGTTGACGGTTACCCCGATCGCCCAGTGGCCGACCACGTAGGGCTCGATCGGCAAACGCTTCAGCGCGGCACGTTCGACCGCGTCAAACAAGTTGCGCCGGCTGCCCTCGCGCGGCGGCGCCATCGGCTTGTCGTTCAACTCGACGAGCAGCAATGCGATCGCCTGGTTCAGTTCTGCCAACGAGAAGAACTGGCGATGGCGCAACGGGGCGAGAAGCCAACGGCAGGCCTGTAATACGCCATTCTCCACGCCAGGCTTATCGCGGGGTTTGCGTGAGCGGGCTGGAACCACGGCCGTGCCGTAATGCCTGATCAATCCGGCGTAGCTGGCGTTGATCACCGGGTCATAATACGAGGCGTGGGTGACGCCGACCTTCAAGTTGTCAGGCACCACCTTCGCCGGCACGCCGTCCAGGAAGGCGAACAGCCGGACATGCGCCCCCAACCAATCCTCTGTCGTCTGGGTCCAACTGGCCTCGGCGTAAATCAGCCCCGAACACGGCAGGCAGGCCACGAATATCTGCGCCGCCCGCGCCGCCCCGTCGTCCATCACCGCGACCGTGTCGCCGGCGTAGTCCACCTGCACGGTCTCGCCGGCATGGTGCACCTGGCGCATCGACAGGCCTCGCCCCGAGGCCTTCTGCCAGTCGCTCAGCCGCAATTTGAACTGGCTGAACCCCAAACCGTCCGGCTCGGCCGCCTTGTATTCCATCCACAGCAGCTTGCGCGTGACGTGCTTGTGGCGCCGCAGCTCCTGATCGACGACGGACCAGTCCGGCAGCGCACGTCCTTCGGACGCTGACGGCTGCCGGTATAGCGCCGCCTCCAGCGCCGCATCGGACAGCGCCGCCGCCGCCCCGGCGTCCAGCCCGGCTATCGCCGCTCGGTCCAGGTACGTCCGCACCGTCGAGCGCGCCAGCTTCGCGCCCGCCGAGATCGCACTCAGGTTTGGCCCCAAATCGGCACGCAATCGTAAAACTTCCCTGATCCGTCGCATCTCCACCTTCGCTCTCGGCACTACGTCACCCGCCAAAAAGGCCGGACTGTAGTCGCGATTACTTCGATGTCAGCGACGGTCCCCTCCCGCCGGCGCCCTGGCGGATCTACCGCTCTGGGGTGGCGAATTCGACCGGCCTCAGGTGGCGATTTGAACCGGCCTCAGGTGGCGAATTCAATCGGCCTCGAGTGGCGATTTGCTCCGGCCCGTGCATCCGTCGGGAACGCGCTGCACGCCACCACAACAGCCGCACCAGACCTCGTCCCCACCTGACGCGCGGGTTCCGTGACCCGCGAGGGGCCGGAGGTGGCGGACGTGATCCGCCACCTCGGACGGCGTTCCGCGATCGCTACGGCGCCACACTGTCCAGCGCGCGGCGCCGCGCCATGGCCGCGATCGAAGCGCTGCCGCACCGCCGCGCTGGGCGGACACGTCGAGCGCTGCGACGACTGCGGCCACCAGCGCATCTCCTACAACTCCTGCCGCAATCGGCACTGTCCCAAGTGCCAGGCCCTGGCCCGCGCCCAGTGGCTGGAGGACCGGCAGGCCGAACTGCTGCCGTGCCGTACTTCCACGTCGTCTTCACGCTGCCGGCGAGTCGCCGCCCTGGCCTTCCAGAACCAGGCCGTCGTCTACGACCTGCTGTTCCAGGCAGCCGCCGAGACGCTGCGCACGTCGCCGCCGACCCCAGGCACCTCGGCGCCGAGATCGGCTTCCTGGCGGTGCTGCACACCTGGGGCCAGAACCTGATGCACCATCCGCACGTGCATTGCGTCGTGCCCGGCGGCGGGATCGCACCGGATGGCAGAGCTGGGTCGCCTGCCGCCCGGGCTTCTTCCTGCCGGTGCGGGTGCTGTCGCGGCTGTTCCGCGGCAAGTTCTCGCGCCTGGAGAAGGCGTTCGCCGCCGGGCGACTGCGTTTCTTCAACGCGCAGCGCCATCTCCAGGAGCCGGCAGCATTCCGCCGCTACCTGGCGCCGCTCCATGCCAGCCGACTGGGTCGTCTACGCCAAGCGCCCTTTCGGCGGCCCGCACAGGTGCTCAAGTACCTGGCGCGCTACACGCATCGCGTCGCCATCTCCAACAACCGGCTGCTGTCGATGGACGACGGCAAGGTCACGTTCCGCTGGAAGGACTACGCCACGGCAACCGCCACGAAGACGATGACGCTCGACGGCGACGAGTTCATCCGCCGCTTCCTGATGCACGTGCTGCCGGACGGGTTCCATCGCATCCGCTACTACGGCTTTCTTGGCAATCCCACCGGACGTCTAAGCTGGCCCTCTGCCGGGCGCTGCTCGGCATGCCGCCGCCTGCTGCAGCCGCCGCGCCCGCAGCGGACTACCGGCACCGGTTCGAGACACTGACAGGCCGATCTTTGCACCGCTGCCCACACTGCGGCACCGGCACGATGCTGGTGATCAGTTGCATCCACCGACGGCGAGCGGCCGGTGGCCCCGGATACGTCATGATGCGAGATCGGCGCCCTAACCCACTGTGCCGGTCGACCCACTTGAGTGGGATCCACAGCCGCTGACTGCAGAACATGCTGAACCTGGCAGCCAGCTCGCGGGATCCAGTTCGTTATCCATGAGATGGCATCCAACGGTCGTGTCGGACGCGGGATGTCCCTCGATCATGCCGATGACGGCACCCCAGGCAGCCGCTCAGACCCGCACTGCTTCGGTAAATACCATAGCCGATCGGCACGGGGAGCGGCTTAGTTCAACACGTTCTTCGCTTACCGGCGCGGATACAGGCACGCTGTCTCGACCGGCGACCTCGTGCGCCGCGCCGCCAAGCGAAAAACGCGTGTACATTATCACGTGCTGACTTGTACTTCGTAACGAATAGTCGAGCATCCCTTTGGTGCCGTCCAACGGTATGTTCCGTTGTCTCTGTTTTAGCCTGCCCCTGTCGCCGACCGCGAAATCGTGCTATGCGAGACGTTGTAGCTCCGCGCGATGTCCCGCATCGCCTCACCGGCATCGCGCCGGCGCAGCGCCTCCTTGATCTGGTGCGGTGTCATCTTTGGCGGCCGGCCCATCTTTACCCCGCGGGCGATGGCCCGCTTGCGGCCCTCTCCTGTCCTGGCGCGGATCAGCTCGCGTTCGAACTCCGCCAGGCCGCCCAGGACGGTCAGCATGAGCCGTCCGTGGGCACTGGTCGTGTCCGCCCATGCGTCACCAAGAGACCGGAAGCCCGCCTTGCGCTCGGTGATCGTGGCGAGGGTGTTCAGCAGATCCCGCGTTGAGCGGGCCAAGCGGTCGAGCCTGGTCACCATCAGCACGTCACCGGCCTCGAGCTGGTCGAGCGCCTTGCGAAGCTGGCTGCGGTCGGTCTTGGCGCCGCTGCGGTTTCGCGGAGCACCTTCTTGCATCCGGCCTTGGTCAGTTGGCGCACCTGCGCCTCGACGCTCTGGCCGTCGGTTGAGACCCGTGCATACCCATATTTCATGCCGCTGATATGCACCTCATTAACGCACCAGAAAAGCCCTTTGTTATCAATGCGCCGATTTTGGTGTTCGCGGTAGGGACGGCCATTACCGACCGCCCCCCGCACAGATCCGAGCGAGCGGAATTCCCGCACTCGGCTCCTACCTCGGGTGTTTGACGGCAAACCGCACACTTGGCCACGGATGAAGGATACGGGGCTTTGGGAGAAATTCGTCCGCCAGTTTCGCCATCCGCTCCCACACCACGTACGCCCTCTGGCTGCGCCGGCAGAGTTGCCGGTGCCAGAGCACAGCGACATGGTAGCGAAACGCATGTAACGCCGGGCTGTTGGTCGGCACGGCATGGTAGGCGAAGTATCCGGCGACGATTTGCGCCAGCCATTTCCCGACCTCAGGAATTGGCTCGTGCATTCGCTTTCGCAACGCTTCCTTTATCTCCCGCAGCTTCGCCATCATGCGATCCCCGCGAGACTTCCGCCTGATCTGGAAGTCGCCTCGCCGGGATTTGCCGCAGATGAACACAAAGCCGAGGAACTTGAAGGTCTCCGGTTTACCCAACCCGCGCCTCTCGCGGTTCTGCGCCGCAAAGCGGCCGAACTCGATCAGGCGGGTCTTCTCCGGATGCAGCGACAGCGAGAACGCCCGCAGCCTTTCGCGCATCTCGTCCCAGAAGCGCCGGGCGTCGGTCTCATGCTGGAAGCCGACGACGATGTCGTCGGCGTACCGGACCATGATCATGTCGCCCGTGGCCTCACGCCGTCGCCAGCGCTCGGCCCAGAGGTCGAAAACGTAGTGGAGATAGACGTTCGCGAGCAGCGGTGAAATCACCGAACCCTGTCCCGTCCCCTTCTCCTCGATCGTTACGACCTCGTCTTCGAGGACCCCGGCCCGCAACCATTTCTGGATGAGCCGGAGGATGCGCTTATCGCCGATCCGGTGTTCCAGGAAGCGGACCACCCATTCCTGGGAAACTTCCGTGAAGAACGACCGGATATCGGCGTCCAGTATGAAATTCACCTTCTTGCTGCTGATCCCGACGCAGAGGGCGTCCAGCGCATCGTGCTGGCCGCGCCCCGGCCGGAACCCATACGAGAACCCGAGGAAGTCCTCCTCGTAGATCTCGCTCAGCACTGCCGCCACCGCTCTCTGGACGATCTTGTCTTCGAGCGCGGTGACCGCGAGCGGGCGCTTGGTGCCGTCTTCCTTCGGAATATAGCTCCGGCGGGACGGCAGCGCCCGGTACGCGCCTGATTGGACCCTTGCGTGCAGGTCCTCGATCCGACGATCGAGGCCCTGTTCGTAGGTGTCCCATGTCATGCCGTCGACGCCGGGCGCCGCGTCACGCTTCAGCGCGTAAAACGACGTCCTCAGCATCTCGGGGTCGACATGGTGCAGGAGCGAAGTGAACTTCTCCTTCTTCCCTCGCCGTGCGGCGAGCCGTACGCGCTCCAGCGCCTGTGACACACTTTCCCGGTCCTGCGCCCGGCGCGTGCTTTGCTGGTTCGCGTTTCCCTTGGTCCCTGTCCTTGGCTCCACCGGCTCCGCAACGGATTGCTCCGCTTTGTTCGCCGACTTCGCAGCTACTACGACAGAGTCAGACTTCTCGGGTTCGTGCATCATCGGTTACGACTCCTCGTCTTTCCGATGCGGACCCGCGGTGTCCAACCGCGGGCCAAACCCGAGATCTCCCGGTTCCCGAACAAGGAGCTTCCACACATGCCAGGGTCTTCGACCACGCCGGGCCGGACGGGCACTCGCGATGACGCGCCCACCATGTTGCCTTCCGTGAAAACGACCACGTCGGCACCCGGATTGATTCAAGCTTTCGCGGCTCAATGGCTGGCCTATGTGCTCCCCTACCGACGCTTCGCCGTCACCCTCGCGGAGTGCCGACGCACGGCTCGGGGCCGATGTGGATCGCTACTCCTTCACCGTAGTGGACTTGCACCACCTACTCCTTGCCGGTTTGACCGGCGCACCGTAATTCTTGAATTTTGAGACGGCGGCCGCCGCAAAAGCTGGCAAAATCGGCTGCCACGGTGCGCCGGCTTACGATCATAATGGGCAGTTCAGCCACTTCCTCATCCGCCAGCAACCTAGCCGGCTCGGCGCGCTCCGAACCCTGGCGGGCTGCTCGCCGCGGAGTCGCTATGCGGGCTTGATGCGGGCCGAGCGGATCACGCGGCGGTATTTCTCCGTTTCCGCGGCGATGAACCGGCTGAACTCCGCCGGAGAGCCAGGCATGACCGTTGCTCCCAGTTCCCGGAACCGAGCCCTGACCGCCTGGTCGGCAAGCCCGTCGTTCGACCGCCCCATTCAGCGCCTCGACGATGCCGCCGGGCGTGTCGCGCGGGGCGCCGAGGCCGAACCATGACCCGGCCTCGTAGCCCGGGACGAACTCACCCATCGCCGGCACGTCCGGCAGCGCTTCCGAGCGCGTCGGGCCGGTCGTCGCGAGCGCGATGAGACGCCCGGCCCTGATATGCGGCATCGAAGAGGGCGCCGGGTCGAACATCGCGTCCACCTCCCCCCGCAGCAGGTCGGCGAGCGCGGGCGCGGAGCCGGCATACGGCACCGGGGTCACCTTCACGCCCTTCATGAGCTCAAACAACTCGATGGCAATGTGCTGCGGCGTTCCGACCCCTGCGAAGCCGACCCTTAGCCGGCCCGGGTTGTCCTGCGCGAACGCGAGGAGCTCAGGGACAGTCCTCACGGGGACGGACGGGTTGACCTCCACCACGAGAGGCACGCGAGCAATCGAGGGGACGGGCGCGATGTCGCGGGAGAAGTCGAAGTCGAGGTTCTCGAACAGCGTTGCATTGATGGTGTTCACGGGGCCGCAGAGGAGCAGCGTGTGGCCGTCGGGGGCGGCCCTGACGACCTCGGACGTCGCGGTGTTGCCGCTCGCCCCGGGGCGGTTCTCGACGACGAACTCCTGGCCGAAACGGCTGGACAGGGACGGCGCGATGGTCCGGGCCGCGATGTCCAGAGGCCCCCCGGCCGGGAAGCCGACTACGACGCGAACCGCCCGCGACGGATACGGCTCCGCTCGCGCCGACGGCGGGAGCGCCGGCGCGAGGGCGGCGCCTAACGCCAACTGGAGCAACCTGCGACGTCGTATGTCCACGTCCGCTCTCCGCTTCTCCGAGACGGCCTTCTCGGCCTCGGGCGGAACGGTATGCCGCGCGATGCTCGAGATAGCAGCAATTACGTGTTAAAGGCGGGATCCATATGCGGGGGATATGGCGCATGGACCTGCGGCAGCTCCGGTACTTCGCCGCCGTCGCGGAGGAAGGGAACATCTCCCGGGCCGCCGAGCGGCTCGGCATGCAGCAGCCTCCCCCTCAGCCAGCAGATCAAGGCGATCGAGCAGGAACTCGACGCGCAGCTGTTCCGCCGCAAGGCGCGCGGGGTCGAGCTGACGGACGCCGGCCGCGTCCTCCTCGACCAGGCACGGGCCGTGCTCGAGCGCCTCGACCACGCCCTCCTGCTGACGCGGCGGACGGCCAGAGGCGAGCAGGGGCGTCTGCTGGTCGGGATCGCGCCGACGGCGCCCTTCCACCCGTTCGTGCCGCAGGCAATTCGCGCGTTCCGACAGGCTCACCCGCTCGTGTCCGTAACCCTGGAGGAATGCCTCAGCAGGCAGGCGATCGAGCAACTCCATGGCGAGCGGATCGACGTGGCGTTCCTGCGGGCGCCGGTCGCCGACCCGCAAGGGCTGACCGTGCATTCCCTGCTGGAGGAACCGATGGTCGTGGCGCTCCCGAGCTCCCACGAACTGGCCGGCGGCGGTTTCCGAAGCGAGCCGCTTCCTCTGCGCGCCCTGGCCGGGGAGAACTTCATCCTGTTCGGGGGCAGTGCGGGCCCAGGCATCGCTGACGCGAGCCTGGCGGCGTGCCACGGGCCGGCTTCAGTCCCCGCCTCGGCCAGCAGGCGCCTCGGATCGCGTCGACACTGGGCCTCGTCTCCGTCGGGCTTGGGGTCGCGTTGGTCCCGGCCTCGATCCAACGGGTGCGAGTGGACGGGGTGGCCTACCGTCGCCTGCTGCCCAGCGAACGGCCGGCAGCGGTCTTGAACCTCGCCCTGCGTCGGGGCGATTCGTCGGCCATTGTCCGGAACTTCTCCGACCTGGTCCGGCGCGCCGCGCGCGACAGGAGGTGGAGCAGGGAGGGGCTGCACTGACGGACGACGGCAACAATACCACCGCGATCACCTGACCCGAAATGGCGGCCGGTGACAGGACTGTTGGGAACGGGCCCACTTACCGATTTACCGCCAGAGTTGTGCTTCCAGAGCCGGACTCTAACGGCATGATCGGCGTCTATCGTCGCCAACCTCCTGTACAGTTTCAGATCCTCTGTCTGCTCGGAAAACTGGCGGTCCGTTCTGTTCAGGCTACGATAAGCTGCCTCCCTCGCTCTCCCCATAACTAACTCATCTCCGCCGACTGCAGTTCAGGCCACGTCATAGTTCTTGTCAGCGATAATTAAACGCGACAAAACTGACGATGCTGTGGACGCAGGCTCTAACCCTGATCGCCTGATCGTTGCAGCACTTTCATCCTGATCGTCGCGCTATAAGCAATCAGGTATTGAGCTGGATTCATGGGAGTAAGTGTCGGTGCGCCAGTTATTGTTTGCCTTTGCCGTCGTGCTCAGCTTGGCCGCTTGTCAAGCCACCGCGCCTCCAGGGGAATTACAGAGCATTGTGGTCTTCTTCACCGAAGACAGCGCCCATTTGGACACAAACGCCGCCGCCGTGGTCAGCCGGGCCGCAGATCTGGCGAAAGCTCGGCCAAACTCCATTGTGCATGTGTTGGGCTTTGCACCGTCGGATGCCGGCTCCGTTGGATATAACCAAGCATTAGCCCGAACGCGTGCGCTTGCCGTCGTTGATGGTCTTGCAGAGGCGGGTGTTGCTCGCAGTCGCATCCGTATTGAACCACAGGGTGGCGTTCCATACGAATTGGCGCCGTCAGCACGGCGTGGGCGGGCACCACCGGCGGCGGCGCGGCCGGCAGCTCGACCCCGAGGTCGGGGCGCCGCTCGTTGGGCGCCATCGGCGCGCGCTCCCAGAAGGCGGCGAAGGCGGCGTCGAACGGCTCGATGTCGTCGTGGCGCGCGACCAGCGTGCAGCGCAGCGCGTGGTAGACCTGCTCGCGGGAGGCGAGGTCGACCACGTCAGCCCGCGCAGGGCGTCCTGCAGCCGGCCCGGGCCCACCTCGAGCCCGGCCTCGCGCAGGATCCGGCCGAAGGTGACGAGCTTGCGGGCGACGGCGTCGCCGCGGCTCATCGCGCCGCGCGCGCCTCGCCCACCAGCTCGCGCAGGCCGGCGTCGCGCACCCGCTCGACGTCCTCGTGGTACTTCAGCACCGAGCCCAGCGTGGCGTCGACGACGCTCGGCGTCCAGCTCCTGCTGGCCGAGCGCCAGCAGCGCCTGCGTCCAGTCGATCGTCTCGGCCACGCCCGGCGCCTTGGCCAGGTCGAGCTCGCGCAGCTGCTGCACGAAGGCGGCGGCCTCGTCGGCCAGCCGCTCGGGCACGCCGGGCACGCGGGCGCGCACGATCTCGATCTCGCGCTCCAGCGACGGGTGCCCGATCCAGTGGTAGAGGCAGCGGCGCTTGAGCGCGTCGTGCAGCTCGCGCGTGCGGTTCGAGGTGAGGATCACGCGCGGCCGCCGCTTGGCCCGGATCGTGCCGATCTCGGGGATCGTCACCTGGAAGTCGGAGAGCAGCTCGAGCAGGAACGCCTCGAACTCGTCGTCGGCGCGGTCGATCTCGTCGATCAGCAGCACCGGCGGCCGGGTCGTCGTTCTCGATCGCGTCCAGCAGCGGCCGCCGCTCGAGGAACTCGCGGCCGAACAGCTCGTGCAGCGCTCCTGCCGTCGCGCGCGCCGGCGGCCTCCAGCGTGCGGATGTAGAGCAGCTGGCGGGCGTAGCTCCAGTCGTACAGCGCGTGGGCGACGTCGATGCCCTCGTAGCACTGCAGGCGGATCAGCCGGCCGCCGGTGACGTCGGCCAGCACCTTGGCCAGCTCGGTCTTGCCGACGCCCGCCTCGCCCTCCAGCAGCAGCGGCTTCTCCAGCACCAGCGACAGGTGCAGCACGGTCGCCAGCCCGCGATCGGCGAGGTAGGCGTGCTCGCGGAGCGACTCGGCCAGCGCGTCGACGGCGTCAGGCCCATGGCTTCACGATACCAGGGGGTTTAGTCGGCATGGTGATGCCGGGCCAGGAGGTGTGGGTGTTGTCGATGCCGCCGTCGATCACGATCGTCTTGCCGGTGATGTACGCGCCAGCGGCGAGGCCAGGAAGGCGATCGTGTCGGCCACCTCCTCGGCCGTGCCCATCCGCCGCATCGGCACCAGCTTGGCCAGCTCGTCCAGGTCGTCGCCGTACTGGCGCATCCCCTCGGTGTCGATCCAGCCGGGCGCGACGCAGACGACGCCGATGTCGTACCTACCCCACTCCACCGACAGCACCCGGGCCACCGCCTCGGTGCCCGAGCGCGCCGCCGAGAGTGCACCATCCCGGGGATGCCGCGCGGTGGGCAGAGCACGACCGAGACGATGCGCCCGCCGCGGTTGGGGATCATCCAGCGCATCGCGACCTGCTGGGTGAGGTACCAGGGCGCGTCCAGGTTCAGCCGGCGGACGGCCGCCCAGCCGTTCGGCGTGATCTCCTCGGCCGGCGCCGTGAACTGGCCGCCGGCGTTGTTGACCAGCACGTCGATGCGGCCGAGCGCCTCCAGGCAGAGTCGATCAGGCGTCCGCCAGCTCGGGCTCGCGGATGTCGCCCGCCACCGTCAGGCAGTCGGCGCCGATCGCGCCTGGGTCTCGGCCAGCGGCTCCGGCCGGCGCCCGCAGATCACCACCGCGCAGCCGTCGCGGTGCAGCGCCAGCGCGGTCGCCCGGCCGATGCCGGTGCCGCCGCCGGTGACGATCGCGACGCGGCTCACGGGCGGCGGTAGCTCTCGGCGCTCTGCGCCAGCATGCCCTGCGCCAGCTTCTCCATCTCCAGCGAGACCTCCAGCGAGCTGTCCGCCGAGCGGTCGATCAGCCGCCGGGTCATCTCCAGCGAGAGCTGCGGCTGGCCGGCCAGGATGCCCGCCCACTCCAGCGCGGCGTCCTCGGCCTCGCCCTCGGGGACCACGCGGTTGACGACGCCCAGCTCCAGCGCGCGGGCGGCGTCGAAGCGCTCGCCCAGCAGGATCAGCTCCTTGGCGCGGGCGGTGCCCAGCATCCGCATCAGCCGGGTCATGCCGCCGGCGCTGGGCAGGATCCCCAGCGAGACCTCGGGCAGCTGGAACACGGCCGTCTCGTCCGCGACCCGCAGGTCGGCGGACAGCGCCAGCTCCAGCCCGCCGCCGATCGCCCAGCCGGAGATGGCGGCGATGGACGGCTGCGGCAGGTCGGGCAGCGCCTCCCAGATGCGGCCGGGGCCGCGGTAGTAGCGGATGGTCTCCTCGGGCGAGGGGTCGGTGAACTCGGTCAGGTCGGCGCCGGCCGAGAACGCGCGCCGGGAGCCGGCGACGACCACGGCCCGCGCGCCCCGCACCTCATCGCCCTCGAGCGCCGCCAGGAACTGCACGCAGAGCTGCTCGGACAGCGCGTTCAGCTTGGCGTCGCGATCCAGCCGGACGAGCACCACGCCGCCGAGGTGCGGCTCGATCTGGACAAGCTGCTCCGCCACGACGGCGACTGTACCCGACCCCGCCCGCGCGCCTCCCCGGAACCGGGATCCCGGCCTACCGCAAAACGGGGAGTCGGTCCTTGATTTCCAGGCAGTTCGTGCCGATACAGGCTGCATGGCACGCCACGGCGTCCGTTCGACCGAGCGCGACCGGCGGGAGCTCGAGACCCTGCATCGCGTGGCGGTCACGCTGTCGCAGTCGCTCTCGCTGGGCGACGTGCTGACCGCATTGACGCGCGAGCTGGTGTTCGGCGTGGAGCGCGCCGGCGAGTGCGCGATCTCGCTGTGGGACGAGCCGCGGACACGCTGATGGACGCCGCCTGCTGGACCGTGCACGGGCCGCCGGCGTGGCCCCGCGGCCAGGAGATCAACGGGCTGGAGGAGTACCCGGAGACCCGCAGCCTGCTGCAGGCGGGGCGGGGGCTGCGCGAGTTCCGGATCGGCGACCCGGACATCAAGCCGGCCGACCGGGAAGTGCTCGAGCACTGGGGCTGGCGCTCGTCGATCGAGCTGCCGCTGGTCGTCGAGAGCCGGTCGGTGGGCCTGATCGAGGTCGCCGACTACCGGTCGGCCCGGTCATGGTCGGTGCGTGACATCTCCTTCGTCCAGTCGATCGCCAGCCAGGCGGCGATGGCCGTCCGCAACGCCCGGCTCTACGAGGACCTCCAGCGCCGCGCCGACCGCGACCCGCTGACCGAAGTGCTCAACCACCGCGCCTTCTACGAGCGGCTCGGCCAGGAGCTCGCGCGCGCCCGCCGTTCGGGCTCGACGGTCGCCGTGCTGCTGATCGACCTCGATGACTTCAAGCAGATCAACGACCGCCGCGGACACCTGGCCGGCGACCGCGCGCTGCGCCAGGCCGCCGAGGCGCTGATCGCCACCTGCCGCGTGTGCGACGTCGCCGGGCGGCTGGGCGGCGACGAGTTCGCCGTGCTGCTGCCCGACGTGGCCGTCCAGGCCGAGCTGGTCGCCCGCCGCGTCCTCACCGCACTCGCCGAGCGGGCCTCGCTGGCCGCCTCGATCGGCGTCGCCGTCTCGGCGCCTGGCGAGCACGACCCGCTGGCCCTGATGTCCCGCGCGGACGCCTCGCTGATGCAGGCCAAGCGGGACGGCAAGCGCACCGTCAGGCTGGCGGCGTGAGCGACGACCGCGACCGCCGCGAGCTGGAGGTGCTCTACCGGCTCGCCCTGACGCTGCCCAACTCGCTGACGGTGACCGGCGTGACCGACAGCCTCGCGGTCGAGCTGGTGCAGGTGATCGACCGCGCCGACAACTGCACGATCTGCTCGTGGGAGCAGGCCACCGACGAGCTCCAGGTGCTGTCCGAGGCGAGCCGCCGGGACGGCATCGACGAGACGTGGCGCGGCGTCCGCTACAGCCTGGCCGACTGGCCGCAGGACCGGGCCGTCCTGGAGAGCGCCGAGATGCGCGACTACCGGCGCGACGATCCCCAGTTCAGCGATCGCCAGCGGACGCAGTTCGACGAGTGGGAGTGGACGAGCTGGCTGGTCTTCCCGCTGATCGTGGAGAACCGCCCGGTCGGCCTGATCGACCTGGTGGACAGCACCAGCGACGCGCCCTGGTCGCTCAGCGACCGCCGGTTCTGTGCCACGGTCGGCGCCCAGGCCGCCCTGGCCGTGCGCAACGCCCAGCTCTACGAGGACCTGCGCCGCCAGGTCGACCACGACGCACTGACCGGCCTGCTCAACCATGCCGCCTTCTACGGCCGGGTCGAGGAGGAGCTGGCGCGGATCGCCCGCGGCGGCCTGCCGGCCGCGGTGCTGGCGATCGACCTGGACGACTTCAAGGCGATCAACGACCGCGACGGTCACCTGGCCGGGGACGAGACGCTGCGCCGCGTCGCCGCCGCCCTGCGCGCGGTCTGCCGCGACTCGGACGTGGCCGGGCGGATGGGCGGTGACGAGTTCTGCGTGCTGCTGGTGGACACGAGCGGCGACCCGCTCAAGGTTGCCGACCGGCTCACCCGGCTGCTGGCGATGGAGGCGGGCGTGACGGCCTCGGTCGGCGTGACGCAGACGCGGCCCGGCGACCAGGAGGCGGCCGCCGTGATCGATCGCGCCGACCGCGCCCTGCTCGACGCCAAGCGCGCGGGCAAGCGCACCGCGCGCCGCTCCGCCTGATCGGTACCGTGCGGATGAGATGCGCTGCCGTAGCCGTGCTGGCGCTGCTCGCGGCGGGGTGCGCGGGGTCGGGCGCCGCGGGCACGAGCGCGGCTCGCGCCGCCGTCGTCCTCGCCCTCCTCCGGCTCCGGCGTCGACGCCCTCGACCGGCGGCGGCCGGCCGGCCCGGTGGTGCTTCGGAAGGTCATCGGCGGGCTCGACCAGCCGGTCGACGCCGCCTTCCTGCCGGACGGCTCGATGGCTGTCGCCGAGAAGACGGGACGGATCGTCGTCGTCCGGGGCGGCGCCGTCCGCTCGACCATGCTGGACATGACGGCGAGCGTCTCCACCGGCTCCGAGCAGGGGCTGCTGGGCATCGCCTTCGTGCCCGGCTCCGGCGGACGGCGGCTGGTGGTGAGCTTCACCGACCGCGACGGCAACTCGAACATCGACCTGCTCGAGGTGCGCGACGGGCACGCCGACCTGGCGTCCGGCCGGCGGCTGCTCTTCCTGCGCCAGCCCTACCCGAACCACAACGGCGGCGACATCGCGTTCGGGCCGGACGGCCGCCTCTATGCGGGGTTCGGCGACGGCGGCAGCGAGGGCGACCCGAACGAGACGTCCCAGGACACCTCCACCCTGCTCGGCAAGATCGTGCGCCTCGACCTCTCCGGCGGCGGCCCGCAGGTGGTGGCGCTGGGCGCCCGGAACCCGTGGCGCTTTTCCTTCGACACGGCCACGGGCGACCTCTGGATCGGCGACGTCGGCCAGGACCGGTGGGAGGAGATCGATCGCATCCCGGCGGGCACGGCGCCGGGGGTCAACCTGGGCTGGAGCATCTGGGAGGGGGCGCCACCGCTACAAGGCGCAGTCCTCCGGCGGCGGGCGGCTGATGTTCCCGGTGGCCGAGTACTCGCACGAGCTTGGCTGCTCGGTCGTCGGCGGCTTCGTCGTGCACGGCCCGGCCGCCGCCTCGCCGGACGGGCGCTACGTGTACGGCGACTTCTGCAGCGGCCGGCTGTGGTCGATGACGCCCGGCGGCAGCCCTTCGCCGCTGGCGGTGCAGGTGCCCCAGCTCTCGTCGTTCGCGCAGGACGCGGCGGGCGACCTCTACGCGCTGTCGCTGAACGGCACCGTGTACCGGCTCGTCACCGCTTCTTGACCGGATATCCGCCTGAGCGGGCATCTACACTTCTGTGCAACGACCGGAGGTGCAATGCGCTGTCTGCTGCTGGACGCGACGATGCGACCGATGACGCTCGTCTCCCGCGAGCGGGCCGTCGGTATGGTCGTGTGCGGGCACGCGCAGGTGATCGCGGAGGAGCCCTCCGTGCTCTACCGCTCGCAGCGCCTGACCGTCGCCCTGCCGGTCATCCTCCAGGTGCCGGCCTACGTCGAGCTGCGGCCGATCGTGCGGCGCAACGTCGTCCGGCGGGTCCTGTTCTGCCGGGACGGCTGGCGCTGCGCCTACTGCGGCCGCGACGGCGGCCCCGCCGACCTGACGGTCGACCACGTCAAGCCGCTCTCGCGGGGCGGCGAGCACGCCTGGGACAACGTTGTCGCGGCCTGCCGCCGCTGCAACCACCGCAAGGGCGACCGGCTGCCGTTCGAGGCCGGCATGTACCCGCGCTCGACGCCGAAGATGCCGACGATGGTGCAGGTGGTGTGGGCCGGGCGGCTCACGCACCCGCTGCAGCGCGAGTACGTCGCCGCCTGGCACCGGGTGCCCGCCGGCGCGCTCTGAGCCGGCTAGCCCGCGGCGGCCCGCAGCGCCGCCTGCATGGCAGCGGCCGCAGGGCCCGGGGCCGCCGCCAAGCGGGCGGCCGTCCAGCTCGACCACGCCCATCACCTCGCGGATGCTGGAGGAGGTGAACGCCTCGTCGGCGGCGGCCAGCCGCTCGAGTGGGAACGCGCCCTCACGCACCTCGTAGCCGGCGCCGGCGACGGCGTCCAGCAGCGTGTCGCGGGTGACGCCGGCCAGGATGCCCAGCTCGAGCGCCGGCGTCAGCAGCACGCCGCCCTCGCGGAACCAGACGTTCGACGTCGGCCCCTCCAGCACGATGCCCTCCGCCGAGACGAACACCGCGTCGTCGGCGCCGCGCCGCCGCGCCTCGCGCTGCGCGGCCATGTTGACGGCGTAGCTGGTCGATTTCACTCCAGGCAACAGCCACGGCGCGGTCTGGCGGACGTGGGCGCCGATCGCGAGCTGGAGCGCGGCCAGCCGGATCCCGCGCCGGCGCAGATCGTCCAGCCCGTCGGGCAGCGGCGTCACCAGCGCGAAGCCCTGACCGCGCTCCTCGCCCTCCCGGCCGGCCGTCCACACCACCCGCAGCGTCGCCGCCGGGACGCCGGCCGCCGCCACCGCCTCCGCCGCCAGCGCCGCCAGCGTTGCCGGATCAGGCAGCGGCAGGCCGAGCACGCCGGCCGAGGCGACCAGCCGCTCGAGGTGGCGCTCGAGCCGGAACGGGACGCCGGCGTAGACGCGCATCGTCTCGAAGGCGGCACGGCCCGCAGCACGCCCTCATCGTCCGCGTGCAGGTGCGGCTGCTCGGGATCGACGACGCCGTGCCCGAGCACGGCCAGTGCAAGCGGTCGTCCACGGCTCATGGCGGGCGACATCGTAGACTGCGCGCCATGGGCGACGCGGTCGAGCTGTGGACGGACGGCGCGTGCTCGGGCAACCCCGGCCCGGGCGGCTGGGCCGCGATCCTGCGCTGGAACGGCCACGAACGGGAGCTGTCCGGCGGTGAGGCGCAGACCACCAACAACCGGATGGAGCTGCAGTCGGTGATCGAGGGCCTGGCCGCGCTCTCGCGGCCGACGCGGGTCGTCGTCCACACCGACAGCGCGTACGTCGAGCAGGCGTTCACGCAGGGATGGCTGGCCGGCTGGCAGCGCAACGGCTGGCGCACCGCCGGCAAGAAGGCGGTCAAGAACCAGGATCTGTGGGAGCGGCTGGCGGCGCTGGTGGACGGCCACACGATCGAGTTCCGCCGGGTCAAGGGCCACTCCGGCATCGAGCTGAACGAGCGCGTCGACCGGATGGCCGTCGAGCAGCGGGACCTGCACGCGGCATGACCGCCTCCGCGCGCAAGGAGCACGCGCTGGGCCTGTTCGCGGGGATCGCCGGCGACTACGACCGCTGGGCGCAGATCCTCTCGTTCGGCCAGGACGCGCGCTGGCACCGGCGGATGATCGAGGCGCTCGGCGTGGGCCGCGACGATCTGGTCGCCGACGTCGCCACCGGCACCGCGGCGGTCGCCATCGACCTCGTCCGCCGCTACGGCTGCCGCGTGGTCGGCATCGACCAGAGCGCGGCCATGCTCGAGCGCGGCCGCAGCCGGGTCGCCGCCGCCGGGCTGGGCGAGCGGATCGAGCTGGTCGAGGGCGAGGCGGAGCGGCTGCCGCTGGAGGACGCCTCGGTGGACGCGCTGACCCACACCTACCTGCTCCGCTACGTCGACGACCCGGCCGCGACGCTGCGCGAGCTGGCCCGCGTCGTGCGTCCCGGCGGCGCGATCGCCTCGCTCGACTTCGCCGTCCCGGCGGCGGCTGGTACCCGCCGTGGTGGGCCTGGACGCGAGTCGGCTGCCGTCCGCAGGGCGCGTCGCCGGCGACGGCTGGTACGAGACCGGCCGGTTCCTGGCCGGAAGCATCGAGGGGTTCTGGCGCGAGCATCCGCTGGAGCGACGGTGCTCGCGATGTGGGACGCGGCCGGGATCGGCAGCGTCCGGTGGCGCGTGCTGTCACGCGGCGGCGGTGTCATCATCCGCGGGCGTAACGGCGGTAACCACGGATGGGAGGGCCAGTGGCCTCTGTGAATCTCGACGACCAGCCGATCACCGAGACGCCGTACGGCCGGTGGCAGCAGCTGAACGGGCCGCTGGGCGTGACCGGGTTCGGGATCAACGCGATCGTGTGCGACCCCGGCGAGGACTTCGACATCAGCCACTCCGAGGAGGAGACCGGCCAGCAGGAGGCGTACATCGTCGTCTCCGGCCGCGCCGCCTTCGAGATCGGCGACGACCGCATCGAGGCCGGGCCCGGCACCGTGGTCGCGGCGCCCGATCCGGCCGCCGTCCGCTCCTACGCCGCCCTCGAGCCGGGCACGCGCATCGTCTGCGTGGGCGGCTCCGGCACGGCCGATCCGCAGGCGTTCGGCCAGTGGATCTCCGACGCCGTCTCCGGGTAGCCGAATCGTTCTCCGGTACCGAGCCGGGCACTGACTCCGGCACGTACTCCGGCTCGGTGCCAGACTCGGTGCCGGAGGACTTCACATACGTGAGCGAACCGTGACGGGATCCGGCACGGGTGGTGCGAGCACCGTGACGCGAGGTGTCCGTACGCTGGCGGCATGTCCAGACCACTCAGAATCCAGATCGCCGACGGCTTCTACCACCTGACCATGCGCGGCAACGGCTGCGAGGTCGTGTTCTTCACCGAACACGATCACCGGCTCTTCCTCGCGCTAGTCGAGGCCGAGATCGAAAACCACCAGGCCGGCCGTCCTGCCCGGATCGTGTGCAAGATGAATCAGCTCGAGGACAGGGAGATGTGCGCGCTGCTCGTGCGAGCCTCGCAGGCGGGTGTGCCGATCCAGATGGTGGTTCGCGGGCTCTGCTGCCTGGCGCCCGGAGTGCCGGGACTGACCGAGAACATGACCGTCCGCTCGATCGTCGGGCGGTTCCTGGAGCACTCCCGCATCTTCCACTTCGCCAACGGCTCGGACGACCCACTCGAGGGCACGTTTCTGATCGGGTCGGCCGACTGGATGCACCGAAACCTGTCCGACCGGGTCGAGGCCGACGTCGCAGTCACCAACCCGCGCCTGCGGGCGCGGCTGTGGGAGATCCTCGAGATCTGCCTGGCCGACCGACGCAGCGCGTGGGAGATGCAGGCCGACGGTGGGTATCTGCGGCTCCAGCCCGGCCCCAAGGACAGCCCCGGCCACGACGGCACCCACACCACGCTGATGCGGCTCGCATTGGAACGCCACCACATCGAGTGAAGGTCGCTTTATGCGGTGAAGCTGGGGTCAGCCGGGTGGGGATCGCCGACCCGGTCTTTGGGCTCCTCCCACGCCTCCTGGCGGCCCAGCGCCGTGAGGTCGAGAAACGTGTAGCTGCCCGCCAGGTACTCGGTGCCGCGGGCGTACGTCGAGTAGGTGTGAAACACGTCGTCGCCGTCGCGCAGAAAGCAGCTCACGCCCGGGACTTCCATCGGCTTTCCCGCGTCCGACTCAACGGTGGCGTCGAAGTCTCGGTTGAAGTCGGTGTCAGCCGACGAGTACCACGGCACCGTCCAGCCCTGCCGGCGCCGGTAGGCCTCGAGCTTTGCGAGTGGCGCCCGCGACACGAGCGCAAACTCGGTGTCGCGCGCATGCAGATGCGCGATGGTGGCTGGTGCGAGCTCGTCGGTGGAGGCGGTGCAGCCCGAGCAGCCATTTTCCCAGTCGGTGTCGAACATGAAGTGCTGAACTATCAGCTGGCGCTTGCCGCCGAACATGTCGAGCAGCCCGACCTCCCCCTCGGGACCGTCGAACACGTAGGGCTTGTCGATCCGCACCATCGGTAGCCGGCGCCGGTCGGCGTTGAGCGCGTCGTGCTCTCGAGTCAGCCGCTTCTCCCGCAGCAGCAACTCGGTACGGGCCGCGAGCCATTCATCCCGCGTCGTGATGCTTGGCAGTGTCATCTGGGCCTCCTGTGGGCGTTGATCATCAGAGGTGCGCAGTGTGGAGACCGTGCGGAGGCTGAAAACTCATCGGTTCTCTCTCGGGCCAGCCGAAGTGTTCAACGCAGCGGCCCGCTGACGCCGGCGGGCTAGGCGGTGGCGGGTTCGATGTTGTGGTTGGAGCGAAAGACGTTTTGGGGGTCGTACGCTTCTTTGACGGCCTGCAATCGGCGGTAGGCATCGTCTCCGAACGCGGAACGGACACGGGCGTCGCCTTCATCACCGACCCAGTTCAGCCATACGGCCCCGGTTGTATGTGGCCGGAGCTCTCCCCGGAACTCGCGGATCCATGCGCGGACGTTGTCGTCCTCGGCGGGGTCTTCCCAGAATGCGCCTGGGTGCACAACCCATTTCGCGTCCCGATTGAGTGGCGTCGGTGATGGTGGGCGAGTGACGGCCCCGCCCCAGCAGAACACGACCACCCACCCAGGCCCAGTTGGCAGCGTATGGGCGTAGCGGTCGATGACATCGACGGCCTCGTCGGTGAGATCGACGAGGTGGTCCGAGGTCATGTAGTTGCGATAGCCGGGCGGATCGTCGATCGAGCACTGCAGGTCTGCCCAGGTCGTCTCTGCGACGAAATCGGCCGCAGGAGGCCCGAATCCGCGAAGCGCGGCGAGATCCTTCTCGGCACTGCCCGCAGGACCCGAGTGGCTGATCATCAAACCTGCGGCGAGCTGGTTTCGGAGAGCCTCGGGGATCGCCGGGTCGTCGGGTGCGTACAGGTAGAACATGAATACGCCGAGGTGCTCAGGCGCCGTCTCCATCACCGTCCGCAGGTGGCGCAGCAGTTCGACGCCGCGGTCGGCGGGGTGCAGGATCAGCCCGCCGGTGACGACCGGCTCGATCGGGTGCAGCCGAAACGTGAATGAGGTAACGATGCCAAAGTTCCCGCCTCCTCCGCGAAGCGCCCAAAACAGGTCTGAGTGCGTGGCGTGGTCGGCGGTGATCAGTTCGCCATCGGCGGTGACCAGCTCGACTCCGAGCAGATTGTCGACCGCAAAGCCGAAGCGGCGTTCAAGCATCCCGGAGCCGCCGCCGAGCGTGAAGCCGGCGATACCTGTCGTGGACACGCGGCCTGTTACGGTGGCAAGGCCATGGGCCTGGCAGGCGCGGTCGACCGCACCTGTCGTGCATCCCCCGCCGACCGTGGCCGTGAGCGCATCCGGGTCGACGTCGATCGTGTCGATGGAGCGCATATCGAGCACGACCCCGCCGTCGCACAGTGACCAGCCGGCCGCCGAGTGGCCGCCGCTTCGCACCGCCAGCGGCAGGTCGTGGCGCCGCGAGAAGCGAATCGCCTCGGCGACATCAGCGACCGTGACGGGGCGTACGACCACGGCCGGCCGTCGCTCGATGGCGGCGTTGAAGAGCGTGCACGCGTCCACATAGCCGGCGTCGCCCGGCTCGAAGACCGCACCTCGGATGAGTTTGCGAAGCTCTGGCAGCCCGGTGGCGATCATTTACACATCTCCTCTTGGGATCGTGGGCCCAACTGTCGCACGGATGCCCGCCGGCGACTTCGCCCGATCCGGTCATCTTGGTGATGCCGGCTGATGGCCCGATCGGGCCACCCTCAGATCAGCCCGAGCTGCGATCCGCGTGACACCGCGCCCATGCGCGAGGTGACGCCCAGCTTTCGCATCAGGTTCGCGACGTGACGGTGCACCGTGTGGGTACTCAGCACCAGGCGACGAGCGATCTCGGGATTCGACAACCCCTGCGCGATCAGCGCCAATACCTCGCGCTCGCGGGCGGTGAGCGGTCCGGCGTCGGGCCGCGCAGATCGCAGCTCGCGCAGCGCCTGCTCACCCCTGGCCCGTTCCCGGACCGCATCCGCCGGCCGGCCGAGTTCATCCAGCAGACGTGCCAGGTCGAGGCGAGCGCGAGAGGCCTCGTAGGGCGCGCCGCCACGTTCAAAGATATCGGCGGCGTCCTCGGTTGACGCTCGTGCGTCCTCCACCTCGCCGCGGGCCTCGTGAAGCGCGGCGCGGCCTCGCAGCACCGTCGCCTCAGCGGACGGCGACCCCAGGGCGGCCGCAATGCTCTCGATATCGCAAAGCGCGTCGGCCGCGGCCCCCAACTCGCCGCGCCGAGCCTGGGCCCGGACGAACACATCCAACGCCGCCAGTCGCTCCACGAACCGGTCGGCGCTCGACTGACGCAGGAACGTCCGTGCATGCTCGGCGGCGGCGGCGTCCACGCCATCGTCGAACGCAACCGTCGCACGGACAAGCCGACACCCGGGATCGGGCTCAGCCCGGTCGAGCAACACCATCGCCTCGGCATTTCGCCCCTGGCGGACGCGAAGGTCAGCAAGCCACACGGCCGACTCGGCGGCGTGGTGAGGCAGCAGATCACGATAGTGGCGGATCGACGTCTCGAGGATCCGCTCCGCCTCGGAGTAATGGCCCCGCGCGACCAGCACCGGCGCATACATGCAACGACTCACCGCAAGCACCGTCCAGATGTTCTCCCTGGCACACAGAACCGCGATCCGGTCACACCACTGGCCCGCCCGCTCAAAGTCCTGCACCCGGCTACAGGCCCCCAACACCTGACAGCACGCGAACGTGATCGCGAGCTGATCCTCCAACTCCCCGGCACACGCGGCCGCCGCGGCGCCGTCCATCATCGCCAGCCCTTCCGCCACTCGTCCCTCGGCGACCAGCGCGTTTCCTCCAAGTGCGACCGCGGTCATCTCCGCATCAAACGCCCCTACGGACACTGCCAGCCGCCGAGCGTCCGCAAACACATCCGACCCACCACCGGTGAGCGTCGCTTCCCGCATCAGCAGCCATACGTCATCCGCCGAGGGCGGCAGCCCCTCTCGCAGCGAACGTGCTCGCGTCGCCCAGCCGCTCGCTATCGCGGCGTCGCGCCTGCCGATCGTGCTGTCCCAGGCAAGCTGGATGGCCACCGTCGCCGCGGCGCCCCGATCACCACGCCTCCGTCTCAAACTGAAAAGCTGCTCGCGAGCCTCCATCGAACAATCGACGTCGTCAAGCCACCAGGCCGCCGTACCCAACATCTCCAGCGCGCGATCAGACTCTGCACGCCCCGGGAGATCACGAAGCAGCGACCGCACCCTCGTCCAGTCACGATCCGCAAGCGCCGCTTCCGCCAAATCGATGGCCGGCATCAACGCGACACCGCCGCCCGGCCGTATGTCCTAGACACCCTTGGCGCGGACTGCATGAAGCGGCAAACCTTGGATCCCGCTGGGCCACGGGAGCCCGGCCGCTTCGGTTGCGCCTCGAAACTCTGGGGAGGTCGAGAACTGCTCGAAGACTTCCTTGGTCGGACATGCGTCATAGATCGTGATCCCGTTGTCACGAACGGCGCAGGCGTGAAAAACGACCTGGGCTTCGGGCATCATCGCGATCAGCCGATCGTAGGCGGCAAGCAACTCGTTGGGGTCGCCGTCAATGTCGTAGATTCCGAGGTACATGACTTCTCCTTTCCCGGAGGGTGCTTCGACGCTTACTGGGTCTCCTTCGCTCCGCCAATACGTTGCGACGACCCTACCGAAACATCAGCCTCACGACCACCTCGTCCACCCCACGACCACCCCCTACGAGTGCGCCGGGAGCCGGCTGGTTCCGATCACATCGGCGAGGCGCTTCAAGCCCCGGGCAGTTCGTGTTTTGATGGTGCCCAGTGGGGCGTCAATTCGGGTCGCGATCTCGGTTTGGGAGAGTCCCCCGAAGTATGCGAGTACAAGTGCCTCGCGCTGCGCCTCGGGCAGTTGGTCGAGCGCCCTGCGCACGTCGAACGCCCAGGCGAACCGCTCGGCCGTTTCGCGGCCGTCGTCTCCGGAGAGCTCGCGCACCGCGTCGAGGTCGACCACGGGCTTCTGGGTGCGTAGGAGGTCGATCGCCCGGCGCTTGACGATGGTGAGCAGCCACGCCTGAAGGGAGCGGTTGGGGTCGTATCGGTGCCGTCCGCGCCAGGCTTCGATCATGACGGTCTGGACCACGTCCTCTGCGTCGTTGGGCCCCACGTATCGGCGTGCGTAGGCCAACAGCAGTGGCCCGAACTGGCTGTGACACTCGGCGAGCGCCCGCTCGTCGCCGGCGGCAAATCGCTCCCCGATCGCGCCATCGTCCAATCGGGGCGTATCGCCTCGCGGCGGATGGGTTGCGGTCAGGTTCATCGGGCCCCCCTTACACGTACGTTAGACAGATACTCGACCAAAGTGGAGAGACTGTACAGATTTCAGCGCCATCTGTCAAGAGTCTGTCTAATGTGTGTATACTTTGGCCGATGACCATGCCCAGCCCCGAGCCGGCTCCCCTGGTTCGCATCGGCGAGCTCAGCCACCGTGTGGGTGAGTCACCCACACTGCTGCGAGCCTGGGAGCGGCGGTATGGGTTGCTGCGGCCGGTGCGCAGCTCCGGTGGATTTCGGCTGTACGGGCCCGACGACGAGCGACGCGTTCGCGCGATGCAGGCGCTGCTTGCCACCGGCGTCTCCGCGAGGCAGGCGGCCGAAGCGGTGCTCTCGGCTCCGGACCGAGAGGTTCCCGCTTCTCCGGCCCAGAGTGCCGTTCGCCCGGGAAACGGGATCGAGGACGAGCGCTTCCGCCTTTCCCAGGTGCTGGCACGATACGACGACGCTGGTGCGCACGCCCTGCTCGATCGCCTGCTCGCGGCCTATGGCGCGACAACGGTGATCGCCGAGGTGATCGTGCCCTACCTCGTGGAGCTTGGCGACCGGTGGGCGGACGGCAGCGCGACAATCGCCGAGGAGCATTTTGCCAGTAGCCTGATCCGCGGCCGGCTGCTGGGTCTCGCCCGCGGCTGGGACAGCGGTGTCGGACATCGCGCGCTTCTGGCGTGTCCGAGCGGCGAACTTCACGACCTTGGCCTGCTCTGCTTTGGAATCGCACTGCGCGGCCACGGCTGGCGTATCACCTATCTCGGCGCCGACACCCCACAATCGACGCTGATCGAAGCCGCCGCCCAACTCACACCCAACATCATCGTTTTGGCATCGACCAAGTCGTCGCGACTGCGATCACTCGGCGGCGAGGCTCAAAGCGCCGCAGCACCGATCGCCATCGCCGGAAGCGGTGCAACCCGCCGGATCGCCGACGAACTCGGCGCGACCCTGCTCGACGCCGATCCCGTCACCGCCGCCGCGCGAGTGGCGGCAGAAGTCCGCTGACACCACCCGTTCGCGGTGGCCGTCCGGGCGCTCAGGGCAGCGACCCCAGCAATCTCTGGAGCGCCGGACGGAGCACCCCGTGTTCGAAGTCCGGGTTGGATTCGACGATCTGGAGAAACACGAGCCCCTCGAGCATCCCCACCACGAGCACGGCGGCACCCTTCGGATCGGGTACGCCGCACCGGTCGAGCAGATCGACCACGATCGCGTGGTAGGCGTCGTTCCAGTCGGCGGTCGCCTTCTGAAGGGCAGGCCGGCGGGCGGCGGCCAGTGACAGCTCGACCACCGAGACGACCGCGAGCTGCTCGTCGCCGAGCCGGCCCATGGTGAGGTCGCCCAACCGCTCGGCGACCAGTTCGGGGGTCAGTACCGCGCCACCGTCGGTGAGCTCGTGGGTGGTCTGCCCCAGCCAGCGCAGGGTCTCCTCCGCGGCCAGGTCGAGCGCCTCGGAGATCAGATTGTCCTTGGACGCAAAGTGGTATGAGGTAAGTGCCAGCGACACGCCCGCCTCCTTTGCCACGGCGCGATGGGTGAGGTCGGCGAGACCGTGGTCGCGCAGAATCCGCAGGGTCGCCTCGAGGATCGCCCGACGGGTTTGAGCGCTGTCTGCCCGGGGCTTTCGCGGACGCCGTGCTTGTGCTGCGACGCGGGGCGCGGTACGATCACCCGAAAGAAGTTTGGACATTTGTTCAGTATAACGCGGAGTGTCAAATGCCACAGATATTCGAGGGTTCAGAGGCTCGGATCGCTTACGAGCAGTCGGGTAGCGGTGATGACCTGGTGTGGGTCGGCGGCGGCGGGACGCTGGGCCGAGACTGGCGCCGGTTCCAGACCGACTTCTTCGATCCGCACCACAGGTCGACCACATTCGACAACCGCGGCATCGGTGACACCGTCTGCGACGTTCCCGGCCCGTGGCCGATCGAGTCGTTCGCGCGCGACGTGGCCGAGTTGATCGAGGCTGTGTGCAACCCGCCGGTGCGGATCGTGGGCAGCTCACTGGGCTCTGCGATCGTGCAGCAGGTTGCCATCGACCGTCCCGACCTCCTGCGCTGCGCGGTCGTGATGGGTACCGGGGCCTGGAGCACCGGTTGGGGCTGGGACTACCAAGAGGCCGAGATCGAGTTCGTGAAGGCAGGAGGTGCACTCACCGGGCTGATGGGCGCCACCCACTACGCAGCCTTCATGTATCCGGCACGGGCGCTGGGCGACCGTGAGCTTTGGCCGAAGCTGCGCGCGATGCTGATGGAGTGGATCGACTCCGGCGAGAACGAGAAGTCGCTCGTGCCCCAGTGGGACGCGTCGCTTCGGTTCGATCAGCGCGAGCAGCTGAGGACAGTGACGCTGCCGATCCACGTGATCGCCTTCGACGAGGACGTGCAGGCACCACCCCAGGACGGCCTCGAACTCGCGGAGATCACCCCGGGTGGCGAGTACCACCTGCTGATGGGCATGGGCCACTCGTCGTGGTTTGGACATGCGCACGACGAGATCAACCCCTACATCCTCGACCTGATCGGACGCCACTGATGATCGACTGCGATATCCACGTCCAGATTGGCGACCGCGAGCAGTTCCTGAGCTTCATCGAGCCCAGCCAGCGTTCGTGGTTCCGCGACCAGGGGCCGCTGATGGGCATGCCCGGCTACACGTGGGGCCACCCGACCGGCTTCATGCGGGCAGAGCTCGAGCTGAGCGCCGACGGCGTCCCCGCAGCCAACGCCGATCTCGTGCGACGCGAGGTGCTCGATCCCTACGACGTCGAGATCGGGCTGCTGACCGCCGACGACGGTGTCGCCGTGTCGGTGGTCGCCAGCGCCTACCGCGCTGCCGAGTACGCCCGCGCCCACAACAACTGGCTCCGCGATTGCTGGCTGGACGCTGATCCACGCTTTCGCGGCACCATCATCGTGCCGGCGCAGGATCCGCTGGCGGCTGCCGCCGAGATCCGACGGGTCGCCGAGGATCCACGGTTTGCCGCGGTGCTCCTGTGCGGAGGCTCCGAGGCCCCGTATGGCGAGCCGCGATACCTGCCGATATTCCAGGCCGCCGCCGAATGCGACCTGCCGGTCGCGATCCACTCGGGGATGGAGGGCCTCGGCATCTCCAAGGGCTCGGGAGGTGTGGGGCTGCCGACGTTCTACGTCGAGTGGCACACGCTGGGATCGGCGTGCAGCATCATGACGCACCTGGTCTCGCTGATCTGTCACGGCACGTTCGAACGCGTCCCAGGACTGCGCGTCCTGCTCATGGAAGGCGGTCTCGCGTGGCTTCCCGGGATCATGTGGCGACTCGACGCCAACTGGCTGGGGCTTCGCTCCGAAGTGCCCTGGCTCGATCGCCGGCCCAGCGAGATCCTGCGCGATCACGTCAAGTTCACCACGCAACCGCTCGAGCTGATCGACGGCAACGACGAGCTGCTGTTCAAGATGCTCGAGGCCGTCGGCGCACCCGACATCCTCTGCTTTGCGTCTGACTATCCGCACTGGGACTTTGATGATCCCAACCAGATGCTCCGCCGTCTCCCCGCGGACTGGCGGGAGGCGATCATGGCAAGCAACGCGGCGAAACTGTTCGGCGCCCGGCTCGGTCAGGTGACGGCATGAGCTGGCACGACGTCGGAGACGCCCGCACGCTCGACACCGACGGCGTGATCATCGCCAAGGTCGATGGTCGCGAGATCGGCGTCATCCTCGACCGCGACACCGGCCAGGTGCATGCCGTGCGCAATCGCTGCCCGCACCGCGGCGCGCCCCTGTGCAAGGGATCGGTCCGCCCCAGGCTCGAAGGCACGCCCGGCCGCTACGAGCTCGGCGGCCAACGAGTGCTGCACTGTCCCTGGCACGGCTGGCAGTTTGATCTCGTCAGCGGCAATAGCCCCGACGATCGACGCATGCGCGTCGCGGTCTACGACACCCGCATTGAGTCGGGCCGAGTGCTCGTGGCGCGGTCACCTGCCAACGTCAGCCACGATCCCCAAGGCCCCGCCGACTCTGGGGCGTCGCGAGGACTATGATCGCGCTCTGGTTCCTGGCAGCGATCGAAGGGCGGCGGCGATGGCGACCTACGTGGTGTTGTTCAACTGGACAGATCAGGGAATCAAGACCTACAAGGACTCACCGGGGCGGGTTGATGCCGCGCGCGAGCAGATGGCAGACCTGGGCGTCCAGATCAAGGACATCTACTGGACGGTCGGAGGCCATGACCTCGTGGGAATTGTCGAGGCGGGCGACGACGAGTCGCTGACCAAGGCGTTGCTGGCGTTGGGCGCCGGCGGCAACATTCGCACAACCACGCTGCGAGCGTTCTCTCAGGCCGAGTTCACAAGCCTGCTCTAGAAGATCCACGACGGCTTCCCCCGCTCAACTACGCGGCTCTATGCCCCATGGAGGTGGTTGGCGAGCCAGTCGTAGATGCGGGAGTCGCGGATGCCGAGGCCCATCGGCTCGCAATGACGGTTGGCGCCCTCGGCGGCGGTGAACTTCACCAACGTCTTCTCGCCCGGGAGCCGGTCGTAGAGTTGCTGTGACTGGCCTGGCCAGAACTGCTCGTCCTCCGGCTCGGTGATCAGTACCGGCGTGGTGATCTGCTTCACCTCGTCGCCCAGCCTGTACTTGAGCACCTCCTGGTAGAGGTCGAACCGCGACTCGCTTTGCAGACCGTAGGGCTGGCCGCGGAAGTGGAGCGTCGCGCGGGTCGACTTCGAGAACCGCTCGCCCCAGCCCATCTCCTTGTCGAATGACGCCTTCTTCGAAGGATCGTCCAGCTCGTTGCGCATGTGACCGGGAAGCTTCTCCGTCCACGATGTCGACACGTCCACCACGCCGGGGTCGACCACGGCGGCGGCGAAGCGGTGCTCGAACGCGATCGCCCGTGGCACCCAGAAACCGGCCTGACTGACGCCGATCACGGCCATCCGATCGGCGTCGACGTCGGGCCTCGCCACCATCGCGTCGACCACCGGCGTGAGCACCGCCTCCCAGTCGGGCCGAAACGGGATCTGCTGGAGGAAGAGCGCAGCCTGCTGGCCCGGACCGTCGAACGTCATCCAGTGATACCCCCGCTCTCCGGCCGCGATGCCCCCCAAAAGCGCCATGCCCGACGTCGCGCCGTCGCTGCCATTGTTCATCACAACCAACGGCCGACGCTCACCCGGCACAGCGTCGGGTGCGCGGAAGAAGTACCCCGGCAGCGTGGTGCCCTCATACGGGATCTGGATCCGTTCACCCGGCACCACTGCCAGGTCGACCGCGCTGTCCCAGCACGCCCGCTGCCGGAGCCACAGGTCGTGCTGGCGGCTGGGATCCGTCGAATGCGTAATCAGGTAAAGCGCCGTCGCGTAGTAGGTCGCGGCCCGCAGATAGAGCCCCCGCGCCGAAACCGAGTGCCCGCCGTCGGCAGCCTCATTCGCGGCCGCCGCGAGTGCGTCGGCGGTGGCACACCACTCGGTCACCCAGGCGTCACCGTCGCCGTCCTTGATCCGGCCGGCGGTCGCCTGCACCTCACCGGCATCCGCGAAGCCACGGTAGACCGACCCCAGCACGATCTCGTAGCCAAACTCGAAGTCCTCGTGCTTGAATCGGGGGCGGGCCATCGGCGGAGGCTACACAATCGGTTGGCACCCGCCAGGCAGCTAGCGTGTCCCCATGCCGACGATCAGCGCCGCGGGCTGCAACCTCGCCGACGTTTGCGGTCGGCGGTGACTGCGTCGTCGAGGCAAATGAGTCGAGGTGGGCCTTCGTACGACGTCGACGAAACTCCTCGGTAGTCGCAGAGCGCCTCTCATCTCGGCGCGGCGCCCATCAGTTTGAGCCACCGTGTGTGTGAGCGAAGTGCCAGTCGCATCGTTGGGTGGTGTGTGTAGGCGATGCCGTGGGCGAGCGCGGCGCGTTCCACGATTTCGGCGATGCGTGGATAGAGGGTGTGTGGCAATCGCGCGTACAGGTGGTGCTCGATCTGGTGGTTGAGTCCCCCCGCGTAGAGTCGGAGGAGAAGGTTTGCCTTGGCGAAGTCGACCGTAGACTCGAGCTGGTGGATTTGCCAGACACGCTCGGTGGCGTCGTTGGCAGGATCGATGAACTCGGTCTCAACAACGCAGTGTGAGAGTTGGAACACCAGTGAAAGGGCGAGCGACGCGACGATCGACGTCGCCAGGAAAAGCACTGCCACCCAAAGCACTGGGTGGAACAGGAGTGGGATGAAAATGGCCCAGGTGAGGAACACGACCTTGCCGACGATCAGCGTGGCCAGGGCGCCACGCTGGGGTCGCCGAAATGGGCTTCGGCCGGCGCGACCGCGCCGAAGAAACGTGTAGTCCGACAGGAACTGCCAGCGCATCGTGATCAGTGCATACAGCGCCCAGATGTAGATGTGTTGGTAGCGATGCCAGGGGCGGTGGGTCTGGGCCGGGTCAAGGCGGGCATACGGCAGGCTTTCGATATCCGGATCGTGCTCGGTGATGTTGGGGTAGGTGTGGTGGGCGAGGTGCTTTGCCGACCAGACGTAGGAGGATCCGCCGATCAGATCGAGCGATAGTGCCATCACGCGGTTTACCGATCGGCTCGGGGCGAACGCCAGGTGGTTGGCGTCGTGCATGATCGTAAACCCGATGCCCGCGACAGCAAATCCGAGCGAGACGCTCCCAGCGATCGCTTGCAGCGGCCCATGCGCGACGAATACCAGCGCCAGGTAGGAGCCGACCGCCCACGCCAACACGATGAGAGCCTTTATCCACAGGGTCAGATAGGCGCGGCGGACAAGAGTCTGATCCTCCAGCAGCTTCTTCACGGCTTGATCCACCTGGCGGTGAAAGGCCCCTCCGCTGGCGAACTTTATCGCACGACCCCCGCCATCTTCACCCTCGGCGCGTGCCGCGCGGTCTCGACTCGGCGCGTTCTCGCCGGCAGCGACTCCACCCGCGAGGGCAAGCGGACGTTCTCTCGATTGCATATCCCACGACCCTTTCCGAATAGGAATTCACCCAATCACCGGACGCTTCCATCCATCCTCGACATTGTGTCCACTGTCGATCGATGGACAAGACGACGACGTAGCCTTCCACATCAATCGTGAGAGTCCCGTTCCCACCAAACTCGGCGACCGGTAAGCGCTCCCAGTCCGGCAAAACCGACCGCGGCGGTCGTGCGTATCCAACAACGTGACAATTACGAGGCGTGTGGTAGGAGCCTTGCTTGTTCTCGCAGGCGCCGTCTGGATCGGCCAAGGAACTCGGCTCATCCAGGGATCCTCGATGACCGGCAGCACGTTTTGGGCGATCGTCGGCGCGCTCTGCATCATCGCTGGACTGGGACTGCTGAGCTGGCCTTGGCGTCAGTCATCAGCAGACCGGTAGTCGCAGCCAAGGTCGGCGTTACGGCTTGCACCTCGCAGGCACAGGAACCGATCCACGAGAAGAGCGGGCCGGCTTTCCGTGATTGCCGACCCTCGTGTTGAACTAGAGTTTCTGGGATGGCTGGGATGGAGTTCGCGGCGATAGCCAAGTCGGAGCGGGATCGTGCGATCCGTACGCTGGTTTCGGCGTTCGAGGATGACCCTGTTGAGCGCTGGCTCTACCCTGACGACGCCGAGTACCAGGTGCACTTCCCGGCGTTCATCGCCGCGTTCGGGGGCGACGCGTTCCGGGATCAGACCGTGTGGCGCCTGGGCGATTTCGACGCCGTTGCCCTGTGGTTTGGGCCGGGACGCGAGCCGGACGGCGAGGCTGTGGTGCGGGTACTGGTTGAGACCACCGCTGATGCCGTGCACGCCGATTCGTTCGCAACCTTGGAGCAGATGGCCAAGGGGCATCCCACAGAGCCGCACTGGTACCTGCCATGGTTCGGAGTAGAGCGCACCCTTCACGGGCAAGGGCTGGGCACGCATCTGTTGCGCCACTGCCTGGAAGTCGTGGACGCAAGCAGGCTTCCGGCTTACCTGGAGACACCCAACCCACGGACGGTTCCGTTCTACGAGCGCGCTGGATTCACGGTCACCGGGGTCGCCCAAGCCGGGAGATGCCCGCCGATCACACTGATGCAACGCGCCGCTCGCTAGACGAACGAACCGGTTGGCTCCAGCTAGCGGCACAGGGCCGGCGCTCGGTATGCGTCCAGCCGCCACGAAGACGTGATCCGATCGGGCGCGCGACCCAGCCCGGGCGGTAGCGTCCACCTGTGCACGCGACTTCGGAAGCCGCGATGAAAGGACGGGTGGGAAGAAGTCGCCGACTACGCACTGACCTGGGCAGCCCAGCACGCCAGTGTCCGCCAGGGTGCTCGGACACCGATTCCGACGTGACCGTTGCTGGCGGGTGTCGGCGTCTCCGCTCATAAACTCGGCGCAAGCGCGAGAGGAGTCAATACCGGCGGGTATGCGTTCACGAGGGTGCTGGTCGAGCTGGTGGATTGTCGCCGCTCGACCAGCACCCTCGGCCGGACTGGGTGTGCTTGCTCTTAGCCAGCGGCGAGCGCGGGGCCCCGGAGGTGGGCGAGTGCCGCGCTCCAGGCGGTCACCTGGTCGAGCAAGGTGTTGAGCGACTGCTCGCTGAATTCGCTCGGTGTGAACACCGAGAAGTTCTCGAACTCGGTGAAGAACGAGAGCGCGACTTGCTGACGGACGTCGGCCATCTGCAGCTCGGCCGAGACGAGGCGCAGATGCTCCGCCGCTCGAGCGCCGCCGACAACGCCGTAGGAGACGAATCCGACGGCCTTGTTGTTCCACTCTGCGTACAGGAAATCGATCGCATTCTTCAACACACCCGAGGTGCCGTGGTTGTACTCCGGCGTCACGATCACGAACCCGTCGAAGGAAGCGATCTTCGCGGCCCACTGGTGGGTGTGCTCGTTTTGGTACTGGCCCATCGAGGGCGGCAGCGGCTCGTCGAGGTGTGGCAGCGGGTAGTCGCGCAGGTCGACGAGCTCGTACTCCGTGTCGCTTCTGCGCGATGCGACCTCGAGCACCCAGCGGGCGACTTGCTCGCCGTTGCGATTGGGACGGGTGCTACCGAGGATAATGCCGATCCGAGTCATGAAACCACCTCTGGGGTTGAAGTAACAGCGAATGCGCTGGCGAAGCACGGATCCGGCCAGACTGATCGCTGCGGCGCTGGTCTCGGTCGCGCGCAGCGGGCCGAGCATCATGAAGTCGTGCATGGTGCCGTTGAACCGCACCGAGGCGGTCGGTACCCCCGCCTCCCGCAGCTTCTCGGCGTAGGCCTCACCCTCGTCGCGGAGCACGTCGTTCTCATCGACGATCACGAGCGCCGGGGGGAGGCCCTGGAGATCCTCCAGGCTTGCGCGCAGCGGGGAGACGGTGATCTCGTCGCGGAGGGCGTCCGTCGGTAGATAGTTGTCCCAGAACCACGCCATCGTCTCGGGACCACCGTACGGCCCGTCCTTGAATAGCCGGTAGCTCTCGGTCTCACTGCCGGCATCGGTGATCGGGTAGTACATCGATTGGTGGGCAAACCGCACGTCTCCCCGCTGCTTCGCGAGGATCGTGAGCACCGTCGCCATGTTTCCCCCGGCCGAATCTCCGGCGACCGCCATGCGTGATCCGTCGAGCCCGTGGCCGGCGCCGTGCTCGGCGATCCACTGCGCGACCGCGTAGCACTGTTCGATCTGCACCGGATATTGCGCCTCAGGCGACAACGCGTAGTCGATGAACGCCACGGCGGCCCCGGACGCGACGGCGAGATCCCGAGCGAGATTTCCGTGACTGTTCGCACTCCCCAGAATCCACCCTCCCCCGTGCATGTAGAGCGTCACGGGCAGCTGATCGGTGGCGCCGCGCGGCGTGATCAACAGCACCGTTACGTCACCGACCCCCGCTGGCACGGTGATCCACGCCTCGTCGAGCATCCCCGCGTGGAGCGGCTCCGACTCCGCGTCGTTGACGAGCTTACGAGCGCTCTCGAGCGGTAGTTCGTACAGCGCCGGCCCCTGGGACAGATACCCGGCGATCTGCGCCGCCGGCGGGTCAAGGTGATACGTCGTCATTGGGTGGCTCCCTTCGTTCTCATGGTTTCGAGCTCCTCGACCGCCTCGTCCGGCAGCACCACCGCCGCGGCAGCCACGTTCTCCTCCAGGTGTGTCACGCTCGACGTCCCTGGAATCGGTACGAGATTCGGCGCCCTGTGAAGCAGCCAGGCGAGCGCCACTTGCGCCTGCGAGCAGCCGAGGCTCTCGCCCCAGCGACAGAGCACATCCGTCTGGTGCGGGTTGCCGGCTCGCAGAGGCAGCCAGGGGAGATAGGCGATGCCTTCGCTCGCGGTGAGCTCGACGATCTCCGCGTCTCCCTGATCGGCAACGCTGAACGAGTTCGACACCGAGCCAATCGGCGTCTGACTGAGCGCGTACTCGAGTTGCGCCCGGCCCACGTTGGAGAGGCCGACATGGCGGCAGCTGCCCTCGTCGCGCATCTCCACCATCGCTGCCAGCGCGCGTCTGAACGGTTCGCTCACCGCGGGGTCGGACGTCCAGCGCAGATGCGTGATCGCGATCGGCACGCCCGCGAGTAGCCTCAAGTCGCGCTGCATCGCCGCGCGCAGCTGCTCCCGTGTGTGCGCCGAGGCCACTCCGCGCGAGCCGAAGTTCCAGCCGAGCTTGGTCGCGACCACCACGTCTTGGTGCGACTCCCGCACAGCCTCCGCCAGCAGCTGGTTGGGAACATCCGGACCGTCGTACCAGGCGGTGTCGAACACCCGCACGCCGAGCTCGATCGCCCGCCGCAGGACGCGCCGCGCCTCGGCCAGATCAGGCGGCGGCCCGGCCACCCCCGGGCCGGTCAGTCGCATCGTGCCGAAGCCAACACGTGGCACCAGACGCCCGTCGAACTCGATGGCGGGGTTCATTCCTGCAGCAGCCTCTCGGTGAGCACGATCTCGACGATCTGCGGCACGGTCTCGAGGCGGTCCCAGTCGCGCTGGAGCTCGCAGGCCAGCGACACCCACCCGATCGGCAGCGCCGCCGGCCTGGACGACCCGCTCGATGCCGGCGCGATGAGCCTCGAGCGAGGTGCCGCCGATCGCATCGACCACCGGGTAGACCTCGTAGCCCTCGCGCAGCGCGTCGAGCGCCGCGAAGGCCATGCAGACCTCGGTCCACAGCGCGCAAAAGATCAGCTTGCGGCGACCCGTCGCGCGGACGGCCGCCACGAACTCGATGTCCTCCCACGAGTTGACCGTCGTGCGGTCGATCGGAGGATCGTCCGTCGAGCAGCTCGGCCAGCTCCGGCACGCGTCGGCTGCTGCTGGCCCGACTCCGACGTTCACGGTCGAGTGGACGATCGGCAGCGCCGAAGGCCTTCGCCGTCCTGACGGTCGAGACGATGTTCTTGCGCAGCAGGGCCTCGTCCATCGAGCGCACCGTCGCGAACTGCGAGGGCTGATAGTCGATCAGGACGAGCGCCGCGTTCTGCGGCGTGATCAGGTGGTCACTCTGCTGGTCGCGCACAGGGGCATTGGTCATCGGTCACTCCTTCGGTGGTTGGATGTCTCTCAGTGCAGCGGCCCGGGTCACGGATGCACCTGTGAGCCGTATCCCAGGTCGAGTCGGATCGATTGCATGACGTGGAACGTGGTGCTCGCGGTGAACACGTCGGCGGCGGCGAGTACGCCGGTGTACTTCTCGATCACCGGCTCGGCCGCCGCGGCGGTGACGGCGTCCAGGTAGCCCCTGCACCGCGGCCCAGGTGTTCTCGCCGTACTTGACGAAGTAGGGCGTCGGGTCGACGGTGTCGAGCGCCCTGCGCGAGCTGTCGGCGATGTCGGCCATGTAGCGCTGGTGCACCGCGATGTCGTCGCGCGTGCCGAGCCGGCCCATGTGGCCGCCGATGAAGTGCTTCCACGGGTAGGTGAGCGCGGTTGCGGGCGCCTCGAGGTAGCCGGGGATGTCCTCGGTCAGGTTGCTCTGGTAGACCGGCGCCCAGCCGGGGTTCACGATGTCGACCAGCATCAGCGTGTCGTGATCGGGCAGGTGGATGAAGATGTTGTCGGGCGAGTGGTTGGGGCCGTGCCAGGCCAGGTCGATCCGCTCGCCGCCGATCTCGAGCGTGCGGCTGATCCTCGAACGTCTCCTCGGGCAGCGGCCGGGCCGGGTCGTTGTCGCGCAGCGAGCAGCCTGCGCGTCTCCTCGTGCCCGATCCGCACGACGTTCTTGTCGAAGAGCGATGACGCGCCGGCGTGGTCGGCGTGGTGGTGGCGAGTAGATCAGGTAGTGTGACCCTGTTGCTCACGCCGTTGGCCGCGGCGATCTCGTCGACCGCCCGCTTGATGTTGTGGCCGATCGTGGGCGGCGCGTCGAGCAGCACGACGCCGTCGGACGTGGTCAGGAACGCCGACTGGTAGGTGCCGTCGGTGACCCAGTAGAGGTTCCGCTCGACCCGGCCGACGTAGTAGCCCTGCTCGTTTAGCGCTGGGCCGTATGCGGCCTGCGGCACCGGGGCGTAGTCGGGGAGCTCCTCTGGTTTCGCGGGGCGCGTGGTGGCGTGCGCCTCGGTCGTCGTGTCAGGTGTACCCATCAGGGCCGTCCTTTCGGAGGTTGTCGGCCCATCCATCCTGCCCATGCGGCTCGCCACTCGAATCCCGGAAATCCCCGGTCCGTCGGAAGCGGTCGGCGGCGCCTGGTCTAGCCGCGCAAGCGGTTCGCGAGCTGGGTGCGCGTCTTCACATCGAGCTTGCGAAACGCCTTTCGCAGGTGGTACTCCACCGTGCTCGGGCTGATGAAGAGCTGCGCGGCGATCTCGCGGTTGGTCTTGCCGTCGGCAGCAAGGCGGGCGACCTCGGTCTCCTGTGGCGTGAGTTCGTCGCGCTTCTGCACGACGCGCCTTCGCGCCCGTCCGCCGGTCGCAAGCAACTCCCGCTCGGCGCGGCGGGCGAACGCCTCCGCACCGATGTCGTCGAACGCGTCCTGCGCTATCCGCAGCTGCTCGCGGGCGTCCACCCGCCGGCGATCGCGGCGCAGCCACTCACCATAGAGCAGGCGGCTACGGGCCAGCTCGAGCCGCAGTCTGGTGGCTGAGAGGTGGCCGATCGACTTCTGGTAAAGGCTCTCCGCCTCGCCATCGTCGGCAAGCAGCGCGCGTACCCGGGCATCGATGCCGCACGCCCAGCCCGAGTCAAGAGCGACGGCACGCTGGGCGATCCAATCCGCCGCATACCGCAGCAGCTCGCGGTCCCCCGTTCGCGCCGCTGCCTCGGCAAGCTCCGGCAGAAGGAGCGTTCCGTATCCGATCGGGTCGGGCCGAAATGCGTCTCGGGCTGCATCGCGGGCCTCGTCATAGCGGCCCAGGCCGTTGCAGAGCACCGCCCGGGCGTAGGCGTTGGAGATCCAACGACGGGTCGCCGCCTCCTCGGCAGTTGCGTCGATCAGAGCGGTTGCCGCCGTCTCATCGCCCTTCCATGCCGAGAGGATCATCGGCGCGTTCACAAGCGCCGGGTTTCCGGTCGCCTCGGCAATCAGATCCGCCTCGTCCAGCACCGCCGCGGCCACGCTCAGCTCGCCGGCGAGCATGTGGCTGCGGGCCACGAAGCTGAGCGCATACTGCAGGTGCACGAGCGCGCCGGTGTCGCGGGCAGCCACCGCCTGGCGCACCGCGAGCACGTGGAACGCACGGTCGTCCCACGTCTCAAGTGCGACCACGTTCCCATCCCTGCCCCGGGCGAGCGAGAGCCACCGGCTGACGTCCTCGCGCGCAAAGTCCGTCGTGAGCAGCAGCTCGAGCGCCTGGGCGAAGGCGGGGACGGCCGCGGCATAGCCGTCCAGCAGACGCTTGGTGAACGCCTCGAGGACGACGTCGACCGTCCGCGGCGGTATCGAGCCGGGGGGCGCCGCCCTGGCGGCCGCCGCGACCACCCGCGCCCCGCCGGCCAACTCGACGTCGTTGGCCATGGCACCGCCGAGCACCTCGAGATACGTCTCGCGGGCGAGATCGGGTGCGAGCGGCTCGTAACGCCGCGCGGCGGCGAGAAACAGGCGGCCGGCGTCGTCGCCACGCTGTTGCTCGACCGCGATCTGTGCCCGCAGAAGGTCACTCCGTGCGCGTCCCAGATCGTCGAGCGCGCCGTCCTCGATGCGCGCCAACTGCCCGAGCGCCGCCTCCAGATCACCGGCGTCGCGCTCGGCGCCAGCGGCAGAGAGCATCCGCTTCGCCCGGCGTCGCGGCTCGGGCGTCAGCGTTGCGGCGCGCTCGAGGAAGGCGGCCACAGCGGCGAGCCCGCCTCGGGCCTCGGCGCGACCGGCCGAGCGCTCGAGTTCTGAGGCAACCTCCTCGTCGGGCATCGAGGCTGCGAGCGCGAGGTGCCATGCCCGGCGATCCGGGTCCAACGTGGGATCCGTCGCGGCGGCCAGGGCTCGGTGCGCCTCGCGCCGCTCGTTCGGCTCCGCCGAGCCATACACGGCCGAACGAACCAGCGGATGACGAAAGGTCACCGCACCCTCGAGCGTCACGAAGCCGTCTGACTCGACCGCATCGGTGGCCTCCGGCGGAATCCCCAACTCCTGGGCAGCACGCCCGAGCAGGGCCGCGTCACCGAGCGGCTCCGCCGCCGCGAGCAGCAGGAACCGTCGGGCGTCGGTCGGAAGCCGGGCGAGCCGCTGCCGAAAGCGCTGTTCGATACCGGCGGACAAGGGCAGCGCCGTCGGCAATCCGAACCCGCCTGCGAGCTGTGCGGGAGTCAGACCACGCGGGAGCTCGAGGATCGCGAGCGGATTGCCCCCAGTCTCCGCGACTATCCGTTCGAGCACCGGTTCATCGAGGCGCGCCGCGAGAACCGACTCGAGCAGATCGCGGGAGTCACGGCGACCGAGCGGCTCCACCCGCAGCTGTGGAAGCCGGCCGAACCCGACGTCCGGATCCCGCGTCCCAAACGCGAGCACGACCCGCTCGGCCAGAAGGCGCCGCGCCGCGAAGGTGAGTACCCGCGCCGATGCAACGTCCAACCACTGCGCATCGTCGACCACGCACAGCACCGGCTGCTGCTCTGCCGCCTCCGAGAGCAGGCTCAAGACCGCAAGCCCGACGAGAAACGGGCTCGGCGCCGGCCCCGCGCTGCTGCCGAAGGCAACATCGAGCGCCGCTCTCTGAGGGTCGGGCAGACGCACACTGAACTCAACGATCGAGGCGCAGAACTGCTGCACCGCAGCGTAGTCGAGCTCCTGCTCGCCGTCGACCCCAACCGCGCGGATCACACGGAAATCGTGCGCCCGCTCGGCGACCGACTCAAGCAGCGCGGTCTTACCCACCCCCGGATCGCCGTAGACCACGAGCACTGCGCCGTCCCCGTCTCGGGCAGCCGCGAGTAGCCGCTCGAGCACCGCAAGCTCGCGTTCCCTGCCCACCAACCCCCTGACGCGCACCGAGCTGACCATCGCACAAGTATCCCACCCCGCCGGACCACGGTATTCCCGGATTCGACGCCCGCGGCTTTCGTGCATGATGTCGGACTATGACCAACACCACCCGCACCGAGCTCACCCCGGCCGAGGCTGCCGACCGCCTCGCGATCCGCGAGCTGTTCGACGCCTACGCGCACTGCGCCGACCGCCGCGACGCTGAGGGACAGATGGCGCTCTTCACAACCGACACCCGCTTTGCCGTCTACATGAACGGCCCGCAGGAGGCCGCGTCCTACGTCCTCGAGGGACGGGAGGCCCTCGCGCCGGTGTTCGACGACCTCAACCGCTACGACGCGACGATGCACTTCAACGGCCAGCAGACCGTGAAGCTCGACGGTGACCGGGCCACGGGCGAGAGCTACACCATCGCCCATCACATCTTCACCGAGGACGGCCACGCGGATGATGATGGTCGCCTGGCTGCGCTACGTCGACGTGTTCGCGCGCACCGACGGCCGCTGGTACTTCGCCGAACGGGAACTCATCCTGGACTGGAGCGAGACACGTCCCGCTAAACGCAGCCGATGGCTGACCAGCCCCCGGTGCTCTACCAGGCGGAGTGGTGCCCGTTCTCGGCGGCCGTGCGCGAGATCCTCACCGAACTCGGCGTCGACGCGATCATCCGCCAGGTCGAGCCCTGGCCCGAACAGCGAGAAACGCTGCGGCAGCTGGCCGGCACCGACCAGATCCCCGTGCTCCAGACCGAGGAGGGGCTGATCTTCCGTGGCACCGAGGAGATCTTCGCGCACCTCCGAGAGCGTCACGCATGGCGGTTCTCCGAGGCGCACCGACGCCGCTACGCAGGTCATCGGGAGGCGCGCGAGGCCGATGTCACCGGCAGCCTGATCACCTACTTCGGCGTTGCATGAACAGAGGCTATCTCGATGGAGACCGTCGTATGCGTTCGAGGGGACTCTGTCCTACGACCGACGCTGCCAACGCCCTGGGCGGTAGCGTCCGCCCGTGCACGCGACCTCGAAAGCCGCGATGAAAGACTCAGTTTTGGCTTGGTATGCGGCAAACGGGGCAGACCTGCCATGGCGCCACACCCGCGATCCGTATGCGATTCTCGTTTCTGAGGTGATGCTGCAACAAACCCAGGTCTCGCGGGTTGAGCCTCGCTACCGAGAGTGGTTGGTGCGCTGGCCGACCTACACCGCGCTCGCGCAGGCACCCGCGGCCGACGTGATCGTGGCCTGGTCGGGGCTCGGCTACAACCGCAGGGCGATCTCCCTGCATCGCTGCGCGCAGGCTGTTGTGGAGCTCGGCGGCTTTCCGAGCGATCCAGCCGAGCTGCAAAAGCTCCCCGGAATCGGGCCGTACACCGCAGCGGCGGTCGCGTGCTTTGCCTTCGGCGCTCAGATCGCGGCGCCCGACACCAATGCAAACCGGGTGCTCGAGCGCGCGTTTGGCACCACCGATGTGACGGTGCCCGAGGGACGGGCGTACGAGTGGAATCAGGCCCTGTTTGATCTCGGCCGCGAGGTCTGCATCGCCCGAAAGCCGCGGTGCGAACGCTGCCCGCTGCGAGCGGAGTGCCCGTCACGCGGCGCGACCTTTGCGCCTCTGCGGAAGCAGTCGCGGTTCGAGGGGTCGTTCCGGCAGCGCCGCAGCCGGCTTTTGCGCGAGATCACGGCGGCCGGTGAGCTGCCGCTCGAATCGCTCGACGCCGAGGTGCTGATCTCACTCCAAAACGACGGGCTGGTCGAGGTCGGCGCCGACGCCGCCCGGCTCCCAGGCAGCTGACCTCAGGCAGCCAGCAGACGCTCCACGACCGCGGGCAGGCCCGCCAACGACGGCAGCTCTGCGTCCGGTTCGACCCCTGGCGGCAGCGTCACGCCGTTTCGATTGATCCAGACCGCCCGCATGCCCACCGACTGGGCGCCCTGAACATCGGTCTCGATGTCGTCGCCGACATGGACCCACCGAGCCGGATCGCCTTCCGCCAACTTGACGGCGTGCAGAAACGGCTCAGCCGCCGGTTTGAAGGCGCCCACATGCTCGGCATGCACGATGAACGCAAAGGTTGTGGCCAGCGGCAGCCGGACGATCGGAAAGTTGCCGTTGGTGATCGCTCCCAGCACGTGACCGGCATCGACGAGCTGCTCCAGAGCCGGCTCGACATCGGGGTGAAGCACGACGCTCGTCAGCCGCGCCTCCATCCACGTCGCAACCATCCACGCCGGCAGGTCGGGATCGGTCTCGCCGTGGGCTTCGAGCACCTGCCGAAACGACTCCTGGCGGAGCTCCTCGAACGTGCCCTGCTGACTCGCGGCGACGTGAGCGCGCACACGATGGAGCTCCTCGATGGTTATCGCCCCGCGAAGCCCGGGCCGTCGCGCCTCCAGCTGCTCGAGGGTGGCCTGAAGCGCGCCGTCCATCATCGGCAGGAACTCCCACAACGTCTCGTCCAGATCGAACGACACCACCCCGGGCACGGTCATGGCCGCGCCAGCAGCGCCACGGCATGACACGCGGCACCCTCGCCGCGCCCGGCGAAGCCGAGGTAGTCGGTGGTCGATGCCCGCACCGTCACACGCGCAGTGTCGGTCTCGAGGGCCGCAGCGAGCGACTCGCGCATCGCCTCGCGGTGCGGAGCCAGGCGCGGCTCCTGCATGATCACGATCGCATCGACGTTTCGGATCTCCCAGCCGTCGTGAGCGAGTCCCGCCCACACCAGCCGCAGCAGCTCGATCGACGACGCCCCCTCGAGACCCGCGTCGTCGGACGGAAAGATCGCCCCGATATCGTCGCCGCCCGATGCTCCCAGGAGCGCGTCAGTCACGGCGTGGCAGATCAGGTCGGCGTCCGAATGGCCGACCAGCCCGCGGTCGTGGGCGATGCGCACGCCGGCGAGCACCAGCGGACGCCCCTCAGCGAACGCATGGGCGTCGAACCCGATGCCGACACGGACATCGTCGCTCACACGAGCGCCTCTGCCAGGAGCAGGTCAGCGGGCTCGGTGATCTTGATGTTCGAGCGCTCGCCCGGCACCCACACCACCCGCATCCCCGCGTTTTCGAGCAACGACGCGCAGTCGGTGGCGGCACGCAGCTCGCCCACCGGGCGGTCGTAGGCCTCGCGTAGGCACCGGGCACGAAAAGCCTGCGGCGTCTGCACCGCCACGAGGCCGTCGCGTTCAAGCGTCGAGGCGATCGACTCACCGGTGGTGCGCTTGATCGTGTCTGGCACCGGCAGCGCCGGCACCGCCCCGTCGGCATCGGCCACCGCAGCCAGCACTCGGGAGACGAGCGCCGGGGTCGCCAACGGCCGGGCCGCATCGTGGACGAGCACGGTGTCGGCCGACTCAGGTACCTCGGCGAGACCTGCCGCCACCGATTCCGCCCGGGATGCGCCACCCTTGACCACGCTGGCGATCTTGCCGGCAGCCATCTGATCGGCGAGCAGCTCGGCTGGCTCCTCCCAGCCCTCGGGCACCACCAGCACCATCCGCTGGATCTCATCGTGGTCGTCGATCAGTCTGACCGATCGCGCCAGCAGCACATCACCCTTGAAACCGATGAACGCCTTCGGGCGATCGGCCCCAAACCGCGTGCCCTCGCCTGCCGCAACCACGATCGCCCACGTCTGCACCGACTAGGCCTCCGTCAGGCGGGTGAAGATCATCTTTCCCGACGGCGACTGCAGCACTGATGTCACTTGCACCGAGACCGACGAGCCGACCTGGCCACGACCACCTTCAACCACGACCATGGTGCCGTCGTCGAGATAGCCAACGCCCTGATCGGCTTCCTTGCCCTCGCGGATCAGGCGAACGGTGAACTGCTCACCTGGCAGTACCGCGGGCTTGAGGGCGTTTGCCAACTCGTTGACGTTGAGGATCTCGACGTCCTGGATCCGGGCCAAACGGTTCAGGTTGTAATCGGTGGTGAGGATCCGAAGGCTCCGCTGTTTGGCGAGCTTCAAGAGTTTGGAGTCGACCTCGGGGATATCGGGAAAATCGACGTCCGGCACCGAAACCGTCACCTCACTGCGCAGCCCTTGAACCACCTCGAGCCCACGCCGGCCGCGGTTTCGCTTGAGCGGGTCGGCCGAGTCGGCCACCTGCTGGAGTTCTTTCAGCACAAACTCGGGCACGACCAACTCTCCCGACAGGAACCCGGTCTTGACGATGTCGGCAATGCGACCGTCGATGATCGCCGAGGTATCGACGAGCGTGGCCATGTCACGACCCGCATCATCGAGCTCGGGCTCACCGACCGAGTGCACGCCGACCAGTCGCAGGATGCCGCGATGCTTCTTGGCGCCGACCACCGCAAACGCGTAGCCGAGAATCAAGAACAGCGGCAGGAGCACCCACTCGCCGATGTACGGCAGTGAGTGCACGGGGAAATACAGCAGTACGGCGACCAGCAGGCCCACGAGCAGGCCGACCGCGGCCACTGTGAGTTCACCCGCACTGCGAGATTGGACTGCGCGTTCAAGTCGCTTGAAGGAGCGCTGGAGTCCCTTCCCAACCAACCCGCCAACCATCCAGCCAACGGCGAAGATCAGAAAGACGATAATGCCAGCGGCGACGTACGAATAAGAAGCCGAAAAATGATCTCGAAGCCTGGAGTACAGGCCCGCCTGTATGGCACCCAGCACAGCTAAGAGCGAGAGAACGACTCGGGATACCACCACCATCGTCTGTTCACTCCTCTGATGCGTTTCTATGTCATCGTGTCGGTTGGGCTATCGGCCTCCGACCGCGACTTCTTGAAGGGATTGGTTACGCCCGCGCCTTGCGGGTCGACCCAATGTCGTCGAGCACCTCCTCCAGATACTCACGAGCCTCGTCCTCGTCCATGCCCTTGGCATACATCAGCTCGGACGCAAGGATCCGCTTCGCCTTCGAGAACATCTGCTTCTCGCCGGTCGAAAGACCCTTCTCCTGGTCGCGCTGCGCCAGGTTACGAACAACCTCGGCCAGCTCAAACACGTCGCCGGTCTTCATCTTGTCCCGGTTGTGCTTGAACCTGCGGTTCCAGTTCTTCGGCATCTTGGTGCCGTCGCCTTGGAGCACGGCCAGGACTTCGTCCACCGTCTCCTCGCCGATCACTTTGCGCAGACCAGCTCGGTCAGCACTGTCGGACGGAATCATCACGGTCATGTCGTTATGCAGAATCTTGATCGTGAGATATTCGCGTTCGGACTCGGAGTCCTTACGCACTTCCTTGGTCACAACTGTGCCCGCTCCGTGGTGCGGGTACACGACCTTATCGCCGATGTCGTACAAGGCCAAATAACCCTTCCGCTCGTGCCATGAAAAAGACCCTCTTGGGCGTTTGTGTTATCGCGACCCAACAGGCGCCCAGAGTGAACATTCTATCAGAGAGCGGCTTTGGAGGACGAAAGAATCGTTCACTTTTGCAGGTGTTACAGGACGATCAGCGCCCAAATGAGACTTTGACGGAGAACCGGTCAACCTCGGAACCGGGTGCCTACAGGTTCAAGTACCTATCGACCAGGTTCTGTTCCTGCAACCGTCGCAGACCCTCGCGAATCTCCCGGGCACGCACCGTCCCGACCCCGTCGACCTCCTCGAGCTCGCCCTGCGAGGCGCGCATGAACGAGTCGAGCCCCGAGAAGTGCTCGACCACGTGGGTGATCACCGTGTCGGAGAGCCGCGGGACGTTTGAGAGAACGCGGTAGCCCCTGGGGGTCACCGCGTGGTCGAGCGGGTTGACCGACCGCGGGTAGCCCAACACCTCCGCGACGTCCTCGAGCTCGAGCAGTCCACTGTCGGGGAGCGTACGCAGCCGATACAGCGCCTGCTCGTGTCCCCCGGTCTCCTCCGGCACGTGGTAGTCGCGAACCATCGCCTCCTCGTTGCCCGGTACCCACTCGCTGAGCTCATCGAGCTGGAGCTTTATCAGCCGCCCCTCGACTCCCAACTCGACCACGTTTCGCTCGATCTCACGCCGGATCCGAGTGGTCATCTCTGCTCGTTGCAGCGCGACCAGCACGTCGTCGAGCATCACGGCTCCCTGGAACTCGAGCGCGGTCAAGCGGGTCGAGACCTGCTCGAGCCGGGTGCGGTAGGTCTCGAGCGTGGTCACCGCCTGGTTGGTCTTGGCCAGAACGTCGGAGATCTCCTCGAGCTGATAGCGGACGTCACCGCTATAGATGGTGACGACATCGCGCTGCTGGGAGATCGAGATCACGAGCGCCCCGGTTTGCTTTGCCACTCGCTCGGCGGTGCGATGACGGGTTCCGGTCTCCGACGACGGAATCGTCGGATCGGGCATCAGCTGCACATTGGCGTAGACGATCCGGCTCGCGTTGGTGCTCAGGATGATCGCCCCGTCCATCTTGGCCAGCTCATACAGCAGGTACGGAGAGAACGCCTGATCCAGCCGGATGCCGCCAGAAAAGAGGAACGACAGCTCGGCAGGCTCGCCAATCACGATCAAGGCGCCGAGGTCGGCGCGCAGGATGTCGTTGAGCCCTTGCCGCATCGTCGTGCCCGGCGCAATGCGCCGCAGAGCGTCCAACAGCACGGGATCTGATCGCACGTCGGGGGCGAGCTCAGCCATCGCCCTGAGTTTACCGGCTGACCGCCGCCAGAGGCTTACGTGCGCAGGGCTGTGCGAAGCGTCTGGCCGATCCAGTCACCGCGCGGCAGCGCCTTGGCGTTGACCGCAGCGATGGTCGCCCGCACGTCGTACTCCGTTCGCCGAAACGTGACCGATCCATCTTCCAGCATCGCCCACGCGGCTCGTGGGTCGCCGTCGAACGGTAGGCCCACAGATCCGGGGTTCACGAGCTCGATCGCACCCACCACCCGGCGGTACTGAATGTGGATATGCCCATAGAGCACGGTGTGCTGGACGACGCCGGTCAGTTCGGCCGCGACCTCCTGCTCGGGTGCGTCCGGCGCAATCACGTCCTCATCGGAGCCCGGTGTCGCGTGCACCACCAGGACGTCGTGTTGCTCCAAGACGATCGACGCCGGTAGTGAGCCCAGCCACTCCGCCCGCTCCGCCCCGATTGCCTCGCGCGTCCATTCGAGCGACTCGTCGGGCTGATCGGAGGCAACCCACCGGTCGGTATTGCCGCGGATGGCCACCAGCCGATCGCCGTAGTCGCGCAGGCGATCGACGCACGCGGCCGGTTCCGGCCCAAGCATGGCGATGTCGCCCCCGCAGAGCAGACCGTCGAAGCCTTCGGACTCGGCGGCATCCAGCACCGCCTCGAGTGCGCCGATGTTGCCATGGATGTCGTAGATGACCGCGATCCGGGTCACTCGAACGCCGCCTCGATCGCAGCGCTCACGGTGTCTGCCTCACTCAGCTTCAACCCGCGCTCAGACGCGGTCGCCATGGGGACAACCAGATTGGTCACGCCCAGCTTGCTCGCCTCCTGGAGGCGCGGCCCCACGTGGGCCACCGCGCGCACCTTGCCGGTGAGCCCGAGCTCTCCAAAGGCCGCCAGCCGCGGCCGTAGCGCCCGCCCGCGGTGGGCCGAGACGATCGCCAACGCAACGGCGAGGTCGGCGGCCGGCTCGTCGACGCGGACGCCGCCGGCGACGTTGACGAAGATGTCGCTCGAGCCCAGCGGCACACCTGAGTGGCGGCCGAGTACCGCGACGATCATCGACAGCCGGTTTCGATCAAACCCGGTCGCGGCCCGGCGGGGCATCGCCAGATCCGAGTCGGCGACCAGCGCCTGCACCTCGAGCAGAATCGGCCGCGTGCCCTCGATCGCCGGCAGTAGCACCGAGCCGGGTGCCGGCTCGCCATCGCCGGCGAACGCCGAGGACGGGTCGTCAACCGGCTCGAGTCCCGCGCCGGTCATCTCGAAGATGCCGATCTCATTGGTCGAGCCAAACCGGTTCTTGACAGCCCGCAGGACTCGTAGGAAGCGGTAGCGGTCACCCTCGAACTGGAGCACCGCATCGACGAGGTGCTCGAGCACCCGTGGCCCCGCGACGCTGCCCTCCTTGGTGACATGACCGACCAGGATGATGGTGACTCCGTGGCTCTTGGCGACGCGGGCAAGCCGATCGGCGGCCTCCCGCACCTGGCCGACGCTCCCCGGCGATGACGTCAGGTCACCCGAATGCATCGTCTGCACCGAGTCGACCACGCATACCTGGGGCGCGGTGGCGACGATCGCCTCACACACCGACTCGAGCTCGGTCTCGGCCAGGATCGAGATGCCCTCGATCGAACCGAGCCGCTCGGCCCTGAGGCGCACCTGCGCCGGCGACTCCTCACCCGCCACCAGCAATACCGGCCGGCCTTCTGCGGCGATCCGCCCGAGCGACTGCAGGAGCAGGGAGCTCTTGCCGACTCCCGGCTCGCCCCCGATCAACACGAGCGAGCCGGGCACCAGCCCGCCTCCGAGCACGCGATCGAACTCGTCCATGCCGGTCGAGATGCGATCGGAGTCGGTGAGCGCAACATCGCTCAGCGCGCGCACCGGCCGCCCGACCGGCGCTCGCCGGGTGGAGCGCTCGCGCACCTCCTCGACCAACGTGTTCCACTCTCCGCAGCCGGCGCAGCGGCCAAGCCACTTGGGCGACTCGTGACCGCACTGGGTGCAGGTAAAGGTTGTGAGCGTCTTGGGCACGGCCCTCCATTTTGGCAGGGGCGCCGGTCGTCACCCGCTCAGTACGTGCCGAATTGTTTCCAAAGTTGCTCGGCCGTATCCATTCGCGGGTTGCGCGCGCCACCTTTGCGCAGGGCAATCGCCGCGGCGAGCGCCTCCAGCACCACGATCGAGGTGGCCGCGCTGGCAAAGCCGTCGCTCTGACCCTGGCACACGAGCACGTGATTGGCCTGCCCCGCTGCCGGAGCCAGCAGATCGTCCGTAATCAGGACGACAGGCGCCCCGGCTGCGCGAAACAGCCGCACCACCTCTCCGGTGACCTTGGCGTAGCGCTGGAAGGTGAATGCAAGCAGCCGGTCACGGGGCTCGAGATCGATCAGCTGATCGGCGATCGTCGGCTCGCCGGCTGCGATCGGCCAGACGTTGGAGAGCAGCGGATTGAGCAGGTAGTAGGCGTACTCGGCCAGCGCCGCCGATTTGCGGTGGCCGAAGATCCCGATCTTGCCGTGCCCGCGGCACAGCATCCCCACCGCTGCGTCGAATTGGCTGCGATCGACCCCTGTCGCCAGGGATTCCAGATCGCCCGCTGCCTGAAACGCGAGCTGCTCGATGGGATGAGCCGACGGGGATGTCCGCCGCACGGCGGGTCGCAGGCGTGTGATGGCCTCGGCCGCCAACGCATCGTGCAACTCCGCAAATCCTGTAAACCCGACGCGGCTCGAGAAGCGCACGACCGCGGCCTTGCTGACTCCCGTCTTGGCCGCCAGCGACTCCGCGGTCTCGAAAGGAGCTTCCGCTGGGTGCTGCAGGATATGGGTGGCAATCCGGCGGTCGTTCGGCGAGAGCCGATCGAGATGAGAGCGGATCAGCCCGGAAACGGCACCGTCACCGAGTTCGATCATCTGCCAATCATCGCACCCCGGCAGGTCTGCCGGGGTGCGAGTTGACAATTACTCCTCGGCCGAGCCGTCGTCGTCGCTATCGGTCGTCGGCTCATCGTCGGCTGGACCTTCGGCGGGAACGAGGTCTTCGGGCAGCGAATCGGGCACGTCTACCGGCTCGATCAGCGTCAGCGTCATCTCCTCGTCGCCCTCGTGATGGTCCACCAGCACCGTCGATCCGGGCTGTAGCGCGCGACCCAGAACGAAGTCCGCGAGCGGATCCTCGATGAACCGCTGGATGGCCCGGCGCAGCGGCCGCGCACCCATGGTCGGGTCGTAGCCCTTGTCGACCATCATGTCCTTGGCGGCGTCGGTCAGCTCGATCGACACCTCGTGCACCTTCATCTGCTCGCGCAGGCGCTTCATCAGCTGATCGACGATCAGCTTGATCTCGTCCTTCGTGAGCTTCTGGAACACGATGATCTCGTCGATGCGGTTGAGCAGCTCAGGCCGGAAGACCTTCTTGACGTCTCCCATGATCCGGCTCTTCATGTCCTCGTAGGACACTCCGGTCTCGGCCTCCTCGACCTGGAAGCCGAGCTGGCTGTTCTTGGCGATCGACGACGCCCCGATGTTGGAGGTCATGATCACGATCGTGTTCTTGAAGTCGACCTGGCGGCCCTGAGCGTCGGTCAGGCGTCCTTCCTCGAGCATCTGCAACAGGATGTTGAAGACGTCGGGATGGGCCTTCTCGATCTCGTCCAGCAGCACCACGGAGTACGGCTTGCGCCGGACGGCCTCGGTCAGCTGGCCACCCTCGTCGTACCCGACATAGCCGGGAGGCGAGCCCACCAGCCGCGAGACCGCATGCTTCTCCATGTACTCCGACATGTCGACCTGGATCATCGCGTCCTCGTCGCCGAACAGGAACTCGGCGAGCGTGCGTGCCAGCTCGGTCTTACCCACGCCCGAGGGGCCCAGGAAGATGAACGAGCCGGTCGGCCGCTTGGGATCCTTGATGCCCGCACGGGCACGCCGGATTGCCTTGGAGACGGCCTCGATCGCGACGTGCTGGCCGATCATCCGCTTGTGCAGCTCGTCTTCCATCCGGATCAGCTTCTGAGACTCGGCCTCGGTCAGCTTGAACACCGGAATGCCCGTCCACATCGAGACGATGTCGGCGACCTCTTCCTCACCGATCTGGGCGTGGTCGGCTTCACCCGACGACTTCCAGTTCTCCTCGAGGTCACGCTTCTTGAGGGTCAACTTGCGCTCGGAGTCACGCAGCGCAGCAGCCTTCTCGAACTCCTGCGACTCGATCGCGGACTCCTTCTCCTTGCGCACCGTCTCGATCTCGTCGTCGAGTTCCTTGTGCACGGGAGGAGCGGTCATCAGCTTGATCCGCATCCGCGAGGCGGCCTCGTCGATCAGGTCGATGGCCTTGTCCGGGAGCTGGCGCTCCTGGATGTAGCGGTCAGACAGCTCCGCCGCGGCGCGCAGCGCCTCGTCGGTGATGGCCACGCGATGGTGGGCCTCGTAGCGGTCGCGAAGCCCGCGCAGGATCTGCACGGTGTCCTCGATCGACGGCTCCTCCACCTTGATCTGCTGGAAGCGCCGCTCCAGCGCGGAGTCGCGCTCGAGGTACTTGCGGTACTCGTCGAGCGTGGTCGCGCCGATCGTCTGGAGCTCACCACGGGCGAGCGCGGGCTTGAGGATCGAGGCCGCGTCGATCGCGCCCTCGGCCGCTCCCGCGCCGACCAGGTTGTGCAGCTCGTCGATGAACAGCACGATGTCGCCGCGCTGCCCGATCTCCTTCATGACCTTCTTGAGCCGCTCCTCGAACTCTCCGCGATACTTGGAGCCGGCCACCAGGGCGGCCAGGTCGAGGGTGTAGATCTGCTTGCCCTTGAGCAGCTCGGGCACCTGGTTGGACGAGATCCGCTGGGCCAGTCCTTCGACCACGGCGGTCTTGCCCACACCGGGCTCACCGATCAGCACCGGGTTGTTCTTGGTGCGCCGCGACAGGATCTGCATCACGCGCTCGATCTCGTTCTGACGGCCGACGACCGGGTCGAGCTTGCCCTCGGTCGCGAGCTTGGTCAGGTTGCGGCCGAACTGGTCGAGCAGCTTGGAGCTCTTGCCGCCCTTCTCGCCGGTGGCACCGGCACCCGCGCCCTGACGGCGACCGGGGCCGGAGAGCATCCGGATGATTTCGTTTCGGATCTTCTCGGCGTCGGCGTCGAAGTCGAGCAGGATGCGTGCCGCAACCCCCTCGTTCTCGCGGACGAGCCCGAGCAGGATGTGCTCGGTGCCGATGTAGTTGTGTCCCAGCGACAGCGCCTCGCGCAGCGCCAGCTCCAGCACCTTCTTGGCGCGCGGAGTGAACGGGATCTGACCGGTGGTGACCTCATCGCCCTGGCCGACGATGCGAGCGACCTGCGCGCGCACCTCTTCCACGGTGATGTCGAGCGAGTCGAGGACGCGGGCCGCAAGACCCTCCTCCTCGCGGAGAAGCCCCAAAAGGATGTGCTCAGTGCCGATGTAATTGTGCTTGAGCGTGCGGGCCTCGTCTTGTGCAAGCACGACGACCTGACGGGCACGCTCGGTGAAGCGTTCAAACATGTTCGTGCCCCTTGTCGCTGATCTGGAAAAGGTTGGATGTCATGAAATGCTGAAGGCCGGACTGCCAAACCGCCCCAAAGCGGGTCGGTGACATTCCGGTATCGAGGGAACGGATCGCACTATAGCACCCACCTTTACGGCTCCTGGTGTGGTTTCTTGCACGTTCGTTGGCCCCCTAATCGACCTTCACAGGCGGGCCCTTGAGAGCTTTTTCGCACCCCTTCGAAATGTGCCTGCAAATCGGGACATGACCGGATACGAGAAATGTCGGCCAAAGGTGGTTCGACGGGTGCTCTTCGACGGCGTGTGGTCGCGTCTACGATGGCCCGGGCGAAGTGGAACCGAACAGAGGAACACTGACCACACCAAAACCACGGCCCCAGCGAAGACAAGCCTCGCAAGCCCCCCGCCTTCAGTTCCTGTGGCTCGACATCCAGGCCGTCTGGGACGCAGCGAAAAATCTCTGGCATCCGGGCAATCGAACTGACGTGTCTCCTCGGATGAGGACACTCGAGCAGTACCTGCCCGAAGAACAGATGCGCGAGATCCGCAAACAGCTACCTGAACCGCCACCGCAGCCGCCGAATCGCGCCGAACGCTTGCGCCGAGACGCTACGGCCGCGTGGGAAGCCGCGAAGGATCGATGGCGTCCAGGCCATCGAGGCTGACCGAGTTCTTCTCGAGCATGTAGTCGATCAGGGCGTGGTCACTCTGCCGCAACTTGCGGTCGACCCAGGCTGCCTGCTGCGGCCGCACGGCCACCGGTTCCATCACCGGCACGCCATACCCGCAGGAGTCAGACACCCGCTCAACCCGCACCGTCACCACGGCCCGTCGGGCCTCCCCGCCGGCGACCGTCTCGGGCAGCTCGAAGATGTCTGCGACGGCCCCGAACGCCGGATCGCCCTGCTGCACCACCGATCCCTGGCCGTGCAGCCGAACGATCAGCGGTGGGCCCTGGAACGCGCACAGCATGATCACGATCCGACCGTTCTCGCGCAGGTGGGCGACCGTCTCGGCACCACTGCCGATCAGGTCGAGGTAGGCGACGGTGTGGCCGTCGAGGATCTTGAAGGTCTCGATCGGGCCCTTGGGCGAGATGTTCACGTGCCCGCCGGAACCTGAGGGCGCGGTGCCCACGAAGAACATCGGCTGGGCCATGATCCACTTCGCCAGCCGTTCGTCGATCAGGTCGTAGACCTTGCCCATGCTCAGCCCCCTTCGCGGCTGGGCGGAAACAGAATCACCTCGCGCACCGAGCGGATCCCCGTGAGCAGCATCATCAGGCGGTCGATGCCGATGCCGACTCCACCGGTCGGCGGCATCCCGTACTCCAGCGCGGTCAGGAAGTCCTCATCCATCGGAGCAGCCTCCTCGTCGCCCGCCGCTGCGGCCGCTCGCGCCTCCTCGAACCGGGCGCGCTGCTCGGCCGGGTCGTTGAGCTCGGTGAAGCCGTTTCCGATCTCCATGCCGTTACAGAAGATCTCGAACCGCTCGACGATCCCCGGCTTGTCAGGCGCGCGCTTGGCAAACGGCGACAGCTCGACCGGATATTCGGTGAGAAACACCGGCGAGGTGATCCGCGGCTCGACGTAGTAGGAGAGCAGGTGGTCGACGGCTTGCGCCCAGGTGTGGTCGGCCGAGGTGTCGACGTCATCGGCCTGCATGTGCGCGACCAGCCGACCGAGGTCACGATCGGCCATCGGATCGATCCCGGCCTCGGCGATGATCGCCTCGCGAAGTGGCAGGCGTGGCCAGGGTGGCGACAGGTCGATCTCGGTACCCACCGCCTCGCCGGCCGCGATCACCAGCCGCTCGGTCATCTCCATGCCGCTGTGGTAATCACCGTAGGCCTGGTACCACTCGAGCATCGTGAACTCGGGGCTGCGCTTGAAGCTCACGCCCTCGTTCCGGAAGTCCTTGCCGATCTCGTACACCCGCTCGAGGCCGCCCACGATCAGCCGCTTGAGGTAGAGCTCGGTCGCGATCCGCAGGTAATACTCGCGATCGTAGGCGTTGTAATGCGTGGTGAACGGCCGCGCCGCACCCCCGCCGTACAGCGGTTGAAGCACCGGCGTTTCGACCTCCACAAAGCCGTCGCCGTCGAGCACACGACGAAGCGCGGCAACCGCGGCCGGACGGGCCATCGCGAGCGTCCTGGACTCCTCGTTGACGGCAAGGTCGAGGTAGCGGCGGCGGTGACGGGTGTCGACATCGGTCAGGCCGTGGAACTTCTCGGGCAACGGCCGCAGGCACTTGGCCAGAAGCGTCCACTCTGCCACCCGCAGCGAGAGCTCACCACGGCGTGACACGAACACCTCGCCCTCGGCGGTGATCACATCGCCGAGATCGGAGTCCGAAAGCGCCGCGTAGCGCTCCTCGCCGAGACCGTCGAGAGTGGCGTGTAGCTGTAGCTGGCCGCTGCGATCGGTGAGATCGAGAAACATCGCCTTGCCGTGGCCGCGCCGGGCCGTGATCCGGCCCGCGAGGCGGGCCCGCTCGCCCGTCTCCACCCCCGCCTCGAGGTCGGCGTGGCGCGCCCGCACGTCAGTGACCGACTCGCGCTCGATCGCGCGCGGCGGGTAGGGGTCGACTCCCTCCGATCGCAGGGCGTCGAGCTTGGCCAGGCGATCGGCGCGGATTTGGGCTTCGGCGTCTGTGCTCACGGCAGCCGCGTCAAGCGGCCTTGATGTCCATGATCTTGAGCCGGATGGCCCCTGCCGGAGCCGCGACTTCGACCGTCTCGCCCTTTTTGTGCCCGATCAACGCCCGCCCAACCGGTGACTCGTTGGAGAGCCGGCCCTTACCGGGATCGGCCTCGGCCGAGCCGACGATCTCGTAGGTGTCGGTATCGCCGTGGTCGACATCCTTGACGCGCACCTTGGAACCGACCGACACCACGTCGGTGGGAATGTCCTTGGCATCGATCACGCGTGCCGACCGCAGCTGCTCCTTGAGGCGTGCGATCCGATGTTCGAGCAGCGCCTGCTCGTTCTTGGCGTCGTCGTACTCGGAATTCTCCGAGATATCGCCGAACTCCCTGGCCTCGCGGATGCGATCGGCCACCTCGCGGCGTTTTGTACCTTCAAGCTCGTCGATCTGCGTCTTGAGACGCTCGAAGCCTTCTGGAGTGAGGATTACGTCCTTTTCCACGCTGAAGTCCTTGGTTGGGGGCCCATGTCGGGCTCGCTCGCAAACACGAACGGTGTCCGCCAGACTGCGCGATTTGCAGCGCTTTTAGTCTGGGCTGACACCGAGGAACGCCGGATTATACCCTTTTCGCCCAGGGTCGCAAACGTCGGATTCGATCGCCCTGGCTAGGATCCTGCTCATGAACCCGCTGACCGAGAAGTGGTACATCCGCGACGTCGAGATTCCATCGCGAATTGTGCTCGCACCAATGGCCGGCGTATCGGTGCAGGCGTTCCGGCGCCAGGGGCGGAGATTCGGGGCCGGTCTGGTCTGTTCGGAGATGGTTTCGTCGTGCGGTCTCTCGTATGGGAACGAGCGCACGCTGGGGTATCTGCGGATCGCGCGGGACGAGCATCCGCTGGCGGTTCAGATCTTTGGTTCGGAGCCCGAACGCATGGCCGAGGCCGCCCAGATGGTGGTCGCGGCGGGCGCGGACATCGTCGACATCAACTTCGGCTGCCCCGTGCGTAAGGTCACCAAGACCGGCGCCGGTGCCAGTGCGCTCGAAGAGCACGAGCTCGCGTGCTCGCTGGCCCGTGCGGTGGTTGACGCGGTCGACGTGCCGGTCACGGTCAAGATGCGTCGGGGACTTCGCAACGGCTCGCGGACGGCGCTCGATCTTGGCCCGAAGCTCGAGGCCGAGGGTGTGGCGGCGCTCACCCTCCACCCCCGCTCGGCGCAGCAGATGTACACCGGCACAGCCGACCATACGCTCACTGCCGAGTTGGTCGAGCGTGTCTCGATACCGGTGATCGCCTCGGGCGACATCACCGATCGTGCGCGCGCCCAGATCGTGCTCGACTCCACCGGGGCCGACGCGGTCATGGTCGGGCGCGGCGCCCAGGGCCGCCCATGGGCACTCAGCCAGATGGCGGGCTCGGAGTCGGCCGAGCCGGAGCGCGCCGAGCTGTACGCCGAGCTTGTCCGCTTCATGCGCGAGGTGGTGCGCGAGATGGGCGATGAGCGGTCGGTCGGGTTTCTCCGCAAGTTCTACGGCTGGTACCTACGTGGCACCGACGGCGCCCGCGCGGTTCGCGGCGAACTGATGCTTTGCCAGACCGTCGATGACGCCGAGGCAGTTCTGCTGAATGCCTGCCCGGGCGCCCGCGAGCTGCTCGTGGCCCACGCGGCCGAACTCGAGCTGCTGCCCACATCCGAGTCTGACCGCACGCTCGACCTCCCGATCTCGATCTACGGCGGCGGGTGAATAAATGGTGCCTGGCACCATTTATTCACCTCGATCACACCCACGACCTGGAACCACTCCGGAACTGGCTCAGGGTTGGACTCCACGCGCATGCCGAGCTTTCGCATGACCTTGATCGACGCGGCGTTTTGGTGCTCGGTGGTGGCCACGATACGGCCGAGCCGCAGCTGCTCGAAGCCATAGGCGATCAACGCGGTGGCGGCCTCGCCGGCATACCCGTGGCCGCGCTCGTCGGGCGCGGTTGCCCAGTAGAGGCCGACCTCCGGACGAAACCGACCGGTGTCACCGCCATCTTCGAGCCCGGGAATCACCCCGAACGGGGCGAGGCACGGCACCAATCCGACCAACCCCACCAGAGCCCCGTCGCTCCGGCGCTCGACCGCGCGCTCACCGTACGGGGGCTGGTTCAGCTCGGCCAGCCGCGAATACCCCGCGACCGTCCAGCGCAGCCACTCGTCGTGAGGCTCCTCCAGCACTCGCTCGACGCCCCCGGCGTCGGCCTCGGTCAGCGCCCGCACCCGCAGCCGTTCGGTGTCAAGCGGCGGGACGATCGCAAAACCTCCTACCGATCGACGGCACGGCGGTCGGCACACCCCGAAACCGCGCCTCCCACTCCTCCCCCTCGCGCACGAACCGCCCGTACAGCGACATCCACAGGTCGGCGACCGCGGCTGACCCGAGACGCGCCTCGTACACGGGATCCAGGGCCTGGGCGAGATCGCTGATGTCGGTGCCCACCAACCCGAACCTGTCGATGGCGGTGAACATGTCCTCGTCCTGCAACGTCAAAAGCGCGGCGCTCCATCGCGAAACCGCATTTGCCAGCTCGATCCCCACCGCGTTCAACACCGGAGACACCGCCGCCCCCCACCGCGGATCCTGCGCGAGCATCACCACCCGATCGCGCTGGTGCCCTTCAGGAAGCTCGCCCAGGCGTTGTGCGTAGGAGTCGATCACGGGCCGGGTGACATCGAGGCGCTGCTGGATCGCCGGTGAGAGCTGACCGCGGATCTCGGCGATGCCGACCAGTTCGAGCATCGATACCCAGGCCTCGCTGCAACCGAAGTTGAACTCCCCCGCCGCCACCCGCCCGATCACACGCCAGCGCTTGGATTCTCGGCGACGGACGTACGCGTCCAGACCGAAGGCCGTTACCAGCAGCAGGAGGAATCCACCCACCACCGCCGCCCACAGCGGATGCTCGACCCAGAACTCCCGCCAGAACCCCAACGGCCAGTCGCTCAGCAGCAGCGCGATCGTCAAGATCACGGTCGCGCCGAACCCTCCGATTCTGAGCTTCTCCATCGAGCCGCGATTCTCCCATGCGCGGTAATGTGCTCGCGTGGGCAGGGTCGAAGACTTTCAACGTGACGGGGCGGTCGTGGTGCGCGCGGCCTTCACCCCCGATGAGGTCGCGACGGTCACGCGCGGAATCGACCGAAACCTGGCCGAGCCCAGCCCACGCGCGCTGGTCGCCTCACGCGACGACGATCCCGGCCGCTTCTTCGAGGACTTCTGCAACTGGAACCGGATTCCCGAACTCGAGCAGGTGATCCGGCAGAGCCAGGCAGCCGCGATCGCCGGCGAACTCACCCGGAGCTCGCAGATCCGCCTCTATCACGACCATGTGCTGGTGAAGGAGGCCGCGACCCGGCAACCGACTCCCTGGCACCAGGATCAGCCGTACTACAACGTCGACGGCTCACAGACGTGCAGCGTGTGGATGCCCGTGGATCCGGTGCCGCGCTCGGCGACGCTCGAGTTCGTCGCCGGCTCGCATCGCGGGCCGTGGCTGATGCCGCGCACCTTCATGGACGGGCAGGCCCGCTGGTTTCCCGAAGGCGCGCTGGCCGACCTCCCCGACATCGAAGCCCACCGAGCCGATTTCCCGATCATCGGCTGGGAGCTCGAGCCAGGCGATGCGGTGTTCTTCAACATGCTGACGCTGCATGCGTCGGGGCCGACCACGGGCCTACGGCGGGCGTTCTCGGTGCGCTTCATCGGCGACAACGTCACCCACGCTCCCCGCGGCTGGAAGACCTCGCCCGAGTTCCCCGGCCTGACCGACGAGCTGGACGCCGGCGCTCCGATGGATCATCCGCTGTTCCCGGTGGTCTGGGCGGCGGCTTAGCCGCCGAGAATCGCGAGTCCCCGCAGCGTGAGCCACGGGTCAACCTGCGAGATCGTCCGGCAGTGCGGCGCGACCACCGCCGAGAGGCCGCCGGTCGCGACCGCGGGTAGCTCGGCCCCCAACTCCTCGCGGAACCGAGCAACCAGGCCGTCCACGAGCGCGGCATGACCGAACACGGCTCCCGAGCGGATGGCGGCGTCGGTGTCGGTCGCGATCGCGCATTTCGGGGCAACCAGTTCGACCGCTGGGAGGCGATCGGCCCGGGCCGCCAGCGCCGCTGTGGCAATCGCCATCCCTGCAGCGATCGCGCCACCGGCCCACTCGCCCGAGGCGCCCACGACGTCGACGGTGGTGGCGGTGCCCATATCGGCGACGATGCAGGGGCCGCCGATCAGCGCGAACGCCGCCGCCGCGTCGGCCAGCCGGTCGGGCCCGACCGGGGCGGCCGCGAGCACCACGGGGGGCCGGCCGGTGAGCTCGAGCACGACCGCGCGATAGCCGGCATCGAGGGCCGGCCCCGCAGTCGCGACAACGACGTCGTCGACGCCGTCGCCCAGCAGCACTCCAACCATCTCGCGATCGGCACGCGCATGGTCAGTGGCCACTCGCCGGTGGGCGATCAGCTCGGCGTCGTCGAACAGGCCGGCAACCGTGTCGGAGTTGCCGGCATCGATAACCAGCCGCACTAGTCGTCCGAGAGCTCGAAACCCGGGGGCAGCACCGTGTCGATCGTCCCCTCGGGCCGCAGCTCCTCGACGGTTACATCCTGGGTGGTGTGCACCTCGGCCCGGGGAATGATCCGGCTGGGGCGGTTCTTGTCCCACACCCACACGTCCTCCATCGACAGATGCACCATCGGGTAGGCGGTGGTGTGCTGGGACTCCATCACCAAGCGGTTGCACAGGTACGTGGCCTCTGCCGTGAGCACGCAGTAGCGGAACATCCCGAAAACGGTTGCGTATTCACGTTTCAGCCGAAGCTCAAGCTCGGCGTCGAACTCCTCGAGGTCCTCGAGAAACGACATGCACCAAGTCTACGCATAAATCGAGGGCGCGCGCACACGGATCACACACGTTCGACGCCCTGGGGGTCGATCTGGGAAAGCCAGGCACTCGCCGTACGTCCGCGAAGCATGGTGTCGGGAGCGATATCGACCACCGGCCTGAGCACAAACTCGCGCTCGTGTGCGCGGGGATGTGGCAGCTCCAGGTCGGGGTCATCCGACTCCACTCCGTCGAACCACAGCAGGTCAAGATCGAGCGTGCGCGGCCCCCAGCGCACGTCTCTGACCCGCCCGAACTCCGCTTCGATACGGTGCAATCCGGCCAGCAGGCCGGCGGGGTCGAGATCGGTCTCCAGCATGGCCACAGCGTTCAGGAAGTCGGGCTGGTCGGTCATCCCGATCGGGGCGGTGCGATACGTCGGTGACACCGCCCGCAGCGTTCCGAGGCGCGCACACGCCGCCACCGCCCGCGGCAGCGTGTCCGCAGGATCCCCGAGGTTCGCGCCGAATCCGACAAGCGCCAGAGTCACCCGATGGGGTGCACTTTCATTCGTGTCCTTAACAATTTGCTCATCTTTGCCGATGCTGCTGGGGGACGGCTTTTCGCGGGCCGTACCAAGCTCCCACGCTCTGACGAAGGATGACCATGTCGACCCTCATGGAATTGACCGTCGTGCTCCTGATCTGCCCTGCCGCCCTCGCTACGTGGGCCGACGCACGGTATCCCAAGCTCCGACCGCGGGAGATCCGGCGCACCACGATTCACCTGGGAATGACCGGCCTGATCGCGTTTGTCGCGATGAAGCCGCTGCTGGGTGAGATCTTCACGCTCCTGTCCGGCCCCGCCGGACGAGCCACCGCGCTCTGCATCTCCTGCATCGCCATCACGTACTGCCTGATGGTGTCGCTGTGGGTCATGCGGCTCGCAACCGAGACCGCGCGCACCCGCCGCTAACTCACACCTGAAGCTACGCCGTGGCCACCTGATGGAGGGCCGCGGCGGCTTCGGCACGCGTGCGGGCGTTCAGCTTTCGCAGGATCGCCTTGACGTGCCAGCGCACCGTCTCGGGCGAGAGGTAGAGCTCGGATGCGATCGCGCCGGTGGTGTAGCCGCTGGCGATCAGACGGAGAATCTCGAGTTGCCGCGGGGTCAGACGTTCGCGCTGCGGAGGTCGTGGCGCCAGCTCCAGGCGCTGCTCACCGCCGCGCACGTCATCCAGCAGGTAGGTCACCATCCGCCGCGACAGGGCCGCCTCGCCACCCACCACCCCGGCGATGGCGTCGGCCAGCCGGTCGGGCGTCTGGTCCTTCGTCAGGTAGCCGACAGCGCCGGCGCGGACCGCCGAGAGCATGACCTCGGGATCGTGCGATTCGGACAGCATCACGACCTTCACACCGCCGCCCACCGCGTCCAGCAGACGCCGGGTCGCGAGGATCCCGCTGCCGTCCTTCAGCGCGAGATCCATCAGCACGACGTCGGGACGGAGATGCACCGCGCGCTCGATGGCCTCGGTCATGCTCGAGGCTGTACCAACGACCTTCATGCCAGCATTTTCGAGCAGACCGACCAGCCCACGGCGAAAGAGCGGGTGGTCGTCCACTACCACGATCCGTATGGGGGCTGCCATTGCTTCAGTTATACGGCCGGAAACACCCTGCGGGAAGGCCAACCGGCGGTCAGGCGCGGCGCGTGACCGTGACCGCGACGTGATCGAACGCGTGCGGGATAGGCGCATCCGGCTTCGCCACTCGCACCGTCACCTCATCCACGGGGAAGTTCGCGAGCACGTCGGTGGCAACCACATCGGCCAGCTTCTCGATCAGGTTGTAGGGGCCGCCGCGCACAAGCTCGACAACCCGCTCGCTGACCGCGCCGTAGTCGACGGCATCGGCGAGGTCATCGGTGTCGCCCGCCGCCCCACTGGTCGCGCGCAGCGTCACGTCGATCACGAACTCCTGCCCGTCGCGGCGCTCGTGCTCGAACACACCGTGATGGGCGAACACCCGCAGCCCCCGGATCTCGATCAGCGGGCCGCTCACACCGCGCCCTCGATCGCGGCTTCGACGGCCAGCGCATCGCGCACCGGCCGCACCTCATGGACGCGCACCATCCACGCGCCGCGATGCAGGGCGGCGAGGCTCGCCGCCAGCGACGCCGCCTCTCGGCCCCGCTCACCGGCGCCGGTGATGGCCCCCAGAAACCGCTTGCGCGAGACTCCCACCACGACCGGATAGCCGAGCGCTGCGATCTCGTCGAGCCGCCTCAGAAGCTCCAGGTTGTGATCGAGCGTCTTGCCAAACCCGATGCCCGGATCGACACAGATCCGGGCGCGGTCCACACCTGCCGCGGCGACCGCGTCGGCCCGCTGCTCGAGAAACGCCGCGACCTCGGAAACCACGTCGTGGTACCGCGGGTTGTCCTGCATCGTGCGGGGTTCCCCGAGCATATGCATCAGGCACACCGGTGTCTCGGCGGCGGCGACCACCTCCACCATCCGTGGGTCGCCCCGAAGCGCGGAGACATCGTTGACAAAGCTCGCTCCGGCAGCCAGCGCCGCCTCGGCGACATCGGCCTTCATCGTGTCGATCGAAATTGGGACATCGGTTCGGCCGGCGATCGCGGAGATCACCGGGATCACGCGACGCAGCTCCTCATCGAGGCCCACCGGCTGAGCGCCTGGCCGGGTCGACTCGCCGCCCACGTCGAGCAGATCGGCCCCGTCGGCGGCCAGCTCCAGGGCGTGGTCGACCGCGGCGCCGGGCTCCAGGAACTCTCCCCCGTCCGAGAACGAGTCGGGAGTGACGTTGACGATCCCCATCACCGCGGGGCGGGGAAACCGATCCAGAAGGCTCATCGGTCGGGACACTACCGACGGGGGCGCCGGGGCGGGCAGCTCGCCCCGGCGCTCACGTGGGCGAGGGGGCTATCTGAACGACAGCGCCGTTGCCTCGGGGATGTCGCGCTCCCAGTGATCGGAGCTGTCAAACGTCCACCCGGTGGACGGGCTGTGACCGGGAACCAGCAGCTCGGTCGACGAGTTGTTGTCAAAGCCGATCGCATCCCGCGCGCCCAGCTGGCGCAGCATTGCTGTCCACTGCCATCCGTACACACCCGAGCCGGGGGCTCCGGTGATCAGCATCGAGCCCCACCCGTCGGTGCCCATCATCAGAGCGGGACGCCAGAACCGGCCGCACCACTGGTAACAGGGGTTGTGATCCATCATCGGCGGGTCTGCCCAGGGAGTGGTGTAACGGGCGACGCCGTTTTTGACGAGCAGCGGCTTGCCACCCATCACATCGCCGACGTTGGCCCACTTGGCGGGGTCGACAGCAACTCGAAGCGTGGAAGTCCGGCCGGCGGCCGTGACCAGGCCGTCCCCGGCGAAGCGACCCGCCCGAGCCACCAGCAAGGCCTGACCTGAGTGAAGCGTCACCCGCGAGCCGGCGGCGCACACACCGGCCGGGCACGCGGTCTGCGAGATCGGAAGCGTCAGCGTGCGGGTCGCGACTCCACGCTCGCCGAATCGAAACGCGACCACCGTCTCTTTGGCCGAGGTCGCGGTGTTGGTGGGGTTGCGATAACCGGGGCGTGAGCCACGCAGCATCGTCGGAAATGGATTGGGCGTGGCCGAGCTGCCCAGCACGACCGCGACCGAGTTCGCCGGCACCTTGAAAACCTGGCTGTGAGTGGTGACGACGGCCACCTGGTCACCGGGAAGCTTGGTGAGCTGAGAGGCGAGTGCACCGGGCGTCGTGACGAACGCGCCGATGGTGGTAGCCCCACCGTCTGGCAACGTGATCGTGTCGGGCACCGCGCGCGGCGTGCCGAACACCAGGCCGCCGTCCTGGCCACCCAGAGCTTTGGTGGTGTAGCCGACTCCTGGCCCACCCCACCCGAACGCGTCGACGTGACGGGAATGCACGAGCATGCCACTCGGGGTTCCGCCACTCCAGCCTCGATAGCCGAAGAAGTCGCCGTTGAGCGCGCCGACCAGGCCGCTCGGGGCAGACTGCGCCCAGCTCGACATGGGGGCCAACGCGATCGAACCCACCGGGCTCAGCGGCCGCAACGCCTCGGCGTCGAGCCGCAGATGCGGGTCACCGACCTTCCATGAGAGCTTGTAGATGTCTTGACGTGAACCGCCGCGAATCGCCGCGTGCAGCCGCGTGAGGGTCACCACAGCGTGACCATGGGAGCGGCGCAGAGTCGTGACGCACTGCGACGAGGCGCAGGTCAGCCTGGTGATCGGCCCGCTCCCGTGCAGGGTCAACGGCCCGGCCGCCGCACCGGGCGCGAACGCCAGCAGCACGACGGCCGGGGCCGCAAGCACGACCCCCCTTACCCGAAATCGCATGAAAAGCCTGTCCTGGAGGAAAACGAAAAGAGTTCTCCTACAATCGGCCGGGGACGGCTGCGACCTCACCTCCCTGAGGGGGATAAGACTCCACCAAAGGGGTGAATGGCCGGCTCGTTGGCCGGCCACTCACACCTCTGGGAGTTTGCTCAGCTCAGGAAGGCTGGGGAGACTCGGGCGGCTGGCCGCTGGCGATGTTGCCGGGCAGCGGAAGACCGAGACCACGGGGCCGCACGGGATCCTTCTTCGGGGCCTCCGCCGGCACCTCCTCGGGCTTCTTCTCGACGTCCTTGAAGACCTCTTCGGGAGCCTCACCGGTCAGCAATCGCTCGAACTGGTCGCGGTCGAACGTCTCGTACTGGATCAGCACCTGAGACATCTGCTGGAGCTCATCGATGTGCTCGGTCAGCACTTCGCGAGCACGCTCGTGAGCGCGCTCCACGATCCGCCGGATCTCGTCGTCGATCTCGCGTGCGATCTCCTCGGAGTAGTCGGCCTCGTGACCGAAATCGCGGCCCAGGAACGGCTGGCTCGAATCGCGGCCGAAGGTGCGCGGCCCGAGCTTCTCCGACATGCCCCAGCGCGTCACCATGCGCTTGGCGGTGTCGGTGGTCTTGTTGAGATCGTCCTCGGCGCCGGTGGTGACCTCTTTGAAAACGAGCTCCTCGGCAGCGCGGCCACCGAGATTCTTGGCGAGCCCGTCCATCAACTCCAGCCGGGAGCGCATGAACTTGTCCTCGGAGGGAAGCGTCACGACGTAGCCCAGCGCCATACCGCGACCCACGATCGAGATCTTGTGCACGGGGTCGTTGTGCTCGAGGTAGTGGCCCACCAACGCGTGGCCCATCTCATGCACAGCGGTGATCTCGCGCTCCTTCGGTGAGAGCAGCCGGGTCTTCTTCTCGGGGCCGGCAATCACACGCATGATGCCCTCTTCGAGTTCCAGGTTCCCGATCTGCTTCTGGCCCTTGCGTGCAGCCAGGAGCGCGGCCTCGTTGACGAGGTTCGCGAGATCGGCACCGGTGAACCCTGGCGTCTGGCCCGCGAGGGCTTCGAGATCGACAGAGCCGGCGACCGGCTTGCCGCGGCTGTGCACCTCGAGGATCTTCTTGCGGCCGGCGCGGTCGGGCCGGTCGACGACGACCTGACGGTCGAAACGACCGGGGCGAAGCAGCGCCGGGTCGAGGATGTCAGGACGGTTGGTGGCGGCGATCAAGATGATGTTGTCCTTCATCTCGAAGCCGTCCATCTCGACCAGCAGCTGGTTCAGCGTCTGCTCGCGCTCGTCGTGGCCACCGCCCATGCCGGCGCCGCGATGGCGGCCGACGGCGTCGATCTCGTCCATGAAGATGATGCACGGCGAGTTCTGCTTGGCCTGCTCGAACAGGTCGCGGACGCGGCTTGCGCCGACGCCGACGAACATCTCGACGAAGTCCGAACCCGAGATCGAGAAGAACGGCACACCGGCTTCGCCGGCGACCGCACGGGCCAGCAGCGTCTTACCGGTACCCGGAGGCCCGAACAGCAGCACACCCTTGGGGATGCGGGCTCCCAGAGCCTGGAACTTGCGCGGGTTCTCGAGGAACTCCTTGATCTCGTGCAACTCCTCCACGGCCTCGTCCACGCCGGCCACGTCCTTGAACGTGATCTTGGGGGAGTCGACCGACATCCGCTTGGCGCGGCTCTTGCCGAAACTCATGACCTTGGAGCCGCCACCCTGCATCTGGTTCATGAGGAAGATCCAGAACACGAAGAACAGCAGGAAGGGCAGCAACGTGATCAGCGCGCTCCACCACGGCGAACCGCCGGTGCGCGTGCCCGTGGTCGCGACGCCGTTGTCGATCGCCGACTGGGTGATCTGGTTCAGCTGCGCCTGGGACGGAATCCCGATGGTGTAGCTCTTGCCGTTGTCCAGCTTGAACCACACGCTGGAGCCCGGATAGTCACCTCGAAGTTCGGTGACCGTACCCTTGTTGATGTCGTTCTGAAGGCTGTTCCAGGTTGGCGCAGGCGCGCTTGACCCTCCCGAAAGGAGCCTGCTGACGAAGATCGCCAGCACGATCACGATCAGGATCGGAAACGCCGCGCTCTTAAAAAATCGACTCGCAGAAATTTCGAATACCTCCCCCGGGGGCTGCTTCTATGTCGTCCAGAGTGCGGCCGGGGAGCTCGCCCAGTTGCCCTGCCCGGATGCTAGCACGGTGGATTTCCGCGTCATCGGCACTACGTCGGAGCGTCTGAAGTGGTTTGACGGCATCTGACTCAAGGATGCCCGCAAACTGCGACTTATGCGAGCCCGCCCACGATCTTTGTCTCATCAAGGGCCGCGACGTACGGCAGATTGCGGTACCGCTCGGCGTAGTCCAGGCCATATCCGATGGCGAATCGGTTGGGAATCTCGAATCCGACGTAGCGGCATTCGATGTCTGCAACCCGTCGCTCAGGCTTGGTGAGCAGCGCGCACACCTCGACCGAGGCCGGGTTTCGAGCCTCGAGGTTTCGCAGCAGATACGACAGCGTCAGGCCGGAGTCGACGATGTCTTCGATCACAACCACGTTTCGGCCCTCGATGCTCGCGTCGAGGTCCTTGAGGATCCGCACGACGCCCGACGAGTCGGTGCTGTTGCCATAGCTCGAGACCGCCATGAAGTCGATTTCACACGGCACCGTCAGCTGCCGGATCAGGTCGGCCATGAAGAACACCGCGCCCTTCAGCACGCCGATGAGCAGCAGATCGGTGCCGGCGTAGTCGCGCGAGAGCTCGGCGCCCAGCTCGGCAACCCGGGCCTGGAGCTCCTGGCCCGACACCAACACCTCTGCAATCAGACTCTGCTCGCCGGCATGGTCGAGTTCTGCGCTCATCGCGAGTGAGGATACTCGGTCGGCGCCGTGAAGCTGAGGGTTCGCCGGTCGCGCACCGCCTCGAGGTCGCGCCCGAGCGACAGGCGCTCGCGCCCGTCGCTGCGGGTGGCGAGCTGCTCGAGCCGCCCGGTGAGCTCACGAGGTAGCCGAAGCGGCCGTCCCGCGGCCCGTTCTGCCGCGGCTCGCAACACCAGCACCCGCAGCCCGCGAGGCAGATCGGCCAGGGCGTCGAGATCGATCTCCTCGGCGACGTGGTCAGCCACGAGCTCGTCGAGCAACTCGTCCAGCTCCGCCAGCAGCTCGGCGGTGCGAGCGAGGTTGACCTCGGCCCCGGGATGCACCTGGCACAACGCCGGCATGACATCGCGCCGGATCAGGTTGCGGCGAAACATCGGATCGTCGTTGGTCGCATCGATCCGCGGCTCCAGTCCGTGGGCGGCGCACCACGCCCGGGTCTCGGCTGCGGTCACCGACAGGAGCGGCCGCACCAGGTCGCGGTCGCGGGGGCGAATCGCGGCCAGCGCGCGCGGTCCCGACGACGACGCGAGCCTGTAGAGCACCGTTTCGGCTTGATCAGAGACGGTGTGTCCGGTGGCGATGTCGCGCCCGCCGGAGAACTCACGGGCAGCGCGGTAGCGAGCCGCGCGGGCACGGGCCTCGAGGTTGCCGCCTGCGGCGATCTCGACAGCGACCACCTCGGCACCCAGCCCGGCGCAGTATTCAGCGTCGGCCAGCCCGTCCGGGCCACGCAGGCCGTGCTCGACGTGCAGTGCCGTGACGCGGTAGCCGAGCTCGGCCAACACCGTCCACAGACACAGCGAGTCGGCCCCACCCGATACCAGCGCGACCAGCTCCTGGCCAGGCTCCAGCAGCCGCCCGGCGGCGATGTACTCGGCGACCCGCTCAGCCAGGCTGGCGGTCACGGATCGTCCGCGTGGCGTAGGTCGTGGCCAGCTCGACGTAGCGCGCGTGCGCGGCCTCGGCGGCGTCCTCGTCACCGGCGCGATGGGCACGCTCCATCTGAATCAGCAGGTCGTTGAGGCGCTGCTCCAGCCGCAGCTCCTGCACCTGCTCGCCCGATAGCTCGTCCTCCCGCCCGGTTGCTCGCAGCGCCCGGGCCTGCCACACCTCGGCCAGCTCGGCCAGCCGCGGCTCAGCGGTCAGCACCGCGTAGCCCCGGATCGCAATCGGCTGAAGCGCGGCGGCGTCGAAGCTCGCAACCGCGATCTCCCCCTCGCCCACGCCCGGCTCAAATCGGCCGCCACACTCGCACTGCACCAGCAGCGGTGCGATCTCGCTCTCGATTCCTGCGCTGCCCAGCCGAAAGCCCTCGGCGCCATGTTCGGCCAGCCGCACCATCCCGATCTCCGCCGACAACGGCGCAAGATCGGCGGCGGCACCACAGCTGCTGCAGTGCCACGGATCGGTGCGTGCGGTGGTGATCGAACTCACCGCCGAAGCGTACTCGCGCCTACACGAAGTCGGCGACGGCGACCCCGAATGAGTAGGGCGCCTCGATCATCGGCATGTGCCCCACTCCGGGGAGCACCATCTCCTCGGCGCCCAGCACGTCGGCATACAGCGGCCCGTTGTCCCAGCCGGCCTGATCGTGCTCGCCCCAGACGACGAGGCACGGCACCTCCACCTGAGCGGCGACCGCGCGCATGTCGAGATGCTCGAGCGCCGGCAAGGCGGCCGGCACCACCGGCGCCGCTCGGGCGGCCCCGCGCAGCAGCGATCGAGCCTGCGCCGGCTCCAGGCCGTCGAGACGATTCATTCCGACAAACCACCCGAAGATCACCCGGCGGGGCACCCGCGATCGAACCGCGGCGGCCTCCCACAGGCGTTCGCTGCGGGCGAGCACCTTGCGCACCGGCATCACCGCGCGGGCTTTGCCGATGCTCAGCGGAGTCATGCCCACCGGCGAGGCGAGCACGAGCGCCGACACCGAATGGGCGGCCGCCCAGCACAGCGCGATCGGTACGCCGAAGGAGTGCCCGACCACGGCTGGACGATCGACCTCGAGCTGCTCACATGCGCCGGCCAGCACGTCCACCAGCGCGTCGAACGAGAACGTCTCCAGCGGGTCGCTGCCACCATGCCCCGGGATGTCGAAGGCGATCACTCGCCGCCGCCGCGCGAGCCGTTCGGCAAACGGAGCCCAGTAGTCGAGTGAGCCGGTGAGACCGTGAACCAGCACCACCGGCGGACCGCTGCCCCACTCGGTGACGTTGATCCGCAGGCCGTCGACCGAGAGTGTACGGTTGTGCACATGTCGGAAGGTAGCACCGGCGCGGCTGCCGATGAGTACCGAGCACGCAGCGCCCAGAACTGGGAAGAAGCCGCAGCGTCGTGGGAGGCAAAGCGCGAGTACACACGCAAGACCTTCCAACCGCTGACCGAATGGCTCCGCGAACACGCCGCACTGGCGCCGGGCAATGCGGTGCTCGAGCTGGCCGCCGGCCCTGGCGACACCGCCATCGAGCTCGCACCCTCAGTGGTTCCCGGAGGTCACTATCTGGCCACCGATCGGGCGTCGGCGATGGTCGCCGCCCAAAAGCGCACAGTCGCCACTGCGGGCCTCGGCGATGTGATCGAGTGCCGTGAGCTCGACGCCGAGCACAACGATCTTCCCAGCGAGAGCGTCGACGCGGTCGTGTGCCGGTTCGGCCTGATGCTGATCCCTGACCAGGCGGCAGTGCTGTCGGAGACGCGGCGGGTGCTGCGACCCGGCGGCCGGTGCGCCTTCGTGGTCTGGGGCGACGAGGCCGACAATCCCTGGGCCAGCAGGCTTTGGGGCGTGCTGGACGAGCTGGTCGACCTGCCCGCGACTCCACCGGGAGCGCCGGGGATGTTCGCGCTCGCCGACGACACCCGCCTGTCGTCACTCGTGCGAGAGGCTGGTCTCAATCAGACCGACCTCGAGGCGGTTGACCTCGAGTTCAGATACGCGACGTTCGACGAGTATTGGGAGACGCAGTCAGCCCTCGCGGGAGGGCTCGCGCGGATGCTGCCGACCATGTCGGAGTCTGATCGCAACCATCTGATCGAGCGGGTGCGCGGCGTGGTGGCGGACTACCGCCAGCCCGACGGCTCCTACCGGATCCCGGGCCGCGCGAGCTGCATGGCCGCCACCCGTTAGGATCCGGCGATGCCGATCCACCTGCGTGCCGAGCCGGGCGACTACGCGCCAGCCGTGTTGCTTCCCGGCGACCCGGTGCGGGCACGATGGATCGCCGAGACGTTTCTCGAGGCACCGCGGCAGGTCAACAGCGAGCGCGGACTGCTGGGCTACACCGGCACGGTCGAGGGCACCCCGGTGTCGGTGCAGGCCACCGGTATGGGCTGCCCCAGCGCTGCGATCGTGATCGAGGAGCTGATCCAGCTCGGGTGCAGCCGCCTGATCCGGGTCGGCACCTGCGGTGCGCTGCAACCGCACCTCTCACTCGGCGACCTGATCGTGGGGATCTCGGCGGTTCCCGCCGACGGCACCGCGCGGGCCTACACCGGCGGTGAGCCGCACGCACCGACGGCCGACTTCGGCCTCACCCACGGCATCATCCACGCCGCCAAGGGCTTTGGCGTACGTCCTCAGGTTGGCTCGGTCGCGAGCTCGGATACGTTCTACGACCCTGACCCGGGCCGACACAAGCGCTGGGGCGAGCGCGGGGTGCTGGCAGTCGAGATGGAGGCCGCGGTGCTCTTTACCATCGGCGGCCTGCGACAGGTCCAAACCGCGTGTCTTCTGACCGTGTCTGACCTCGTACACGGCGAGACATTCGAGCGCATCTCAGACGACGAGCTGGCAGCCGGAGTCGAGCGCATGTGCCGGCTCGCGATCGCCGCGGCGGTCGACACCAGGTGACCACCGTCATGATCGTGAACCCGGCGTCCGACAGTGGGCGCACCGCGAAGGCCTGGCCGGATATCGCACGGCAGGCCGAGGTGCGGGGCCTTGAGTGCGACGTGCAGCTGACCGCCCACGCCGGTCACGCCACCGAGCTGACCCGCGCGGCGCTGCGCGCCGGGGCGACGTTGATCGTGGCGGTGGGCGGCGACGGCACAATCTCGGAGATCGCCAACGGCTTCTTCGAGGATGGAGCGGCGATCGCACCCGAAGCCGAGCTTGCGCTGGTGTGCCGCGGATCTGGTTGCGACACCATCCGCACCTTTGGGATCTCCAAGCACACCGACCGCGCGCTGGACGTCGCAGCCGGGGGACGCTCGCGCACCATCGACCTGGGCGTCGCCCGCTTCACCGGACCGGACGGGCAGCCGGCCGAACGGCTGTTCATCAACGTCGCGAGCGCCGGCATGACCGGCTTTGCCGCCGAGAAGGCCAACAACTCGGCCAAGCGACTGGGCGCGACCGTGACCTTTGCCTGGGCCGGTTTCACCACCCTCGTTTCGTACTCCAACCGCCGCATCCGGGTGACGATCGACGGCGATCAGCGCGACCTTGTCTCCAACAACGTGATCGTCGCCAACTGCCGTAACTGGGCCGGCGGGATGAAGATCCTGCCGATGGCAGAGCCCGACGACGGCCAGCTTGACGTGCTCGTTTGGGGCGACATCTCAAAGACCGATCTGATACTGACGCTCCCCAAGCTCTATCGGGGTACGCACATCCACCACCGCAAGGCCACGATTCGCCGCGCGCGAGAGATCACCGTCGTGCCCGAGCAGCCGCTGCCCATCGAACTGGACGGCGAACTCCCCGGCATGACCCCCGTGACGTTCACGATCCGCCCCAACGCATTGCGCCTGCGCGTCCCCGCTGAATGACGTGAATAACGGTGCCTGGCACCGTTATTCAGATGCGTCGTTCAGTTGGAGTCAGTCGGCGGTCGGATGGGTGGCCGCCGGCTCCGGCGTGGCGGCCTGCTTGGGCTTGGTGGTGCGTGGCTTGCGGGCCGCGGGCTTGGACTTCTTGGCCAGGTCGGCGAGCGTCGCTTCGATCCTATCCACCGATTCCTGAAGCCGTGCGATGTCCTCACGGGTCGCCAGCGGAAGTGCGCCGGCGGCCTGCTGAGCCTTGTTGCGTACCGCTGTCGCGCGGTCGCGCGTGGCTGAAACGACCGGGTTCACCTCGTTCTGAACACGGGTAACCCTGTCGTTCGTGGCGTCCACCACGCGTTCGACAAGCGTCTTTCGTTCGTCGTCCATGCGCACACCGTATCAGGCCGAAGCGCCCGGTTTCCAGTAGCTTCCCCGGTGTGGACACCCCCTTCCGCCACAGCGCCTCGCTGCGTGTTCGCTTCTCCGAGACCGACGCCATGGGGGTGGCCAACAACGGCGTGTATCTGGCGTGGCTCGAAATCGCTCGCATCGAGTATCTGCGCGCGCTCGGACACAGCTACCGCGACGTCCATGACGGCGGGCTGGATCTGGTCGTGGCCGAAGCCCACGTGCGCTACCTCAAACCCCTCCAGTTCGACGATGAGTTCGAGATCGACTGCGGGTGCGCCGAGCTCTCGCGCGCAACCGTCACGTTCGACTACGAACTCGTCTCGGCAGCCGGCGTGCATGCCCGCGCAACCACTCGCCACGCCTGCGTGGATCGTGTCTCGATGCGACCCGTTCGCCTACCGGAATGGTTGCGCGCGGTGGTCACCGGTCCCAGCTGACCCCTCCGTCCATCGAGCGCAGCAGCTGGTTGCCCGATGTCGCCGCAAACGCGTTTTGGCCATTGCGCGAATCAAGCGCGACCGCCGTGATTCCGTGGTCGTGCAACACCCGTTTGAACGTCGAGCCATCGTTGGTCGAGAGCAGCAGCCCCGCCGGATCGGACACCAGCACGCGGTGTGCATCGTCGAAGGTGGCGGCAACACCGTCGGCCCAGCTCAGGCCCTTGACCCGCCGAAACGTCGCCCCGAAATTCGTCGACTTCCAGAGGCCGGCAGCGCCGTCGGCCACGTAGATCACGTCGGGCTGGTCGTAACTCTGCCGCCGAGCGGCCAGCGCGACCCCCTGGCTCGGCAGCCCCGCGGCGCGAAGCTGTGACCATGCCGTGCCACTGTTGGGCGACATCCATATGCCACCGGTCTGATCAAGCGCGTACAGGCGATGCGTGCGGTAGTACGGCGAGGTCACGGCGACGAACATTCGCGGCGGCTCCGGCGCCCGCCGTACGAACGGCCCCGCGAACGACCCGACCCGTGCGCCCCGCGGCCCGAACAGATAGGCGTGTTTGACGCTGAACGCAACCGAGCCGCCACCCGCCGAACCCGACACCGGTCGCCAGGAGTTGCCTCCGTCCTGAGAGCGGTATGCTCTCGCCGTCGTCGTCATCCACAGAGTGCCGTAACTGTCCGGCGCCACGGTAACTTCGACTGCCCGGCCTGGCATCGCCACGGGTGACTCGGCCGATTTTGCACAGCCGGCGCACGCGAATGCGGCAACCAACACTGCCGCCGCAGCGCCCAGCACCGTCCGAAATCGCTCAATAGACGCCCGCATACGCCGAAAAACATAGAACACCCCCCGATTCCCGGGTCCACCGCTTGCCGATGGACCGATTTCTCCCATGGCGCAAAACGACTCAACTCCCATCACACGTTTGCGCGGGCTACTCGAGGCCACCCGGCTAATCCGGGAGGAACCCGACCTGTCCCGCCTGCTCGAAGCGATCGCCCGAACGGTGTCGGAATCGCTCGGCTACCGCACCGTGGTCATGAACACCTACCGGCCCGCATGGCACGACTTCGAGGTGACCACCGTCGTGGGCAGTGACACCGCCCGCGACATGCTGCTCGGTGAGCGCCTGCCGTGGGCGGGCTGGGAGCCGCTGCTGGATCCCCGGTTCGAGCGCTGCGGAGCATTCTTCATCCCCGACGGCGAGTTCGACTGGGAGACGAGCGAGAGCCGCCGCTACGTCCCGCCCGAAACCGGCAAGACCGGCTCGTGGCGGGCCGGCGATGAGCTGTTCGCCCCGATGATGCACTCCGAGGGCCACTTCCTCGGGATCATCTCGGTCGGCGAGCCGATCTCGGGCCACCGTCCTGACGACGCCGCACTCCAGGTGCTGGTGGCCGTCGCCGAGCACGCCGCGATGGCGGTTGAGGCAACGCACGACCACGCGGCGGCGGAGCGCCAGCAGGCTGCCCTGGGACAGTTGATGCAGGTGTCGTCGCAAATGACCGAGACGCTGTCGGCAGATGCGGTGCTCGGTTCGATCTGCCGCGGGATATCGGAGGCGCTCGGTTTCGGGAAGGTCACACTCGATCTGCCCGATCCGCACACCGGGGAGTTCCACCCCCACGCCAGCGAAGGCTGGGACGTCGCCGAACTCGCCGCCCTCGACCATCTGTCGCTGTCCGCGCTCAAGCCGCTGCTCGACCCGGCGTTCGAGATCGAGGGCTGTTACGTGCTCGAACACGGGCAGGCGTTCGCACGGCTCCCGGCGGGCACCTCTGCGTATCGCTCGGTGCAAAACGGCGTCGGCCCGTGGGCGTGGGACGGGCACTGGCTGTTCGTCCCGTTGTGGGATCGAAACGGCAACCTCAGCGGTGTGATCTGGGCGGACGAGCCGGTCGATCGACTGCTTCCCGAGCGGCCGATGCTCCAGACCCTGAGGGTGTTCGCAAACCAGGCCACAGCCGCCCTGAACTCGGCCGCGCGATTCGAGGAGATGCGCTTCCTGGCCGAACACGACCCGCTCACCCGGTTGCTCAACCGGCGGGCGTTCAACCAGCGGCTCGACATTGCAATCGAGCGCGGGCGTCGTCACGACCAGCCCTTCGCGCTCGTACTGTGCGACCTCGACGACCTCAAGTTGACGAACGATCGCGACGGCCACGAGGCCGGCGACACCGCGCTCCTGCAGGTCGCTTCTCAGCTGACGGGATCGCTGCGTGGTTCCGACACCGTGTTTCGAATCGGCGGCGACGAGTTCGCGCTGCTCCTGCCAGAGGCAAACGCCGAGACGGTCGCGAAGGTGATGACGCGCATCGCCGACGGGCTCGATGCGGGCGCCACCGGACAGGCCCCCCTGCGCGCAAGCCTTGGGGCTTCGATCTTCCCCGCCGACGGCACCGACGCCGACGCGCTGTTCCAGGCCGCCGACAGAGCGATGTACGACAACAAGCGTGATGGCCGCCGCGAGCAGGGTAAGGCTGCCTGACGTGATCCGCGACGACCTGACCTCCATCAAGCGCCTGCGCGGCTTCCTTCAGGTCACCCGGCTCGTTCGCGGCGAGGAGGAGCTGTCACTGCTACTCGACGAGATGGCGGCGGCCATCTCCGACGCGCTCGGGTTCCGCGAGGTCGCGGTGCACATGTACCGGCCCGCCTGGGATGACTTCGAGGCCTCCACGGTGTGCGGCAGCGAGGAGGTGCGCCAGGCGCGCCTCAACCGCACCGACGGTTGGGATCGGTGGTCGCCGCTGCTCGACGACAGGTTTTTGCGCGGCGGCGCCTACTTCATTCCCCGCGGCGACCCGGGTTCGGCGGACAGGCTTTCGATCAGCTCGACGGAGGATCCCAACCGCTGGCATCCGGCCGACGAGCTGCTGGTTCCGCTCCGCCACTCGCAGGGACAGCTGGTCGGCATCCTCTCGGTGCACGACCCGGTCTCGGGCAAAGTTCCCAGCGGCGATGAGCTCGACATCCTGTCGGCCATGGCCGATCACGCCGCCCTGGCGATCCAGGGGGCACAGGAAAGCGCCGCGGCGGCCCGTCATCGAACCGCGCTGGAGCAGCTCCTGACGGTGTCGTCGAAGCTGACCGAGACGTTCTCGATCGACGCCATCCTCCAGGCCGTGTGCGATGGCATCCACACCTCGCTTGGGTTCGAGAACGTCGCGATCGACCTGCCCGACCCCGAAACCGGCGCGTATCGAACCCGCGCCGCGTATGGCTGGAATCCCGAGGAGTCGGCCGTGAACCAGCCGATGGCTCCGACCGAACTCGAGCCGCTGATGGACTCACGGTTCGAGATCGAGGGCTGTCACCTTGTCGATCACGAGTCGGCGGAGGAGTTGATCGGCGATCATCACGTCACCTACCACTCGCGACTTCGAGGCCACGGCCCGCACGCATGGGACGACCACTGGCTGTTCGTGGCGCTGTGGTCGCGAAGCGGCGAGGTGATCGGGGTGATCTGGGTCGACGATCCCAGCGACCGGATGCTGCCGTCGGCCCGCAAGCTCCAGGCGCTGCGGGTGTTCGCCAACCAGGCCACGACCGCACTCGACGCCGCCGCCCAGTATGAGGAGATGCAGTTCCTCGCCGAGCACGATCCGCTCACGCGGCTCCTGAACCGGCGCGCGTTCGATGCCCAGCTCGACGCCGAGATGGCCCGCGCGATCCGCTACGAGCACTCGCTCGCACTGCTTCTGTGTGACCTCAACGGCTTCAAGCAACTGAACGACGACCACGGCCACGCCGCCGGCGATTCCGCGCTCGAGCGGGTCGGCGCCGCGCTGCTTCGCACCGTGCGCACGGTCGATTCGGCATTTCGGATCGGCGGCGACGAGTTCGCGGTGCTGCTCCCCCAGACCGATCGCACCGAGGCGCTGGCGGTGATCGACCGCATCTCTGACGCGCTCAGCCACGATCTCGGCATCGGCAGCGTTACGGCCACCTTCGGACTGGCCGTGCACCCCGAGGACGGACGCGACCCGCATCGGCTCGTGCGCACCGCCGATGCGGCCATGTACGCGGCCAAACCCGCTCGCGGTTAGGATCCCACCGCAATTGCAACGCTGCGAGAGGAGCCACTCGGGTGGATTTGGATCTCACCGACGAGCAGCTCGCGATCCAAGAGACGGTGCGCGAGTTCGTCGACCGCCGGGTTATGCCGGTGGCACAGGAAAACGATACGAACCACTACCTCGATATGGGCATCATCGAGGGCATGGCCGAACTGGGCCTGTTGGGCGCACCGATTCCGACCGAGTATGGCGGCGCCGGGCTCGATTTTGTGTGCGAGGCGCTGATCTGCGAGGAGATCGAGCGAGGCGAGTCGGCGTTTCGGACGCTGATCTCGGTGCATGTCGGGCTCAACTCGCTGTCGCTCTTGAAGTTTGGCTCTGAGGAGCAGAAGCAGAAGTACCTGGTACCGATGGCCAAGGGCGAGAAGCTTGGCTGCTTTGGGCTGACCGAGCCGGCAGCCGGTTCCGACGTCGCCGCGATGCTCACCAACGCCGTCCGCCAGGACGACGGCACCTACGTGCTCAACGGCCAGAAGAACTGGATCTCCTACGCCACCGAAGCCGACTACGCGCTGGTGTTCGCAAAAACCGATCCGAGCGCGGCCCACAAGGGCATCTCGGCGTTTATCGTGGAGCGCGAATGGGAGGGTGTGGAGGCCCGCCAGATCCCGAACAAGCTCGGCATCTGGGCCGGTTCGACCGGCGAGCTGTTCTTCTCCGACGTGCACATTCCCGCCGAGAACCGTGTCGGCGAGGAGGGCGAAGGCTTCAAGATTGCGATGAACTCGCTCGACCAGGGCCGGTTCACCGTCGCCGCCGGCGCCGTCGGAGTGATCCGCGCCTGCCTCGAGGCGTCGACCAAGTACGCCAACGAGCGCCACACCTTCGGCCAGGAGATCGGCAAGTACCAGTTCGTGCAGGACATGATCGCCGACATGGTGCTCGGCTACGAGACTTCCCGGCTGCTCGTGCTGCAGGCAGCGATCGCCAAGGACAAGGGCGTTCGCAACACCCGCGAGACGTCGCTGGCGAAGTGGCACGCCACCGAGAGCGCCTTCGATGCCGCCCACAAGGCGATCCAGGTTCACGGCGCCTATGGCTACTCGGCGGAGTATCCCGTGGAGCGCTACTTCCGAAACTCCAGAGCGCCCATCATCTACGAGGGCACCACCCAGATCCACAAGATGCTGCAGGCCGAGCACGCCCTGGGATACCGCAAGCTCAATGGCTGACGCACGGCTGGTCGAACTGGATGACGGCGGCGTGCTGAGCGTCGTCGAACTCGGAAGCGGCTATCCGATGATTCTGCTGCACGGCGGGCCGGGTCTCGATCACCAGGAGTTCCGGCCATGGCTCGATCCCCTTGCCGAGCAGGGCTTTCGGCTGATCTTCGTGGATCAGCGCGGCCAGGGTGCATCACCCCGGGTGGATCCCTCGACGCTGACGGTGTCGTCGCTGTCGCAGGACATCGACAGGCTCGCGCGGGCACTCGAACTCGACGAGTACGCGGTGCTCGGCCACTCGTTCGGCGGGATCGTCGCACTCGGGCACGCGCTCGAGCGCGGGACGGCGTCGCAGTATGTGATCTCGGCCGGCGCAGCCTCGAGCGAGTCGCTGATGGCCGACCTCGACCGCGAGCTCGACCGATTCGAGCCCGCCTCGATGCGCGATCAGATCAGGCGCAGCTTCGAGAGCGAGGCGACGCTCACCACCGTCGAGCAGGCCCGGGCGCTGTCCGAAGCCCAGATGCCGTTCCATTTCTGGGAACTCGGCGATTCGTACAGCGCCTTCGTCCAGGCCGACACGACGGTCTACGCGCCCGAGGTGCTGGCCCACTTCGCGTCCGACGGCTACGGCGCATTTGAGTGGGTCGACCACCTGCGCTGGATTCGAAAGCCGATGCTCGTGATCTCGGGCAGGCACGACCGCACCTGCACACTGGCGCGATCGCGGGAGATCCACGAAGAGGTCGAGGGCTCACAGCTGGTCGTGATCGAGAAGGCGGCGCACATGAGCTACGTCGAGCAGCCCAAGGCCTATCTCGACGCGGTGCGCTCCTGGTTCATCACCCAGGGCGTGCTGCCGGATCCAACGCTTCCGACCGCGGCCTGAGAGTCGGGTGCAGGTGGCGGAGCGCGGGTAGCGCCTCGCGAATCTGGGCGAGCCGCTCGAACTCGAGGTCGGCCACGATCACCCCGTCACCGTCCGGCGACTGGGCCAGCACCGTCCCCCACGGATCGATGATCATGCTGTGACCGTACGAGGGCTTGTTCCGCCCGCCCGGGAAGCCGTGCTGGCCGGTGGCCAACACGTAGGCCTGGTTCTCGATCGCCCGGGCTCGAAGCAGCACCTCCCAGTGCGCCATCCCGGTGTGCAGCGTGAAGTTGGACGGCACGGTCAACACCGTGGCGCCGCCACCCAGTGTCAGCAGGCGGTACAGCTCGGGGAACCGCAGGTCGTAACACACGGTGAGCCCGAAACGGACGCCCTCGATATCAGCGACCACGGGATCCGAGCCCGGCACCGTTCCGTCTGACTCGCGGTAGTGGTGTCCACCCACATCCACGTCGAACAGGTGGATCTTGGTGTAGCTGGCCGTGCGATTGCCGTCGCGGTCGTACACGATCGAGACGTTGCCGACCCGGTCGCCGGCCTCGATCGCGATCGAGCCGCCGATCAGGTTCACGCGGTGTGTACGCGCCCACCCCGCCATCGCCTCGACCGTCTCGCCCTCGTCGATCCGCTCGGCCTCACGGCGCATCGCCTCGCCGTCCACCCACGCGTTCCACTTCTCGGGAAGGAGGATCACGTCAGCCCCGCGTGAAGCGGCGTCGGCCACCAGCGGCGCCATGTCGCGGATGCTGTCGCTCTTCTCGGGCCGAGCGGCAAACTGTATGCAGGCAGCGCGCATCGTGTCCATCGCCGAAGCCTACAACTCCGTTTCGGCGTCGGCCTCCTGGTCGATCACCGCCGCGAGCGCAACTGCGCAGGCGGCGAACAGGATCGCGGCCTGCTCGACGGCCATTGCGATCGCTCCCACCTCCTGGTCACGCAGTGCCGAGAATCCCCACAGCTTGGGCGTGTGCGCATAGAAGTCGTAGGTCGGCGATTGCACCAGCGCGAGCCCGAGCGCGAGCGGCGAGGCCGCAAAGAACGCGATCACGAGATACCCAAGCCGCGCGGGCGGGCGCATCCGCCCCGGCGACAGCAGCGCCCACCAGAACACGAGCCCGGCGAGCACGAAGATCAGATGCTCGAATCCGAGCGCCCAGTGGTGTCGCAACGCGTAATCGTAGAACGCTGGAAGGTGCAGCCCGTACCAGGCGAAGAGCCAGAAGACGAGCGCAAACCACGGGGTCGTCGCCGCCCGCCACACGGTGTGGCGCTCCGCCATCCGAAACATCTCCGGCGTCAGCCCGAGCACGAGCAGCGGTGGCGCCCAGTCGGCGATGATCACGTTTTGGAGCAGATGAAAACTGACCATCGAGGTCAGCGCCAGGTGCTCGATCGGCGAGAGCAGCGCGACTGCGATCAGGGTGAGCCCCGCGGCGAAGCTCACGATTCGATACCACGGCGTCGGAACGCCGCGGCGTCCGAGCATCCGCACGACCAGGGCGTAGTCGACGGCGACGATCGCAATCGCCAGCATCCACTCCCAGTCGAGCACGAACGTCCAGGGATGCACCCCAGGGACCAGGATCACGAGCTCGAAAGCGGCGCCAGCGTCAGCCCAAAGCCCTGGAGCTGCTCGTGGTAGAGCTCGGCCCGCTCCTTCTCACCCGACCACACGACGGCACGGCCGCTCGAGTGGATGCGATTGGCGAACTCCATCCCGCGGTCGTATGTCACCCCCGGGATCGTCCGAGCCAGGGCGAAGGCGACGCCCTCGAAGGTGTTGTGGTTGTCGTTCAGCACCACCACCAGCCACGGCCGCCCGCTGCCGCTTCCAGGATCGCCGGAACGAGGGCGTTGTTTTCGCTCGGGTGGGGCGATCGTGGACATCAGGTGGTGAGTTCGACCGCATCAACCCGAAGCAGCCGCTTGGCTTCGCGCACGCCCGTGCCCATCGCGCCGTCGGCAAAGCCCAGCCGAATCGCAGAGGTGGCCTCACCGGCGAACAGCACCCGGCCGTGTGCCGGCTGCGCCAGGCGCTTGACGTCGGCCTCGCTCGCTCCCAGGGGAATGCTCGAGTAGGCGCCCCGGCTGTAGGGATCAGCGCCCCAGCTCGACACCAACACCGCCGTCGGCTCGGGGCACGGCCGGCCGGTCGCCTCTGCCATCAGCTCACACACCATCGCCGCGGCCTCTTCGGCCGTCGCGTGATCCAGCCAGTCGGTGCCACTTCGGAAGACGAACGCGACCAACGCGGGGCCGCACCCAAACGCGTCCATATCGAGGATGGCCACCACCGACCCCTGCGGGTCGCGGGGGAACACCTCCAGGTGCGAGATCTCGGCGTCGTGCCAGAACGGCCGGTCGAACCGCAGCGCCACCTTCTCGAACCGCCCAAATGTCAGCCGCTCGATCGATGCCAGCCGCTCCGGCTCGAGCGGCGGCGAGAACTCGATGTCGCCGTGCTTCAGAACCCCGAGTGGCACGGTCACGATCGCGTGCGAGCCGCGGTGAACGGTGCCGTCGGCGGTCGTTACCTCCACCCCACCGGGCGTGACGGCAACGGCTGACACGGGGGCGCTCTGCCGCACATCCACATCCGAGGCCATCGCAGCCGTCACCCACCCCATCCCGCCAACCGGCAGGTCGCCCAGATAATCGCCCTCGTAGGAGACCAACTCGTGCTCGGCCAGCGCCGGCTGAAGTTCGAGGTACTCGGTCGCATCGGCCTCGAAGAAGAACTTGATGCTGGCCCGCACTCTCCGGGCCTGCTCGGCTTCGAGTCCAGAATCGGCGATGAAGAGGTCGGCCGCCTGCGCCAACGACGCCCCGGAGCCAAGCCGGTCGGCGAGCGCCGGCTGGGCCTCGGGGAAGTCGACGAAGAGCGTGGTGATGATCGCCATCAGCTCGGAGTCGGTGATCAGCCGTCCCTCGTGCCGGTCATACGCGGACAGTTCGAGGAGGAAGTTCCCCGGCCGACAGGCGATATCGGCCTGATCGGCGAACGCCTTCAGCGGGTTTCCGATCGGTGTGTGGATCCATGACCCGCCCATGTCGATCGGCGACCCGCCGACGTCGGCCGTCCACAGCCGCCCGCCGATCCGGTCGCGCGCCTCGAGCACGACCACGTCGATCCCGGCCGCGGTCAGCGCGTTGGCCGCCGCCAGCCCCGCGATACCGGCGCCGACGACGATCACGCGCTCGACCGCCCCCGGCACGGGATCGGGAATCCCCGGCTCTCCGCCGTCGTACATCACGACATCCCCCAACCACCGCCGCCTGGCGTTCGGATTTCGAGCACGTCGCCGGCCACCAGCTCGAGCGACACCTTCGCCGGTAGCCGATGACCGTTCAAGATGTTGGCGCCCGCGGCTCCCGGCGCGCCGCCGGCGGCGCCGGCTGGACGGTGGCCGCGACGCTCAGTCATCAACCCCAGGGTGCAATCGGCGAGCACGCGGTACACCCTAACGACCCCGTCACCGCCGCGGTGCGCACCGGCGCCACCCGATCGGCGCCGAACTGCGTAGCGCTCGATCCGCAGGGGGTACTCGCGTTCGAGTGCCTCGATCGGCGTATTGAGCGTATTCGACATCGCGACGTGCACGGCAGATGGCCCGGCGGCTCGAGGTGATCCGCCCTGGCCGCCTGCGAGTGTCTCGTAGTAGGTGAATCCGGGCGTCCCGAAGGTGACGTTATTCATCGTGCCCTGGCCGTCGGCGCGGGTCTCGATCAGCTCACCGAAGGCGCGCATCACCACATCCACGATCCGGCTCGAGGTCTCGGTGTTTCCCGCAACGACGCCCGCGGGTGGCCCAGCATTGACCAGCGATCCCGCCGGGGCGGTCACCTCGACGGGTGCATATGCCCCTCCGGAGGCGGGAATATCGGGATCGCACACCGCGCGCACCACGAAATACACCGCTGAGCGGGTCACGGTGATCGGGCAGTTGACATTCCCCGGCTGCTGGGCGTCGGTGCCCTCGAAGTCGACGGCCACGCGGTCGCCCGCGATCTCGACGGTCGCGCGGATTGTGATGTCGGCGCGGGTGATGCCGTCGCCCTCGATCACGCCCGACGCGGTTCCGCGGCCGTCGGGTAGCCGGGCAAGCGCCACCCGGATGCGGCGCTCCGAGTACGCATGCAGCTCGTCCATCCCGCGCCGAAGCATGTCCTGGCCGTGGCGCTCGGCGAGCTCGCGCAGCCGCACAGCACCCAGCTCCTGGCAGGCAACCTGAGCCCGCAGGTCGGCCAGCCGCTGCTCGGGCCGGCGCATGTTTGCGACCACCACCCGCAGCAGATCGTCGGTCAGGCGCACCGGCGGGATCACCACACCCTCCTGGATCAGCTCGCGCGCGCCGACCGGCATGCTGGCGGGCTGCATCCCACCGACGTCGGCGTGGTGTGCCCGCGAGACGACGAACCCCAGATCGCCGACCCGCGAGACGAGCGTGATGTCGGGTAGGTGCGTGCCACCGGTGTACGGGTCGTTGACGATGATCAGCTCGCCGGGCTGGGGATCGAGCGCACGACAGGCCGCCACGGCGTCGGGCATCGCACCGAGATGAACCGGGATGTGCTCGGCCTGGGCGACCATCCGCCCGTCGATGTCGAACACCGCCGTCGAGCAGTCGCGGCGTTCCTTGATGTTGGCCGAATGGGCGGCACGAATGAGCGCGGCCCCCATCTCCTCGGCCACTCCCGAAAGCGCGGCCGACATCACCCGAAGCGTCGCCGGGTCCATCATCGCTCGAGCTCCCAGCCACGCCCGGCTGGACGTGCCCGCCAGCCGTCTGCCACCCACAGCGTGGCCCCATCCATGGCGATCGAGAGCGGGCCTCGCCGCACCCGCCGGCCGCCGTCTGTGACGACGCCGAGCTCCGGCCCGGGCACGGTCGATGAGACCCGTACCGCAACCAGCTCGATTCTGCCCGACTCATCTGCGAACCCGTACCGCTCGCGGTGGGCCTCATGGAACCGTTCGGCGAGCGTACGGGCCGGCTCGAGCGGCACAGTCAGCTCAAACGCCTGCCCCCGGTAGCGCAGGTCACACGCGACCGTTTTGGCCGCCCCACGCACCGGAGGAAGCGACGGTGCCAGCCGCCGAAGCTCGGTCAGAGTGAGGGAATCGAGCGCAGCGACAACCCCCGCGACGGCGTCTCGACGGCGATCGCCAACCGCGATTCCAAGCGCCGAGTAGACACCACCCGCCGCGGGCACCGAAACCCGCCGGATCCCAAGCGCATCGGCGACCTCACAGGCGTGCAGAGGCCCGGCGCCGCCGAAGGCGACGAGTTCGAGGTCGCGGGGGTCGTGGCCGCGTTCGACCGTGACAACGCGGATCGCCGCCACCATCTCCTGGTTTGCGACCGCGAGGATCCCGCGGGCGGCCGCCGCAAGGCCGCGAAACCCTGCCGCGACGCTCGCCACGGCGGTGCGCGCCGCCCTGGGGTCGAGCCGCAACCCGTCGGCGAGCTCCACCCGATGGTCGAGCCGTCCGAGCACGAGGTTTGCGTCGGTCACGGTCGGCAGCGTGCCGCCGCGGCCATAGCAGGCCGGCCCGGGATCGGCCCCCGCCGATCGCGGACCGACCCGCAGTGCTTCACCCTCGTCGATCCAGGCGATGCTGCCGCCGCCGGCTCCCACGGTGTGAATGTCCAGCTGGGGCAGGCGCACGGGCAGGCCGTCCACGAGCCGTTGTGGCGATCGTTCGGCCGTGCCGGAGCGGATCAGGCAGACGTCGGTGGAGGTGCCGCCCATGTCGAAGCTGACCGCATCAACGGCGCCCCCGGCGACCACCGCCGCGACTCCGCCCGCCGGCCCCGAAAGCAGCAGCCGCGCGCCGTGGTCGGCGGCCTCCGAAAGCTCGGCGAGCCCGCCGCTTGACTGCATCACCAACGGCGTGGGTAGGCCCACGACCGCAGCGGCCGCACCCAGCTGCCTCAGGTAGCGACCAACCACTGGGCCGAGGTAGGCGTCGGCCGCCGTGGTCGAAGCCCGCTCGTACTCGCGCATCTCCGGCGCGAGGTCGATCGACGCCACCACGTGGACACCGCCAAGCAGTCCACGGAGCCTGCCCGCGACCGCGCGTTCATGTTCACCGTGGGCGTAGGAGTGAAGCAGACAGACGGCGACGGCCTCCACGCCGGCTCGCCGCAGCCGCCGCGCGGCCGCGTCGATCGAGGTCGGATCGAGCGGTGTGATCACGCCGTCGGGCCCCATCCGCTCGTCGATCTCGGCGGTGACCTCGGCCAGCGGCGCCGGCGGCGCCTGGTCGAGCCGGTAGAGATGGGGACGGGTCTGGCGGGCCAGCTCCAACAGGTCGCCGAAGCCGCGGGTGGTTACCAGCGCGGTGCGCGCGCCGCGTCGTTCCAAAAGCGCGTTGGTCGCAACCGTCGTACCGTGGCCCAGGTGCGCGACGGAGCGCGGCGTGAGCCCCGCCTGTTCGAGTGCGGCGGCGACACCCGCCAGCACCCCCAACGACTGGTCGGGCACCGTGGTCGAGACCTTGGCCAGAATCAGCCGTCGCTCGTGTACGAGCGCGACGTCGGTGAACGTCCCGCCCACGTCGACACCGATGATCGCAGCCATGGGCGCAGTATCCCTGGACGATCATCTCGGCGCGCGGTGTAGGGTCGCTCACCGTGGGTGACGACCAGGCCATGCTGGTGATCATTCTGGCGGCGACGGCTGCGCCGCTGCTCGGTGGGTTGCTGTTTGGCCCACGTGTACCGCCGGTGGTGATCGAGATCGTGATCGGGATCCTGATCGGGCCGAAAGTGTTCGACCTGGCCGAAAAGACGACCGTGGTTGCGTTCTTCTCCACGCTCGGCCTCTCGTTTCTGTTTTTCATGGCGGGCATGGAGATCGACTTTCAACGGATCCAGGGCAGCCCGGCCGCGCTCGCACTCGTGACCTGGTTCATGTCGATCGCGATCGGGTTATCGCTGGGAACCCTTCTGCAGGGCACAGGCGTGGTGTTGGATTCGCTGCTCGTGGGCGTGGCTCTCACAACCACGGCGCTGGGGACGCTGATGCCGATCCTGCGCGACAACGACGAGCTCTCCACGCCGTTTGGCACGCTGGTGATGGGCGCCGGGGCCGTGGGTGAGTTCGGGCCGATCGTGCTGGTCTCGACGCTGCTCTCGTCTGGCAGCGCGGCCTCGTCGATCGGCGCGATCCTGACCTTCATCGCCCTGGCGATGGTGATCGCCGTGACCGCGCTCAAGATCCACCCGCCCAATGTGATGCGGGTGGTCGGGCGCTCGATGCACACCAGCGCTCAGCTGCCGATCCGGCTGACGGTGTGCCTGATTCTTCTGCTGGTGTTCATGACCGCGCACGTCGGCCTCGACGCGGTGCTGGGGGCGTTCGCCGCCGGCGTGATCGTGTCGCTGGCGGCCGGCAAAGACCGCGTCGAGCTCGACCACAAGCTCGACGCGATCGCGTTTGGCGTGTTCATCCCCGTGTTCTTCGTCGTTACCGGGGTCACGTTCGACCTGACAGCGCTGGGGACGGAGCCTGCGCTGTGGCGTCTGCCGCTGTTCCTCGCGATGTTCTGGGTGGCGAGAGGTTTGCCGGCACTCTTCATCTACCGACAGGCGCTTCCAAGTCTTTCCGACCGCATCGACTTCTCACTGCTCACATCCACCCAGCTGCCGATCGTGGTGGCGATCGCCGATATCGGCGTCGCGACCGGAAAGATGCGGCCCTACACCGCATCCGCGCTGATCGGCGCGGGCATGCTGAGCGTGTTGCTCTTCCCGATGATCGCCGAGTTTCGCCGCGGCAAGCGGCGCCAACTCGAGGGCGGACTCAGTCCCGCCGGCGGCGCTGTGGCCGCCGCCGGCGATTCGCCGGCTTCGACGGCTTGAGCGATCCTGGGCGCCGCTGGAGCGGCACTCGCATCCGCGGCATGCTGGCGCGCCGTACCGGCGAGCGGTGCGCGACGTTGACCTGCTCGGGCATGTGTCGCATGGTCGGCAGCAGGATGATGGCGCCGACGAGGGTGATTGCGGCTGACACGAGATATGTCCCCTGCGCGCCGAACAGTGCGATCAGGGGAGCGCCGAGTGCGAAGGATGCGGCCATCGCGCCCAGGACGACGGCGTCGAGGGCGGCCGATACACGTGACTGGATCAGGTTGGGGGTGCGGCGCTGGATGATGTTCTGCGCAGCGACGGTGCCGAACGAGTCGAACACGCCGGCGATCATCATGCCGACGAGCACCGGCCAAAACACCGGTGCGAGACCGACCACGGCGAAGCCGGCCGCGATCGCGAGGCTCCCGATCACCACCGCCGGCTGCTCGAACTTGCGCATCACCAGACGACCCGCGAGCAGGGCGCCAATAACCCCGCCGCCGTCCCAGGCCACGGCGATCAGGCCGTAGCCGAGCGACCCCACGTGGAACTGGTGGGCAAGGGTGACCTCCGCCACGATCACGGGGCCGATTCCGACCATGACAAGCGCCCAGGCAACGGTGAGCCGGCGCATGTAGCGATCGGCCATGAGCTGGCGGTATCCGTCCATGCGGCCGCCGACCGACTCGTCGCGGGCATGGGACTGGAGCCGCTCGTGGACGCCCATCATCAGCGCGGATGCGGCCAGCATGATCACGGCCGAGATGACGAACACACCCGCGGGGCTGATAACGGCCAAAAGCATGCCGCCGATGCCGGGTCCAAGCATGAATCCGGCACTCTTGAACACACCGAGCGTACTGTTGGCGCGGCCCAGGTCGTCCTCGGCCACAAGGTTTGGCACAGCGCCCTGGACAGCGGCGCCCAGCGCTCCCTGAGTGGCGGCAGCGGCGACCATCATCGCGATCACGAGGTCGACCAGGCCGACGCCGACCAGGACGGCGCTGGCGAGGAACGCCAGGCCTGCCAGGCCAGCCGAGACCATGACCACGAGGCGCCGGTCATATCGGTCTCCCATGTGCCCGGTCCACGGCGAGACCGCCGTGGAAACGCCGAAGATCGCGAGCATGGCGACCGACACCCACCACGACGAGTGAGTGGCATCGAAGACGACCCAGATCAGCGCTGTGGTGGCCGCTCCGCGGCCAGCCAGCGACAGCCCCTGGCTGATGGCCAGGCGGCGGACTGCGGGGCTGATTGGAGTGTCAAATGTGTTCGTCATGCGAATTCCGGTTTCGGGCAGGGGTTTACAGCGCCCCCTACGATGATCGGCAAAGGCCGCCTATTCTCTTAACGCCTACCGGGTCTCCCAGATTCCCGGTCAGATCAGCGTAGCGCGGCCTCCACCACCGCCGCAACGGAGAGGCAATCGGCCTCTCGCCACGGCGGAGCCGCGATCTGGATCCCGGCCGGCATTCCGGCTGAGTCCACGCCGCACGGCACCGTGATGGCCGGCCAGCCGAGCGCGTTGAAGACGTCGGTGAGCCCGCACATGCCGACGGTGACGTCCGTCGACTCGCCGGCAAACTCGATCGTGGGCGTGCCGATCTTGGGCGGGGTGAACGCTTGGGTAGGCGTCACGATCACGTCGATCCCGGATGCCTCGATCAGCTCGAGGCAGCGGGCGCGGTAGTTCAGCACCGCCAGCGCCCAGCCGCCCGCTTCGGTCGCCGTCATCGACTCGGCGGCCTCGAGGTCGCGCGCGACGTCGGGCCCCAGCTGGTCGCGTCGCCCCGGCCAGTGTTCGGCCATCACAGCCGCTTGCTCGGCGTCGTAGAAGGTGAACCGATCAGGCCCGGAGACGGGCCATTGCAGGTCGACCTCGGTCAGCGTTGCGCCCGCGCCGCCGAGGATCTCGACCGCGGCACGCACCGGCGCGGCGATATCGGCCGCGGTGGATTCGAAGAAGAATCGCTCGGCGAGGGCAACCGTCATGCCCCGCACTCCAAAGCCGAGCGCGTCGCGATAGCGCTCCACAGGCACCGCCGGGGTGCGCGGATCACGCGCGGACGGTCCCGCCATCACCTCGAGCGAGAGGGCACAGTCACGCACCGATCGCGCCATCGGGCCGCAGTGATCAAGCGAGAAACACAGCGGATGGATACCGGCCAGGCTGACCCGGCCAAAGGTGGGCTTGAACCCCACGATGCCGCAGCACGACGCCGGGCAGCGAATCGAGCCACCGGTGTCGGTACCCGGCGCGAGCGGCACCATCCCCGCGGCCACGGCGGCACCCGATCCGCCGCTCGATCCTCCAGGAACGCGGGTGGGGTCGTGCGGGTTTCGGCACCCGCCGAAATGCGGGTTCTGAGTCGTGGTACCCCACGCCAGCTCGTGGGTGGCGAGCTTGGCCACGGTGATCGCGCCCGCCGCGGCGTGGCGGGCGACGACATCGGCGTCGCGGTCGGGTACGTGCTCGGCATAGATGGCGCTGCCGTAGGTCGTGCGAATCCCGGCGGTGTCGATGAGATCCTTCCACCCGACCGGCACCCCGGCCAGCGGCCCCGGGTCACGCCCAGCGGCGAGCGTGGCGTCGACCGCGGCCGCCTCAGCTCGCGCGCGCTCCTCGGTGATGAGCCACACGGCGCCAAGCGAGTCGGCCGACAGGCGAGCGAGCGACTCCTCCGTCAGCTCCGTCGCGCTGGCCTCTCCCGACCGGACAGCCGCGGCAATCTCCCAGGCGTCGTGGTCGAGCAGACTCATACGGCGAGTCTGTCACAACGAAACCGCGCCGCCTCTGGCGGCAGCGCCCTTCCCTGCGCCATGTCCGCAACCAGCCGACCCAGCAGCGGCCCGAACTTGAAGGCGTGGCCCGAATCCCCGCCGCAGACGATCACGCCGTCGATGGTGTCCAGGATGAAGTCGCTATCGGGGCTGTGCGTGTACAGGCAGGCCTCGGAGTGCACTGGTTCGGGATCAAGGCCGGGGAACGCCTCACGCACGTACTCGACGAGCCGCGCGGTGACGTCGGCCTCCACCGGCCGATCGGGGCGGTCGGGATCCCACTCACCGCGAATCTCGCCCTCGGCGACCTTGTAGCCAATCCCCGGGGCGACCAGGGCGTAGTAATGATTCTGGCCGTTTCCGCCGGTCTGCACCACCGCCGGACGATCGTCGGGCGCCCCCGCGAAGTAGGACACCTGCTCGATCCTCGACCACAACGGCAGGTCGAACATTCGCCCGAGCCATGGCCCGGCGCACACGGCGACCACGTCGGCCTCGAGCTCGCGCGGATCCTCGACATGGGTGCGTTCGCGCACCTCGACGTCGCGAGCCAAAGCCCGAAGCGCATCGTCGGCCATCACGGCGCCGGCATCGGCATCGAGCAGCACCGGCCCGGCGAAGCGGGCCTCGGGCATCATCGCCTGCGCTTCTGCGGCCTCGAGCCACCGCCCCGGCTGTCCGGCTGCCTCCATCGCCTCGGCCCACACCGACGCGCTGGATCCGTGCAGCAGCAGGCCACTGGTGCAGAGCAGCGATTGATCGAGCCTTCGCCACTCCTCGTTCGCCCGCACCGCGAGCCGCACGTAGGCGGCGTCGTCATAGGCGCGCCGGAAGATCCGCGACCGGCCGGGCGAGGAGCCGAGCTTCGAGCCCACGCGATCCTGCTCGTACACGGTCACGGCGAAGCCGTCATCGGCCAGAGCGCGAGCGGCGCCGAGGCCAATCACGCCTGCGCCCACCACCGCGGCCGTGCTATGCGGCTTCGGCGGCAACCAGTTGGGCGAGCTCGCCCGACGTATACAGCTCGGTGATGATGTCGCAGCCGCCAACGAGTTCACCGTCGATGAACAGCTGGGGAATCGTCGGCCAATTGGAGTGCGCCGAGAGCACCTGGCGGATCCGCGGATCGGGCAGGATGTCCATCGCAGCGTACTCCGCGCCGACCTCGTCGAGGCAGCGCACGCTCTGGGCCGAGAAGCCGCACCGCGGCATGTCGGGAGTGCCCTTCATGAACAGCATCACCCGGTTTTCACCAATCGCCTTGAGCACCTCTTCGCGAATCTGGTCTTCGGTAACAATCATGAGCCCGCCTCCGTCTTGATCTTGAGAGCATGGATGCTGCCGTCGTCGAGCAGGTGCTGTACCGGCGCGTACACCAGCTTGTGCTGGTTGATGAGCGACACACCCTCGAACTGCGGCGCTCGCACGTACGCCGACAGGTGATCGCCGCCACCGAAGTCGGTAACCGTCACAACCCCGCCTGGAAACGCCGCTTGAAGGAGATCTTGCACCTGGTCCTGAAGCACCATGTGAAGAACATTAGCGTGGCCTTGTACGAGCACATCCAGACGATTGGAGTCGCGGTAGAATTGGTGTCATCGAAGTGTTACAGCGCCTTTAAGGAGGGCGCCAAATGACATACCTGATTGTATTTCTCGCGATTCCCCTGATCCTCGGACTCGGCGCGCAGGCGTGGGTGAAGCGCTCGTTCGCCGAAGGCTCAAAGATCCAGGCGTCGTCCGGCATGACGGGCGCGCAGGTGAGCCAGCGGATGCTTGACGCAAGCGGCATCCACGACGTGTCGGTCGAGGGCATCTCTGGACAACTCAGCGACCACTACGACCCCCGTTCCAAGACGATGCGGCTGTCTGAGCCGGTGGGCGGATCAAGCTCGGTGGCCGCGGTCGCCGTGGCCGCCCACGAGACCGGGCACGCGATTCAGGACAACAAGCACGAGGCCGGATTCAGGCTGCGCGGCTCGATCGTCCCGGCGGTCGGATTCGCATCCAACGCATGGATGCCGATCTTCTTTCTCGGGCTGATCTTTGGACACCCGCAGTTCGCCTGGGTGGGCGCAATCCTGTTCGGGTTCATCGTGGTGTTCCAGCTCGTAACGCTGCCCGTGGAGTTCGGGGCAAGCCACAAGGCGATGGGCCTTCTGACCTCGCAGGGGATCATCTCCCAGCAGCAGGCGCCGGTTGCCCGCAAGGTACTGACCGCCGCCGCCATGACCTACGTGGTCGCCGCGTTGATCTCGATCATCCAGTTCGCATACCTGCTGGCCGCCTCGCGCCGCTAGTACGATGGCGGGGTGACTCTTCCAATCTCACCGCCGCTCGGGCCAGCGCTGGCTCGGGCGGCGGCAGAGCTTCCCGATGGGGACGGCTGGCTGTTCGAACGCAAGTGGGACGGCTTCCGCACGATCGTGTTCGTCGACGGCGACGAGGTGTTCGTGCAATCGCGAAACGGCAAGCCAATGAGCCGGTACTTCCCCGAGCTGAGCTTCCCGAAGGGCCGCTACGTGCTCGACGGCGAGCTGCTGATTCGCGACGCCGACGGCGAGGAGCAGTTCGAGACGCTCCAGGGCCGGATCCACCCGGCCGAGTCGCGGGTACAGATGCTCGCGAAGGAGACTCCCGCGACCTTCATCGCCTTCGACCTGCTCGCAATCGGCGACGAGAGCCTGCTGGACACGCCGTTTGCCGAGCGGCGAAAACGGCTCGAAAAGGAGGCGCCAAAAGAGATCGAGCTGACGCCGCTTGGCGATCGGGCCGCCGCCGAGGGTTGGCTCCAGACCGCCGAGGGCACGATGGCCAAGAAGGCCGACGCGCGGTATGTGCCGGGAAAGCGCGACGGCATGTTCAAGATCAAGCGGGTACGCACGATCGACACCGTGGTGGTCGGTTGGCGTCCCGGCAAGGCCGAGGGCACCGTCGGCTCGTTGATCCTCGGCCTGTACGACCCCGAGGGCGAGCTGCGCGTCGTTGGCCACACCTCGGCATTCAGCGCCAAGCGCGCACACGAGCTGGTCGGCGAGCTGGCACCCTACGAGAGTGGCGAGCACGGCTCGGCCGCTCCCAGCCGCTGGAGCTCCGAGCGCGATCTGGAGTGGCGCTCGCTTCGGCCCGAGCTGGTCGTGGAGGTCAGCTTCGACCATCGCAGCGGCCGCCGGATCCGTCATGGCGCAAAGCTCCTACGCTTCCGAGACGACCGTGACCCAGGAAGCTGCGAGATCTCCCAGCTCGAGAGCTGAGCCCACAGCCGCCGTCGTGATCGAGGCGGTGTCGCACCGCTACGGCGATCTGGAGGTTCTGCGCGACGTGTCGCTGGATGTCGCGGTCGGTGAGGTAACCGGCGTGGTTGGGCCGAGCGGTTGCGGCAAATCGACGCTTCTCAGCCTGATCGCGGGCCTCGAGGCTCCCACCAGCGGCACGGTGACCGCGGCCGACGGTGCCCTCATGCCCCAGCGCGACCTCGTCATGCCCTGGCGCGATGCGCTCGGAAACGCGGCGATCGCCCTGGAGAACGCCGGCGTCGGCCGCGGTGAAGCTCGCCAACGCGCACGACAGCTGTTCGCCCGGTTTGATCTCGAGCAGTTCGAGCGAGCGCGTAGCTGGGAGCTTTCGGGTGGGATGCGCCAGCGCGTCGCGTTCGTGCGCACCCTGCTGGCCGAGAAGCCTCTGCTCCTGCTCGACGAGCCGTTCGCCTCGCTCGATGCCATCACCCGGATCGAGCTCCAGGACTGGCTGGTCGACGCCCTGGCGGAGGAGTCGCGTACGGTCGTGATGGTCACCCACGACGTCGAGGAGGCGCTGGTCGTCTGCGACCGAGTTGTGGTGTTCTCGGCGCGGCCCGGTCACCCCGTGATGGAGGTCTCGGGCCGGTTGGAGCGCGACTCGGCCGAGCTCGGCGCGGTGCGCGCCCGCGTGCTGGAGGCGCTGCGATGAGGCGCTTCGGTTGGGTGGTCGTCCTGATCGCGCTGTTTTTGGCCTGGCAGGCGTGGGTGGATCTGCGAAACGTGCCCAACTACCTGCTGCCCTCCCCGACCGACGTCCTCAGCACCCTGTGGGACGAGCGCTCGAGCCTCTTCACCGATGCGCTGCACACGTTTGGCGAGATGATCGCCGGGTTTGCGCTTGCGATCGTGACCGGGCTTGGCACCGCGACCGTGCTTCACCGGTCGGCGACCCTTCGACGCGCGCTCTACCCCGTCTTGACGGCGTCGCAGAGTGTGCCGTTGGTGGCGCTCGCGCCGCTGCTGGTGGTCTACCTGGGATTCGGCCTCGCGCCGAAGCTCGTGATCATCGCGCTGGTCTGCTTCTTTCCGATCACCGTCGGTGCGATCGACGGCTTCGAGGGCGTCGATCCCGAATACCGGCGGATGATGCGCACTCTGCACGCCGGCGACGCCGCCATCTTTCGCCGCGTCGAGTTTCCCGCGGCCCTTCCGTCGATCTTCTCAGGCGCGCGGGTGGCCGCCTCCTACACGGCGATCGCGGCCCTGTTCGCCGAGTTCGTCGGCTCCTCCGCCGGGCTTGGGTTCACGATCCGCGAGGCCAACGATCAGTTCGACACCGCCCTGATCGGGGCTGCTGTCCTCGTGCTTGCGATGCTCGCGCTGATCCTCTTTTGGGGAGTTGGCGTGGTGCAGCGGGTGGTCGCGCCCTGGTCGCGCCAGCCGCGATAGTCTGCCCACATACGAACCGTTTGCCGGGGAGTCCCGCAGGGGCTGAGAGGGCGCAGAAATGTGCCGACCCGCGAACCTGATCTGGGTAATGCCAGCGAAGGGATGCAGCGATGCAATCACGACTTCACCACCTCCTTCCGGTCACGCTGATAGCACTCGCCGTGGCGCTATTTGCCGCCGGTTGCGGGAGCTCCGGCGACGCTTCGTCGACGACGACTGACTCGGCGACCACGGGGCCGACGAAGGTCACATTGGCGCTCGACTGGTACCCGAACCCCGACCACGTCGGCATCTACGCCGGCATCGACAAGGGCTTCTTCGCCAGGGCCGGCCTCGACGTCACCCCGCTGACACCCGCCGACGTGTCGGATCCGATCAAGTTCGTCGGCGCCAACCGCGCCGACCTCGGCGTCTCGTACGAACCGGAGGTGTTCTACGCCGCTCAGAAGGAGATCCCGGTGGCTGCGGTGGCCGCGCTCGTACCCACGGCGCTCAACTCGATCATCGCGCGCACCGACCGCGGCATTCACACGATCAACGACCTGCGTGGCAAGACGATCGGCGTGGACGGAAGCACCTCGACCACCGCCTATGTCAATACGATGCTGAAGACGGCCGGTATCCCCGCCGACTCGGTGCACCTGGTCACGGTGGGCTTCAATCTGCTGCCCGCGCTGCTCTCGGGCAGGGTCGATGCGATCGCAGGTGGCTTCCAGAACATCGAGGGCATTGAGGCCCGGGCGCATGGCCTGGCAACGACGGTGTTCCCGGTCGACCAATATGGCGTGCCGCGCTACGACGAGCTCGTGATCGTCGCCAACCGCCCGCGGATGAAAAAGGACCCCGTGTACCGAAAGACGGTGCGAAAGTTCGTGGCAGCGCTGACCGCCTCCACCGCGTGGGCGCGGGCACATCCTCAGGACGCGGTCGCGATCATGCGCGCGCACAGCTCCCGCGACTACCTCGGCCAGATCGACAAGAGCGTGCCGGCGACGCTTCGCCTGCTTCGCACCTCGGCGCTGAACCGGCAGGCATGGACCCGGTTTGGCCATTGGATGTGGGCGCAGGGCCTGCTGAACGGGCAGCCCGATGGTGCGCGCCTCATAGCACGACCGTAAACTTCGGGGATGGCCGAATCCCCCTCGCTCAAAGGTCATCTGCTGATCGCCACACCGGCGCTGGTAGACCCCAACTTTCACCGCTCGGTGGTGTTGATTCTCGAGCACACCGCCGAGGGCGCACTCGGGGTCGTCTTGAACCGCCCCAGCGGCGTTTCGGCCGCCGACGCGGTGCCCGACCTGGAGGGCGTGGTGGCCGAGGACGACGAGGTGTTCGTTGGTGGGCCGGTACAGCCGCAGGCGGTGATTGCGCTGGCCGAGTACAGCGACATGCCCGAGGACGATGATGCTCGACTGGTCGGGCCGATCGCGCCAATCGACATGGGCGAGGACATCGACGAGATGCTCGACGGGGTCGCACGCGTGCGACTGTTCGCGGGCTATGCCGGTTGGAGTGAGGGACAGCTCGACGGCGAGCTCGATGAGGAGGCGTGGTTCACCGAGCCGGCGCTTCCCGGAGACGTGTTCTCCGACGACAGCTCCACGCTCTGGAACCGCGTGCTCAAGCGCAAGGGCTCGCGCTACCGGCTGGTCGCATCAATGCCCGAGGATCCCAGCCTCAACTGACGTGCTCGAAGTAGCGGATCGCGGCAACCCCGATGGTGCGGGTGGACCACAGGTTGTAGGTCGCTGCGATCCCGATCCCGAGCACGGGGATCTCACGTCCGATGATGACGTGTGCGCGGCGGCGGGCCAGCCGCGAGGCCACCTGCGTCGCGAGCTTGCGGTTGACGCGTGCGGCCAGCACGTCGATCGACGCCGCGTCGAACTCCGAGAGCGGGATCTTCTCGCCGGCGAGGGTCACGACACCCGAGCGTCCCAGCTTGACGACGCCGGCATCAACGCCGAGTGCCATCAGCACATCCAGGCGCCGAGCCTCGTGGTCGGCCAGTGGCCGGTCATACAGGTAGGCGATCGTCAGCACCAGCTCGATCTGGGCGGCGGTCAGAAGCGCGAGATCGCCGAGGGCTGCACTGACCTCGGCGGTGGTGCCAGGGCCGGGGATGATCGCGGGAATCGCGCTGGCAGCCCCCGTGCCTGCAAGGTGCAACGCGCGTCTCCCCATTGCGACTCGTGAAAGCTTTGCCCGGCCCAGGTGTGGATGCTTCTTGCGCAGCCGATCGCCGGCGCGCTCGATCGCAGGTCCGCGGCGGGTGATGACACCGCGAAGCGCAGCCTCGGTCGCGCGGGTGAGGGACGCCGCGAGCCGATCGACCACCACATCGAGAGAGCGGCGCATGACCCGAACTGTAGTGAGTAGGTTCCCCGGCCATGCAGATCGTGCAGTCAAAGAAGCTCGCGAGCGTCGCCTACGACGTGCGTGGCCCCGTGCTGGAGGAGGCGCTTGCGCTGGAGCGCGAGGGTCACGTGATCCTCAAGCTGAATATCGGCAATCCCGCCCCTTTTGGATTCGAAGCACCGCCCGAACTCTTGCGCGATATCGTCGCCAACCTGCCAAGCTCGGTCGGCTATGGAGAGTCTCGCGGCCTGCTCTCGGCCCGCGAGGCGATCGTCGCGGACTACCGCAGCCGCGGCGTCGATGACATCGACGTCTCCGACGTCTACATCGGAAACGGGGTGTCCGAGCTGATCCAGATGGCGTTGCAGGCACTGCTTGACGATGGCGACGAGGTGCTGATCCCCGCGCCTGACTATCCGCTCTGGACAGCAGTAACCACGCTCTGCGGCGGACGGCCGGTGTACTACCGATGTGACGAGGCGTCTGGGTGGCTGCCCGACCTCGAGGACATCGAGGCCCGGATCACAGCTCGAACGCGCGCGCTGGTGGTCATCAATCCCAACAACCCGACCGGCGCGGTGTACCCCGAAGCGCTTCTGGCCGGGATCGCACGGATCGCCGAGCGGCACGGCCTGGTGCTCTTTGCCGACGAGATCTACGACCGGATTCTGTACGACGACGCCGAGCACGTGGTCACCGCGGCGATCGCCCCCGACGTCCTGTGCGTGACGATGAGCGGCCTCTCCAAATCGAGCCGCGTGGCCGGGTTTCGCAGCGGCTGGGCGGTGGTTTCGGGCCCTCGAGAGCAGGCGCGCAGCTATCTCGAGGGGCTCACGGTGCTCGCCAACATGCGGCTTTGCCCCAACGTTCCGGCACAACACGCGATTGCGATCGCACTCGAGAGCCCCGAGACGATCGAGGCCCTGGTGCTCCCCGGGGGGCGACTCCTGGAACAGCGAAACCGCTCCTGGGAGCTTCTCAACGCGATCCCGGGAGTGTCGTGCGTGAAGCCCCTGGGCGCCCTGTACGCGTTCCCGCGGATCGACCCGGCCGTGCTGCCGATCGCAAACGACGAGCAGATGGCACTCGACCTGCTCCGCAGCGAGCGGATCCTGATCGCCCATGGCTCGGCGTTCAACATCCCCACGACCGACCACTTCCGGCTGGTCACACTGCCCCCGGTCAGCGATCTCGAAGACGCGATCACCCGCATCGGCCGCTTCTTCGAGAGCTACTCGCAGTAGCGCTCAGGCGGTCCTGCGCTTGAGCGTCGCCGCGCCCAGAGCAAGCGATGCCAGGGTGAAGCCGATGACAGCGACAACATCCCAGGCAAAGTGCGAGCCGAGTGGCGCGGGACTGGTTGTGCGGGCCAGGCCGTCGTAGGCGTAGGTGAGCGGTAGCGCGAACGACAGCCAGTAGAGCAGCGCCGCCATCTCGCTACGCTCGATGAAGAGGCCGCACAGGAGCAACTGCGGAAGGATGAACGCAGGCATGAACTGAACGGCCTGAAACTCGGTTCGGGCAAACGCGCTCACGAACAAGCCGAGTGCCATCCCCAGCAGGGCGTTGGCAATCGCCAGCAGCCCGACCAGCCACGCTCCGTGGGCGGCGTTCAGGCCAAGCGCGAGAAAACCGACGAGGCACACGACGATCGCCTGGATCGTCGCCAGAAACCCGAAAGCGAGACCGTACCCGGCGAGCAGGTCGAGCTTTCCCATGGGCAGCGTCATCAGTCGCTCCAGAGTGCCTGTGGTGCGTTCGCGCAGCATCGCGATCGAGGTGATCAGGAACATGATCACGAACGGAAACAGACCGCACATGGGCGCACCGATGGCCTGAAACGTGCTCGCCTGTCCTTCGAACACGAACTTCAGGAGCGTGAGCAGTACAACCGGCACCACCAGCAGCATCGCGATCGTCCGTGGGTCGCGACGGATCTGCCACAGCACCCGTTGGGCGATCGCGAGGGTGACCTGGGGACTCACGCGGGCGCCCGTTTGATCACTGCCAGGAACGCTCGCCCCATGTCGGCCTCGCCGGTCTCGCGACGCAAGTCGTCGGGTGTCGTGTGACGGAGCAGCGCCCCGTCACGCATCAGAAGCAGCGAGTGACATTCGGAGGCCTCATCCATGACGTGGCTCGAGACCAAAAGCGTCGTCCCGCGTGCCGCCAGATCGTGAAACGTCTGCCACAGCTCGGCGCGCAGCACCGGATCGAGGCCGACGGTGGGCTCGTCGAGCACGAGCACATCGGGCCGGCCGAGCAGGGCGGTCGCGAGGGACACCCGCGATCGTTGGCCGCCCGAGAGCGCGCCGGCCACGCGGTCCTCGAAACCGCCGAGGCCAACGGTCTCGACGACCTCGCCGATACGGGCCCGATCGGCGCCCACGACGGCGGCGAAGAACTTGAGATTCTCCACCACGCTCAGGTCGCCATACACCGAGGGCGCTTGGGTCACGTATCCAACCCGACGGCGAAGCTCTCGCGAGCCGGCGGGCTGACCGAGCACGGTCACGGCCCCCGACGCGACGATCTGGACGCCGACGATAGCTCGCATCAGTGTCGACTTGCCACACCCGCTCGGGCCCAGCAGCCCGGTCACCGATCCGGCTGAGATGTCCAGCGTCAATGCCTTCAATACCGGACGGCCGCCGCGATCAACCTGCAGATCAGCGACGGTGATGGCTGGGCTGCAGACGGCCTCGTTCACGTCACCATCCTAGACATGCCCGCCGGTTGCAGCGGGGCCGATCCACTACCTTCCACGCGTGGTGCTAACCCTCCTCTCACTCACAAACGCCTTCGATTCGCTCGCAAACCTCGTCTCAGACTCACCCTGGACGTACGCGCTGATCCTTGGGCTGGCGGCCCTTGATGTGCTGTTCCCGGTGGTGCCAAGCGAGACCGCGGTGATCCTGGCCGGCGTGCTCGCGGGTACCGGGCACCTCAGCATCGAGCTGGTGTTGATCTCCGCGGCGGTGGGCGCATTCATCGGCGATAACTCCGGCTACTGGGTCGGCCGCACGGCGGGCAAGAGCCGAGTGGCGCAACGACTCCTGACCGGCGATCGCAAAGCGCAAGTCGACAAGGCCCAGGCGCAGGTGCAGGAGCGCGGCGGGTACTTCATCATTATCGGCCGATTCGTGCCGGGAGGCCGCACGGTCGTGGTGCTGGCCTGCGGCCTCCTGAAGCTGCGCTGGGTCCGGTTCATGGCCTTCGACGCTGCGGCGGCGTTGATCTGGGCGGCACAGGCGAGCCTCGCCGGCTACTTCGGCGGGCGAGCGTTCGAGGACAACCCGTGGCTGGGCCTGCTCGTGGGTGCAGGGCTCGCCTTCCTCCTCGTCGGCTCGGCCGAGGGCTGGCGGCGGGTGAGGGCCTGGCGCGCTCAGCGCCGACAGGCCTAACCGGAAACTCGCGTCAGTGGGACGTGCGAACGCGGTCGGGAGCCGCCCGTTCGATCGCGTCGATCAGCTGCTCGCGGTCCATCACGATCAGGTCCTTCATGGGGACGCCCAGCTCCTTGGCCATCTCGAACAGGGCCTGGCGAGGGAGCCCTGCGAACTCGCTGGGATCCGGATCCAGCTCCGGCTCCAGCTCCGGCTCCGGCTCGTGATGTTCGGCGACTTCGGTGGCCTCGGTGGCCTCGATCTCATCGCTCTCGCGTGGTTTCTCCGCGAGCACCTGCGCGAACTCGAGCTCGCGGATCGGCTCGGCTTCGGCCTCCACCTCGGTCGCAGGAAGATCGATCTCCTCGACGTCGAACGCACCCTGATCGCTGAGCACGCGGTAGGCCAGCTCACCCTCCCACTCCGCGTCGGCATCCCAGTCGTCGGCCGCCACCTCCTCGACGACGAGCTCTGGCTCATCGATCGGCGGAGCAGCGACCTCGACGGCGTCGTTCTCGCTCACGCCCGGCTCGGTCGGTTGGGCCGCGAGTTCGGCGGCAAGCCGAGCGGCGGCAGCTTCACGGTCGGCCACCCACTGGGCGGCGACAACACCTGCGGCCGCAGCGGCGAAGAGGATGACCGGGTATGGCGGTGGGCGGAACAGTTTCATTCTCACAACCTGGTCGGAGTAAAACCGAGTTTAGCCCAGTTTCCGTGGCCGCTGGGTGTTCGACCACCCCACTGTGCTGCCAAAAGGTCGTGGAGCCGCCCAACCGAAGCGCATTGGGCGGCTCCACCTCATCGGGGCGCCGAGATTTGAACTCGGGACCTCACCGACCCGAACGGTGCGCGCTACCAGGCTGCGCCACGCCCCGGAGAGCGCGGATTATCGCACAGGAGGTGTGCCGGTCCCGCCATCGGCGGCGCGGCGGGCATCGCGGTCGCGGCGCGCGCAGTAGGCGTCGAACGCCATCATGCGGCGAAGCCACTCGTGTTGGGCCTCGACCTCGATGTCGTACAGCAGCCGATCCAGCTCGAAGATGGCGACGGCCTGGTCGAGCACCGCGTCGATCCTCGGACGGAGGCCGCGCATGTGTACGTGGTCAAACGATGAGCGCTCGATCCGCTGATCGTCGGGTACCTCGTAGCCAGCAAGCCGCTGGCCGAGCGATCGCCCACCCTTCATGGGGCGACTATGGACGAGTTGGAGATCGGCGTCTAGGGGTGGTCTGGAAGGTCCACCCGTTCGGGTAGTGTGATCCCGATGGCCGACCGTGACGCGATCGTCGACTTCCTCGACGACTACCTCGACATCGCGGCCTACCCGGATTATCTCCCGGTGGGCCTGCAGGTGCCGGGCGCCGCGAACGTGTCCCGGGTCGTATCCGGCGTGTCAGCGTCGCTCGAGCTCTTTCGGCGGGCCGCCGATGCCGACGCGCAGATGCTGCTCGTCCACCACGGCCTTTTCTGGAAGAGCGACCCGCGGCGGATCGGTGCGCGCCAGAAGGAGCGCCTGCGCTGTCTGTTCGATCACGACCTGTCGCTGGTTGCCTACCACCTCGCTCTCGACGCCCATCCCGAAGTCGGAAATAACGCGTTGATCTGCGATGCGCTCGAGCTCGATCAACCGGTCGCATTCGGTGGGCCGGGGGAGCCGCCGGTCGGATTCATCGCCCGAGCCGAACCCTCGATCTCGCCCGAGCGGCTGGTCGCGCGCGTGCGCGCTGCGATCAGCCCTGATCCGATCGCGTTTCTCCACGGTCCAGAGCGCGTCCGAAAAGTGGCGATCGTGTCCGGCGCCGCCGCCGGATTGATCGATGCGGCTGCCGATGCCGGGGCCGACGCATTCATCACCGGTGAGCCAAACGAGCCGGCCATGGCGCGCGCCCGCGAGGCGGAAATTCACTTCATCGCGGCGGGCCACCACGCCACCGAGGTGTTCGGACCACGAGCACTTGGGGAGCTGGTTTCGGAGCGATTTGGCGTCGAACACCGCTTCATCGACGTCCCGAATCCCGTCTAGTCCGCTTGGTTCCGTCCGGTCTGGCTCGGTTGACGACGTCCGCCCGAATGGGTAGTCTGTGACCATGGTTACTGAAGCGGAGCCGGCCTGATCTTGGACGCACTCCGCTCACCGATGGAGGGAAACTGAAGCCCACTGAGCCCGCGCTCGGTGGGTTTTTTCGTTCTCGCACAAAAGGAGCACGAATGGCAAATCACCTCACGCCCGAAGAGTTGTCCAAAGAAACCGGCATCAAGCGTGACGACGTCGTCCGCCTTTGCCACGAGCAAGCAGTGCCCATCTACCACGGAAAGATCGACAAGTTCCTGTTCTCAGCAGTCGTCCAGGAGACCACCGTCTCGGGCTAGGCAGGGCCCAGCCGACGGTTCTTCCCCGCGACGACCTGAGCGTCGCGTAATCTGACAAACATGCTCCGCGCCGTAGCAGCCTCGGTTGTCGTATCTCTGGCCGTGGTCGTCCCCAACGCGGGCGCGGCAACGATCAACCAGACGATCAACGGCTGGATTGCGCACTCCAAGTTCGCGGGCGCGCACACCACCCTCCTGGTGTTCGACCGCACCACGGGCAGGTTCGTTGCCAACCACCGTGCCAGCACCGTGTTGAAGCCGGCCTCGAACATGAAGCTCGTGACCTCCGCGACCGCGCTTCTTCGCTACGGGACGGCGACGCGGCTCTCGACCCAGGTGATGACCGGCGGATCACTCTCGGCCGGGACGCTTCACGGAAACCTGTGGCTCGTCGGTGGGGGCGACCCGTCGCTCTCGACCGGGACGTTCTCGCGTAAGGCCTGGGGCGGCTCGTCCGGCCGACTCGACCAGCTCGCCACCGCCGTGCGGGCCGCGGGCATCACCAGGGTGACCGGCCGCATAATCGGCGACGAGAGCCGCTTTGACAAGCGCCGCACCGCACCCTTCTGGAAGCCCTCGTACTGGCGCGACTGCCCGCCGATCTCGGCGCTTTCGGCGAACATGGATCTGTGGACGTTCGGGGCACCCGAGGCCGCGCCGAATCCCGCCCAACATGCCGCGCGCCTGTTTCGGGCGGCGCTGATCGGCGCGGGCGTGAAGATCGGTGGCCCCGCGGGATCGGCGGTGCGGCCGTCGACCGTCCATGTGGTGGCGACCGAGACTTCACCGACGATGGCGCGGCTCATTCGTCAGATGGATCGAAACTCGGTCAACTACTACGCCGAGGTGTTGCTGAAGGACCTGGCCGTCCGCGGGGGCAGGCCGGGGACCACCGCCAATGGCGTTCACGCCGTGCGAAACGCGATTCACGACCTGGGACTCAGCTTCACGTCCGCTCGGATCTATGACGGCTCAGGACTCTCGACCGGCGACCGGCTGTCAGCCGCTCAGATCGTCGGGCTGCTGCGAAAAGTCGCTGCCCGGCCCTGGGCCACGGCCTACCACGCCGCGCTGCCGGTGGCGGGCGTGAACGGCACCCTGCGACATCGCATGCGAACCGGCCCCGCCCACCGCACGGTGATCGCAAAGACCGGCACCCTCGACGATGCCTCGGCGCTCTCGGGCTTTGCCACCGCTGCCAACGGCCACCGCATCCTGTTTTCGATGATCATGAACCGCGAGGGCATGAACATCCTGGCGGCCCATAACCTGCAAGACCGAATCTGCCAGTTCCTCGCCGGGTCGCGGGCCTAGCTCCCGCCGATCCGCTGCTCGAGCTCCTCGATGTCGATCACGTCGACCCCGAGCTTCTCGGCCTTTGCCCGCTTCGACCCTCCCCCCTCGCCGGCGAGCAGGAAGCTGGTCGATTTCGAGATCGAGTTGGTGACCTTGGCTCCGTGTGCGGCGAGCAGCTCGCCAATCGACTCGCGGGTGTGGCCCTCGATGGTGCCGGTGACGACCACGCTCTGACCGGCCAAAGGGGCGTCCGCAACCTGCTCCTGCGAAGCGCGCACCGGCCCTGAGAGCGTCACCCCCGCGGCGCGCAGCCCTTCGACCATCGACAGGTTGTCGGGATCGGCGAGCCAGGTTGCCACCGCCTCGGCGATAATCGGGCCGATCCCCTCGACCTGGGCGATCTCGTCGGGGGTCGCGGCCATCAGCGCATCGATCGAACCGAACGAGTCGGCCAAGAGCTGAGCATTCACAAAGCCGACATGCGGCACCCCAAGCCCGAACAGGAGCCGCCCAAACGGCCGCTCCTTCGAGCCGGTGATCGAGTCGATGACGTTGGTCGCCGACCTCTCCTGAAAGCCATCGAGCGCAAGCAGATCGTCGATCGTCAGCTTGTAGAAGTCCGGTGGCTGTGCGACCAGCCCGGCCTTGACCAGCCGCAGCACGAGCTTCTCGCCCACCCCGTCGATATCCATGGCACCGCGCGAGACGAAATGCGTCAGGTGCTGCAGGCCGCGACCGGGGCACGCCGGGTTGGGACAGCGATGCTTGACCTCGCCCTCGGGCTTCTCGACCGGGGTGCCGCAGCTGGGACAGTGCGTGGGCATCTTCCACGGCGGGTTCCGCTTTTCCCCTTCGGCCATCAGCGGGCCCACCACCTGGGGAATCACGTCACCCGCGCGCTGCACGATCACGGTGTCGCCCTCGCGGATGTCCTTGCGGTTGATGTCCTCCTCGTTATGCAGCGTCGCGAGCGACACCGTCACCCCGCCGACGACCACCGGCTCGAGCACGGCAAACGGGTTGAGCGCCCCCGTGCGACCAACGTTGACCACGATTGAGCGAAGCGTGGTGGTCGCCGTGGTCGGGGCAAACTTGTAGGCAATCGCCCAGCGGGGATCGCGACTGACGACCCCGAGCCGCGTCTGCTGCTCGAACGAGGAGACCTTCACCACCGCGCCGTCAATGTCGTAGTCGAGCTCGGCCCGGCGCGTCTCCCACGCGGCGCAGGCCGCCACCACCGCATCCACCTCGGTGTGAGTCGTGATCTGGTCGGACACGCGCAAGCCGTGTGCGCGCATCCAATCGAGCGCTTCAACGTGGGAGCCCAGCTCCAGCCCCTCGCGGTAGCCGACGGCATAGATCCACACCCTCAGCGGTCGCCCTGCTGTGATCGCCGGATCCTTTTGGCGCAGCGAGCCAGCCGCCGAGTTGCGCGGGTTCATGAAGGTCGGAAGGCCGGCGGCAGCCCGCTCCTCGTTGACTCGCGCGAAGCCCTGTAGCGGGAGGTACACCTCGCCGCGCACCTCCACCACCGATGGTGGCACCTCGCCCGGGTCGAGCCGCAGGCGCAGCGGGATGCTCGAGATCGTGCGCAGGTTGGGCGTCACGTCCTCCCCCACCTCCCCGTTACCACGGGTTGCCCCCCGCACGAACACTCCATCCTCGTAGGTGAGTGAGATGGCGAGACCGTCGATCTTGGGCTCGACCACCCACACCGTCTCGGCGCCGTCGAGCGTGCGCTCGGTGCGCTGCACCCAGGCTCGCAGCTCGTCCTCGTTGCGTGCATTTGCAAGCGAGAGCATCGGCTGGCGGTGTGTGACCTCGGCGAAGTCGCCCGAAGGAGTCGCGCCGACCCTCTGGGTGGGCGAGTCCGGCGTGATCAGGTCGGGGTGCTCGGACTCCAGCGCGCGGAGCTCGCGCGTGAGCGCGTCGTAGGTGCCATCGTCGATCGTGGGCTGATCGAGCACGTGGTAGCGGTGGTTGGCCTCGTTCAGCTGCTCGCGCAGCTCGTCGATCCTCGCCGCCGCGCTCACGCCGCCAGCACCTCGGCGGGCGCCGCAAACGTCAGATCGGGCTGTTCGGCGGCCAGCTCTTCGGCTCCCGCCACGCCCCACAGCACGGCCGCGGTGAGCACGCCCGCGGCGCGTCCGGCGCGCATGTCCCAGGCTGTGTCGCCGACATAGATCGCATCGACCGGCTCGGCCTCGAGCCGCCGCAGCGCCTCGAGCACCGGATCGGGCAGCGGCTTGTGGCGATCGGTGTCCTCGTAGGTCACGACCACGTCAAAGGCGGTGGTGATCCCCAGCAGATCGAGCGCCAGGTCGACGGCGTCGCGGCGCTTGGAGGTGACGATCCCGATCGTGCGGCCGTCCTCCACGAGGCCCGCGAGCAGCTCGGAGATGCCGGGGTAGTGCGCCAGCAGCGCCTCGTGACGAGTCGCGTTGTGCGCGCGGTAGACGTCACTGAGCTGCTCTGCCTGCTCACCGCCAAGCAGCGGCATCACATCGCTGAGCGGGCGGCCGATGTAGCCACGCAGCACGTCGTCGCTGGGAGTCTCGCCCAGAACCTGGGCGGTCGCGTAGCGGTAGGAGTCGAGAATTAGCTCCACGGAGTCGACCAACGTGCCGTCGAAGTCAAACAGCCAGACGTTTGGTCGCCAGCCCTCGCGCCAGCGCCGAGTTCCCACCGAATCAAGGGTGATTGCCATCCCGCGGAATGCTAGATGGTTGGGGCGGTTGACAAACCGATCCCCCCAGCTGGTCGTACCTCCCACATGAAAACTCACCTACATCTCAGCCGCTCGCTCACCGTCGCAGTCGCAGTTGGCGCCATGGCGCTGGTGCTCGCCGCGTGCGGATCGAGCTCGAGCTCGTCGTCGACCAGTTCCGCGTCCGCAGGAGGATCCGGCGGAGGTTCGGGCACGACCGTCCCTGTCGGTCTCAAAGACTTCTCGATCACCATGCCGAAGATGGCCATGTCGGCGGGCACCTACACGTTTGTGGTGACCAACAACGGGCCGTCCGCACACAACCTCACGATCAGCGGCCCCGGGGTCTCGGACGCGGCGACGCCCACCTTCCCGTCCGGCACCAAGAAGCTCACGGTGACGCTTCAGAACGGCACCTATGACTTCTTCTGCTCGGTGCCCGGCCACAAGGCTGCGGGCATGGACGTGAAGGTGACGGTCAGCTCATAGGCACAGGGGTCTCGCGACCCGTCTACCTCGGGTTCGCCCTCGCGTCGATCGGGGGGCCACTCGCACTCGTTGCGCTGTTGGTCCCCGACGCGGTTGGTGACTCCGCGATCGGCTCGACCGGACTGGTGGTTGCCGCGGGCACGCTGCTGTTCGTGCCCGCGCTGCTCGTCTGGTACCGCTACTCCGAGCACATCGCATCAGACGGCGGCCTGTATGAGTTCGTACGCCAGGCTGCCGGCCCGCGCTGGGCCAAAGCCCAGGCGCTGTTTTGGATCATCAGCTACTTCCTGTACCTCCCGGCCACGATCACGCAGGTCGTGTACGAGATCCTGCCGGTCGCGTTCCCCGGCCTCGAGCCCTACCGGGGCTGGCTGCAGCTGCTGCTCCCGATCGCGATCATCGCCGGGCTGGTGCTGGTCGAACGCGCCGTACTGATCACGTTGGGGCTGGTCGCCGTCGCCCAGATCATCGTGCTGGTCGTGTTTGGGTTCTCGATCTTGAGCCACGCGGGATCGGTGGGGTCGTCACTCGGGCCGCACTCCTCCGGGATGCAACTGCCGCGCGGCGCCGCCAACGTGGCGCTCCTGTTCACATGTGCGAGCCTGCCACTGTTTCTCGGCGGAGAGGTCGAAGGTGGGTCGCGCACGGTGCGCCGAACGCTCGTGTTCTCGGTATCGGCTGTCGCGGCGCTCCTGATCTTTGCCGCCATCGGTCTGAACCAGTTCGCCCAAACCCAGATCGCGATCCTCGAGACGCCTGGATACACGGTCGCCGAGATCGTCTCTGGCCATCGCCTGGCCGTCACCGTGCTCGCGCTCGCAGCGGCCAGTACCGTCGGTGTGATCGTGGCGGAGTACGTGGCTCTCACCCGAGTCATCCGCGCGGTTACCGGCGTCGACCTGAGACGCGCAGCGCTTGGGATCGGCGCGCTGTTTGTGCTCGGCGCCGCACTCGCCCTGTCCGATCCCGGCGAGATCTACGACCACGCCCTCACAGGCTCGCTGGTGGCGCTCTACCTGTCGCAGGCGATGGTGTTCGCGGTCTACCCCATGTACGCCGGGAAGCAGGGACGGCGATCGGTCACCGACGTCGGGATCGCGGTGATCGCAACCGGATTGATGCTGTTTGGCCTGTACGTGGCGGTGAGCCAGGCAGGCGGGTCGTAGTAGGGTTCTCGCGATGGCAACGCTCGACGACGGATATGTGCTCGACCCCGGGGTGGACATCGGCCACATCCACCTCAAGGTGGCCGACATCGACCGCTCGCTCGACTTCTACTGCGGCATCCTCGGCTTCGAGTTGATGCAGCGCTTCGGAGACTCGGCGGCATTCATCAGCGCCGGCGGCTATCACCACCACATCGGGCTCAACACCTGGGAGTCACTCGGCGGATCGCCGCCCCCGCGCGGCACCACCGGCCTGTTCCACACCGCCGTCCGCTATCCGACACGCAAGCAGCTCGCGATCGCGCTGACGCGGTTACGCGACGCCAACTGGCCGATCACCGGCGCCAGCGACCACGGAGTCAGCGAGGCGATCTACCTCAACGATCCCGATCAGAACGGGGTCGAGCTCTACTGGGATCGCCCCAAAGATCAGTGGCCCGAGCCTGCCCCCGGCGAGAAGGTCGCGATGTTCACCGCGGCGCTCGACCTGGCCGACCTGCTGCGTCAAGCCGAGTAGGTGAATAACGGTGCCTGGCACCGTTATTCACCCTGGAGCGACCAGCTCGCGATCTCGGAGAGGGCAGACTGGCTGGTGAGATCGAGATGCACCGGTGTGACCGCGATCAGCCCTTGCGCGATCGCCTCGAAGTCGGTGCCCTGCTCGTCGTGATACGACGGATCGTCCCCATAGATGCTGTACCTGCGCCGCCCCTCTGAGTCGGACTCGAGGTCGAGCCGGTCGCGGTAGATGCGCCGCCCCAACCGGCCCACTGCCACTCCCTTGACTGGTGGCGGAGGCACGTTCACATTCAGGATCGTGCGGTCGGGCAGTCCCCGCTTGCCGACTTCACCCACAAGCGTCTTCAGAAACGTCGCCGCGCCTGCGAAGTCATACAGCTCGCGGCGTTTGAAATCGACGGTCTGATCCACGCTCTGCTGCGAGATTGCGATCCCCGGGATGCCCAGGACAATTCCCTCGAATGCCGCTGCAACCGTGCCTGAATAGGTCACGTCGTCGCCCAGGTTGACGCCGTAGTTGATGCCCGAGACGATCAGGTCAGGGCGCTCGCCGACGAGACCCAGGTCGGCGAAGCGAACACAGTCCACCGGCGTGCCGTCGGTGGCATAGCCCACCGTGCCGTCGCGAAGCTCCACCTCGGTTACCGTCAGCGACCGCGACACCGTGATCGCGCGGCCGATCGCGCTGCGGTTGGAGTCAGGGGCGATCACCGCGACGTCGGCGATCTCGTCCAGCGCGACCTTGGCCTCGAACAGCCCGCGCGAGGTGATTCCGTCGTCGTTTGTGAGCAGGATCCTCATGCAAACCCATCGTAGGCGACCGACAGGAGCGTCAAACCATGTGGCGGGGCGGTGCGACCGGCCGCCGAGCGCGGAGCGCCGGCGACGAGTCGTGCAAACAGCGCGGGGTCGGGACGCTCGAGCATCGTGCCCATCACCACGCGCACCATGTGGCGGAGAAACGAATCGGCGGTGATGTGGAACTCCAGCCGATCGTCGACCCACAGCCACTCGGCACGCGAGACGGTACGTACGAAGTAGGTGTGCTTCGTCTCGCTCGGCGTAAAAGCGGTGAAATCGTGCGTGCCGACAAGGTGTGCGGCACAGGCCGAAAGCGCCTCGAGGTCGACTCGATGCGGATGGTGCACCTCGAACCGACGCCGGAGTGGATCGGGAACCCGGCCAGGATTGATCCGGTACACGTAGCTGCGCGCGGTGGCGCTGCCGCGGACGTCGAAACCCGGCGGGGCCTCGGACACCTCGGTGACCGCCACGTCAGCCGGCAGCCAAGACGTGATCGCCGCCGGTGGAAGCAACCGCGGGAGCCGTACCCCCGCGACGTTGGCGACCGCGTGGACGCCCTTGTCGGTACGACCGGCCACGGTCACCGCCGACGGCTCGACGTCGAGCGCCTCGGCCAGAACGCCGCATACCGTGCGCAACCCCGGCTGCACCGCCCATCCGGAAAAGTCGGTGCCGTCGTAGGCGACGGTCAGCCGCAGATCAAGGCTGGTGGTCGACGAACTCCAGGTACACCATCGGGGCTGCATCGCCCTGACGGGGGCCGAGCTTGACGATACGGGTGTAGCCACCGGGACGATCGACGAACCGCGGCGCCACCTGATGGAACAGGTTGTGCACCGCATCCTTTGACCTCAGGAACGCGACAGCCTGGCGCTGAGCCTGCACGTCGGTCGCGTCCTTACGCGCCAGCGTGACCAGCTGCTCGGCGATCGGCCGAAGCTCCTTGGCCTTGGCCTCGGTCGTCTTGATGCGACCGTGCTCGAACAGGGCACCGGCCATGTTCGAGTAGAGCGCCTTGCGATGCGAGGCGTCGCGACCCAGCTTCCGGCCTTTGCGCTGGTGCCTCACTCCGACCCCTTGAGGTTGAGCCCGTGGGTCGCCAGCGTCTCCTTTACCTCTTCGATCGACTTCTTCCCGAAGTTCGGGATAGCCGCCAGCTCGGCCTCACTCTTGGCGAGCAGGTCTCCGATCGTCTCGATACCGACGCGCTTGAGGCAGTTGTAGCTGCGCACACCCAGCTCGAGTTCTTCGATCAGGATGTTCTCCATCCCGTGAGCGCTGGGGGCGGCGGCCTCAGTGCCGGTCGCCTCGGGCCGAAGCGCGAGGTCGGCGGCGTCGATGTCGGTGAAGATCGACAGGTACTTGATCAGGAGCTCGGCGGCGTCCTTGACCGCGTCCTTCGGCGTCATCGAGCCGTCGGTCGTGATCTCGAGCTTGAGCTTGTCGAAGTCGGTGCGCTGACCCACGCGAGCGGGATCGACGTCGTACTGCACACGCCGCACCGGTGAGAAGATCGAGTCGACCGGAATCACGCCGATGGTCGTCTCGGGGCCCTTGTTGCCCTCGGCGGGGACGTAGCCGCGGCCGCGAGCGATGGTCAGGGTCATCTCGAACCGAGCGCCCTCCGCCAGATGGCAGATGACCAGGTCGGGGTTGAGGATCTCGAGGTCGGCAGGCGCCTCGATGTCAGAGGCCTTGACGGTGCCGGGACCATCCTTCTGTACCTGCACCTCGACCTCGCCCGAGTCGCCGTGGAGGCGGCAGATCAGGCCCTTCAGGTTGAGGATGACGTCGATCACGTCCTCGCGCACGCCGGGAACCGACGTGAACTCGTGCGCAACGCCTTCGATCTTGACCGACGTGACGGCGGCCCCTTCAAGCGACGACAGGAGCACCCGCCTCAGGCTGTTGCCGAAGGTGTAGCCGAAGCCGCGATCAAGCGGCTCGACGACGAAGGTACCGACTTTTTGGTCGGCATCTTCGGAGGTGATCTTGGGAATGAAATCAAGCATGTGTGCGGACTCGCTTCTGTCGGAACACGCAACTCCGGGCCGATCCCGAAGCACGTGGATGTCGGATCACTTGCTGTAGTACTCGACGATGAGCTGCTCCTGCACCGGGGTATCGATATCGACCCGGTCAGGCAGGCGCAGCACCTTGCCGGTGAGATTGTCGTGATCGGCCTGAAGCCACGGCGAGACGGACGCCGTCAGGTCGGTGGCGTCGGTCACGACCGCCTTGGCGCTCGAGCCTTCGCGCAGGCTGATCACGTCGTCAGGCGCCACCTGGTAGGAGGGGATGTTGACCTTCTTGCCGTTGACCACGAAATGGTTGTGTCGCACCAGCTGGCGAGCCTGCGTGCGAGATGCAGCGAAGCCGAGCCGGTACACCACGTTGTCGAGGCGCAGCTCGAGCATCCGCAGGAAGTTCTCGCCGGTGATGCCGCTGCGACGGGTGGACTTCTCGTAGTAGGTGCGAAACTGGCTCTCGAGCACGCCGTAGTAGCGGCGCATCTTCTGCTTCTCGCGCAGCTGGAGCAGGTACTCGGACTGCTTGATACGGCCGCGGCCATGCTCACCCGGCGGGTAGGCGCGGCGCTCGATGGCGCACTTCTCGGTGAGGCAGCGCTCGCCCTTGAGGAACAGCTTCATGTTCTCGCGGCGGCACTGCTTGCACTTGGGGGCGATCATGCGGGCCACTAGACGCGCCTGCGCTTTCGCTGGCGGACGCCGTTGTGAGCCTGCGGCGTGACGTCCTTGACTCCGAGGATCTCGAGGCCGGCCGCCTGCAGCGAGCGGATGGCGGTCTCGCGACCCGAACCGGGGCCTTTGACGAACACCTCGACCTTCTGGAGGCCGTGTTCCATGCCCTCGCGTGCAGCGGCGTCGGCGGTCACCTGAGCGGCGAACGGCGTCGACTTGCGCGAGCCCTTGAACCCAACCGCTCCGGCGCTTTTCCACACGATCACGCCACCCTCCTTGTCAGTGAGCGCGACAAGGGTGTTGTTGAACGACGTCTTGATGTGTGCCTGGCCGATGGCGATGTTCTTGCGGGCCTTGCGGCGTACCCGTCCTCGGGTGCCGCCTCTGCGTGGTGCGGGAGGCATTCAGTCCTTTCCTGGGCTACTTCTTGCGCTGCTTGCCGACGGTCTTCTTGGGCCCCTTGCGGGTTCGCGCGTTCGTCTTCGTGCGCTGTCCATGCACGGGCAGACCACGGCGATGCCTCAGACCTCGGTAACAGCCGATTTCCATGAGTCGCTTGATGTTCTGGGATCGCTCCCGGCGCAGGTCACCTTCGACCATCAACTCTGAGTCGATGTGATTGCGAAGGCGGGCGACCTCTTCTTCGGTCAGGTCGCGCACCTTGGTGTCGGGGTTGAGATCGAGCTCCTTCAAAACCTTGTTCGAAGTGGACCGGCCAATCCCGAAGATATAGGTGAGACCGATCTCGACCCGCTTTTCACGGGGAATGTTGACGCCGGCGATGCGTGCCATCAGCCCTGCCTCTGCTTGTGCCGAGGGTTGGTGCAGATGACCAGCACGTTGCCGTGGCGGCGGATAATGCGGCACTTTTCACACATGCGACGTACGCTCGGTCGAACCTTCAACGAGGGGCCTCCGATTGAAAGGATGATCGCCCACGGGGCACGCCGAAGCAGCCCGCGCGAGCAGCGAAGAACTCTATCATCGCGCGCCGGTTTCCTGCACCGGTACCCGTCGTGTGAGCACCCGGGGACCCTCTTTGGTGATCGCAACCGTGTGCTCGCAATGCGCCGCGAGGCTGCCGTCGCGGGTGTAAATCGCCCACCCGTCGTCGCCGCCCTCGACGTTGTAGTCGCCGACGGTGATCATCGGCTCGATCGCAAACACCATGCCCTCGGCCAGCTTCGGGCCGCGGCCGGGAGGCCCGTAGTTCGGGATCTGCGGCTCCTCATGCATCGTGCGCCCCACTCCGTGGCCGACCAGCGACCGAACGACGCCGTAGCCGCGCTCCTCCACCACCGTCTGCACGGCGTGGGAGATGTCGCCCAGCCGATTCCCGGCGTGGCACTGCTCGATGGCGGCCTCGAGCCCCGCATAACACGCATCAATCAGATCCTTGGCCTGCTCGGTGCCTTCGCCGACGGTGATCGTGATGGCCGAGTCGGCGACGAACCCGTCGAGCGTCACACCGACATCGAGCGACAGCAGATCGCCGGGCTCGAGCGTGTACGGGCCTGGGATGCCGTGCACGACCATCGCGTTGGGCGACGCGCAGATCGATCCAGGGAAGCCACGGAAGCCCTTGAACGACGGCACACCGCCACGGCTGCGGATGTGGGCCTCGGCCATCTCGTCGAGCGCGGCGAGCGTGACGCCGGGCTGAGCCTCACGCTCGAGCAGCGTGAGCGTCTCGGCCACCACCTCGCCGGCGCGCGCCATCGTCTCGACCTCGCGGTCTGACTTGCGGATGATCATGACTGCCCCAGCTTCGCGATGATCCCGTCCACCTCGGCGGCGACCTGGTCGGCCGGCCTGCCGGCATCGACGTCTGTCACCAGGCCGCGTTCGCGGTAATAGGCGAGCACCGGCGCGGCCGCCTCGTTCCACTGCTTCTGGTAGCGGGCGCGGATCACGTCCGGCTTGTCGTCCTCGCGTTGGTACAGCTCCGAGCCGTCGATGTCGCACACGTTGTCGTTGGCCGGAGGCTTGCTGTCGAGGTGGTAGACGTGCTCGGCCTCGCGGCATACCCGGCGACCGGAAAGACGGTGCACCAACTGCTCGAGGTCGACGTCGAAGGCGAGCACCTGCGAGATGCCGCGATGCAACGACTCGAGCATCGAGTCGAGCTCCGCGGCCTGGACCTGGGTGCGCGGGAAGCCGTCGAGCAAGAAACCATGGGACGTGTCGTCGGTGGAGAGGCGATCGCGGATCAGCCCGATGATGACATCGTCGGGAACGAGGTCGCCGCGGGCCATGATCTCCTTGGCCTGGAGACCGAGCGGCGTGCCTTCGCGCACGGCGGCGCGGAGCATGTCGCCGGTGGCGATGTGATCCATCTCCAGCCGCTCCACGAGGCGCGCGGCCTGAGTGCCCTTGCCTGCCCCGGGCGGTCCCATGAGAATCAAGTCGAGCGGCATCTGACTACTTCAAGAAGCCCTGATAGGAGCGCTGGGCGAGCTGCGACTCGATCTGACGCATGGTGTCGATGGCGACACCCACGACGATCAGCACCGAGGTGCCACCGAGTGCCCGCGAGGTCGCCTGCGAAAACCCGCCGTACTTGATGAAGAGCGACGGCAAGACCGCGACGGCCGCCAGGAAGGCGCCACCGGCCACGGTGAGCCGCACCAGCACCGACTCGAGGTACTGGGCCGTGGGTCTGCCCGGTCGTATGCCGGGAATGAAGCCACCGGCTTTCTTCAGGTTGTCGGCCTGCTCGATCGAGTTGAACACCACCGCCACGTAGAAGAACGTGAAGGCAAAGATCAGCACCGCCTCACCGATCAGGAACGGCCACCCACCCGGCGTGAAGAAGTTCGCCATGTCATGGGCGATCGAGAATGGCAAGAGCTGGGCCACGGTGGCCGGGAAGGCCATGATCGCGGCGGCGAAGATCACCGGGATCACGCCGGCCATGTTGATTCGAAGCGGCAGGTAGGTCGATCCGCCCGAGGTCATGCGGCGGCCCACCATGCGCTTGGCGTACTGGATCGGGATCTTGCGGATCCCCTCCTGCACGTACACCACCGCCAGCACCACGAAGAAGATCACGAGCGGTAGCGACAGCTTCTCGAAGCTCGAGCCGTTCCACCAGGCGTTGATCGCCGCCGGCGCGCTCGTCAGGATCGAGGCGAAGATCAGAAGCGACATGCCGTTACCGATACCGCGTTGGGTGACCAACTCGCCCAGCCACATCAGAAGCGTGGCTCCGACCGTCAGCGTGAGCGTCACGAGAATCACGTTGCCGGCGTTGAACTTGACCAGATTGCCGGTGCCAGCCCCGCCCAGCGTGCCGGAGTGAAACGCGTAGGTGTAACCGAGCCCCTGCAGTGCGGCCAGGGCGACCGTGAGGTAGCGCGTGTACTGCGTGATCCGCCGCTGTCCGAGCTCGCCCTCTTTCTGGAGCGCCTGGAGGTTGGTCGAGACCGGGGTCAGGACCTGCAGGATGATCGACGCGGTGATGTACGGCATGATCCCCAGCGCGAACAGGCTCAGACGCGAAAGCCCGCCGCCGGAGAACACCGACAGGAGGCTGTAGATACCGCCCTGGTTTGCCAGCGAACTCGCAAGAGCCGAGGAGTCGACACCGGGCGAGGGAATGAAACTGCCGAACCGGTAAACGGCAAGGACGAACGCCGTGAACAGAAGCTTCGTTCGAAGCTCCGGCGTCTTCCACGCATTTACGAGTGTTGACAGCATCAGGCCTGCCTAGGACGCGTCGGGATCAGTCTCAGCCTCGGGTTCGGTCTCGTCGGCCTCAGATACGGACTGAGCCTCGACATCGGTTTCGGGTTCCGGCTCGGCGGCTGGCTCCGCGACCGGCGTAGCCTCGACCGCGTCCTTGGGGCCGCCGAAGGGAATCACCGTCGCCGTGCCGCCCGCGGCCTCGATCAGCTCGATCGCGTGCTTGGAGAACTTGTGGGCGTGCACCGTCAGCTTCTTGTCGAGCTCGCCGGTACCCAGGATCTTGACCGGGTGGCGCAGGTGCTTGATCACGCCGGCGGCCTTCAGCAGCTCGGGAGTGACCTCCACGCCCGCATCGAACCGTCCCAGGTCACGGACGTTGACCGCGGTGGTGTGAGTGCGAAACGGCCCCATCGGCATCGACTTCTTGTGGTTGGGACCGCGCAGCTTGCCCAGGCGCATATACAGCGGCATCTGGCCGCCCTCGAAACCGGGACGCATGTTGTGGCTGCCCGAGCGCGACTTCTGGCCCTTTTGGCCACGACCTGACGTCTTGCCGGTGCCCGACCCCGCGCCTCGGCCGACGCGCTTGCGCGCCCGATGGCTGCCGGCGGCAGGCTTGAGCTCGTGCAGTGTCAGTCCGGGGGTGGGTGATTCTTCGGGGCTCACTCGGCGACTTCCTCAATCGTGATCAGGTGGTTGACCTTGCGCAGCATCCCCTGAAGCGCCGGAGAATCCTCGTGCAACACGGTCGAGGAGATCCGTCGCAACCCCAAAGCGCGCATGGTGCCGCGATGCTCCGGTTTGGTGCGAATGGTGCCACGCACTTGGGTGATCTTCAGCTTGGCCATCAGGCTTCCTCTGTCTCCGCAGGAGCCTCGTCGGCAGCGGGCTCTTCGGCAGCGGGCTCCTCGGCGGCGGGCTCCTCGACGGCGGGCTCTTCGACTGCGGGCTCTTCGACGGCCGGCTCTTCGACGGGGGCTTCCTCTGCAGCAGCCGGCTCTTCGGCGACTGGAGCCTCCTCGACGACCGCCTCGGCGGCAGGCTCCTCAGCGGGGGCTTCCTCGACTGGGACTTCCTCGACGGGCGGAGCCGCCGCGGCCTCGGCAGCCTCTGACTTCGCGGCAGCAGCCTTGGCACGGGCCTTCTTGGAGAGCTTCTTCGGTTCGGGTGTCGCGGGCTTGACCTCCGACCGGATCGCGGCCTCCTCGACCGCGACCGCGACCGCGCCTCGGTGGCAGCCAGCGCCTCGTTGCGCTCGGCGACGACCTCGGAGTGCGGCTTGATCACTTCGCGCACGGTCTTGCCGCGCAGCTTGGCGAGATCCTCGGGTCGCTTCAGACCCTGGAGGCCCGCGACGGTCGCCATCAGCAGGTTGATCGGGTTGGCGGTGCCCAGCGACTTCGCCAGGATGTCGCGCACCCCGCCGAGTTCGAGCACGGCGCGCACCCCGGCGCCCGCGATCACGCCGGTACCTTCGGACGCGGGCTTGAGCAGCACCTGGCCGGCGCCGTAGCGCCCAACGATCTGATGGGTGATGGTGTTCTTGTACTTCGGAATCTGGAACATGTTCTTCTTGGCGTCTTCGACGGCCTTGGAGATCGCCGAGGGAACCTCGTTTGCCTTGCCGTAGCCCACGCCGACGTGGTCGACCTCGTCACCGACGACGACCAGTGCGGTGAACGAGAACCGCCGGCCACCCTTGACCACCTTGGCGACGCGGTTGATCTTGACCACGCGCTCTTGCAACTCGCGCCCACCCTCGGGCTGCGGGCCTCGTGCTGTCTGAGAAGTTCGTGCCACGGGGTTTAAAACTCCAATCCAGATTCGCGGGCGGCCTCGGCGAGCGCCTTGACTCGGCCGTGATACAGGTATCCCCCGCGGTCGAATACGCAGGTCTTGACTCCAGCCGACTGGGCGCGCTCGGCGAGCAGCTTGCCGACGGCCGACGGCGACTCGCCGCGACCGATCTTGGCCAGATCCTTCTCCTGGCTGGAAGCTGCGGCCAGCGTGTGCCCGGCCACATCGTCGATCATCTGGGCGGCGATCGCCCGATTCGAGCGGTACACGGCGAGCCGCGGCCGATCGGCCGTGCCGGTGATCTTCTTGCGCACTCGCCGGTGGCGGCGCTTCCGTGCCTCTGCTTTTGTCCTGACCGCCACTATGCCCTCTTTCCGACCTTCAACTGGACGCGCTCGCCCTCGTAGCGAACGCCCTTGCCCTTGTACGGCTCCGGGGGACGCCACTTGCGGATCTGCGCCGCGATCTCGCCGACTCGCTGCTTGGAGATGCCGCGCACGATCACCTGGGTGGGCGCGGGTACCTCGAAGGTGATGCCCTCGGGGGCCGCCACCTTGACCGGGTGACTGAAGCCGAGCTGCATCTCGAGGTCGTTGCCTCGCAATGCCGCGCGGTAGCCGACGCCCTGGATCTCAAGCCGGCGCTCGTAGCCGTCGGTCACACCGACCACCATGTTGGCGACCAGTGACCGGGTGAGGCCGTGCAAGGCGCGGTGGTCGCTGCGGTCGCTGGGACGGCTCACGCGCAGCACGCCGTCCTCCGAGACAACCGTGATGTCAGGAGAGATGCGCTCTTCCAGCGACCCCTTGGGGCCTTTGACAGAGACCGTGCCGGGCCGGATGTCGACCTCGACACCGGCGGGCACTGGGATGGGTTTTTTACCGATACGACTCATGAATCACCAGACGTAGCACAGCACCTCGCCGCCGACGCCCAGCTCCTGGGCGGTGCGACCGGTGACGACACCGTTTGACGTGGACAGGATCGCGACGCCCATACCGCCGAGCACGCGATGGGGCCGGTCTTTGCGTGCATACACGCGGCGACCGGGCTTGGAGATGCGCTTGAGACCCGAGATGACGCGCTCGCGACTCGACCCGTACCGCAGCGTGACCACAAGGGTGTCGTGCACCTCGCCCTTGGCCACGTTGTAGCCGTCGATGTAGCCCTCTTCCTGGAGGATTCGGGCGATCTCCTTTTTCATGCCGGACGCGGGCATCTCGACACGCTCGTGCAGCGCCTGGTTGGCGTTGCGGATACGTGTGAGCATGTCTCCGATTGGATCAGTAATCATGACCGCTCCTCACCAGCTGCTCTTCGTCATTCCAGGAATCACGCCCTGGTGAGCAAGCTCGCGCAGACAAATCCGGCAGACACCGAACTTGCGGTAGTAGGCACGCGAACGACCGCACCGCCCGCAGCGGTGATACGCGCGGGTCGAGTACTTCGCGGGCCTCGCCTGCTTGACTCTGAGTGCTTCCTTTGCCATCCGTTCCGTTCCTTTTGCTTAGCCTGAGAAGGGCATTCCCAGCGCGCGCAGGAGCTCTCGCGCCTGCTCGTCGTCTGGAGCCGTGGTCGTAATCGTGATGTTGAGGCCCCGCACCTCTTTGACGTCGTCGTAGTTGATCTCGGGGAAGATCACCTGCTCGCGAACGCCCATGGCGAAGTTGCCACGGCCGTCGAACGAGCCTGGATTGATTCCCCGGAAGTCGCGAATGCGGGGCAGAGCGATCGTCATCAGACGATCGAGAAACTCGTACATCCGGTCGCCGCGAAGCGTCACCTTGCAGCCGATGGGCATACCCTCGCGCAGCTTGAAACCGGCGATCGACTTGGTCGCCCGGGTGATGACCGGGTGCTGCCCGCTGATGATGGCGAGCTCTTCGACCGCGTCGTCCAGCGCCTTGGAGTTGACCTTGGCCTCGCCCACGCCCATGTTCAGCGTGATCTTGGAAAGCCGCGGTACGGCCATGATCGACTTCAGTTCGAATCGCTCCATCAGCTGGTCGCGAATCTCGTCTTCGTAGCGGTTCTTGAGCCGCGGTGTGGGGATCTCGGTGGCGCTCATTTATCGATGTCCTGCTTGCATTTGCGGCACACGCGAACCTTGTTGCCGTCCTTCTCGTTGATCCTGTAGCCGACCCGGGTGGGCTTGCCGCAGGCAGGGCAGACGAGCGCCACGTTGGCCACATACAGCGGGGCCTCGCGCTCGATCACGCCGCCGGGGATGACACCCTGGTTGCCCGAGTTCCGAGGCGCCGGGCGGGGCTTGGTGTGACGCTTGATCATGTTGACGTTCTCGACCACCAGGCGGCGCTTCTCGGGGATCACGGTCTGGACCGTGCCGCGCTTGCCGGCGTCCTTGCCGGTGAGCACCTGCACAGAGTCTCCAGTTCTGATCTTGATCTTTACCTTGGCCACGTTCAAAGCACCTCAGGAGCGAGAGAGACGATCTTCATGAAATTGCGTTCCCGCAACTCGCGCGCGACAGGCCCGAAGATTCGGGTACCGCGCGGGTTGCGCTGACTATCGATGATCACCGCCGCGTTCTCGTCGAAGGCGATGTAGGTACCGTCGTCGCGATGGTGTTGCTTGGTTGTACGCACCACCACCGCCGTGACCACCTCGCCCTTCTTGACGGTGCCGTTGGGGGTGGCCTGCTTGACGGTGCCGACAATGATATCTCCGACGCCGGCATAGCGACGCCGGCTCCCGCCCTTGATGCGGATGCAAAGGAGCACGCGGGCGCCGGTGTTGTCGGCGACTCGCAAGCGGCTTTCCACCTGGATCACTTCGCCACCTCGACGATCTCAGCCATGCGCCACCGCTTGGTCTTCGACAGCGGGCGGGTCTCGACCAGCCGCACGATGTCGCCGGCCTTGGCCTGACCCAGCTCGTCATGAGCGTGCAGCCGGATCGAGCGGCGCATCGTCTTTTTGTACTTGGGATGGGACTTGACGATGTCGACGCGCACGACGATCGTCTTTTCCATCGCCGCTGACACGACCACGCCACGACGCTCTTTGCGTCGGCCGCGCTCTGCCTCCGGCGAGGCTTGGGTGTCTGACTCGGTGCTCATACGTCCTTCACGGTTTGATTGCGCTCGCCGCCCAGCGTCAGCAGGCGAGCAATGTCGCGCTTCACTCGGGTGAGCGCGGCGGTGTTGTCGAGCGCGCCGGTGGCGTGCTGGAAACGCAGGTTGAACAGCTCCTGGCGGGTCTCGGCCAGCTTGCGGCCGAGCTCGTCCTCAGTGAGCTCACGGATTTCACTAGCTCTCAAAGAGATCACCCTCTCGAGAGACGAACTTCGTCTTGATTGGGAGCTTCATGGCGGCCAGCCGGATGGCGTCGCGGGCCAGTGGCTCCGGCACTCCGGCCAGCTCGAACATGACCCGTCCCGGCTTGACCACTGCGACCCAGCCCTCGGGTGAGCCCTTGCCCTTGCCCATCCGCGTCTCGGCGGGCTTCTTTGTGATCGACTTGTCGGGAAAGACGGTGATCCAAACCTTGCCACCGCGCTTGATCTTGCGGGTCATCGCGATACGGGCGGCCTCGATCTGACGGTTGGTCACCCAGCCGGTCTCGAGCGCCTTGAGCCCGTACTCGCCGAACTGGACGCGGGTATGACCCTTGGCCAGCCCTCGTCGTCGCCCGCGGTGCATCTTGCGGTATTTGGTTCGCTTGGGTAGCAGCACTACGACTCACCCCCGGTGGTCTCGGGCGCTTGAACCTCGGGCGCCGTCACCTCGGGAGCCGCCGTCTCGGGCGCGGCCTTGGACGCGTCGGGCGCCGGAGCGTCCTGCGCTGGCCGTGGCGGACGCCGCCGGCCTCCTCCACCGCCACCGCCGCCGCCGCCACCACCGGGACCGCCGCCACCAGGAGGTCCGCCGCCGCCGGGACGGTTGCGACCGCGGCCACGACCGCCGCCGCCGCCACCCTCGCGCCGGCCCGGCCTGGAGGGGCCGAGCTGCTCCATCTCGCCGGGCAGCGCACCGCGCCGTCGGCGACGCGAGTCGACCTCACCCAGGCGGGTGGACTGACCGTCGCGCTCGAATCCTTCGGGCATGATCTCGCCCTTGTTGATCCACACTTTGACGCCGATTCGACCGAACGTGGTCTTGGCCTCGGTGAAGCCGTAATCAATGTCGGCGCGCAGTGTGTGCAGCGGTACTCGACCCTCACTGTAGGTCTCAGAGCGGCTCATCTCCGAGCCGCCGAGGCGACCACCGCAGCGCACCTTCACACCCTGAGCGCCGGAACGCATCGATGACGAGAGCGAGCGCTTCATCGCGCGTCGGAAGGACACGCGGTTTTGCAGCTGCTCGGCGATCGACTGCGCCACCAGCCGGGCATCCAGCTCGGGGCGCTTGATCTCGGTGATGTTGACCTGGACGGCCTTGCCGGTCATGTCGTGAAGCTCGCGCCGCAAGGCGTCGACCTCGGCTCCGGACTTGCCAATCACGATGCCCGGGCGGGCGGTGTAGATGTCGACCGTGATCTTCTGCTTGTCCTTGCGGATGTGGATGTCCGAGAGACCGGCATGCGACAGCTTGCCGTTGATGTGATCGCGGATCTGGTAGTCCTCACGCAGATACTGCGCGAAGTCCTTATTGCTGGTGAACCAGTTGGACTTCCAGGTATGGATGATGCCGACGCGAAGGCCGCCGGGATGGACTTTGTGGCCCATTAGCTGGAGGCCTCCTCATCGTCTTTGGTCTCGCTCGGCTGATCCTCGGCCTCAACTTCGGCTTCGGGAGTCGGCTCAGGTTCAGTCTCGGTCTCCGGCTCCGCCGCTGCGACGGGCTCGGGTTCGGCGGCCGGCTCGGCGTCCGCGACAGCCTCGGCCTCGGGAGCCGCTTCGGCCTCGGGTGTGGCCTTCGGCTTCTTGGCGCGCGGCTTTCGCTTCGGCTTGGGTGCTTCCTCGACCACCGCCGCCTCGTCTGCGGCGGCTTCCTCGACGGGAGCCTCCTCGACCTCGGGTGGCGGTGTCGGCGCGGCCGGTGCCGGGGTGGTGACGACACGCGTCCGGCGCTGCTTGATCTCGCCCGGCTCGGCGACGGCAAGGGTGATGGTGATGTGACAGGTGCGCTTCTCGATCCGGTTCACGCGGCCGCGAGCGCGCGGGCGCCAGCGCTTCAGGGTCGGGCCCTCGTCGGCGTAGGCGGCGGCGACGATCAGATCCTCGACGTCATGGCCGTTGTTGTTCTCGGCGTTCGCGATCGCCGAGGCGAGCACCTTGCCTGCGTCACGGGCCGCGGCGCGGGTATGGAACGCGAGGATGTCGCGAGCCTGCACCGCCGACTTGCCGCGGATGTGCTCGAGCACCAGCCGCGCCTTCCGCGCCGATGTGCGGACATAGCGGGCCTGCGCTTTGACGGTCTCGCGTTCGGGTGAAACTGTTGCCATCGGTTCAGCGGCCCTTCAGCCTGGAGGTGCGATCATTGCCGTGTCCACGGTAGGTACGAGTGGGCGCGAACTCGCCCAGCTTGTGGCCAACCATCGACTCGGACACGAACACGGGGACGTGCTTTCGGCCGTCGTGGACGGCGATCGTGTGCCCGACGAACTCGGGGAAGATGGTGGATGCCCGCGACCACGTCTTGAGCATGCGCTTCTGCTGAGTCTGGTTCATCTCCTCGACCCGCTTCATCAGTTTGGGGTCGACGAAAGGCCCCTTCTTGCTCGAACGGCTCATCGCTGCTTCCCCTTACCTCGGCGGCGCCCTCGCACGATGTCCTGCGTCGAGGCCTTCTTCTTGTTACGGGTGCGGAAGCCGAGCGTCGGCTTGCCCCAAGGCGTGACCGGGTGGCTGCCCTTGTTCTTGCCCTCGCCGCCGCCATGCGGGTGGTCGACGGGGTTCATGACCGTGCCACGCACCGTCGGGCGCTTGCCCTTCCAGCGGGAGCGGCCGGCCTTGCCACCTGATTCGAGCTCGTGCGTGACGTTGCCGAGCTGTCCAACCGTCGCGCGGCAGGTCTCATCGACACGGCGCATCTCGCCGGACGGCAACCGCAGCAGGGCCTTGCCCTCCTCGCGGGCGACCAGCTGTGCCGAACCGCCGGCCGAGCGCACCATCTTGGCGCCCTGGCCGGGCCGCAGCTCGACGTTGTGCACCGTGGTACCGGTGGGCATGCTCGAAAGCGGCATCGCGTTGCCGGGCCGGATGTCGGCGCCGGGGCCCGACTGCACGGTCTGTCCCACCCGCAGCCGCAGCGGCGCGAGGATGTAGCGCTTCTCGCCGTCGGAGTAATGCAAAAGTGCGATCCGAGCCGACCGGTTGGGGTCGTATTCGATGGAGTGCACCTTGGCGGGGTAGTCGTCCTTGGTGCGCTTGAAATCGATCAAGCGGTACCGGCGCTTATGACCGCCACCCTTGTGGCGGGTCGTGATGCGGCCGTTGACGTTGCGCCCACCGTGCTTGTGCAGCGGCGCGATCAGTGTCTTCTCGGGCTCGGACTTGGTGATCTCAGCGAAGTCCGAGACCGACATGAACCGGCGGCCAGGCGATGTTGGTTTGAATTTCTTGACTGCCATGGGTTCCTAGACTCCCGGTCCGAACGCTTCGATGGTCTGGCCCTCGGCGATCGTCACGACCGCCTTCTTCCAACCCGGCCGCGTGCCGACGCTGGTGCCGCGGCGCTTTGGCTTTGCTTGAACCTTGATGATGTTGACGGCGATCACATCGACGCCGAACACCTCTTCGACCGCCTGGCGGACCTGGGTCTTGTGGGCCGAGGCCAGCACCTTGAAGGTGTACTTGCGTCGCTCGGCGATCAGGCCGTAGCTCTTCTCCGACACCACCGGTGAGACCAGAACGCTGCGAGCGTCGCCGTTCACTGTGCGCTCCCTTCCAGCGCCTTCAGCGCGGACTTCGAGACCGCCAGGAAGCGGGCCCAGACGACGTCTGCAACCTCGAGGTCGCCGACAGTGATCACGTGGGTGCGATCGAGATTTCGAAACGAGCGAGCGGCCGCGTCTTCTTCAGGGGTAACGACGACCACCAGCGGCCCGCGCTCGTGCCAGTCGGCCACCAGCTCGGCGGCCTGCTTGGTCTTCGGCTGCTTGAACCCGGCGGCGTCGATCGCCGCGAGGGTGCCGCCGGTCACGTGCGCCGAGAGGGCGATTTGCAGGGCTTTTTGATGCGCCTTGCGGTTGACCTTGCCGGTGTAGTTGCGGGGGCTGGGGCCGAAGACAACACCACCACCGGTCCACTGCGCAGCGCGGGTCGTACCGGCGCGCGCTCGGCCGGTGCCCTTCTGGCGCCACGGCTTGGCTCGACCACCGGCGACCATGCCGCGGGTCTTGGTGGCGTGCGTGCCCTGCCGGCGGGCGGCCAGCTCGGCGCGCACAACCTCATGCACGAGACTGTCGTTGCGCTCGGCTCCAAACGTCGCCGGATCGAGCTTTGCCTTGGTGGTCGCTCCCAGGACTGGTGCATTGAGTGCGGCCATCAGGACTCGCTCCGAATCTCGACCACGCCGCCGATCGCGCCGGGGACGGCACCCTTGATCAGCAGCAGGTTTCGCTCGGCATCGATCTCGACCACCGAAAGGCCGCGCTGGGTGACGCGCTCGGCACCCATGTGCCCAGCCATCTTCATGCCCTTCATCACGCGGGCGGGGTAGGCCGCCGCGCCGATCGAGCCGGGGGCACGGACGTTGTGCGAGCCGTGCGACACCGGGCCACGATGGAAGCGGTGGCGCTTGATGGTGCCGGCAAAACCCTTGCCCTTGGAGGTACCAGAGACCTTGACCTTGTCGCCGACCTCGAACGCCTCGACGGTCACGCTTTCTCCCACCGCGAGCCCTTCGACCCCGCGCAGCTCGACGAGGTGCTTGTGTGGGCCGACACCCGCCGAAGCAAGGTGGCCGGTCTCCGGCTTGGAGAGCTTGCGCGGCTTGACCTCGCCGAATGCAATCTGCACCGCGGCGTAGCCGTCGACGTCCTTGGTGCGCACGGCTGCGACCGGGCACGGCCCGGCCTCGATCACGGTTACAGGCGTCACGCGACCTGATTCCTGATCGAAGAGCTGGGTCATCCCGAGCTTCTTTCCGATGATGCCTTTTGAAGCAAACTGGGCCATGGTGTTAGAGCTTGATCTCGATGTCGACGCCGGCCGGCAGGTCGAGTCGCATCAGCGAGTCGACGGTCTTGGGCGTCGGTTGGTGGATATCGATCAGCCGCTTATGGGTGCGGATCTCGAAGTGCTCACGTGAATCCTTGTCCTTGAAGGGACCGCGGATCACGCAGTACACGTTCTTCTCGGTTGGGAGGGGCACAGGGCCCGACACCGAAGCGCCGGACCGCTGAGCCGTCTCCACGATCGAGCGAGCCGACAGGTCGACCTGAGTGTGGTCGTAGCCTTTCAGGCGTATGCGGATCTTTTGAGCTGCCACGTTTTCAGTCGTTCCCGTCGATCGTTTACGAGGTTTAGGTGAGGATCTTGGTTACGGCGCCGGCACCGACGGTGCGGCCACCTTCGCGAATAGCAAAGCGCAGACCCTCGTCCATGGCGATCGGCGCAATCAGGTCGACGATCATCTCGGCGTTATCGCCGGGCATGACCATCTCCACGTCCGCCTGCAACTCGACCACGCCGGTGACGTCGGTCGTGCGGAAGTAGAACTGCGGCCGGTAGCCCTTGAAGAACGGAGTGTGTCGTCCACCCTCCTCCTTCGAGAGCACGTACACCTGTGCCTCGAACTTGGTGTGCGGGGTAATCGAACCGGGCTTGGACAGCACCTGTCCGCGCTCGATGTCCTCGCGCTTGACTCCACGCAGGAGGCACCCGACGTTGTCGCCGGCCTGACCCTGGTCGAGCAGCTTGCGAAACATCTCGACGCCGGTCACAACCGTCTTCGAGGTCTGCTTGTGAATACCGACGATCTCGATCTCCTCGCCGGTCTTGACGACGCCCTGCTCCACACGACCGGTGGCGACCGTGCCGCGACCGGTGATCGTGAACACGTCCTCCACGGGCATCAGGAACGGCTTGTCGATCTCGCGCTCGGGCTCGGGCACGTAGTCGTCCACGGCTGCCATCAGCTCGAGAATCTTGGGCGTCCATTCGGCGTCGCCCTCGAGCGCCTTCAGCGCCGAGACGCGAATCACGGGGATGTCATCGCCGGGGAACTCGTAGGCGGAGAGAAGCTCACGAACCTCGAGCTCTACCAGCTCGAGCAGCTCCTCGTCATCGACGGCGTCGGACTTGTTGAGCGCAACCACGATGTACGGCACGCCCACCTGGCGAGCGAGCAGGATGTGCTCACGCGTTTGCGGCATCGGGCCGTCGGTGGCCGACACGACCAGGATCGCTCCGTCCATCTGGGCGGCACCCGTGATCATGTTCTTCACATAGTCAGCATGACCCGGGCAGTCGACGTGTGCGTAGTGCCGATTGACCGTCTCGTACTCGACGTGAGCCGAGTTGATGGTGATGCCGCGCTGCTTCTCTTCAGGCGCCTTGTCGATCTCGTCGAAGTTGGAAGCCACGGTGCCGGTACCCGACTCGGCCAGGACCTTGGTAATGGCCGCCGTCAGGGTCGTCTTGCCATGGTCGATATGACCAATGGTGCCGATATTGAGATGTGGCTTATTGCGCTCGAACTTTTCCTTGGCCATTCGGGTCTCCTTTAGCCCTGTGCTTCCGTCAGCTTTTCTGCAATTGAGTGCGGCACTTCTGCGTAATGAAGGAACTGCATCGTATAGGTGGCTCGTCCCTGACTCATGGTGCGAACGTCGGTTGCGTAACCGAACATTTCGGCCAGAGGTACACGGGCGCGGATCACCTGCGCGTTACCGCGCGGCTCCATGCCTTCGATCTGTCCTCGACGTGAGTTGATGTTGCCGATGACGTCGCCCATGTAGTCCTCGGGCGTGACTACCTCGACCGCCATGATGGGCTCGAGGAGCACCGGCTTGGCGCGCTTGGCAGCCTCCTTGAAGGCCATCGAACCGGCGATCTTGAACGCCATCTCCGATGAGTCGACGTCGTGGTAGGAACCGTCGACGAGCTGCACCTTGGCATCGACCACAGGGAAGCCCGAAAGCACACCCGCGTTCATCGCCTCCTGGATACCCGCGTCCACCGAGTTGATGTACTCACGGGGAATCGCGCCGCCGACAATCTTGTTCTCGAACACGTACCCGCCGCCCTGCTCGTTCGGCTCCAGGTTGATGACCGCGTGGCCGTACTGGCCGCGACCACCGGTCTGGCGGACGAACTTGCCATGAATGCCGGTGACGGCATTGCGAATCGTCTCGCGATAGGCAACCTGCGGGCGGCCGACGTTGGCGTCGACCTTGAACTCGCGCATCAGGCGATCGACGATGATCTCCAGGTGGAGTTCGCCCATGCCGGCGATGATCGTCTGGCCGGTCTCCTCGTTGGTGCGCACGCGGAAGGTCGGATCCTCCTCGGCGAGGCGCTGCAGAGCAGTCGTCAGCTTGTCCTGATCGGCCTTGGTCTTGGGCTCGACGGCGACGTCGATCACGGGATCGGGGAAGTCGATTGACTCGAGCAGCACCGGATGATTCGGGTCGCAAAGCGTGTCGCCGGTCGTGGTCTGCTTGAGACCGACGGCAGCGGCGATCGCGCCCGCGCCGACCTGCTCGACATCCTCACGATGGTTTGCGTGCATCTCCAGCAGGCGTCCGACTCGCTCCTTGCGGCCTGTGGAAGCGTTCAGCAGGTACGAGCCCGATCCGAGCTTGCCTGAGTAGACGCGAAAATACGTCAGCTTCCCGACGAACGGGTCGGACATGACCTTGAAGGCGAGCGCCGCGAACGGCTCGCTGAGGTCAGCCTTGCGGGTGACATCGTGCCCGTCGCCAGGGTCGGTCGCAACGACCGCCTTGACATCGAGCGGCGAGGGCAGGTAGTCGATGACGGCGTCCAGCAGGGGCTGAACGCCCTTGTTCTTGAACGCCGAGCCGAGCAGTACCGGCGTGATCGTGTTGTCGAGCGTGGCGGCTCGGATGGCAGCGCGCAGCTGCGCCTCCTCGACCGGCTCGTCCTCGAGGAACGCAATCATGATCTCTTCGTCGTGGTCGGCGACAGCCTCGATCAGCCCGTGGCGATACGCCTCGGCCTGCTCACGCAGCTCCGCGGGGACTTCGTCCTCTTCCCATGACTGTCCGAGCGGATCGACGTAGCGGATGCTCTTCATCGTGACCAGGTCGACGTGACCCATGAATGCGTCCTCGGCGCCGATCGGTACCTGCAGCGGTACCGCGTTGGCACCGAGCCGGTCGACCATCGTCGCCACGGCGTTGAAGAAATCGGCGCCGGTGCGGTCCATCTTGTTGATGAACGCAATCCGTGGCACCTCGTACTTGTCGGCCTGGCGCCAAACAGTCTCTGACTGCGGCTGCACGCCTGCAACCGAGTCGAACAGCGCGACGGCGCCGTCGAGCACGCGCAGGCTGCGCTCGACCTCGACCGTAAAGTCCACGTGCCCGGGCGTATCGATAATGTTAATGCGAGCATCCCGCCAGAAACAGGTGGTGGCGGCAGAGGTGATCGTGATTCCACGCTCCTGCTCCTGCACCATCCAGTCCATGGTGGCGGCACCCTCGTGCACCTCGCCCATCTTGTGGTTGCGGCCGGTGTAATAGAGGATGCGTTCGGTCGTGGTCGTCTTACCGGCATCGATGTGGGCCATGATGCCGATATTCCGCACCCGATCGAGCTCTTCCATCTTGGGCACGCGTGTGCCTGACTGTGTCTGAGTGACTGCCAACGTTCTCTACTCCTACCAGCGATAGTGCGCGAAGGCCTTGTTGGCCTGCGCCATCCGGTACATGTCGTCCTTTTTCTTGAATGCGCCGCCCTGCTGGTTGGTCGCGTCGAGAATCTCACCTGCGAGCTTCTCGAACGACTCCTTTTCGCGTCGCTGCCGTGCGAACTGGATCAACCAGCGAACGGCGAGCGTGCGGGCGCGGCGTTGCGGCACCTCGATAGGCACCTGATAGTTCGCCCCACCGACGCGGCGCGATCGTACTTCGAGCACCGGCGTAACCGACTTGACCGCGCGCTCGAGCACCTCGACGGGGCTCTGGCCAGTCTTCTCGCCGACGGACTCGAGCGCCTGGTACACGATCTGCTCGGCGGTTGCCTTCTTGCCGTCCAGCATCACGCGATTGATCACCTGGGTGACCAGCGTCGAGTCGTACACGGGATCGCGCAAAAGCGTGCGCGGGGTGATTTCTGCTCGTCGAGGCACCGGGCGATCAGCCTCCGGCCTTCTTGGCGCCGTACTTGGAGCGCGCCTGCCGGCGATCGCCGACGCCGGAGGTGTCCAGCGCAGCTCGAATCACCTTGTACCGCACACCCGGCAAGTCCTTGACGCGTCCTCCACGGATCAGCACGACCGAGTGCTCCTGCAGGTTGTGGCCGATGCCGGGGATGTACGCCGTCACTTCCATGTTGTTGGTGAGGCGAACGCGGCAGACCTTCCGCAGCGCGGAGTTCGGCTTCTTCGGCGTGATCGTGTAGACACGCGTGCAGACACCCCGCTTTTGGGGTGCACCGCGCAGGGCAGGCGTCTTCGTCTTGGTCGACGCCTTGACCCGGGGCTTTCGGACGAGCTGATTAATTGTGGGCATACGGTTCTGATAACTCTCTGTTTGGGACGCAGAAAGACAGGGGCCGGGTATCCGGCCGCGACGGGGAACTCTATCACGGGACCGGAGCCGTGCAACCCACACCCCAAACTGAGTAGTGTCTGCCGCGATGAGACGCCCAATCCTGATGCTGGCGGCGGTTTGCGCGGTCGCGATTTGCGCTTCGGCACAGGTCGCAGCGGCCGCCTCAGCCCCCCGCGCCGTGATCCGGGTAAACCAGGTCGGATACCGCCCGGGTGACGCGAAACGCGCCGTCCTGCTCTCGACGGTTTCCGAGGCGGGCGCCCGGTTTGCGGTGGTAAACGGCGCCGGCAACACTGTCCTGCGCGGCCGGGTGGGACGCGCGCTGCCAGCCTGGAGCGGACGGTACCGGTACGCGCGCACCATCGACTTCAGCGCCGCTCGTGCAGCCGGCGCCGACCACATCGTCGTCACCGGACCGGCACGGGCCTCATCACCACGGTTTCGGGTGGCGGCAAACGCGGCGCTCTACTCGGTGCTGCTGCGAAACTCGGTGCGGTTCTACCAGGCCCAGCGCGACGGCCCCAACGTGATCGGGTCGGTGCTCGACCGCAAGCCATCACACGCCAACGACGCCACCGCAACCATCTACGGCGCGCCCGCGTATCGGTACGACTCGCTGACCGGCGATCCCAAAGCGCTCGGGGGCACCCACAACGTCTCGGGCGGCTGGTTCGACGCCGGCGACTACATCAAGCTCGTCCAGACGACGAGCTACACCGAGGCGATCCTCCTGACCGCGGTTCGCCGAAACCCGGTGAAACTCTCGCAGCCCAACCGAAACCTCAAGGCCGAGGCCCGGTTCGGACTCGACTGGCTCAACAAGATGTGGGACGACTCGACGCAGACGCTGTACTACCAGGTCGGAATCGGCGACGGCAACGGCTGCGGTTCGATCTGCGGCGATCACGACATCTGGCGGCTGCCGCAGGCCGACGACACCTACGGCGGCAGTGACCCGCGGTTCACGTACATCCGAACGCGGCCGGTGTTTCGCTCCGGAGCGCCCGGCCAACTCGTGAGCCCCAACCTCGCGGGGCGACTGGCAGCCGACTTCGGCCTCTGCTACCAGGTCTACCGCCATAGCAACCCGACGTTCGCTGCCAACTGCCTGCGGTCGGGCGAGCACGTGTTCGCACTCGCGCGGACAACCGACATCCGCCGGCTACGAACGGCGTCGCCGCACGACTACTACCCCGAGACGCAGTGGCGCGACGACCTCGAGTACGGCGCCACCGAACTCGCCCTCGCGCTCCAGGACGGCGGCCTCCCCAGCGGCCTTCCCCACGCGAGTCCGCTCTTCTACATCAAGCGCGCCGCCCACTGGGCAAACCGCTACCTGGCCTCGTCGGATCAGGATTCGCTAAACCTCTACGACGTCTCGGGGATCGCCCACGGAGAACTCGCAAACGCGATCGCCGCCGCCGGATCTCCGTCGGGCCTTGAGACCACGCGAGCTGCGCTGGTCGCAAACCTGCGCGCGAAACTCGAGACCGGCACTGCCCACGCCGCGTCGGATCCATTCGGCTTCGGCGTTCAGTACGGCACATGGGACGAGACGCCGCACGCGCTGGGGCTTGCCTACGAAGCCGGCGACTACGACCGGCTCACCCACAGCTCGCGGTACCAGGCCTTCGGCCGTCGCCAGGTCGACTGGGTGCTGGGACGAAACGCCTGGGGCTCCTCATTCGTCGTCGGCGCCGGACGGGTGTTTCCCAACTGCATGCAAAACCAGATCGCGAACCTGTCGGGATCACTCGACGGCAAGCCGCCGCTCGAGCTTGGAGCGACCGTGGACGGCCCGAACCCGGCTGACGTGTTCACCGACCTCGGCCTACCCGGGGGCGCCCGTAGCTGCCCCGTCGGTGGCGGAAACCGCTTCCGGCCCTTCGACGCCCGAGGTGCTCGGTACATGGATGACGCGCGAGCCTGGCCAAGCGTCGAGCCGACGCTCGACTACACGGCGCTCGGCGTAATCATCTTCGCCAACCGCGCACTCGGCTAAGCAGTAACGCCTCCATCACGGGAGGTGTCGAAACTGCACCGAAAGACCGGAGTGAATAAATGGTGCCTGGCACCATTTATTCAGGCGTGTGCTGCGGGGTGAATAACGGTGCCTGGCACCGTTATTCACCCCGTGCGGTCTAGTCCTCTTCGACGGGCGGGAGGAACGGCTCCTCGGCGCCCGGCTTGGGCGTCAGGTCGATCTCGCCGTTCGGGGCGCCATCGCCGTTACCGACTCCACGCAGGTACGTGGGATCGGTGAACTCGTCCACGTAGAAGCGCGGCTCGGCGTCGGGGCTGGGAGCAATCGTGACCTGGCGATAACCACGCAGGCCGGTCGATGCCGGGATCAGCTTGCCGATGATGACGTTCTCCTTGAGACCGGCCAGGTGGTCGGTCTTGCCCTCGATCGCGGCATCGGTGAGCACCTTCGTGGTCTCCTGGAAGGAGGCCGCCGACAGGAAGCTCTGCGTCGCGAGCGACGCCTTGGTGATGCCGAGGATCAGCTGTGTATGAGTCGGCTCGGTGTTCTTCTTGCGGCCGACCTTGAGTGCCTTCTTGAGCTTCTCGAGCTCGGGACGGTCGACCAGCTCACCGGGCAGAAGCTCGGTGTCGCCGGAGTTGTCGATCCGCACCTTCTTGAGCATCTGGCGCACGATCAGCTCGATGTGCTTGTCGTGGATCTCCACGCCCTGGCTGGTGTACACCTCCTGCACCTGCTCCACGAGATAGCGAGCAGTCTCGGTGTCATCGCGCAGGTCGAGCAGCTCCGCGGGAGCCAACGGCCCCTCGTTCACCGGAGTACCCCGCTCGATCATCTCGCCCGAGGTGACACGCAGCCGGGTGCGGCGCGGGAACGCGTATTCCTTGGCGTCCTCGTCCTCACCCTTCGGCGTCACCGTGACCGCATATCCGCGCTCGGTCTCGGCCACCTCGACCCGACCGTCGACCTCGGCCAACGTGGCCGCCGCCTTCGGCTTGCGCGCCTCGAACAACTCGACGACACGCGGGAGGCCGTGGGTGATGTCAGCGCCGGCCACACCACCGGTGTGGAACGTGCGCATCGTCAGCTGAGTACCGGGCTCGCCGATCGACTGAGCGGCAACCGTACCGACAGCGTCACCGATGTCGGCCATCTTGCCGGTCGCCATCGACCAGCCGTAACACGCCCGGCAGACACCGATCGACGCGGCGCACTTGAGCACCGATCGAACCGGTACCGTGGCGCCGTCCGGAGCCGCCTCGCTGATCTCCCGCAGGCGGGCACCGTTGATCTCCTCGCCCTTGGCCAGCTTGAGCTTGCCGACCTTGGTGTCGGCCGCAACCACGCGCCCGATCACGCTCGATCGGTTCGGCTGACCGTCGGGGGACTTGATCGGCACCGAGATGAATCCCTCGCTGCCGCAATCGAGCTCGCGCACGATCACGTCCTGCGAGACATCCACCAGCCGCCGGGTCAGGTAGCCCGAGTCGGCCGTGCGAAGCGCCGTGTCGGCGAGGCCCTTGCGCGCCCCGTGCGTGGAGATGAAGTACTCCAGCACCGACAGTCCCTCCATGAAGTTGGACTTGATCGGCCGCTCGATGATGTCACCCTTCGGGTTTGCCATGAGACCGCGCATACCCGCGAGCTGGCGGATCTGCTTGAACGATCCGCGAGCGCCCGAGTTGGCCATCATGAACACCGGGTTGAGCTCGTGCAGGTTGTCGAGCATGGCCTCGCCCACCCGATCGGTGGCCTCGTTCCAGATATCGACGACCTGCTCCTTGCGCTCCTCTTCCGTGATCAGACCACGGCCGTAGTCACGCACACGCCGCGAGACGCTGTCCTCGTACTCGGCCAGGATCTCTTCCTTGTTGGGAGGCGTGATGATGTCGTTCTTGGACACCGTCACTCCCGCCCGGGTGGCGTAGGTGAACCCGAGCTCCTTGATCGTGTCGAGCACCTCCGCGATCGCCGTTGCGCCGTAGCGATCGACCAGATCCGAGATGAAGTCGGTCATGTCGCGCTTGGTGAACGTGCGGTTTTGGAAGGTGTAGGCACCTGGATCGAACTTCTCTCCGACCGCGGTTGCCAGCGCCCGGCTGACCTCATCGTTGAAGATCGCGCGACCCGTCGTGGTGACGATCCAATCGCCCCGCTCGCGCAGGCCGATGACCTCCTGGAGGCCGACCCGCTTCTCGTCGTAGGCGATCTCGACCTCGAGCATGTCGCCGTAGTAACGGGCCTTTCGCTTCTTCAACTGCTCCCAGGAGACCTTCGCGAGGTCCTCGGCGCAGTAGGTCAGGTAGTAGGTACCGAGCACCATGTCCTGCGACGGCGTGGCCAGAGGCTTGCCGTGCGCGGGAGACAGGATGTTATTGGACGACAGCATCAGGATCCGAGCCTCGGCCTGAGCCTCGGCGGAGAGCGGCAGGTGGACTGCCATCTGATCGCCGTCGAAGTCGGCGTTGAACGCGTGGCACACCAGCGGGTGGACCTGAATCGCCTTGCCCTCGACCAGCACCGGCTCGAACGCCTGGATACCCAGACGATGGAGCGTCGGTGCACGGTTGAGCAGCACCGGATGCTCGGCGATGACCTCTTCGAGCACGTCCCAGACCTCGGGCACCATCGAGTCGACCATCTTCTTGGCCGCCTTGATGTTCTGGACGAGCTTGCGCTCGACCAACCGGCTCATGATGAACGGCTTGAACAGCTCGAGTGCCATCAACTTGGGCAGCCCGCACTGATGCAGCCGCAGCGACGGGCCGGCCACGATCACCGAACGGCCGGAGTAGTCGACGCGCTTGCCGAGCAGGTTCTGGCGGAACCGTCCCTGCTTGCCCTTGAGCATGTCCGACAGCGACTTGAGCGGGCGGTTGCCCGGCCCGGTCACCGCGCGGCCGCGGCGGCCGTTGTCGAACAGTGCGTCCACGGCCTCCTGCAACATGCGCTTCTCGTTGTTCACGATGATCTCGGGAGCCCCGAGGTCGAGCAGGCGCTTGAGCCGGTTGTTGCGGTTGATCACGCGCCGGTAGAGATCGTTGAGATCCGAGGTGGCAAAGCGGCCACCGTCGAGCTGCACCATCGGGCGCAGCTCCGGCGGGATCACGGGGATCGTTTCGAGGATCATCCACTCGGGGCGGTTGTCGCACTTGATGAAGGCGTTGACCACCTTCAGGCGCTTGATCGCCCGAGCTTCCTTCTGACCCTTGGAGGTCTTGATCGTCTCGCGCAGCGACGCGGCCTCGAGGTCGAGGTCGCGGGTTCGCAGCAGCTCGCGGATTGCCTCGGCACCCATGCCACCGGTGAAGTACTCACCGAAGCCCCAGGAGCTTCCGAAGCGGTCGCGCAGCTCACGGAACAGGGCCTCGTCAGCGACGATTTCCTGAACCTCGAGCTCCTTGAACTTGATCCACGTGCGGTCGAGCCGGTCGACGGCATCCTTGGCGTGGTCGTCGACGTCCTTACGCCGCGCCTGCATGTCGTTGTAGGTGTCGCGCACCTTGAGTGCCCAGGCCTCGACGACGCGGATGTCGTCACGTGACATCTTGCCGTCGGTGCGCAGGCACAGATCGTTCGCCAGGTCGCGCAGCTCGGCCTTATCGGACGAGGTGCCCTGCTCCACCACTTCGCGCAGCAGCCCAGCACCGATCTGGCGGGTCTTGTCCAACGCCGGGGCGGCGCCGGGGCCGGCCTCGACCAAAGCAGCGACCCACTGAGTGTCGGCCTCTTTGAGATTGACCTCATCGCCGCCGAGGAAGCTCAGCCGCGGCTTGAGGGCGTTGCGAGCCTTGGTGCGCTCGGAGCCCTTGAGCTCCTGCATCGCATCCAGCTCGGTGCCGATCAGCGTGCGCGCGGCGGCCGCCCATGCGGCCACGTTGTCGAGCTCCTTGGGGCCGAGCCGGCGATCGTCACGGATCGCAGTCTCACGCACCAGCTCCTTGACCTTGCGCGGGTCTTCTCCGGCAACGCGCTTTGCGGCCTCGGCCAGCAGACCGCCGGCCAGCTTGCGGGCATCGTCGAGCACCGGGGTGCCGCTCTCCTCCGCCCAGTTGTTGAGCGTGCGGGCCCAGTAGTCGTCGTCCTCGTCGAAGCCCTTGTTCGAGCCGTCCACGAAGAACTGGCGGCGGCGCTGCATGCGCTCCTCGAGCGCGGCCAGAGCCTCCTCCTTGTCGAGCAGCAGGCGCTCCTTCTCGACCTCCACCTTGCCCTCGAGTTCGGGGACGTCGCGATCACGCGACTCCTTATCGACCGAGGTGATGATGGATGCGGCGAAGTACAGCACCTTCTCGAGCTCTTTGGGAGCGATGTCGAGCAGGTAGCCGATCCGCGACGGCACGCCCTTGAAGAACCAGATGTGGCTCACGGGGGCGGCCAGGTCGATATGACCCATGCGCTCGCGCCGCACCTTCTGGCGGGTCACCTCGACGCCGCAGCGCTCGCAGATGATGCCCTTGTAGCGGACGCGCTTGTACTTGCCGCAGTAGCACTCCCAGTCCTTGGTGGGACCGAAGATGCGCTCGCAGAAGAGACCGTCCTTCTCCGGCTTGAGCGTTCGGTAGTTGATCGTCTCGGGCTTGGTCACCTCACCGGATGACCATTCGCGGATCTGCTTGGACGAGGCCAAGCCGATGCGGATTGCGTCGAAATCGTTGATATCGATCAACGGGGGACTCTCACTTTCCCTGGAATTGTGGTATCAGCAGTTGAGGTTCTCGGTGTCGAGCGAAAGATCGCGGTCACTCCTCGATCTCGGCAGGCTCGAGGTCCTCGACCTCGTCGTCATCGGTGTCGCCGTCATGGAGATCGTCCAGGTCGTCCTCGACGACCTCGGCGGGCAGGGCCTCGTCAACCGCGACGGTCAACTCGCCGTCGGCATCGACTCGGTCGGCGCCCTCCTCGAGCTCCTGCGCCTCGGGATCGCGAGCCGCGGCACGACCGGCGACCGGTGCCAGGTCGATGCCCAGCTCCTCCGCCGCTCGCAACAGCTCGTCCTCTTCCTCGCGCACAACCACTGCGCCGCCGTCCTCGGACACGACCTTGACGTCGAGTGCCAGCGACTGCATCTCCTTGAGCAGCACCTTGAAGCTCTCGGGAATCGAGGGCTCGGGGATGTTCTCGCCCTTGACGATCGCCTCGTAGGCCTTGACCCGGCCGACGGTGTCGTCGGACTTGATGGTCAGCATCTCCTGCAGGGTGTACGCCGCGCCGTATGCCTCGAGCGCCCACACCTCCATCTCGCCGAAGCGCTGGCCACCGAACTGGGCCTTGCCGCCCAGCGGCTGCTGCGTCACGAGCGAGTACGGACCCGTCGAGCGTGCGTGGATCTTGTCGTCGACCAGATGCAGCAGTTTGAGGATGTACATGTAGCCAACCGTGATCGGCTGGTCATAGGGCTCGCCGGTGCGGCCGTTGAACAGCCGCGCCTTGCCGGTGCACACCGACCCGGCGGGAGCGCCCTTGTCGACAGCGAACTTGATTGGCGTGGTGGTCTTGGACTGCCAGTCGAGCAGCGCCTCATCCACGTCCGACGGAGTCGCACCGTCGAACACCGCCGTGGCCATCCACTGCGGCTCGCCGTTCTCGCCACCGTGCTTGGCCGCCCAGCCGAGATGCGTCTCGAGCACCTGGCCGATGTTCATGCGCGAAGGCACGCCCAGCGGATTGAGAATGATGTCGACGGGGGTACCGTCCTCGAGCATCGGCATGTCCTCTTCGGGCACGATCTTGGAGATCACGCCCTTGTTGCCGTGCCGGCCGGCCAGCTTGTCGCCCTCGGAGATCTTGCGCTTGGTGGCCACGTAGACGCGCACCAGCTCGTTGACTCCCGGGGACAGATCGTCGCCCGCGGCCCGCGAGAAGGTCTTGACGTCGATGACCTTGCCGCCCTCGCCGTGAGGCACCTTGAGCGAGGTATCGCGAACCTCGCGCGCCTTCTCCTTGAAGATCGCGCGGATCAGCTTCTCCTCGGCGGTGAGCTCGGTCTCGCCCTTGGGCGTGACCTTGCCGACCAGCAGGTCGCCGGAGCCGACCTCGGCCCCGATCCTGACGATGCCGTTCTCGTCGAGGTTGCGAAGTGACTCCTCGGAACGGTTGGGAATGTCGCGGGTGATCTCCTCGTCGCCCAGCTTGGTCGAACGGGCGTCCACCTCGTACTCGTGAATGTGGATCGAGGACAGCACGTCGTCCTTGACCAAACGCTCGGACAGGATGATCGCGTCCTCGAAGTTGTAACCCTCCCAGGACATGAAGGCGACCAGCAGGTTCTTGCCCAACGCCAACTCGCCCATGTCGGTGGACGAACCGTCCGCGAGCACCTCGCCCACGGCCACCTTCTGGCCCTCGAACACGATCGGCTCCTGATGGATGACCGTGCCCTGGTTCGAGCGGCGGTACTTGATCAGGTCGTAGGTGTCGTGACCGTCCTTGGCCGCGATGATGATCTTGTCGGCATCGACGTACTGCACCTTGCCGGCCCGCAGCGCGAGCGTCACGTCACCGGTATCGACCGCGGCTCGGTACTCGAGCCCGGTTCCGACCAGCGGCGCCTCGGTCACCATCAGCGGCACCGCCTGGCGCTGCATGTTGGAACCCATCAGCGCGCGGTTTGCGTCGTTGTGCTCGAGGAACGGGATCAGCGCGGTCGCGACCGACACGATCTGGGCAGGATCGACGTCCATGTAGTCGACCTCGGTCGCATCGACCTGCACGGGCACACCGTCACGCGTACGACACAGCACCGGCGACTCGAGCTTTCCGCCCTTGCCGATCTCGGCGTTGGCCTGGGCGATCGTGTACTTCTCTTCCTGAAGCGCGTCCAGGTACTCGATGTCGTCGGTGATCTTGCCCTTCTCGATCTTGCGATACGGCGTCTGCACGAAGCCGTGCTCGGAGACCTTGGCGTAGGAGCCGAGCGAGCCGATCAGGCCGATGTTCGGACCTTCAGGCGTCTCGATCGGGCACATGCGGCCGTAGTGGGTCGGGTGCACGTCGCGCACCTCGATCGGGGCGCGCTCGCGGGTGAGTCCACCGGCACCCAGCGCCGAAAGCCGGCGGCGATGGGTGAGGCCGGCCAGCGAGTTGGTCTGATCCATGAACTGCGACAGCTGCGAGGAGCCAAAGAACTCCTTGAGCGCCGCGGCCACGGGCCGGATGTTGACGATCGTCTGCGGCGTGATGGCGTCTTCGTCCTCGGTGGTGAGGCGCTCGCGCACGACCCGCTCCATGCGGTAGAGACCGATCCGGAACGCTTCCTGGATCAGCTCGCCCACGGTGCGCAGGCGGCGGTTGCCGAAGTGCTCGTACTCGTCGAGATCGTGCTCGATCGAGTCACGCGGGATCACGATCGCGTCGGCGGCGAAGTCCTTCGAATCCTCGGGCACCCCGAGCTTGACGGGGAGCTCGACCAGGCGCCGCACCAGCTCGACGATGTCGCCGGTGGTGAGCACGCGGCAGTCGGGAGCGACGCCGGCGTTCAGCCGCATGTTGAGCTTGTAGCGACCGACCTTGGTGAGGTCGTAGCGCTTGGGATCGAAGAACAGCGCGCGCACCAGGTTGCGCGAGTTCTCAACCGTCGGCGGCTCGCCCGGGCGCTGCTTCTTGAAGACCTCGATCAGCGCCTCTTCCTCGCGCTTGGACGGATCCTTCTCGAGCGTCGCACGGATGAAGGGGTTGTCGCCAAAGAGGGCCTGGATGCCCTCGTCGGTCTTGTCGATCACAAAGCCGGTGTTCTCGTCCTCGGCCGGCAGTGCGCGCAGAAGCGTGGTCACAGGCAGCTTGCGCTTGCGGTCGATACGGACGTTGACCAGACCCTTCTTGTCGATCTCGAGCTCGAGCCACGAGCCACGCGACGGCATCAGGTTGGCGGTGAACACCTGCTTGGTCGCGTCCTTGGGCTCCATGATGTAGGCGCCGGGAGACCGCACCAGCTGCGTCACGACGACGCGCTCGGTGCCGTTGATGATGAAGGTGCCCTGCTGGGTCATCCACGGGAAGTTGCCGAGGAAGACGGTCTGCTCACGAATCTCGCCGGTGTCGAGGTTGGTGAACGACACCTTGACGTTGACGGGTACTTCGAACGACAGATCCTTCTCGCGGCACTCCCGTTCCGACACCACCGGATCTCCGATGGTGTACTGACCCAACCGCACCTCGAGCCGCTCCGAGTAATCCCGGATGGGCGAGATGTCATCGATCGTTTCGCGAAGGCCGGATGAATCCAGCGACGCCTGGTCGCTGGGATCACCCATGAACCATCGGAACGATGCTTTCTGGATGTCGATGAGGTTGGGCACGTCCAGGACTTTCTCCAGCTTGGAGAATGTCCGGCGGCTTCGGGGCGCAAGAGTTTCAGGCAAGGCGACGCCTCCCGCGGGGCATAAGTGGGTTAAAAAGGAACGATCCGGACCAACGGCGCAACCACAAACCCTATCAGGGAGGGGCCATACTCGCAAATGCGCACGGCGGCGTTGGTCGCTTGCGGGAAATTTTCACCCTTCCGCGGCGACGTGCCTTCGCCCACTATACCCAGGAAACGCCCCAGGTCAAGCGCGCGGACGGGTGACGAGCGCCGCCGGCATCACCACGAAAACCCCGAACAGACCCGCCACGGCGATGACCACCCGCGGCGACCACTCCTCGGCCAGCATGCCGCCGCCGATCGCCCCGACCGTCATCGCCACCGCGCCGAGCGACATCAGAAGCGCGATCGTGCCGGCCCGCTCAGCCGGCGGGGTCTCGCGCTGGAGCACCGAGCGGTTGTGCACCAGCACGATCCCGTTGGTCACCCCGAAGGCGAAGAAGGCGGCGATCGCCACGCCCAGGTGCCCGGCGAGCCCGGCGATGATCGTGAAGATCCCGGCGAGCCCCAGAATCGACGGATAGAGGCGGCCGAGCGTCTGCCCGCGGCTGCCGGCGAACAGGCTGCCGCCGAGCACACCCACCTGGAGCACCGCGATCGCGATCCCGACCACCGCCGCCGACGCACCCAGCGATCCGAGGAACAGCGGTACCTCGAGCGCATTGATCGCGCCGCCCATGATCAGCGTCAGCGGCGCCGCCACCGCCACCTGAAGCAGCGACGGCGACCGCACCACCGTCTGGAAGCTGCGGCGGATGTGGCCCAGCACGCTTGCCAGCGGTCCGGTCGCCGCGGCCGCGATCAGCGAGCGACACCCCCACAGAAGTGCCGCCGACACCAGGAAGGTGACCGCGTTTGCGACCAGCACCGCCCCCGCGCCGATCACGGTCAGCAGGATACCGCTGGCCGCCTGCCCGACGGTCGTCATCAGGGTGTCGATCGCAGTCAGGGCGCCGTTGGCGGAGTCGAGCTCGGACTCCTCCACCAACACCGGCACCGAGGCGAGCGAGACCGGCCGAAACACACCCACCGCCGCGCCGGCAACCGTCGCCAACGCAATCACGGCCACCGGTTGGTGCACCATCGCAAGCACGACGAAGCACACGGCGCACACCAGGTCGGAGATCACAAGCGCACGGCGCGGCGCAAGCCGATCGAGCCGCCCGGCGAATAACACACCGATCACCACCGCCGGTGCGAACTCCGCCACAAACAACGCGGACACCCACTCCGGCGAGCCGGTGTCGCGGAACATCCTCACCGACAGTGTGATCGCCGCGGCCCACGAGCCGAACACGCTGATGCCAGTGGCGATCCAGAGTCGGCGGAAGTCGGCCCCGGAGGGCAGCATCGAGCGCATGGTGGGGCGTGTATATCCCGGGGGACCGCGGCCGTCAACGCGGCAGCGGCCGCCGGACTACGAAGCCTCGGCCTCCGAAGCGATCACAGCCGGGGTCTGGTTGAGCGGGTGATGGCAGGCCGCCACGTGTCCGCCGCCGTGATCGATCAGCTGCGGTTCCTCGGCCGTGCAGATCTCGGTGGCATACCGGCAGCGCGGATGGAAGCGGCAGCCCGAGGGCGGGTTGATGGGACTCGGAACGTCGCCCTGAAGCACGATTCGCTGGCGCTTGGCGGCGATCGCGAGATCCGGGATCGGCACCGCCGAGAGCAACGCCTCGGTGTACGGGTGGATCGGTCGCTGGTAGAGCTCCTCGGCGGGCGAGATCTCGGCGATCTTGCCGAGATACATGACGACGATCCGGTCGGACACATGCCGAACCACCGACAGGTCGTGCGCGATGAACAGGTAGGTGAGGCCAAGATTGTCCTGGAGGTCGTCGAGCAGGTTCACGACCTGAGCCTGGATCGAGACGTCGAGGGCCGACACCGGCTCGTCGGCCACGATCAGCCGTGGGTTCAGGGCGAGCGCGCGGGCGACACCGATTCGCTGGCGCTGGCCGCCGGAGAACTCATGCGGATAGCGGTTGTAGTGCTCGGGGTTGAGGCCGACCAGTGACAGCAGCTCCTGAACCTTGGCCTTGATGGCCTTGCGGTCGCCCTGATTGTGGATCTTCAGCGGGTCGCTGATGATCTGCCCGACTCGCTTTCGGGGATTGAGCGACGCGTAGGGATCCTGGAAGATCATCTGCATCTCTCGCCGCAGCGGTCGCATCCCACGACGCGAGAGGTTCGAGATGTCGGTGCCGTCGAAGATCACCTTGCCGTCGGTGAGGTCGTGCAGCCGGATCGCGCAGCGCCCCAGCGTGGACTTGCCACAGCCGGACTCGCCGACCAGCCCCACCGTCTCCCCCGGGAACACATCGAAGCTGACATCGTCGACCGCGTGAACACGCGCGACCTCGTGTTGAAACACCACGCCCTGCTTGATGGGGAAGTACTTTTTGAGGTTCTCGATCCGAAGCAGCGGCTCGTCCTTGCGAGCAGGCGAAGCATCGGGCTGAACGGCCTCGGCGGTGCTCACGCGACGCCTTCCACCAACGACGGATTGATATCGGCGCCCCGCAGGTCGCGCTTCTGCTCGACCGTGAGATGGCAGGCATCGAGATGGCCGCCACCGGCGGTGTCGGTGAGCTCCGGGTCGTCGACCAGGCAGCGATCGAACTTGTGGCGGCATCGGGGTGCGAAGTGGCAGCCGTCGGGCAGGTTCACGAGCGACGGCGGGTTCCCGGGGATCGCGGTCAAGCGCTTGGGCCGCGGCCGGTCGAGTCGCGGGATCGACCCCAGAAGGCCCCACGTGTACGGGTGCTGCGGGTCGTTGAAGACCTCTTCCTTGGTGCCGTGTTCGACCACCCGGCCGGCGTACATCACGATCACGCGGTCGGCGACCTCCGCCACCACCCCCATGTCGTGGGTGATCAGCACCACCGCGGAGTTGAACTCCGACTTCAAGCGGGCGATCACGTCCAGAATCTGCGCCTGGATGGTCACGTCCAGCGCCGTGGTCGGCTCGTCGGCGATCAACAGGTCGGGGTTGCACGAGAGTGCCATCGCGATCATCACTCGTTGCCGCATACCACCGGAGAACTGGTGGGGATAGTCGTCGACCCGCACCTCGGGGTTTGGGATGCCAACCGCGCGCAGGAGCTCAATTGTGCGGCCGCGGGCGGCGCTCTTGGAGAGCGACTCGTGGGCCTGGAGCTGCTCGGCGATCTGCCACCCGACCTTGTACACCGGATTCAGCGAGGTCATCGGATCCTGAAAGATCATCGCCATCTCGGCGCCGCGGATGTCCTGCATGCGCGACTCCGACGCCTCCATCAGGTCGGCACCCTTGTACATGACCTGCCCCTCGAAAATTGCGTTGGGATCGTTGATCAGGCGCATCACCGACATCATCGTGACGCTCTTGCCCGATCCGGATTCGCCCACGATCCCGAGCACCTCGCCGGGCGAGACCGAAAACGAGACACCGTCGACGGCGCCGACCCTGCCGGCTTCTGTGCGAAAGGTGACGTGCAAATCTCGGACGTCCAGTAGCGGTTCGGTCACGAGCTCCTAATGCGGCCGCAGCCGCGGATCGAGGTACACGTAGCCCACGTCAACAATGGCGTTGGCCAAAACGATGAAGAACGCACCGTATATGACGGTGGCCATGATCACTGGGAGGTCGAGTCCGGTGAGCGCGTTATAGGTGAGCCGGCCGACACCCGGCAGCCCGAACACAACCTCCACCAGGAGCGCCCCGCCGCCGACCAGCGCTCCGAAGTCCAGCCCGAACAGACTGATGAAGACGACCATCGAGTTGCGCAGCTGGTGCCGGCTCATCACCCGGCTGCTGTTCAGGCCCTTGGCGCGGGCGGTGCGGACGAAGTCGTTGCTCTCGCTCTCGATCAGGTCGGAGCGAAGCACGCGAGCGTAGAAGCCGATGTAGAGCACCGCCAGAACGATCCAGGGAATTATCAGGTGTTTGAACCACATGAACGGATCCTGCGTGAACGGCGTGTACCCCAGCGGCGGTACCCAGCTGAACAGAAACGTGTCGTGATAGCGGCTCTGTGTGACCAGGTTTGCCACCTGACCCAGCCACACCACCGGCATCGAGATGCCGATCAGGGCGATCATCATGATCAGCGGGTCCCAGAAGCTGCCGCGTTTGATCGCCGCGATCACCCCGAGCAGAATCGCCATCGTCACCCACAGGAAGGCGGCGCCGAACACGAGCGACAGCGTCACCGGCGTGGCCGCCACGATCTGGGGGATGACCTCGGCCCGGGTGCTGTACGAAATCAGATCGCGCTGGACGAACAGGTGGTTCATCATCAACACGTACTGGACCGGGAGCGAACGGTCGAGGCCGAACTCCTGGCGAATCGCGTTGATCGTCTGCGGGCTGGGATTCTTGCCTGCCATCTGACGGGCCGGATCGACTCCCGGGATGTGGAAGAAGATCAAAAACACCAGTACCGAGATCACGAACATCACGAGGAACATCCACAGCGTGCGGCGGATGATGAAGGTGCCCACGCGCTAGCCCTCCGACCGCAGCTTGGCGCGCGGGTCGATCGCGTCGCGGACGCCGTCGCCGAGGACGTTGAGCGCGAGTACGGTCGCGAGGATCATCAGTCCTGGGGCGATCGAGACCAGCGGCCGGGTGTACAACAGGTCCTGGCCGTCGGCGATCAGGGTGCCCCAGCTGGCGTTTGGCGCCTGGACGCCGATGCCGAGGTAGGACAGCGCGACCTCGGTGAGAATGTTGGTGGCGACCATCAGCGGCAGGAACACGATCACGATCGTGATCACGTTGGGTGTGATCTCCGAGAGCATCAGCCGCCAGGTGGACGCCCCCTGGGCGACGGCGGCCTCCACGAACTCCTGCTCACACACCGACAGCACCTCGCCGCGTACCGGCCGCGCCACGTACGGGATATAGACCACCCCGATGATCAGGGTGGGAATCCAAAGACTCGCAGGGTTGATGGCGATCGGGCCCACCGAGATTCCCTGGACCAGCAGCGCGGTGCCCAGCGCAATCGCCAGCAGATACACCGGGAACGCCCAGATCACGTCGAGCGAGCGCGAGATCAGGGAGTCGGTCAACCCCCCGAAGAATCCCGCGATGATGCCCAAAAGGATTGCGAAGAAGCATGTGATCACCGCTGCGCCGATCCCGATCAGAAGCGACGATCGGCCCCCGTAGAGCACGCGCGCCATCACGTCGCGGCCCTGAGCGTCGGCGCCCAGGAAGTAGTGCCGCGTCCAGGTCGCGGCCAGCGGCGTGGTGCCGAAACCCGAAGGGTTGGTGGCAAGCACCGCCACCTTCTTGCCGTGCACCGTCGTGTAGCCGTTGATGTTCGACTGAAACGCGTTGGTGTCGGCGATGTGGTGGGCGTAGAACGGCGCCCCCACGCACGAGATCACGATCAGGATGAACACCACCAGGCTCGACATCGCGATCCGATTTCGCCGGAACCGCTTCCATGCCAGAGCCCAGGGCCCCTTGCCCGACTCCGAGGTCGTCTCGACGCGAGCCTCTTCAGGCAGCTCTAGTGCGTGCTCGACCATAGACCTGTCATATCAGATACCCGGGGGGCCGGGGTGTGAACCCCGGCCCCTCTGAGGCCGACTTCGCCGCGAGGGCGAGTTCGATCATTGCACCTGCAACTGATCAAGCAGGATGAACCACTGAATGCTGTACTTGTAGTTCTGAACCCGCTTGGAGAGGAAGTCCACCCACGATGCGTTGAACATCGAAGCCCAGGGGGCATCGTCGGTGATCATGTGGTCTGCCTGCGCCCACGTCTTGTTCGCGGCGTCGGTGTCAGTCAGCTGCTGATTCAGCGCTTTGGTGATCAGCTTGTCCACGTCTTTGTTGCAGTACTCCGCGTCGTTTGAGTTCGAGTTGCTGTTCGGAATGAACGAGTCGCACGACAGGAGCTGGTTGATGAAGTTCGACGCTGCGGGATAGTCGGGATACCAGTCGTCCCACATGATCTGCGTCTTGTTCTTGGAGTTCTCGATCGTGTCGAAGTACACGCTGCGGTCGAGAGACTTGATTGTGGCCTTGTACCCAAGCTGGTTGAGCAGGGATACGAAGTAGAGGCCAACGGCCTTCGACTGGTCAGACGTGTTCGTCCACACAGTGATCTTCATGCCCTTGGTGCCCGAGGCGTCGATCAGCTGCTGTGCCTTGGGCAGATCGGGACCGGTCCACGGTCCCTTGCCGTCAGCCGCCGGATTGGCGGTGTACGGGCAGTACTGCTCGTAGCCGTTGAATCCTGGCGGGAGCACCTGACAGGTGGCCGCGGCGAGCTTGGGACCGCCGTAGGCCTTGATGATCGCGTTTCGATCCATCGCGAAGTTGACCGCTTTGCGGACGTTTGGATTGTTGAACGGCGCCGCCCGCGTGTTCAGGTCCATCCAGTAGGTGGACGGGCCGGAATGCACGTGGAACTGGCTCGCGTACTGGGTCGCGATCTGGTTGAGACGGTCGGGCGGAGGTACCTCGTACATCCAGTCGGCCGTGTTGTTCTCGATGTTGGTGGTCATGGCCTCGCCGTCGAGCCCGAGCTGCCACGAGATCGTGTCGGGGTAGCCCTGCGGCTGTGCCTCGGCGTTCCACACCTTGAAGTGCGGGTTGCGCTCGAGCGTGAGCGAGTTCTCGGCCTTGTACGAGGTGATCACGTACGGGCCGGTACCGGGCAAGCTCTGCGTGGTCGCGGGCTTGATCGGCGTGTCGGGCGGCAACGCGTAGGCAAACGGCATTGCCAGCTTGTAGAGGAAGTCACCGTCGGGGTGAGTCAGATGGAACGTGACGGTGCCGGCCGCGTCGTCAGCCTGGATGCCCTTCGACAGGTCACAGGTCTTGGGCTTGGTGATGCACGCCTGGTAGCCCTCCAGGTTCGTCCAGTAGAACGTGCCTGCGCCATTGACCTTGAAGCTCCGCTCAAACGCGAACGTGAAGTCGCTCGGCTTGACCGTGTCGCCGTTCGAGTACTTGATCCCGGGGCGCACGTGGAACGTGTAGCTGAGCCCACCGTCGGCCGGCTTTGGAATCGCGCTCGCCAGGTCGGGCACCAGATCGGTCGACTGCGGACCGTCGGTGATGTGGAACGCCAGCAGACCGTCGTCGGTGATGATGATGCTCTGCCACGCCTCGACGGTGTAGGCCAGGGCGGGATCGATGTAGTCAGGGCTGCCCGTCGCCTGCAGCTTGAGCGTGCCGCCCATGTGCGATGCGGCGCCTCCGCCTGTCGATGTGGCGCTCGAACTACTCGAGCTCGAACCGCCGCCGCAACTCGCCGCCGCGACGGTGACGGCCACGGCCGCCAACGCCAAACCGGCGCGTCTCAAAAACCTATGCATGTGACCTCCACGATGGATACAACCGGATCTCCGTCGAGATAAGACGAGAGTATTGGCGATTAGTTGGTAAAAATCTCACAGGACGGACACATCTTCAAGAGCGCGAGCGGCAAGTCGGGCCAGACCGTCAGGGGCCGCCGCCGGGCAACTCATCACCGCAAGCGCCGTGAGCGTTCCTTCGCGCTCGACCAGGGCTGCGTCGTGTCGAACCGCCGCGAGGTCGCCCTGCTTGCACGCCAGGGCCGTCACTCCCGGCGGCAGGTAGCGGGGGATGATGTCGCGGTGCTGGCTGCGGCCGAGGCCGGCCAGCACGCGTGCCGTCACCTCGGGACGGATCCCCCGTCCGGCGCCGAGCGCCGACATCAGCGCGGCGAGATCGCCCGCGCAGGTGGTGTTGTCGCGGCCCGAACGCGCGGCGGTGAAGTCCATCATGCGGCGGCGAAGCGCCGTATGACGAAGCTCCAGGCGGGCACCGACCGCGTTGACCGCGTCCATTCCGACCCGATCGATGATCGCGTTGGTGGCGTCGTTGTCCGAGACGCTGAGCATCAGCAGGTCGAGGTCTGCGAGTGCAAACTCCGTGGCTGGATCGAACCCGGGCACCAGCCCTTCGGGATCGCCCAGGGTCATGTCGCGCGCTGCCACCCGTTCACCCGAGTTGAGGACTCCGGCGGCGATGGCCTCCCACAAGGCAATCGAGATCAGCACCTTGATGGTGCTGGCCGACGGCATCACCTCAAGCTGATTGCGACCGATCGTTCGACCACTGCGAACATCGGTCGCACACCACGCGATCAGTCTTCGGCCTCGTACACCCGGCGCACCGTCCGCAGGCGAGCCTTGAGCTCGGCTGGCTGCTTTTCCCGCACCACCTTGCCGGCGGCCTCCGTCGCGTGGACGACCTCGCCACCGCCGAGGTAGATCGCAATGTGGTCGCCGTAGCACAGCAGGTCACCCGGCTGAGCCGAGCGCATGGACACTTCGCGACCGGCGGTCTCCTGCTGATCGGCGTTGCGCGGAAGCAACAGTCCGAAGCGGCGATGCACCGTCTGCACGAGACCCGAGCAGTCGAGCCCCATCACGGTCACGCCACCCCACTGATACGGGGCGTCGAGAAACATCAAGGCCGCCTCGGCGATCGCCTCGCCGGAGGCTTTGCGGCGGGCTGCGGCGAGTGGCTCGGTACGAAGTCCGGGTGCCGTCAGCCAGGTGCCGAGGTAGCGATCGGCCGCCTGCGGAACGACCACGACATGAGCGCGGTCCTTCGGCAGTGGCTCGCCGAGTGAGTCGGTCTTGACGAACCCGGGGTACCCGTCGGCGAGTGTTACCGACGCCCAGCCGTTGTTCCGCTCGGCAACGTCGAGCGGGTCGGCAAACAACGCCTGCGTGACCTGCTCGGAATCTTCATCGGCCGCCGCCCGAACGGGGACGAAAGGCAATACGCATGAGGCTTTTTCCATCCCGACATTCTATCTGGGAGGCGGGCACTCATGACGAGACAACCACGCCGAACGCGCGTGGGAGGGGGATTTGCCCCTCCCACGCAAGCGCCCGGCGATGGAGTTACTTGACCTCGACCGTCGCCCCGGCCTCTTCGAGCTTGGCCTTGATCTGGTCGGCCTCTTCCTTGGTGACGCCTTCCTTTACGGGCTTGGGAGCCTCGTCGGCGACCGCCTTGGCCTCCTTCAGACCGAGGCCAGTGATCTCGCGCACCACCTTGATCACCGGGATCTTGTTGGGACCGGTCTCGGCCAGGATGACGTCAAACGCCGTCTGCTCCTCGGCGGGCTCGGCGGCGGCGCCACCGCCACCACCGGCAACCGCCATCGGTGCGGCCGCAGCGGCACTAACGCCCCAGCGCTCTTCGAGCTCTTTCTTGAGATTCACGAGCTCGAGAACGGTCATCTCCTCGAGTTGTTCAGCTGTAACAGCCATGGTGACTCCTGTCTAGGCGGCCTCGGCCGCCTGTCGCTTTTCGATGTACTGGTCGAGCACCACCAGGAACTCCCTGGCCGGCGCTGCGAGCGTGTTGTACGCGCCCTGGAGCGGCGAGGCGATCGCCCCGACCACCTGTGCTTGGAGCACGTCGCGAGGGGGTAGATCGCCGAGCTCGCGCACCTGCTCGGCCGACAGCGTCTCGCCCTCGATGATCGCGCCGCGGACCTGCAGGATGCGGGTCTGACGCGCGATCTCGCTGAGCTTCTTCGCGGCTGCCGCGGGGTCGTCGGCGACAAACGCAATCGCCGTCGGGCCCTGGAGCAGCGCCACCAGGTCGGGCTTCTCGGCCTCCCCGGCGGCGATCCTCGCCAGCGTGTTCTTGGCAACGGTCAGGCTCGCACCGGCCTCGCGCAGCTGGTTTCGGACGTCGGCCAGCTGGCCGACGCTCAATCCGCGGTAGTCGGTCACGATCATCGACTCGCAACCACGGATCTGGGCGGTGAGCTTTTCCACCGCCGCTCGCTTCTCAGTGACATTCATGCACTTCACCTCCTTCGGTTCGTCGGGCGTCCACCTGGTGGTGGACGCGCACGAACCGAGAAGGTCGCACGAGGCCCCACCTGCGTCGGGTTTGCGGTTTGAGCCCTGAGGCCCCGACGGTCTTCGGCGCGGACGCGGTGTTCAGAAACGTTCTAGCTCGGGGTCTCCTCGAGCAAATCGCGGGTGCGGGTGGTGTCGAGATGCAACCCCGGCCCCATCGTGGAAGCCATGGTCACCGACTTCAGATATCGGCCCTTGGCGGCCGCCGGCTTCACCCGCAGGATCTCCTCGAGTACGGCCCCGTAGTTCTCAACCAGGGCACGCTCCTCGAACGACTTCTTGCCGATGGCGGCGTGCACGATCGCGGTGCGATCGGTGCGGTACTCGATCTTGCCCGACTTGATGTCAGACACCGCCTTGTTGACATCGAACGTGATCGTGCCGGCCTTGGGGCTCGGCATCTTGCCCTGCGGCCCCAGCACGCGCCCGAGCTTGCCGACCGTACCCATCATGTCGGGCGTCGCGATGGCGACATCGAAGTCGGAGAAGCCCTCGAGCACCTTGGCGGCGAGATCCTCGCCACCGACGTGATCGGCGCCCGCCTCCTCGGCTTCCTTTGCCTTCTCACCCTGGGCGAACACCGCCACGGTGACCGACCGGCCCGTGCCGTGCGGCAGAAACAGGGTGCCGCGCAGCTGCTGCTCGGCGTGGCGAACGTTGAGACCGAGTCGCATGTGCACCTCGACCGTCTCGTCGAACTTCGCGGTCTGGAGCGTCTTGAGCGTGCGCACCGCGTCGAGCGGCGCGTACAGCTTCTCTCGATCGACCGCATCCAGCGCAGCTTTGTATGCCTTGCCTGCCATCAGCCAACCACCTCCACACCCATGGAGCGTGCGGTGCCGGCGATGATGTTGACAGCGGCGTCCACGTCGTTGGCATTCAGGTCGGGCATCTTGACCTCGGCGATCGACCTCAGCTGCGCCCGGCTGATCGAGCCGACCGTGACGCGATTGGGCTCACCGGAGCCCGCTGAGAGATTCAACGCCTCCTTGATCAATACCGCCGCCGGGGGCGTCTTGGTGATGAACGTGAACGAGCGATCCTCGAACACGCTGATCTCGACCGGAGTCACCCGGCCGTTGTTGGGGCCCTGCGTCTGGGCGTTGAACGCCTTGCAGAACTCCATGATGTTGACGCCGTGCTGACCGAGCGCGGGACCCACCGGCGGGGCGGGGTTGGCCTGCCCGGCGGGGATCTGAAGCTTGATCACCTTGATGATCTTCTTTGCCATTCCATCTCCTTAGTGGTGCAAACGCGCCCTCACCGGACGCTCCCACGATCGTGAGTACAACCGCCGCAGCTTAGCTGCAGCGCACTGATCTAGATCTTCTTGACCTTGTCGAACTCGAGCTCGACCGGCACCTGGCGCTCGAAGATCGACACCAGCACCTTGAGCTTGCCCTGGTCCTCGTTGATCTCGGCGATCTCGCCGTCGAAATCGGCGAGCGGGCCAGAGGTGACCTTGACGCTCTCTCCCAGCTCGAACTCGGCGCGGCTCTTCTGTGGCGCCTGGGCGACTGCCTGGGCGACGTGAAGCATGCGATCGACCTCGGGCTGGCTCAGCGGCACCGGCTTGTTCTGCGAGCCGACGAAGCCCGTCACACCCGGGGTGTTCTTGACAAGCACCCAGGCGTCGTCGGTCAGGTCCATGTTGACGAGCACATACCCCGGCCACAGCCGGCGCTCGGTCTGCACCTTCTGGCCGTCCTTGGTCTCGACCACCGATTCGGTCGGCACCACGACTCGACGCACGACGTTCTCTTGACTCATCGACTTGACGCGGTGCTCGAGATTGGCCTTGACCTTGTTCTCGTGCCCTGAATAGGTATTGATCACGTACCAGCGAAACATTTCCGTCCTTCGGCGCGGGTCAGTTTTGGAAGTCGATCAAGCGGGTGGCGAAACGCGCGAACAGCTGATCGAGGCCGTACAGGTAGAGGCCAACCAGGATGCAGGCGCCCAGTACCACGAGCGTTGCCTGAATCGTCTGCTGACGGTTGAGATAGTCGACCTTGCCGAGCTCGGCTCGAACCTCGCCACCAAACGTCACGGTGCGGCGATACAGGCTCTTGCGCGCAACCGGTGCCCCGCCGGACTGGCTCTTCGCCCTCCCGGTGGTGGGAGCAGCCAGGCTGTTGCGAGACGACTGTCGGTTTTTGCGAGCCATGAACGGTCGGCTAGCGCGTTTCTCGGTGAGGAGTGTGCTTCCCACACCATCGGCAGTACTTGGAAAACTCGATCCTGTCAGGCGAGTTTCGCTTGGATTTGTTGGTCTGGTAGTTGCGGCGCTTGCACTCTGTGCAGGCGAGGGTCACATCTACTCGAACACCGGACTTAGCCACCGCGGGGGCACTCCTTCATCGACAGGGAAGTACGGGCGCGACGAACGCGCCGATCAGGCAGGATACACGCGTTGACCCGATCCGAGCCCCCATTCCCAGCGATCGAGCTCGAGCGGGCATCTTACTGGCGGTTCAACAAGCGGACGCACAGCCGCGACCAGATCCTGCGCGAGATCGACTGGACGGTGGCTGCGGGTGAGCGCTGGACGGTGCTGGGACCCAACGGCGCCGGCAAGAGCACGCTGACGACCATCGCCGCGGCGCTCGGTCATCCCAGCGAAGGGACGGCGACGATTCTGGGTCAGCGTCTGGGGCAGGTCGACATGCGCGCGCTGCGCGAGCGAGTCGGGTTTCTCGAGCCTCGGGCGGCCCGCCGGTTTTCGCCGATCCTGCGGTCACTCGACGTGGTGCTGACCGGTGTGACCGCGACCTTCGTGCTGCGTCGCGACCGGCTGAGCCCAACCGATCACACCCGGGCTGCCGCGCTGCTCGAGCGGTTTGGGATCGGCGGCCTGTCGGAGCGTCCCCTGGGGCAGCTTTCGCAGGGTGAGCGCCAGCGCGTACTCCTGGCCCGGGCGCTGGTGTCGGATCCCGAGCTTGTGATCCTGGATGAGCCGGCCTCCGCCCTCGACCTTCCCGGCCGCGAGTCGGTGGTGGCCGCACTCGAGGCGATTGCCGCCGACCATCCCGACCGTTCGATCGTGACCGTCACCCACCACGTCGAGGAGATCCCGCCGTCGACCACTCACGGGCTGCTCCTGCGCGAGGGAGCGGTGACGGCCGCCGGCCCGATCGCCGATGTGCTGGGCGACGGGCCGATGAGCGAATGCTTTGGCGTCGCGGTGAGGGTGCGGCGTGATCAGGACGGGCGGTGGACGGCCAGAGTCGGGAGCGCAACCGGGTAGGTTGGTCAGTCGACGCGGGTGGCGTACACCCACAGCACCACGCCGGCCGTCATGAATCCGGCTCCGACGGTGATCAGCACGTGGCTGACGGTGACCGACGAGGCGACAAAGCCCACCGCGGTCAGCGCCACGCCGATCGCGAAAACCACCTCGGTACGGACCCGGCGGGCGTTGCTTCCGTGCATGTCAGTACCGTATCGCTCAGGCGCGGTCGGGCGCGTACGTCCGCTGCATGTAGCGATGAAATTGCGGCACCGTGAAGGCCGTGAGCCCGTGTCCGGGCGTGTACAGCAGGCCCTTTTCGATCAGCCGCGCCCGGGTCGGGCCGAGCTGCTCGGAGCGGCGGCCCATCGCCTCGGCCACGTCCCCGGTGCGAAACGGCCCATGCCCCAGACCGGCCATCACGCGCAGGTACTGCAACTCGAGTTCGGTGATCCGCTGGGTGCGAACGCGAAAGAAACTCTCGTCGAGCTTGGCTTCGACCAGCGGCCGGGCCGCCTCGGCCGATTCGAGGTCGATCTCGGTGCCGTCGGGCGCGAGGTTCCAGACGATTTTCCCGTACTCCTGGAGGAAATATGGGTAGCCCTCGGTGTAGTCCACGATCGCGGTCACCGCGTCGGGAGTGAAACTCACTCCGAGGTCGTGAGCCGGTCGGGTGAGTGCCTGCGGCGCCTCGCGCTCGAGATCGAGCCGGCCGATGTGCGGGAACTTGAACAACCGCTCGGCATACGACTTGGCATCACCCGCGAGTCGCGGCAGCTGCGGCAGGCCCGCACCGACGAGTGTGACCGGCAGGCTCCGCTGGACGGTCTTGTGAAGGGCCATGATCAGCGCCTCGAGCTCGGGGGCGTGAAGGAACTGCACCTCGTCGATCAGAAAGGCCACTCCGGTGCCCTGCTCGCGGGCGGCCTCGCCGAGCGCGACGAAGAGATCGGTGAGGTCGTCGCTGAGCTCTCCGCTGTCGGCGATCCCCGGCTCGGCCTCGACGTCGAGACCGGCGGTCACAGTGCCCTCGCTGGAGACGGTGACCTGGAACGACCGCAGCACTCCCGCGGCCCGGCGCATGCGCTCACCCCAACCGGCCCGCGGGGCGATCTGGAGCACCGCCCTGCGGGTGAGTAGCGCCATCCGCCGTCCGAACTCCTCGTTCTTGGTGATCTCGGCCTCGACGCTCACCCACCCCCCGGTGCGGGCGCGCGCCTCGAACTCGTTGAGCAGCACCGTCTTTCCAACCCCCCGCAATCCGGTGATCAACATCGACTGCTCGGTGTACCCGCGGGTCAGCCGGGCGAGCAGCACGTCGAACGCCTCGAGTTCGGCGTCGCGCCCGACCAGCGCGGCCGGGCGGGCGCCGGCGTTGGGCGTGTAAGGATTGAGCCGCGCGTCCACCTCCACATCTTACCGCGCTTATCAGGTTTTATCGAGTCATGATAAGACGGGATAAGCTCGATAAGACATGTTCACTCAGCGGTGGGGTGAAACAACGGTACCGAGGGATCCCAGCCGGCTCGAAGCACCTCCAAAAGCGACGGTGGCGTGAGGACGACGGCTTCGACATCCTCGCGAGGCTGCCTGGCGGAGTAGCCGCCGGGCTCCCACCGCAGAAGCGATCCGCCCCGAACCAGCCAGGGCGTGGCGCCGCGCAGCACGAATGCACCGTCGGGCAGAGCGGAGAGGGCTGCTCGATGATGGAGCTGCCGGCCGGTGCCCGGGTCGATCCGCTCGGTGTGCAACTGGGCATCGATGGCATCGGCTCCCACCTGGCCAGGATGCTGGGCGACCCACAGCTCGCCAAATCGGTTGTAGTCCTCGCGACGACAGAGCGCGCATGGGCGATGGCCCGCCGCGAGCGCGGTCACCTCGTCGAGGAAGAACAGCTCGGTGAACCGACCAGGCTGCATCATCGGCCCGCGCTCCCAGCCTCGGAAGGCCAGCCGGCATGCGATCCACCGGCGGCCGTTGAACCGGCGGCGGACTCGCTCGAGCGAATCGTGCAAACAGCCCCGATTGCCATACACGAGCCCGCGCGCCGGATCAGCGATCAACTCACTGAGTGGCGTTACCCGATTCTGCCGCGGATGAATAAATGGTGCCTGGCACCATTTATTCACTCAGGAGAGGCCGTTGCAGTTGGCCTTGCTCCACGCCTCGAGATGCGCAACCGCGTGCTTGAACTTCGCGCTCGTGAAGGTCTTCTCGACCTGCGGCAAGGCCTTCACCGTGTTGTAATTGTTGGCGGCGTAGAAACCCTTGAGCTGGTGGAACGCCCCGTACATCACCAGAAGGTCGGGCTTGATGTCCGAAGGAGCTGACGCGACGAGGTTCGAATACGCCTTGTCGATGATGCTCCAGGTGGCCTTGACCTTGGCGGGAGACGACGACATGCTCGCCAGCGGCTTGAGTTCCTTCTGGAGCCCCTTGCTCTGAGCCTTCGCCGACTCACAGAAGCCGGAGTCGTCACTTCCGCCGCCGGTGTCGGAACTCACCGCGGTGGTGGATGTCGGCATCGAACTCGAACCGCCGCCGGCCGCCGATGTCGGCGCGCTACTCGAGGATGCGCTCGACGAACTTCCACATGCCGCCGCGCCCAGCGCGAGCGCCACCGCGCACGCGACCACAACCGACCTATTCACGAACCCCATCTGCCCTGCCCCCCTGAGTTGCCTGGGCAGAGCCTACTCGGTTATTCGCTCGCCATCGCATCAAGTTTGAGAACGGTGTTCCAATTGCGGTTGGTGGCCGTCGTCCCCAGCCGTTTCTCGGTGAACAGTTTGGGCAGGCGACTCTGGATCTGGCCCGGTGGTAGCCACATGTAGAGCTCGCGGCCACGCAGCTCGAACTGCTCGGGTTCGTACTCGGCCGGATCGATATCCGAGAGTGCGCCAGCGGCCGGCTTCGAGCCGAGAAACGTGACGCTGTAGTGCTTCAGCGGATCGGCGATCGCACCGAACGGGTCGTGTTTCACAACCGCCGCCAGCTCGCTGGCGGATCGCACCACCACGCGGACGTCCAGGCTGAGCTCCTGCTGAATCGCCTCGGACAACCGCGACGCAATGGTGTTGGCGGCCAGCCGCGAGTCCAAAACGACGTTGCCGCTCTGAAGCAACGTCCGCGCGTCGGTGAACCCCAGCCCCCCACACAGTGTGCGGAGATCGGCCATCGCGACCCGCTTGTTGCCACCCACATTGATGCCGCGAAGAAGCGCGACGTATCGGCCCATGCCAAAACGCTAGCATCGAACCATGATCGAAGAGATCCCCGACCTGCCACCGAACACCATCGGGTTTCGGGCGTCGGGCAGGATCACCCGCGACGAGTACCACGATCAGATCGTGAGCGCGCTCCGCGCTGCACTTGAGCGCGGCGGCACCGTCAACGTCATGTTCGAGACCGCACCGGACTTCACCGGCCTCGATCTCGGCGCGCTGTGGGAAGACACCAAGGCCGCCCGTACGATCGGACTCAAACACCTGTCCGACTTTGGCCGGATCGCGGTGGTCACCGACAAGGACTGGATGCGACACGCGGTCGGCGCGTTCGGCTGGCTCTCGCCCGGCGAGTACCGCGTTTTCGAGCCGCACGAGGGCAACGATGCCCGTCGCTGGATCGCCGGCGGTGACTAACCCAGGCGGCCGGCAAAGCGATCGGTCGCACGCACCAGCTCGGTCGTGATTCCCGCCGAGGCGGCCGAGTGCCCGGCGTTTTCGACCACCACGAGCTCTGACGCCGGCCACAGACGATCAAGCGTCCAGGCGGTTTCGAGTGGCGCCTGAAGATCGAAGCGGCCATTGATCATGACCCCGGGAATGCCGGCGATCGCCGCGATCTCGCGAACCAGAACGTCATCCTCGAGAAACTCGTCGTGGTGGACGTAGTGGGTCACGATCCGCGCAAACGCCATGGCGAACTCTGGGATCGGTGAACCGCGGAGCAAGCCCCGGCCGCGGCGGCCAATCAGGCGTGGCCGACTCCCACAGGCACCATTCGTGAGCGGCCAGATCGCGCACCGCCGGGTCGGGATCGTGCAGCAGCCGGTAGTACCCGGCGACCACATCCCCGGCGCGGTCCACCTCCGGTAGCAGCTCGCGACGGCGAGCCCACTCGGCAGGAAAGAGCGGCGCGAGCCCCTCGCGGAACAACCAGTCGGACTCCCTCCGCCGGCCCGCGGTCACTCCGTGGAGTACCAGCTCCGACACCCTGCTCGGGAAGGCCTCCGCGTAGGCGATCGCCAGAGTGCTGCCCCACGATCCGCCGAGCACCAGCCAGCTGTCGATCGCCAGGCGCTCGCGCAGAGCCTCGATGTCGGCGATCAGATTGAGTGTGGTGTTGGTCGCAAGATCGGTCGAAAACTCGCTCGCATTCGGCGTGCTGCGGCCACAGTTTCGCTGGTCGAAAAGCACCACCCGGTAGGCGTCCGGGTCGAACAGCCGCCGATGCCACGGCGTGCAGCCCGATCCGGGACCGCCGTGCAGCACGACGGCGGGTTTGCCATTGGGATTGCCACAAGCCTCCCAGTAGATTTCGTGGCCCGCGCCCACGTCGAGCAGGCCATGATCGTGAACGGCGATCTCTGGGTACAGACCCGGCGGCATGGGCAGAACGATACGAGACGGAGGGAGCAAGCATGGCAGGCGAGATCGTCCACTTCGAGATCCCGGCCGACGACACCGGGAAGTCGCAGGAGTTCTGGGGGTCGCTGTTCGGTTGGCAGTTCGAGTCCTACCCGGGGCCGTCCGAATACCACATGACCCAGATCGGCCCGCAGACCGGCGGGGCAATCACCAACATGGAGCCCGGCAAGAAGGGAACACGCGCCTACTTCAGCGTCGATGACATCAACGCCGGCGCCGCCCGCGTCAAGGAGCTCGGGGGCGAATCCGATCAGCCGATGCCGGTGCCGAGCATGGGCTGGTTCTCCACCTGTCGCGACCCACACGGCAACGAGTTCGGACTGTGGCAGAGCGACCCGTCGGCCGAGATGCCGAACGGCTGAGCCCGTACACGGGCCGGCGGCGTCCCGGCAGATGCCGCCGGCTCATCCAACCGGTGTTGTGCGATCTGTAACACTGGCACAACGCGCGCGGATCCCCTGCGCCTGAGTCCGGAGGTCGACCATGGTCGCAAGGACATCCACGTGGACGGGTTCACCCGACGCACTCGACAAGTGGTGTGAGCACGTGAACGTGCAGGTCAAAGGTTTCATCGCAGCCCTCCCAGGCAACGCCGGGGGCGTATTTCTCGTCGACCGCGAGGCCGGCACGGCGCTGACCTTGACCCTCTGGGAGACCGAGGAGGCCGCCGCCGAGACCGACAAGTATGCCGACCAGAGCCGGGCGAGCACGGTTGCGGCGACCGGCGTCGAACTCGTCGAACGCGGTGCCTACACCGTGGTCGCACAGCTCTAACTCCGCCTGAAAAGTCATCGTTCGCGCCCGATCTGCCGATACCTGAAAGATGGAGGCGGTGGGCAGGCGGGCTGTGCGGCGACTGATCGGACTGGTCGCCGGTCTGGTGCTGCTCGCAGCGCTGGTCGGATCGGCTTCGGGCGCGAGCATCGACACCTTCGCCGGCAGGATGGTGCTGGCCCACGGCGACTCGCGAGATCCGCTGGTGCCGTCGACCAAGGTCTGGTACCTCCAGCAAGGTCAGCACCACTACCGCATGTCGGGCACCTACAACGCCGCCCGCATCGGACAGCGGGTCACGGTCGCCGGCGCGCTTCACGGCGACACGCTGTCGGTGTCGGCGCTGCGGGCCGCCGCCACACCGGCCGCCACTATCTCGGGGAACTTCAGCTCGCTGATCATGATGGTGTACTGGACGGCCCCCGATTCGCGTACGCCACAATCGGCGGTCAACCAGATCGAATCGGTGGACGCGCCCTGGTTCAAAGACACGAGCTACGGCGCGGTCACGGGTTTCACCGCCACCGCGACCCCCTGGCTCCCGATCGCCCCGATCGCCAACTGCGACTTCAATGCGATGGCGAGCGAAGCCGAGGCCGCCGCCAAAGCTGGCGGGATACACGCCGTCAAACTACGACCGCGAGCTCTACTACTTCCCGTACACGAGCGATTGCAGCTTCGGTGGCCTGGCCTACGTCCCCGGACGCCAGACCTGGTACAACGGCCAGTTCGACACCTACACGACGACCCATGAGCTGGGCCACAACTGGGGGCTCTGGCACTCCCACTTCGACGATTGCAGCGACTCGGGCACCGGCGCCAAGGTCACCCTCGGTCCGACCTGCACGCTCCAGGAGTACGGCGACTACTCCGACAGCATGGGAAGCGCCTACAGCGGCGGGGAATACAACGCCTCACAGAAAAACCAGCTGGGCTGGCTCGACGCTGGACGCAGCCAGAGTGTGGTTGCCAGCGGCACGTACAAGCTGTCGCCGTATGAGCTGACGACGCCCGGCATCCTCCAGGCGCTCCACATCGCCTCCCCCGACGGCGATTTCTGGCTCGAATACCGCCGATCGATCGGCCCGGACTCCGGCCTCGCCAACGCCCAAAACGGGGTGCAGGTGCATCTCACCACGCCCGGGAACGGGTCGTGGCTCCTGGACATGCAGCCCAACCAGGACCCGTCGTGGCAGTCAGACGAAAGCGACGGTGCCACCCTGCTCCCCGGATCGAGCTGGACCGACCCCTCGGGCACGTTCACGATCAAGACCAACTCGGTCACCACCGCCGGAGCGTCGGTAACAGTCACCTTCCACTCGACCGCCGCCCCGGGCATTCCGACATCGCAGTTCAGAACTCCGGCCGGGATGAGCAAGGCCCGCAGGCCGGCGGCTCAGACCGCGGTGGCGTGGAGCGCCGGAACCTGTGCAGCGGGCGCGACCTACACGCTGCAGCGAGCCATCGACCACAAAACCGCGGCGACGGTCTACACCGGGACGGCCCAGGCCGCCGCGGTCAACGTCCCGACAGGCCACCTGTACACCTTCTCGGTGTCGTGCGGCGGCCCGGCCCGTTCGACCACGTTTCGTCTGAAGGGGGCGCAGGAAGGCGGCGCCACCTATACCGGCAAGTGGGCGACGTCGAAATCGGCGACGGCCTGGGGCGGCGCGGTGCGGTACTCAAACGCGAAGAACGCGGCAGCGTCGTACCGGTGCACATGCGCAGCCATCGCGCTGGTGACCACCGAGGCCTCGACCCACGGTGCCGCCCAGATGTTCGTCGACGGCAAGCTCCGCGCGACCGTCGACACCCATGCGACGAGCACCAGGAATCGCATGGTTGTGTATCGCTACAGCTGGGGCACTGTCGGTGTCCACACGATCAGGATCGTGAACCGCGCGAGCTCCGACGGGCCGCGGATCAGCGTCGACGGGTTCCTCACCCGCACCGCGAGCTAACATCGTCGCGTAGTGGAGGACGTCCAGAAGCCCCGCATCGGCCCCATCTTCGGGGCGTTGATGCTGGTGCTCCTGATCGCCTCGCTCGATCAGACGATCGTCTCGACCGCGCTACCGACGATTGCCGGCGACCTGGGCGGCGCGTCGAAGCTGGCGTGGGTGGTCACCGCCTACATGCTGGCTTCGACCATCACCACCCCGCTCGCGGGCAAGCTGGGGGACCAGTACGGCCGAAAGATCGTGCTCCAAACAGCGCTCGTGACCTTTCTCATCGGGTCGGTGTTGTGCGGCCTCTCGCAAAACATGACCGAGCTGATCGCCTTTCGAGCGCTTCAGGGACTCGGCGGTGGCGGGTTGATGGTCACCACCCAGGCGGCCATTGGCGACGTGGTGCCGGCGCGCGACCGCGGCCGCTACTCGGGCCTGATGGGCGGCGTGTTTGGGATCTCGACCGTGATCGGTCCGTTGCTCGGCGGTTTCTTCGTCGACAACCTGTCGTGGCGGTGGATCTTCTACATCAACGTCCCGATCGGGGTGATCGCATTCGTGGTGATCGCCGCGGTCTTCACCGTCCGAACCGAGCGCACCCACCACGACATCGACTATCTCGGCATCACATTCCTGGCGGCGGGGCTGTCGTCGATCGTGCTTCTGACCACGCTCGGCGGCAACACCTACGGCTGGGGCTCGGCCGAGATCATCGGCCTGGGAGTGGCAAGCGTGGTGCTCACCCTCGGCTTCATCTGGGCCGAGCACCGCGCCAGCGAGCCGGTGCTGCCGCTCAGCCTGTTTCGTAACCCCGTGTTCGCCGTCGCCAGTGCCGTCGGGTTCGTGGTCGGGTTCGCACTCTTCGGCTCGGTCACCTACCTGCCCCTGTTCCTCCAGCTGGTCAAGGGCTCGAGCCCGACCATCTCCGGGCTCGAGATGCTGCCGCTGATGGCGGGCGTGTTGATCTCGTCGATCGGAAGCGGCGCGCTGATCACCAAGACCGGCCGCTACAAGATCTTCCCCATCCTCGGCACCGCCCTGATGACGATCGGGATGCTGCTCCTGGCCAGGCTCACGGTCGACACCAGTATCGGCGAGGCAGGTCTTTCCATGCTCGTGCTCGGCCTCGGGCTGGGTGGCGTGATGCAGGTGCTTGTACTGGTCGTCCAGAACTCGGTCGACTATTCCCAGCTGGGAGTCGCGACCTCGGGTGCAAGCTTGTTCCGGTCGATGGGCGGATCGATCGGCACGCCGATTTTCGGGGCGATCCTCACGAGCAATCTCACCTCGAACCTGCACGCTGCGTTCCCGGGCGCCGGCGGGCAGGTGAGTGACCTCACCCAGGGCGCCACACCCGCGGTGATCGCGGCCCTGCCGGTCGCGGTCCGAGACGCGTTTCGGACTGCCTATGTCGAGGCGCTGCACCCGGTCTTCATCGCCGGGGCGGCCGTCGGCGCGATCGCGTTCGTGCTGACCTGGTTCATCAAAGAGGTGCCGCTGCGAAAGACGGTCGCCGGACAGGGGGTGCCCGAAGCAGTGGCCTCGCCACGGATCGCAAGCTCGATGACAGAGCTCGAGCTCCAGGCCGCCACGCTTGCCCAGCGCGACCATCGTCACCTGATCTACGAGCAGCTCGCCGGCGAAGCCGGGGTCGACCTCACCCCTCAGGAGATGTGGCTCCTGTTCCGACTCGTGGAGGGACGACCGGTCGAAGAGCTGCAGCTCGAGCCGCAGCGCGAGAGCCTCGTAACCCAGGGCCTTCTGGACGACAGCGATCCACCCGGGCTGACCGATGCCGGCAACACTGTTTTGGACAAGCTGCGCATCGCACGCCAGGCGCGGATCGAGGGCCTGCTCTCGGATTGGGCACCAGAGAAGCACCCCGAGATCCTGGCGATCGTCGAGCGGCTGACTTTGAGCCTCGCCGAGTCGCCACCCGATCCAGTCGCAGCGCCGTCAGCGTAGGATCGTCGCGTGGATGACTCGCGCCCAACCCGTGTGATCGCCGCCGTCCAGGCCGCGCCGATCCTGTTTGATCTGGCGGCGACCATTGCCAAGGCCACGCTGCTGATCGAGGAAGCCGCAGCGGGGGGCGCCGGCCTGGTCGCGTTTCCCGAGACGTGGGTGACCGGCTATCCGGCCTGGATCTTCGGTGCCGCCGGCTGGGATGATCCCCGCGCCAAGCGCGCATACGCCAGGCTGTTCGAGAGTGCGATCACGGTCCCCGGCCCCGAGACCGACGCCCTCTGCAAGGTGGCAAAACGCTGCGGGGTTGAGGTGTGCATCGGGATCAACGAGCGCGACAACGACGCCTCGCCGGGCACGCTCTACAACTCGCAACTCTTCATCTCGGCAGATGGAACCGTGCGTGGGGTACACCGCAAGCTGGTGCCCACCCACGCCGAACGGATCCTCTGGGGCCGTGGCGATGGCAGCACTCTTCACGTCTTCCCGACCAGCGTTGGGCGCGTCGGCGCGCTGGTGTGCTGGGAGCACTGGATGCCGCTGGCGCGGTTTGCGATGCACTCCAAGGGCGAGCAGATCCACGTCGCCTCGTGGCCGGACGCGCGCGACGGCGAGCACCTCGCCAGCCGCCACTACGCCTTCGAGGGCCGCTGCTATGTGATCTGCGTGGGGTCGTTCATGCGCCCTTCGGATCTCCCCGCCGATGTCGGCCTCGACCCGGCGATCTGGGCGGCGGGCGGATTTGACTCCGACCCGATCCTGGTGGGCGGCTCTGGGGTTATCGGGCCCGACGGCGAATGGGTCGCAGGGCCGGTGACCGGAAGCGAGACCATCGTGTACGCCGAGATCGACCTGACGCGGATCGTCGAAGAGCAGCAGTCGCTCGACACCACCGGGCACTACAACCGCCCAGACGTGTTTCAGCTGACCGTCGACGAACGGCCCCAGCGCCAGATCAACTGGCTGCGGGAGCCGCCCGCCGACTCGGTCGAAGCCTGATCAGCCCGCCTTGAACTCGTCCCAGATCGCGATCCGCTTCTGCAAGCCCTCGGGAGTGGTCGCCAGCACCTCGTAGTTGGAGAGGATGTCGCTGGAGAACACCACCAGCGGGTTGGTGACCAGCGACTGGGGCTTCACCAGCGGGAACGACGCCGGGGTTCCCACCTCGTAGGCGTTGTAGCTCATCTCCGCGGCGTTCTGCGGTGGCTGAAGGATGTAATTGATCCAGGCGTGCGCGGCGTTCGGATCGGGTGCCGACGCGGAGATGGCCCAGTTGTCGATCCAGATCTCGGACTTCGGCGGAATCGCGATGTCGATGTCCTTCTCCGGCCGTGCGGCCTGCACACGCAGGGCGTCGCCCGAGTACGTGATGCCCAGGTCGATGTTGCCGTTTTGGAAGTCGTCGAGGTAGACCTCATTGATCGTGGTGACGTTCGGGCGCACCTTCAGCAGCAGCTGCTTGGCCGCATTCAGCTGATCGTCGTCGTCGGTATTCATCGAATAGCCCAGCGAGATCAGGGCGACCCCGATCACCTCGGAGGGACTCTCGATGAAGTTCACCTTGAGGCCGTTGGCCTGTGGCAGGAAGTCGAAAAACTCCGTCCACGTCTCCATCTTCTTGGGCACCGTGTCGGTGCGGCGGGTGAACGTCGTGATGCCCGTGTCCTTGATCACCGAGTACTTGTTGCCGGGGTCGAACGGCAGCTTCGTCCAGTGCGGATCGAGATTCTTGATGTTGGGGATCAGGCTGTGATCCAACTCGAGCAGCAGGCCCAGCCCCTTCTCGATGTTCACGTGGTCGGCGTCGGGCACGATGATGTCGTACACCTGCTGGCCCTTGGTCGCGCTGAGCTTTGTGAGCAGCTCCTCGTTGGAGGTGTAGTTCGTCTGCTGAAGATCGACGTTGTACTTCTTCTCGAAGCCGGTGATGTTCACGGGGTTCGTGTACTGCGCCCAGTTGTAGAAGTTCAGCGTCGGCTCGATCTTGCCGCCGGTCGCGCTGGCCGGGGCGCTCGATGATCCGCTGCCCGTCGATCCCCCACATGCCGTGGCCGCAAGGGTCATTGCCCCCGCCCCGATGAACTGCGCTCGGTTCATTTTCATTGACATCTCCCGGCTACGAGTGGACAACGCGTACTGAACCGAGAGTTATGTCACAAACCCAACAAGAAAGACGGTGATCCCGCTCATAGCTAACCGGCCGCCGCGGCCTGCTCGAGTGCGGCGATGTCGATCTTTCGCATCTCCATCATCGATTTCATCACTCGTGCGGCCTTGTCCTTGTCGGGATCGGTGAGCAGTTCTTCCAGACGGTAGGGAACGATCTGCCACGACAAACCAAACCGGTCTTGCAGCCATCCACACCAGCTCTCCTCGCCGCCCTCGCCGAGCTTGGTCCAGTACCAGTCGACCTCCTCCTGATTGGAGCAGTGCACCTGGAACGAGACGGCCGGCGTGAAGCTGTATTCAGGTCCGCCGTTCAGTGCCAGAAACCGATTGCCGTCGAGTTCAAAGCTCACTGTCAGCGCCAGGTCCGCCGGTCGCCGGCTTCCCTCGCCGTAGTAGGAGATATCGGTGATCCTGGAGTTCGGAAACACCGACACGTAGAGGTTCGCGGCATCCTCGCCGTCGGTATCGAACCACAGGCATGGGGTCATTTTGGGCATGGTGCATTCCCTTCAGTCCGATTTTTCGCCGCGCGAAGTGCGGCCCTCTCGACATCTATGACCACGCCGCGTCGCAAAACTCATCGCTCAGCGGCCGACGCCGTCTACGGTACGGGTATGACAACTCCCGTGGATATCGCCAAGGTGCCAATCGCCACGGTCGGCGATGTGGCGGCACCGACACCCGCCGTTGCCCGCGAGCGTGACGTTGCCCCGCTGCGATCCTGGGCCGAGATGCGCTCGCAGGAGATCGACAAGCCCGCCTAGGACGCGGCGCCGGAATCCCCCAGCGTGGCCTGCTGGATCAGCCCCGGCACCTCGCTCTTTGAGACCGCGAAGTAGATGGCGATGGCGGCGTCGACGGCGAATGATGCCGTGGGGCTGACCACCGCCACCGCGATCGCGACCACGTACACGAGACCGCCAAGGGTCGCCCGTCGCGTCCCCGCAGCGAACGCTGGCCGCGCAGGTTCGTACACCAGCTCGGGATGCTGGGAGAGATACCTCCAACCCGCGGCAAACGACAGGCCCATCAGCATCATCACGGTGGCATACAGGATCGCGGCCGGGCGAGCCTGGCCGGTGTCGGCGTACGACGCCGCGATCGCCGTTGGCCAAGGGATGATCGAGATGAACAGCAGAAACACCAGCGTCCGCTCCAGGAAACGGCGGTTGATCTGCTTGACCGCACTCATCATCCCATGGTGCTCGATCCAGAGCACGCCGATGGTGGTGAACGAGACCAGGTAGGCGACGTAGCTCGGCCATTCGTGTGCGAGATCGTGCACCAGCCGGGTCGAGTCATGAGGCCTCGGCAGGTCGAGCACCAGCAGTGTCAGTGCAATCGCGAATACGCCGTCGATCAGCGCGTGCAGGCGCCCCGGGCCGAGGGTCACAGGCCCAGCAGCTTGCGGTCGTACGGGTAGGTGCACAGCAGCTCGGCACCTGTTTCGGTGACCAGTACCTGATCCTCCAGCTTGACCCCGTAGTGTCCGCCCACCTCGCCGACATAGACCTCGAGGCAGAGGGCCATGTCCGGCGTGAGCACCGAGTCGGTCAGGTTGGGAGCCTGGTCGGGGTAGTAGATCGACGGGCTCTCGTCCTGAAGGCCGATGCCGTGCACCATGCACTCGTACTGCTGAGCCCGAAACCGTTGCGGGAGTGCGGGACACGCCCGGGCGTACTCGTCGTAGGTCATGCCGGGCCGCAGCAGCTCGCGCATCTGCACCATCATGTCGTGGGCGATCTTGTACACCTCGATCTGTCCGGGCGACGCCTCCTCACCACAGAGGAACGTGCGCGACACGTCGATCATGTAGCCCTCGACCCCGTAGGCGTCAGTGTCGACCGCCACCAGGTCACCCGGCATCACGATCTTGTCGCGCGCCTCACTGCCCCACGGGTTGGTGTTTCGCCCCGAGCTCACCAGCCGTGTGAACACGTACTCACCCTGGTTTTGCAGGAGCGTGTCGGTGATCGTGGCGAGCAACTCGTGCTCGTGAACGCCCGGCCGGATCGCGCGCTCGAAATCGCCCAGCATGGCGTCTCCGATCGCACCGTTGATCTTGATCAGCCCGATCTCCTGAGGAGTTTTGATGTCGCGCGCCCCCATGGTGATCGCAGTCGAATCGACGACCTCGATGCCGGCGTTGGCGAGCGCATTGAACCCGACGGTGTCGAGCTGGTCGAGCCCCAGCGGGCCGTCGTCGGCGCCGAGTTCTCGGAGCAGCGTCTTGAGCTCGGCCGCCCATTCCCGGGACAGCTGCTCGGCCCGGCTGGGGATGAACTGCCAGGTGGTCGCCACCCGCACGTCGCGGATCTTCATCGCCGAAACGTCGCGCGAGGTCTCGGCCTCGAACAGCACCGGCTCGCCTTCGGCAGGCACCACACAGTGGCGCGAAAATGTCTCGGACGACCAGATCTTCATCACGTTGGTGCCGGTCGCATAGCGGATGTTCGCCTGATGAAAGAACAGGCATGCGGGAACGCCGTGCGCCCGCATCGAGGCCTGTAGCCGAGCCAGCCGCTCTGCCCGAAGCGCCGTCATGTCGATGTCTGAGAGGTTCGGTACGCGCAGACTCGAGACGGGCTGCACTTGCGGCGGGTCGGGCACGTGGCCAGTAAACCACATGCCGATTCCGGCGCTCGCCGGCTTCAGCTCGTGCTGGGGCGCTGAGGGCGCAGACCGTCGGTAACGAGGTCGAGGATTCGCGTTGTCTGGGCGTCGTGCTCGGGCCCTTCGCGCACCATGAACACGGCCCCCAGCAGACTCAGCACGTCCAGGCCGGTTGCATCCTCGCGGATCGAGCCGGCGGCGATCCCGGCGTCCACGAGCGAGTCGATCGAATCGATCAGCCTCGTTCGCGTCTCGGAGAACAACTCCGAGTTGGACGCCATCACCTCACGCAGCGCCTCCCCCATCCCCCGCTTGGTCGCCGCATAGCGAACAAAGCCGTCCATCCAGGTGCGAAGGGCGACGTCGGCCGCCATCGTCTGGGGCAGCTCACCGGCAAGTGAACACAGCTGGTCGACCTCGCGGCGGTAGGTCGCGGCGATCAGCGCGTCGCGCGTCGGGAAGTGCCGGTAGAGCGTTCCCACACCGACACCGGCTTGGCGGGCAATCGCCTCGAGCGAGGAGTCGACGCCGGAGGTCGCAAACGCGTCGGCCGCCACCGCCAACAGCTTTTCCCGGTTGCGGCGCGCATCGGCTCGCAGATGTTCGGTCTCGACCACGCTGGAACTCCCGACTTGCAAAACGGAGGGTACCTCCGCTAATCTCAGTGAAAGCGGAGGCGACCTCCGCATATCTGATCTTAGCGAGTCCATCAGGGGGCCACAATGAACCGGATCGAAACGCCGTTTAGCAACACATCGACCGCCGAAGAGGTGGCCGAGGGCATCAATCTGCTCGGCCGGCGAGCGGTCGTCACCGGGGCCGCGTCGGGCATTGGGGTGGAGACCGCGCGAGCACTCGCCCAGACCGGCGCCGACGTGACGCTCGCGGTGCGCGACATCGCCGCCGGCGACCGCGTCGCCCGAGACATCGTCCGCAGCACGGGTAACGAACAGGTGCACGTGGCCCACCTCGACCTGGCGAATCGCGAGTCGATCGACGCGTTTGCCGGGAACTGGTGGGGGCCGCTCCACCTGCTCGTCAACAACGCCGGCGTGATGGCGTGCCCAGAGCGGCACACACCCGAGGGCTGGGAGCTTCAGTTTGCGACCAATCACCTCGGCCACTTCGCGCTCGCGCTTGGGTTGCAGGAGGCGCTCGCGGTCGACGGCGACGCCCGCATCGTGTCGCTCAGCTCGGGCGCGCACCTGCGATCGCCGGTGGTGTTCTCGGATATCCACTTCGAGCGCCGCGAATACGACCCGTGGCTCGCTTACGGCCAGTCGAAGACCGCCAACGTGCTGTTCGCGGTCGAAGCGACCCGCCGCTGGGCGCAGGACGGGATCACCGCGAATGCCGTGATGCCGGGCGGGATTCTGACCAACCTCCAGCGCCACCTCTCCCAGGACGTGATCGACGGATGGCGCGAGGGCCAGCGCAACGGCACCGTGATGCAGTTCAAGACGCCGGAGCAGGGCGCCGCAACGTCGGTGCTGGTGGCGACCTCGCCACAGCTGGAGGGCATCGGTGGGCGCTACTTCGAGGACTGCAACGAAGCCATGGTGGTCGCCGACGACCACGAGGGACGAGACGGGGTGCGCGGCTACGCGCTCGACCCCGCGGCCGCGGCGCAGCTTTGGGACATCTCACTCGAACTGCTCGAGACGCGAGTCTCCGCCGCCGCCTGACAACGAGGAAACGGGTGAATAAATGGTGCCTGGCACCATTTATTCACTAACGTTGGGGGATGGCTGCTACACCCAGCGTTGATCGGATCGAGGTTGCGTTCGTCAAGGGCACGCGCGCGTATGCCCCCGCGAGCTGGCAGGTGGACGAGGGCGGGCTGCTTCATGACCGGCGATTCGTCGTGGCCGATCGTGACGGTCGGGGCTACAGCGCCAACCGATCCCCGGCCCTCTCTCGAGTCGAAACGGAGTTCGACGGCGAGCGGTTGGTCGTACGGATTCCGGGCGCCGACCCGGTCGAGGCGATCGTCGAGACCGAAGCGGCATGCGAGTTCCTGGACTACGCAAACACCCCCCGCCCGGGCGCTGTCGTGAGCGGGCCGTTCGGTACAGCCTTCTCTCGGTACCTCCGTCGCGAGGTTGAGCTGATCGACGCGCGTGCCTGGGGGACGCGTGCGATCGATGTCGAGCCGGTCACGCTGGTCAGCAACCAATCGGTCTCCCAGCTCGGCGAACGGCTCGGCGTTCCCGCGCTGGATCGTCGCAGGTTTCGGGCAAACCTCTACCTCGATCTCGATCACCCGCATCAGGAAGACGAGTGGGTGGGATCGCGGGTCGGCATCGGCCAGCTGGAACTCGAAGTGCTGGGGCCGGTGCCGCGCTGTGCGGTGGTCACACGCGATCCGATGACCGGTGACCGCGACGCCGCGGTGCTGCGAGAGATCAAGCAGTACCGAGGCATCGTGGCCACCCACGACGGGGACAAGGGCCTGCCGTTTGCGGTCTACGCCCGCGTGGTCAACAGCGGGCCGGTCACCGTCGGAGATGAGCTGCGGCCGCTCTAGGCAGTCTTCTCGGGTGGTCGAAGCCACAGCGAGGCGTGGCGCGGCTGGACGGTCTCATCGACCACCCCGACCAGTTCGCGACCGAGGACATCCAGGTCAATCTCCTCACGCAGGCGCCCCGTGAACACGCGCATCGCGGCCTCGGCGTCGTAGGCCCGACGCGAGAACCGGCGATCGATGGCGCGCTGGATCCGGGATCGAAGGGGTTGGAACGCCACCGCCACGGCCAGCGTCGAGAGCGTCACGGCGAGTGCACCCGACGCGCCGGTCGCCGACCGGAACACCGCACCCAACCCAGCGATTCCACCGAGATAGAGCAGTGCGAGCGTCGCGATCAGGCAGGCATACAGGAGCGTCTTTCGAATCACCACATCGATGTCGTAGAGCCGGTAGCGCAGGATCGCGACGCCCATGAGGGTGGGAAAGAGGGCGAGCGCGACGACGAACGTGACCCCCGAGAGGTCGGCAACACCAACACCCGCGAGCACCAACGAGAGCGTGAACAGGGCGGCGACAAAGACCGCACCGGCCACCACCGCCTTCATCTGCTGGCGCTCGATTCCGGCCGACCGCCGAAACCTCAGCACCATCGACGTGACGCCCGCGCCAAACGCGATCAGGGCCGGAATCACACTGAGGTTGCGTATCGCGGTCAGAACAGTCCCACCCGTGCCCGAGACCCCGAGCGGATGGGCAATGTGATCGAGCGGGGGTTCGCCGTTGGAGACGATGAATCCCTGAGCCAGCGTCATCGCCGCCGCGAGCACCGCGCATCCGACCGCGATTCGCCACCGCGGAGTCAACGGCCGGCCGTTGGGAAACAGCAGCAGAAGTAGCGTCATGAACATCACGAAGACGCCGTCGAAGACCGACGAGGACAGCCAGAACGCCGCACTCCCAAGCGGCACGCTTCCCGGAGCCACGAACAGCGCGTACACCGCGTAGTTCTGGAACAGGTTGTGCGGGAACGCCATCAGCAACGCGACACCGACGAACAGCCATCCGATCGCGTTGGCGCGCTCCTGCGAGACGATCAGTGCTCCCAGCGACGCAAACCCGATCGTGACGACCGTGAACATCACGGTCGCCACGCTCGACTGCACGCCCCGATCGAGGATCGCAAATCCGATCGCCGCAGCGTCAGCGGCGACCGTCAGTCCGACGATTGTCCATGCCACCCAGTGGGTGCGAACGATCCCGAGATTTGGCATCACCCGGAGTTTGGCGAACGAGGCGTCCCGGAATCGTTACGACTCGTCGGATTCGTCTTCGACCTCGGCGACGATGGCTGCGGCAGCGTCGGCCGACACCATGTGCTTAGAGATCTTCTGGTAGCCGGAGAGACTGCGTTCGAGCTGCTCGACCATACGATCCTGGGCGATGACGATGATGGCGGAGGTCCCAGGCGGCAGGCTCTCACCGATCGCCTTGAGATCGGCATCCTTGAAGCCCTTGTCGCGGATCTTGCCCCACAAGCCACCCGCGCCGCCGCCCACGGCGGCCGACACGATGATGCTCGGGGGAAAGATCAGACCGACCACGCCGCCGGCGATCGCGCCGCGCTTGGCCCACTTCTTGCCACTGGGATCAGCGGTCTCCTCGAACTTGACCTTGTCGTCGGCGGTGTGGACGATCACGGCCGCATCGATCAGATCGATCGACCCGTCGCGCTGAGCCGACTGGAAGTCCTTCAGGGCCGCGCCGGCTTCGTGCTCGGATCCATACGACGCGACGAAAAGCTCAACTGTGCTGCTGCTCATGATTCCCAACTTTCGGTGAGGTGGCGGACACGCTACGAGTGAACCGCCCAGAGGATAGCCCGGGCCTACAATCGCACGCATGCCCCAGGGTGTGATCATCGGCGACGACGGATTGGCGCGGCCCAGCTGGGCGGCGACCGACCCGCTGCTTCGCGACTACTACGACACCGAGTGGGGAGTGCCGGTGACCGACGAGCGCGGAGTCTTCGAACGGCTCACCCTCGAGGCGTTTCAGTCGGGTCTCTCGTGGGTCACGATCCTGCGCAAACGCCCGGCGTTTCGGGTGGCGTTCGACAACTTCGATCCGGATGCCGTGGCCGCATACTCCGAAGCCGACAGCGCGCGGCTGATGGCCGAGCCGGGGATCGTGCGCAACCGCGCAAAAATTCAGGCCACGATCAACAACGCCCAGGCGACCGTGCGCCTGCGAGAGCACGGCGGGCTGGCAGCGTTCGTGTGGTCATTTCGGCCCGACGAGACGCCACGCCCGCGCACGCTTGGCGACATCCCCACCAAATCCGCGGAGTCGATCGCACTGGCCAAGGGGCTGCGGAAGAACGGCTTTGCGTTTGTGGGGCCGACCACGATGTTTGCGTTGATGGAGGCGATCGGGATCGTCGATACACACCTGCTCGACAGTCACCGCCGCGGCAGCTCGGGAGTGTGGTCGTAGGTCACACGGGCCGTTGTCGTTGCAAGTGCGTAGTATTGCGAGCCATGCCGGTATGCACGCACTGTGGCACCTTGTCGGAGGGTGCGAAGTTCTGCCCAGAGTGTGGCCAGCAACTCGTGGTGGTTGCTGTCGGCGAGCATCGCGAGCGACGGGTCGTCACCATCCTCTTTGCCGACCTCGCAGGGTTCACCAGCCGCTCAGAACGTCTCGATGTCGAGGACGTGGATGCGTTCCTCGCTCCCTACGTTGCGGTGATCCACCGGTGCGTCGCTCGTACCGGCGGAGTGGTGTCAACGGTTGCCGGGGACGGGATCATGGCGGTGTTCGGAGCCCCGGTCGCGCACGAGGACGACCCCGAGCGCGGCGTGCGAGCTGCTCTGGGGATCCGCGAGACGTTCGCGTCCGAGGCAATGTCTTCGGACGACGGCCTGCACTTCAGGATCGGGGTCACCACCGGTGAGGTGCTCGTCACCGTGATGCCCGACGGGGCGGTTCGCGCCACCGGCGATATCGTGAACACGGCCGCCCGGCTCCAGGCCTCCGCGCCAACCGACAGTGTGCTGGTGGACGAGACCACCCACCGCGCAACGACTCGCGCCATCGTGCTGGAGTCGGTCGAGCCGATCGAGGCCAAGGGAAAGTCCGAGCGGGTACCGGCGTGGCTCGCCGTGGAGCCCCGCTCGGTGGTGCCCGAACAGACCCGGCTCGGCGGGCTTGCCCTGGTGGGACGCGACGACGAGGCCGTGATGCTTCGGGGAGCGCTCGATCGCGCCCGTCGCGAGCGCTCGACCCAGCTGGTCTCGATCATCGGTGAGCCCGGGATCGGAAAGTCCCGTCTGATCGAGGATCTGAGCGACTACATCGGCGACATCCCCGATCTGATCACGTGGCGGGTTGGGAGATCGCTGTCGTACGGCGAAGGTGTCACCTTCTGGGCGCTCGGCGAGATGGTCAAGAGCCAGGCGGGAATCCTCGAGTCAGACGACGCCGAGGTGACCACCCAGAAACTCGCGGTCGCGGTCGAGAACGTGATCGTCGACGAGGCCGACCACGACTGGCTGATCCGCCACCTCGGCCGTCTGGTGGGACTCGAGTCTTCGCAGCACCAGGGTGACGGAGCCAACCGCGGCGAGGCGTTCGCCGCCTGGCGCCGGTTCTTCGAAGCGATCGCCGAGGACGGCCCGACCGCCCTCGCGTTCGAGGACGTGCACTGGGCCGATGATGCGCTACTCGACTTCATCGACATGCTCGCCGACCGGGCCGGCGCTGTTCCGCTCTTGATCGTCTGCACGGCGCGCCCGGAGCTGTTCGAGCGCCGCGAGCACTGGGGCGGCGGCAAGACCAACTCGACCACGATCTCGCTGACCCCGCTGTCGGCCGAGGATACGTCGCGCCTGGTTGCCACGCTGCTCGATCAGGCACTGCTCCCGGCAGGCGTCCAGAGCGAGTTGCTCGACCGCGCCGGCGGCAATCCGTTGTACGCCCAGGAGTTCGTTCGCATGCTTCAGGACCGCGAGTTGCTCGTGCGTGGCGAGGGCGGATGGACACTGGCCGGAGACGCACACGAGTTACCCGAGTCGATCCACGGGATCATCGCGGCCCGCCTCGACACGCTCTCGGCTGAGCAGAAGGCGGTGATCCAGGACGCAAGCGTTATCGGGAGAACCGCCTGGGTCGGCGCGGTTTCGGCGCTCAGCGATCGCTCGGCGTGGGAGGTCGACGAGTTGCTGCATGCGATGGAACGAAAGCAACTGCTGGTAAGGGCCAGACGCTCGTCGATCCGAGGCGAGACCGAGTTCAGCTTCGGGCATGCACTGACCCGGGACGTCGCGTATTCGCAGATCCCACGAGCGGAGCGCGCCACCAAGCACGAGGCCGCGGCTGACTGGATCGAATCTGTTGCCGCCGAGCGTGACGACAAAGCCGAGCTTCTGGCCGACCATTACGCTCAATCGCTCGAGCTGCGAACCCAGCTGGGTGAGGACACGGCCTCGCTCGCGCCCAAAGCGTGCCGGGCGTTTGCCGAGGCCGGCCATCAGGCCGAGGCCAACTACGCCCACGCCGCGGCCGCCCGGCACTTCGAGTCGGCACTCGATCTGGCGCCACCGGGTGACGATCGGCTGCGGGCCGAGCTGCTCCTGGGCCGGGTGGTGAGCCTGCAATCGCTCGGCATGGTGGAGGAGGATGACGCCCTCTCGGCGATCGACGCTCTGATCCTGGTGGAGGACTGGGAAGGCGCCGCGATCGTTGAACGCGCCTACTCAAGTCGCCTGGAACTGCTCGGCGGCGACGCGGATTACCGGCTGGAGCTGGCCGCGGGATATCTCACAAGGATCCCGGCCTGCGATACGACGTTTCTGATAGCCGCCCACCAGGCCTACCGAGCCGCGACCACGGGCCAGTACGCCCGCGTGCTCGAAATCACCGCCGAAATGATCCCGGTGGCCGAGGCGGCCGGACTGGAGGTTGGGCACGCGCTTCTGCTCGCGTGGCGAGGCGACGTGCGCGTCTCGCTCGACGACCTGTCCGGCCTCGATGACATTCGCGAGGCCGCCGACACGCTCGCCCGCCACTCGTATCACAGCGTGCCCGCCGCGTACGGCAACCTCGGCGATGTCACCCTGGGAATTGGGGACATGCCCGGTGCGCGCGATGCGCTGGAGACGGCCCACCGCTGGGCTTCTCGGCTCGCAAACGCGGACTACATCGCCTACATCACGAGGGAGCAGGCCTACCACGCCTACCATTTCGGAGATTGGGCCTTTACCGAGTCGCAGCTCGAAACGGTCGACGGGCTGCGCGATGACAGGACGGCGCAGTGCATCCGGGCGCAGGTCAGAGCTGTCCAAGGCCACGGCGCCGAGGCCATCGAGGCCCTGCTCGAGGTTGTCGAGTTCGCCGAAGGCGTCAACGACGAGACGATGCTCCAGGGACTTGCGGCCCTCGCCAAATGCCACCTCACGACCGGGGACGAATCCGAGGCCCTACGAACCAGCGAGCGGCTCCTGCTCCGCTGGAACCAGGTCAATGGGATGTACTCCCGGATCATGGAACTGTGCGAGGTCGCGCCCATCCTCGCCGCCGCCGGCCGCCACGACGAGATCCGGGCGGCCGCCGTGTTGGCACCGAGCGCGTGTCGGTGGCGCGATGCGCTGGAGATGATCGCCGACGGGAGGTACGCGGCGGCCGGCGACCAGTATCGCGCGATCGGAAGCCTCCCGCTCGCTGCGGCAATCGATCTGCTCGCCGCCCAGACCGCAACCGCAGAACACCGGCGGGAAGAGGCGCGGGAGTGCACAATGCGAGTCGCGGAATTCGCGGATCGCACCCAGGCGACCTGGTATTCGTGGCAGCTGACCCAGTTGTTGCGCTCGTCCGGCTGAAACTGCCCGGTAGAGCCCTATCATCCGCCGACATGTCCGTCCCCGACCCGAGATCTGAGCTCTACACCGATCGTGCGCGTGCCGAGTCGTTTGGTGCGATCGCCTCCGACTACGACCGCTTCCGGCCACCACACTCTCCGGAGATGATCGAGACGCTGGTGTCGGCTGGCCCACGCACCGCGTTGGACGTCGCCTGCGGCACCGGCAAGGTCGCGGCCATGATCGCCTCCCACGGCGTCGATGTGCTCGGCGTCGAGGTGGACGAGCGGATGGCCGCAGTCGCCCGCACTCACGGCATCACCGTCGAGATCGCGTCGTTCGAGGCGTGGGAGGATCGCGGACGCCGTTTCGACCTGCTCACGATCGGGTCGGCCTGGCACTGGATCGACCCCGAAGCCGGGACGCGGAAGGCGGCCGCTGTGCTGCACCCGGGTGGGACGTTCGCGCGGTTTTGGAGCTATCACCTGCTCGAGGAGCCGCTCGTTTCGCAGCTTGACGCCGTGTACCGACGGGTCGCTCCCGATGCCGACGTTCACGGCTACCACCGCCGCCAACGGCGAGCGCTGATCGAGGACGTCGTGGCCCAAAGCCGTGAGTTCGGCGCGGTGGAGCGGCGCACATGGGAGACCCCACACACTCTGACCGCCGATGAGTGGGTCGGACTGTGCGCCACCTACAGCGACCACCAGCGCCTGACGAGCGAGAATCGCGCCGAGCTGTTCGGGGAGCTGCGCGAGGTGATCGCGGCGAACGGCGGAGATGTTCCGACGCTTCGCTCCACCCTCGCGCTCATCACCCGGCGGGTGTGAGCCTAGGGATCTCGCTGTTTCATGGCGGCATCGACGCGGTCGCGGAGTCCGGGAAGCGTCGAATAGAACTCGGTGAACCGATCGCTGGTGAGCACCGCCAAAGCGACGTCGGAGTCTGCGACAACCGATGCGTTTCGTGAAAGCGCATAGCCGGGCCCGGCGACCAGGGATGCCCACTCGCCGAAGAACGCCCCGGGGCCGAGGGTATTCACAACGTCGTCTCCCCGCACCACGCGCGCGGTGCCTTCGAGGATCACGAAGAACCCGTCGGAGACCTCCCCCCGCCGGACGATCTCGCGTCCGGCGGGAAACACTCGACGGATCGCAGCGTCGGCCACTGTGGCGCGATCGGCGTCACTGAGGTCGGCGAGCACATCCAGGTTTTCCAGCTCAGCGGCATCCATTCACATCGTCCCTGTCACAGGCCTGAGACCGCCACGATCTTGCCGTCGGCGACCGCTGCTTTCAACGCCTTGTAGTCCTGCTCGTTCTGGTCGGCATAGGCCACCGAGAAATCGGCGATGGCGCGGTCGAACACGTCGCCGCCGCCCAGGTAGGACGCGATCGCCATCCGATCCCCCGATCGCGCATGAGCTCGGGCCAGTGTCCAGCCGCAGTAGCGCCCGTACACTCCCATGCCCTGCGGCAGCGCCCCGGCGGTCTCGAATGAGCCCTTCCAGTCCTTCAGCTGGCGACCGTAGAAGTCTCGCGAAACGCCGTCGAATCCGCCCTCGACACGCAGCCAGCCGAGGAAGATGTCGCTGGAGGCCTGCATCAGGTGCTGACCGGCGACGACACGCTCGCCATGGTTGGTGAACGTGCTCTTGGCGGTGAAGTCCTCGAGCACCGACGGCTGGGCCTCCTTGAACTGCAGGAACAGCGGATCGCCATCGTCGCGACCGAGCATCAGCGCAATCCAGGCGCGGGTGCCCACACTTCCGACACCCACCACCTTGCGGGCAAGATCGACCAGCCGAAACTCCTCGACCAGCGTCCGCCGATCGGTCTGAAGCGATTCCCGGTACTGGCGCAGGAGCTGGTGCAGGCCCTCCAGGATCACAGCCGGATCGGTGTCGCCGGCCAGATCTTCGACGCGTTCGATCAGCGGCGGGTCAGACACGATCTGGGGTTGGCCGTCCACCATCTGCGTCAGCTTCGAGAAGGCGGTCATGCTGTCTTTCGTCCGCGCCTTGGCGAGCGTCTTTTCGGCCCGCTTGAGCTGCGACTTCGTGAACTGCTTTCGTAGCTGGGTCAGATAGCTCGTCCACCTCGAGCCGCGAATACCACACGTCCAGCGACCCCATGCCGGCAAACTCGCGCATTGCACGGCGATAGCCGCCGATGGTTTCGAGCAGGATCGCTCGCCGCTCGGCATCGGAATAGCCGTTGTCGCGACCGGCCACCTCCATGCTGACCGCGAGCCGCTTGACATCCCACTCCCATGGGCCGGGCAGCGTCTCGTCGAAGTCGTTGAGGTCGAACACCAGCCTCCGGTCCGGGGAGCCGAATACGCCGAAGTTCGACAGGTGCGCATCACCGCAGAGCTGGACATGCAGGCCAGAGTTCGGGGTCGACGCGAAGTCGGCGGCCATGATCAGGGCCGCGCCGCGGTAGAACGTAAACGGCGAGACCAGCATCCGACCGTAGCGAATCGGTACCAGCTCGGGCACTCGCGAGGCCGCCTGTGACTCCAGAAGCGCCACGGGATCGGGGCGGTGCGGAGCCGGGCTATAGGCCGCGTGGCTCGATCGTGGTACCTCGCCGCGAGCCGCTTTACCGCGGGCGGCATGCTCAGCGACGCTCAGGTGCGGCACCACCCTTGGGCCCCTGGTTGCACCCGCGCGACCCGCCTTCGCCGAAGCCTTTGCGGCTTGCGCCACCTCTGAATCTCGACCTTCCGAGCTCATCCACGCCCCCCTTTATGTGATGGCGCACCGGATTGCGCCGCTCTCAGTATGACCGAGGCTCTCAGGACGTGACGAGGAACCGGGACATGGCGGAGTTGAAGCCGGCGGCGTCTTCCCAAAAGCCAAGGTGCGAAGGGATCGAGACGACCTGCGCGTTTGGGGTGCGCTTCGCAAGCCATGCCGAGGCTCGATCGAGGTCCTCCGCCCGGACCGCCTGGAGCACCGGGAGCTTGCCTTCGAGGCCCTCCGCGATGCTGGTGTAGTCGCTTTGCACCGCACTCACCGCCAGGGTGGTGGCAACCGGGGTGGTGGTCGCGAGGTGCATCTGCATCAGCCACGAACGGTCAGCGGCCGACAGCGGCTCGGAGATCATGGATTCGACGAACTGGTCGGCGTACCGCGCACGATTCTCGGTGATCGCCTTCCCGAATTTCGGAAACGTCTCGGTGGTGAAGTCGCCCCATCCGGTGGACGCGTCGGCCATCAACGAGCACGGCGAGCTATCGATCACGATCAGCCGATCGACTCGGGCGCTGCCGGCGTGCTCGAGATAGGCGTAGGCATCGAGCCCTCCCCACGACCATCCCGCCAACGAGAACCGTTCGACCCCGAGTACGTCCACGACCCGTTCCAGGTCGCGTCCGTGCTGGGGGTAGGTGTTTCCCTCCAACGTTGTCGATGAGCGCCCCTGGCTCCGAGGGTCAAACGCGATCACCCGATATCGCTGGGACAGCGCGGGAATCTGCCGCTCGAACACTGTCCACGACATCGTCCACCCTGGTACCAGCACGAGCACGGGACCACGGCCGGCCTCGACGACGTGGAGCGCGACGCCGTGGTCGCCCTCGACGGTGTGCGAAGTGATGTCGGCTTCGATGCGACGGTTCACGTGGCGCGAGTCTGGCGGCGCCACCAATCTCTGTCAACAGGGCCAACCCGGATCGCACCGACCGGATTCAGACGGTATGGTCGGCGCGAGCCATGGAATCGCGGGCCTTCAAAGGCGGTGCACTACTCGCCATACCGGTCGTGATCGTGGTTGCGGGCGTCACGGTCGCGATCCTCGCGGGCGGCGGGCGGCGGTCAATCGCCGTGTCACACACCACGACCGGCACAATCGCGTTTTCGCGAAACACCAATGGCGGCACGTTCAACGATGGCGCCGGCCCCGTGTTCCAGGTGACCCCCAGAGGCGCGGTGGAACGCACGAACTCCCCGAGCACGTGCTGCCTGACTGCATCGGGCGCGACTCGCCGGTTTGTGGTGGCGATGGCGGCGTCCAAACAGCCGAGGCTGGTCTCGATCGGACACCACGTCACCTCCCCGATTCAGATGCCAACCGGCCCCGCAACGCTTCGGCTCACTCCGGGCGCGTGGTCGCCAGACGGCCGGTCGTTGGCGTTGGCCGGCGTCGACCAGACGGCCCCCACCCGCAACGGTGTGTACGAGATGTCGGTGGTACCCGGAAATGGGGCTGAAGGTCGCGCCCTGCGGCGTGTGACCGTCGCCCAGCCCGGCCGCCCGCAGCGCCCGCTGTCGTACGCTCCCGACGGCCGGTCGTTACTGCTCTATCAGAAGGATCCCGCCGGCAGGTTCGGGACGCTTTACGTGACGCGACGTGGTGGCCGCCCCAGCCGAGTCGGATCGACACGGGTGATGTGCTGCTACTTCGGAGCGCCGGCGAGTTGGTCGCCCGATGGCCGCAGCGTCACGTTTGCCGGATTCGACATTCGAAAGGGCGTCCCGCTGGGCCGCAGTGCCGTATTCGTCGCCTCGGCCACCGGGAAGAACGTGCGCAGGATCACCGCCTGGGGCAAGTGGACGACGAGCGCGGCCTGGTCGCCTTCGCACGACTGGATCGTGTTCGACCGCGGAGACACAGACGGCGTTCACTCCGAGTTTCTCGTGCGCCCCGATGGATCGGCATTGCACGAGGTGGACACCGACCCGGCGACCAAAGGCTCGTGTTGCGCACAGTGGTCGCCGGACGGCAAGTACCTCGTCTATCAACACCTCGAGAACGGCGACGAGAACCACGTCGCGTTGTACGTCGTCAACGCCACCGGCTCCGCGCACAGCCGGCGCGCCACCAAGCCCGACGGGGGCTATATGTCCTTCGGCTGGATCCCCTGAACCTGCTCGCCGGGCTCTCCGCACCAGTAGGCGAGCGCCTCACGCAACGCCGGGACGGCGGTGATGGTGGGCTCGTCGATGGCCGCGGCCCAGGCGACGTAGGCATCGGGGCGGATCAGCACGGCGTCGGCCGGCCGGTCATCCACGCTGGCGCTGCGGATCTCGATGCGATCCTGCCAGCCACGGGCGGCTTCGTGGAAATCAGGGCGGTCGGTGAGGTCGAGCAGCACAGGTCGCGGAGTGAACTCGCCGAGACGGGTGAGAGTGGGCGCGAAGGTACCGGTCAAGGCGTTGTCGTTGGGGTTCGGACCTGGGTAGCGCACGTTGGTGCCCGCGATGAACGTCCCGACCCGTCGCAGTGGCTGCTCGTCGGCGACGAGCTCCAGGAAGAACTCTCGCAGCGCGTCGGCGGCCTCGTCATATCCGCGCCGCAGCGCCAGCTGGGCGCGGGTATGGAGCAGCGTTCGCTCGGAGGCGAGATGGCGTTCGTCGTGGTAGGTGTCCAGCAGGCCCGCCGGAGCCCACCCGTCAATGGCGGCGGCCAGCTTCCAGGCAAGGTTGACGGCGTCGACCATCCCCGCGCTGAGAGCCACCCCACCGGCCGGATACAGATGGGCTGCGTCGCCGGCCAAAAAGATGCGCCCATGCCGGTACTGCTCGACCTGCCGAGCGTGAAAGGTGAAACGCGTCATCCGCCTCGGCTCCCCTAACGGCAGCTCCACTCCGAGCACCCGCCGGATGCTGGCCCCCAGCTCGGCCACCGTCATCGGATCGTCGTCGTCGTATTCGACTCCCTCCTCCTCGCTGGTGTAGACCCCCATCAGCTCGGGGTCGGTCGACCCCACGGCGAACACGCCCCGCTCGGTCGGGGTGAACCCAAACGGGATCCTGCCCACTCCCACGACCTCGATGTCGCCACTCTCGAACACGGTGACTCCCTCGGGCACCGTGAGTTGGGCGAGCCGCTGCACCTCGGGATAGGTGATGCCGGGAAATGGGACGTCGACCAAGGCGCGCACGCGGCTCTTGGCGCCGTCACAGCCCACCACGTACCGCCCGGTCACCTGATGCTGCCGGCCTTCGGCGCGCACGTCCGCGGTCACCATGGAGTCGTCCTGGCTCAGCCCGACGACCTCGTATCCTCGAAACACTTCCGCGCCGAACTCCAAAGCGAGGCTCTCGAGCAGTCGTTCGATTTCGGGCTGGGGCATGATCAGCAGCTCGATCGGGGGATCGGCAAGGACGGTGAAGTCGACGTGCACACCGCCGAATGGCAACTTGGGAGCAGGGATGGCGGTGCGGCCGGTTTCGAATCGTTCCAGCAGTCCCTGGTAGCGCAGCACGTCGATGATCTGTCCGCTGAGACCGCCCGCCTTGGCGACGTCCCTGACCTCTGAGTTTCGCTCGAAAACCGCCACTCGCACTCCGGCCATGCGCAGCTCCAGCGCAAGCATCAATCCGGTTGGCCCGGCGCCCACGACGATCACATCGGTATCCACAGTCTCGCTCCCCCGGTCGGAAGATGATTGACCTCGAACCGGCCATTTTGCCCCACGGTTCCCGGTTGAAACAAGCCCCCATCTGTGTTCTACTTTTAAGCGGGAGGGGGCACTCCGCGACGCGCCGAGATCACCGCATCGACGCCCGTGCCGTGGACAGATCTCCGACGCTCCTCCGCCACGATTGGCTGCCACTCACCGGGATCGAGCGCGGCCAGCACCGCCTCGACAGAGACCTGCACCTGCCCGGCCGCCGGGGTCGCGGCTCCGGTGGACGGATCGACGGGGCGATGGCCGACCAGGAACAGCGTTCCGCCGCGCGCGACCCCTGCCGCCATCCGTTGCACGAACTCCTCAACCGATCCGGCCACGTGGACATACAGAGAAACCACCAGGTCATACGCTTCCTGCTGCGGCGTCCAGATCGCAAGATCGCCCTCGACCCAGTCGATGCGCTCCGCGACATCTGCGCCCATGGCCTCGGCTGACGATCGGGCATAGCTCAACGCCGTCGCCGCGAAATCAACCCCGGTGACGCGCCATCCTCGCGCCGCGAGCCACAGCGCCTCCGCCCCATGGCCGCAGCCCGCGTCGAGCGCTCGGCCCGCGTCGCAGGTCGCCGATCTCCAAGGTCAGATGTGCGTTTGGAGGCCGCTGTGCGACGCGATCCCCGTGGGTGTCCAGGGCCTGCGACCACCGCGCTTCCCAGGAGTGTCGGTCGTAGTCGCTCATACCTGATGACTAGCACGGTCACTGCCATATCGCGCGGCCTCGCCAGAACTTGATCTCAAATCCACTGTGGTAGGGTCAGAGGGCGCGAACGTCCGCTGGGTCGCCCACCGCTTCTCCTTCCTCCCGGACGCAGAATCCCAGAAGCGGGGAGCGAGCGACACCATGCCGAACACTGGACTCGCCAGGACGGTGGAATGAACCGCCGCAACGTCCGCGATGCGTTGCTCACCTTGTTTGGGGTGATCTCGATCGTCAATGGAGCGTTCGGCAACGGGCATCTCTTGATCGCACTGCTCGGGGTGGTCGCGCTCGGAGTTGTCGCTTGGCAACGGTGGCAGGCACGCCCGTCGCGACACGGGAAGCCGGCATGACCTCGAATCGCAGGATCTCGCTCACCGCCGGGGTGTTGTTCCTGGTCACCTACGTCACATCGATACCCGCGCTCTATCTGTTTCAGCCTGTGCTCGACCACCCCGCGGCGTACATCGCGGGCTCCGGTGCGGACAACAACCGCATCCTCCTGGGAGCTGCGCTGGAGCTGACGCTGATCGTCGCAAACGTCGCCAGCGGCGTCGTGCTGTTCCCAATTCTGAAGCGACAGAACGAGATACTCGCGCTCGGCTTTGTGGCGGCCCGCCTGGTCGAGAGTGCGTTCATCGCGATCGGCCTGGTCAGCATCCTGGGCGTGGTCAGCCTGCAGCAGCAGGGTGCCACGGGTGCGGATGCCGGCACGATCGGTGTAACGCTCGCCGCGATCAAGGATTGGACATTTCTGCTCGGGCCTGGCTTCATCGTGGGTATCGGAAACGGGATGCTGCTCGGCTACCTGATGTACCAATCCGGATTGGTGCCGCGGCGCATGGCCATGCTGGGACTCATCGGAGGGCCGCTGATCTGCCTCACGGGCATCCTCGTTCTGCTCGGCGTGATCGAGGAGGGCGGCGCAGCCCAGGGAGTAGCGACAATCCCCGAGTTCTTGTGGGAGCTTTCACTCGGCGTCTGGCTCACCGTCAAGGGATTCAATCCCTCCCCGATCCTCCCGCCGGAGGTTGGACAGATGCGGCCGGTATCTGGGGCCGCGGCGCTCGCTGCCGGCGACTGACCGAGGATCGACCGAACGCCCTCGTGTGTATCGTCAAGCGGGCGAGTGGGTACTGAAGGTCCCGCGCCGGCGCAGACGACAGGAGGCACGACATGGGCGACCACCGGATCGGCACGCAGGAGGAGTGGCAGGCGGAGCGCGACGAGCTACTCCAGGAGGAGAAGGATCTGACGCGGAGGGGTGACACGCTGGCCGCCAAGCGTCGCCGGCTGCCGTGGGTGCCGGTGGAAAAGGAGTACCGCTTCGAGACTGAGCACGGTTCACGGGGTCTGGCAGACCTGTTCGATGGCCGAAGCCAGCTGATGGTCTACCACTTCATGTTCGGGCCGTCCTACGAGGCGGGATGCCCGGTGTGCTGCTCGATCGCCGATACGCTCGCCCCCCAGGTGCCGCATCTCAAGGCTCGGGACACCACCCTGATACTCGCGTCGCGCGGGCCACTCGCGAAGCTGACCGCGTTCAGGAAGCGAATGGGGTGGGACATCGATTGGGTGTCGAGCGGCGGCACCGATTTCAACCGCGACATTGGATTCATGCACACCGAGGACGAACTGAAGCCGTTCCTCGAAGGCGAGATCCCGCCAACCGTCGTCCAGAATGCCGAGATGTGCGGCACGACTCCCGGCGGCTATGTCGCCGAGGGGCCCGGTCTGAGCGTCTACACGCTCGCCGACGGGGTCGTCTACCGGACGTACGTCAGCACGTCGCGCGGACTCGAGTTCGCGATGCCTTACTACGCGCTGCTCGACCGCACCCCGAAGGGTCGCGACGAGCAGCCCGGGACGCCGATGTGGATCCGCCGCCACGACGAGTACGAGACGAGTGTGCCCGCGGTGTGAATTCTCACCCGCCCATGTCCATGTGCATCGATGGCGGGCTGGAGGGGTCGGTCAGGCCGGGAACTGTCCCGGGCGACACCGCGACCCAGAGACCAAAGGCGATGAGTACCACCGCGACCAGAGGTACGAGCCGTGGCCCTGCCGGAAGCACCTTCTCGATGAGGATCACGACTGTCAGGACAGCCATCCACACGAGGCTCATCGCCCCGAGCACGAACAGCACCGCCATCAGAGCCCCGGAACAGACGACGCAGTCACGTCCGTGCGCGAGGCCGCTGTCGAACGCGCCCCGTTCCTGAGGGCTGCGGCACCGGCGCAGACTCGCCCGTTTGAACGGCGTGAGTTCGTACAGGCCGGCGGCGATGATCACCCCGCCCGCCACGTACGGGCCCGATCGATCCCACGCCAGCTGGCCGATGTCGAGCGAGGCCACCAGCCGGTAAATGGCGTACGCCAACAGGCCGTAGACCGTCCACACCGCCAGGTACCCCGCGATGAAGAGCAGTGCCGGTACCCCAGAGGCGCGCCGCGCCACGTGTCGCGCCGCGGGCGCCGCGGTGGGCAGCATCATCGCCGCGGTCATCGTGACCCACACGCCGAGATACCAACCCAGCCCGCCGAGATCAGTGCCCGGCCCGTCGTCCATTCCGCGCATCCGGGCAATCGTGACCACCCACGCGGCGAGGGCGCCCGCGAGAAGGATGAGCGTCGTGCGATTCCAGGTCGTCAGACGGTCCGTTACCGCGGTCATGCTGCCCTCCTTCCCACTTCGCCTACGCTCTACACCTGGCAGGTACTCCAAACGCCGTTCGGGGTATCGGCCCCGGGTAGTTTGACATGAGGAGGCGGAGATGCCCGAGCACACGATCGGAACTCGCGAGGAATGGCAGGCGGCTCGAAATGAGCTGGCCAAGCTCGAAGCCGACCAGGCAGAGCGAAACGAGGAGGTCAAGCAGAAGCGCCTGGCGCTCCCGTGGGTGCCGGTGGAGAAGGAGTATGAGTTCGACACCGAGGACGGCAAGAAAACGCTCTCCGAGCTGTTTGACGGCCGCTCGCAGCTGCTTGCCTACAACGTCATGTTCGGCCCCGACTACTCGCTTGGGGCGTGCCCGGGCTGTACCAGCCTCGCCGACGGCCTCGATGGCTCGCTCGTCCATCTCAACCACCGCGACGTGACGCTGATCTGCTTTTCGCGCGCACCGATCGAGCGGCTGACCGCCTACAAGCAGCGGATGGGCTGGGAGTTTCCGTACGTCTCGACGTACAACACCGACTTCGCCTTCGACTTCGGCCTCGCGCTGGCCAAGGATCAGGCCGAGAGCATCCCCCAGATCAAGGAGATGGTCGACGATCCGCCCGAGTGGCTCGAAGAGTGGTCGGGCCAGATCGGGGCCGACCTCAAGGACGGGTTGCGCGAGAACCCGGCCTGGATCGCCTTCGCGCGCGAGAACGGCACCGTCTACCACACCTACACCGTGTCGGCCCCCGACCCGTTCGTGGCGCCGTACTTTGCGTCCCTGGTCGACCGCACGCCGATTCCCGGACCGCCGGAGCCACGGTCATGGCGGAAGGACGAGTACCCCGACTGAGGGTGCGCGTGGGGCTCAGCTGACGTGGATCGCGAGCTTGCCCTGAGTATGAGTGGTCGGTAGCGCGCTGAGTGCGTCTGGCGCCTGCGCCAGCTCGTAGGTCGCCTGGATGGGGATTCGCAATGAACCATCGGCGAGCAGGGTGCCCAGGCGATCCAGATTCTCGGGGCTCGGGACAGCCATGACGTTGGTGTGACCGGGGGCATCGCCGGCGGCACCGTTGGGTGATGCCACCCGGGCTCCGGGCCTCAGCGCGGCATCGTGTGTCCCGGGGGCGAAGGAGACGACATCGAGCAGCGCGTCGACACCGTCGGGGTGTCGTGCCCGGACGAGTTCGACGAGGTCGCCGTCGCGGGGCAGGATCTCGGCGACGCCGAGTTCGCGCAGATACGTCTCATCCTCGGCGCAGCGCCGGCGCAACGACGTGGGCACCGGCGCCCGCGGCAAGCTGGACGGCCAGACTGCCAACCCCGCCGGTGGCGCCGACGACGAGCAGCACGTCGCCCTCGGACAGCTCCAGCGCGTCGATCGCCGTGACCGCCGTGATGCCGGACAGCGGCGCAGCACCGGCGGTGGCGAGATCGACACCGTCTGGCAGCTTGCCTATCGAGGCGTGCTCGCTGACGTTGATCAGCTCCGCCCAGCTGCCGTCGTGAACGGTTGGATTGGCGTGCAGCAAAAAGCCGAAGACCCTGTCGCCGACGCTGTAGCCGGTGACGCCGGCGCCGAGCTGTTCGACCACGCCGGCGTAGTCGCGCCCCAGGATGACGGGATACTCGTGGTCGATCATGCCGCTCAGCATCCCGGCGGCGATGGCGTTGTCGACCGGGTTGACCGCGGAGGCGTGCACGCGCACGAGTACCTGATCGTCGGCCGGGTGCGGCGTGGCCAGATCATCGCGGAGGGTTGGGGCGGCGCCGGGGCTGTCTTGGGTGATGGCTCGCATGAGTGTGCTCCTTTTCCGTCGGATAGCTGGCCGTCGGCACGAGCTTGCTGTCACGCCGGCTCCTAAGCGGACGGTACCGCGCGGGAACGGCGGGCCAACCGAGGGTCAGCCGGTGGTGAGACGGGCGCGGGCCAGCGGGCTCTGGCTGGGTACTTTGACGTCTTCCTCGTCACACTCGACACGTATCATCTGTTCATGAGCAAGATTCGGCGGATCCTCGTTGCAGCCTGCCTGGTCGTGGCGGTCGCGTCGGTGGCGGGGTGCGGGAGCAGCTCACACCAATCCGCGGGTCACCCCGAAAACAGCACGTACCAGGACGCGCGGCAGTTGATGAAACGAGCCGGGTTCAAGATCGGCTCCGGCTATCCCAAGCTGGACGCGAGCTGGCCCGCCCGCATACGCAAACACTGCACGGCGATGCTGATGGGTGATGACCGCGACAACAACACCAACATGGTACAGACGTGGGTATGTAGATCCCCGGCACACGCCAAGGCTCTGGAGGCCGGCCTCAATTCAGAGCCTGGCACCGTCATCACCTCCACGGGGAGCAAGAAGGGCGCAGCTCGCTACTCGGTACGCCAGAACCTCATCTTCTTCGTGGTGGCGGTGAACCAGGCGACCGCTGACCGCCTGACCAACGCGCTGCAGACCTCCTAACACCGCCCGGCCCAGCGTCAGTCAGACCTGTCGCGGCTACGTCACACCCAGGATCAATCCTGGCACCTGTTGCGCTGATGGGCGGCGATATCGGTCTGCTCGAGCAGACCAGGATCTTCCCGTCGTTCTTACGACATCCACGTGTCCCCGGGGGCTCGAGGCGGTGCTTGGGGCGGGTGCCGGACTTCTCGGCGCTTGCCGCAGTCACGACACTTCGACCCACCCGCAGTTTGCCGTTCCCATCGGTGTTTGCCGAGAAAACATCGCAGAGCCTTCATCAGCCCGCTCCTTGTCTGGGCGAGGATGTTCCGGGACGAATGTACCAGATGCGACGATCCTCCCCCAAGTCGTTTTCGGGTGAGGCGCCCCAACTAGCTTGTCACGATCGGCTCAAACCGATAGTGTGGTGGCATTGGCGCTCGGTTCGAGACTGGGATCGAGACTCGTTCGTGCCTACGAGAGGGAGGTTTGTGGATGTCGTTAGGAGGCCCCCTAGACCATCATGAGATCGACCGTCGGCGTGAGATTCACGCGCGAGACGCCGAGCTCGACCGCGCGCGGCGCGAATCCGGCAACCTGTCGCTGTTGCAACGCTTCCGTGATCTCTTTCGCCGGAAGCCCGACGTAGCGCCCTAAAACCGTCTATCTCGTCCCCGACTTCGAGAGACTATGACCCGCTTCTGCCCCACTTCGAGCGTTGCCGTTCGGCGTCCACCCACGCGGAGCGCGACGCGACCCGCCGCATCTGTGCGGCGACTCGAGTTTCAGTTCTAAACCGCTTGGCATCGGCGAGCGCGACGAACTCACCAACCTGCTTTGTCCCGGCGTCGTCTCGATACGAGACGATGTAGATCCCCCCGGAGGTGTAGATGCCACGATGACGAGTCCTCTTCAGTTTGAAACACGTGGGGCTGACGATCGCCGCCGCACGAGTAACGGCCCGATCCAGCGCCTCCACGGCTGCTGAGACCTTGTCGCGAAGGGGCGCGAGGTCTGCGGGATGGATCTCACCAGGCTCCACGAACAGGTCGGACACACTCGTCGCGCACGCGATGGCGGAGTCGCGCAGACGGCCAAGGTGCTCGACCGCTGCGATCTGATCGCGGATGCGCTGCGTCTCCAGCGCGGCGGGCTCTGAGAAGACAGCGAGTTGCTGGTATTCGGCCAGTCGCTCGGCAAGCCGTCGATGATCGACTCGATCCAGAAACGCGTCGGCGCGCTCCACCGCGCGCGCTGCCGAGAACAGACCCGCTCCCAACTCGGCATAGAACGATCGATGCTCGCTCTCGACGCGGGGGATCGCGGCGCGGACTCGCCATGCTGCCGACGACAGGGTGGGTTCCTGGCGACCTCGCCGCCCGATGGGCCGGCGATTGTTGCGCGGACCCGACGCTGGCGCGCGCAACGGCGGAAAGCTCGCCGCGGTCTGCGAAATCGACAGCTGGTAGATCTGCTCGGGCCGTGGGATTCCCGCCAGCGCGTACGAGCCCAGGTCGAGAAACTCGAACCGATCGCCGACCAGTTCTCGCACCGCGCCGGATACGAGCACCTGTCCGCCATGCCCAGCCGAGCAGATTCGAGCGGCGCGGTTCACGTCGGTGCCCAGATATGCACCATCGGAGACCGTCGGCTCACCGGCGTGCAACCCCATCCGTACCCGGAGCCGAAGATCGTCGGGCAACTCCAATCCCGCCAGCTCATCCTGCACGGCGATCGCCAGTTCGAGCGCCTCGCGAGAGCTCGGAAAGACCGCAAACCACTCGTCTGCGCGGCAGTCAACTTCAATCCCGCCGTGGACACCGAGCGCTTTTCGAAGCACGCCTCGGTGCTCAGCAAGCGCGTCGGCGTAGCCCCGCTCGCCGAGGCGACGCACCAATCGCGTCGATCCCTCGATATCCGAGAACAGCAGTGTCACTGTTCGCCCAGGAGTCTGTTCCACTGCGCCGCCCTCCGTCGGCTCCGCTTGCATCATACGCAACGACCATGCCCAACGGAGGCTCGCGTTCAATCCAGGCAGACGGCACTGCTCAGGGGATTGAGATCCGGAACAGCCAGACCGAGCTGCACCCTGGCGGGCTTACCCGGCAGGTCGTCGGAGGATCCAGTGGTCAAGCTGTGAGGCTGGCTCGCGTCCGGCTGCTGCGATCACGTAGCCGTGTTTGGCGTAGAAGCCGAGGTTGGCTTTGCGCAACCTCCAGCGGGCGTGTGAGAAGACGTGTTGCTCCGGGACACCTGCGGATGGGTAGCAAATCAGTTTGGTACCAGGTAAAAGGGGTCTGTCAATCGCGCGCACCGCGATCTCATGTTCCGCGCCGGCGGCCAGGTGGCGGTTCGTCAGGCCGGGTGCGCGTAGTAGGTCTTGTTGACGATACGCCAGTTGCCCTCGTCCTTGACCAGTGACAGATCGTCGGTGAAGTAGATGCCGCCGAACTGGGCGGCATCTCTGACGAGCGCCGTGTTCCCCTCGAATGACATCCCAGTGATCCGCAGGTCATATTCACCTGCTTCGCTGGCGCCTTCCACGCATTCGGCGATGTACTCCTCTCGCGTCTGCCACTCCAGCTTGCCTTGCCATGTGCCAACGATGGAGGCTCGTGGGTGGAACGCACCGGCAAGTTTCGCTTCGTCGCCAGTCATCGACCCGTCGTAGTAGGCACGCACGACGTCGGTCACCGCGGCGATGTCCGCTTCGTTGGTGTTCTTGGTCTGCTCGCTCATGCCCGGCTCTCCTTTCGACGGCCGTATCATCCCAGAGCCGGGCGTTGTTTGTTGGTCGTCCTTGAGGGCTCGACGGGGCTCGTTACACGAGCCGCCGCCGAAGCGGAAACTGCGGCTGACAGGGCTTCATGGGGTCATACCTACACTGCAAAGCTGGTGCTGGGGCGGCGCGACTGCTAACTCGACGACCACCTGGCGGTTCACGCCTCCGTCTGGAGCGCTCGGGGTTACGCTCAGCCCCCATGGCCAGCTTGTGTATTGCACGCCTGGTGGCGTCACCCACGTAACCGGCACTGGCCGGAGTTCGACGTCGGCTGTTTCGTCTCGTTGATCAGGGGTTGTCGGTGCGAGGATCCCGCCCGTGCGAGTCCAGCACCCGGCTGAGCGCAGTCATCGTTTCTCCGAGCGGCGCGCGGATGAGCACGTCATGAAGTCCGGGATCGTCATAGCCGGTCTCTCCGCGATTGATGATCGCTACCTGCGCGCCGGCCTGGCGGCCATAGCGGGGCAGATCCGCGACCGGGCGCACCATCAGGCTCGTACCAAGGCAGAGCACAAGCCTCGTTTCTCCACTTGCAACGAGACGACTCGCCCGCTTCCATTCCCAGTAGGGAAGCATCTCGTCGAACAAGACGATCGCCGGGCGAAACGCGGCGCCGCAAGTACAGACCGGATACCCGCCTGGGCTCGATTCGAGGAGCGCAAGGGCGTCCTCCATCGGCAGCCGGGTTTCGCAGTTGGTGCACGCCGCCTCCCGAAGCGTGCCGTGAAGCTCAACCACCGCGCGGGAGCCCGCGACCTGGTGGAGGCCATCGATGTTCTGCGTCGCGACCAGCGAGACCAGCCCTCGCCGCTCCCAGTCCGCGAGCACCCGATGCGTGTCGTTCGGCTCAGCGCCGCCCAGCTCGGACACCAGCTCACTGGTGAACTCCCACACCCGCTCGGGATGCTTCCCAGCGACCTCAGCCGTCGCTGTCTGCTGCCAATCCTCGATTGTCCAGCGGCCGCCGGGGCTTCGGAAGTCCGGCAGTCCCGACTCCGTGGAAACGCCGGCGCCCGTGAGCACAACCATCCGACCACCCGCCAACCGGATCATCCCGGCGAGCCGGGCGATGTCACCATCAGCACTCATGCATCCGATCCTACGATGAAACTGACGCCGCCCACCAGGGCGGCGTCGGCATGCCTGGAACGACGCTTAGAGTTGGGAACAGTTTGGGGAACACCAGCGATAGCGGAGGAGGGACTCGAACCCCCGACACGCGGATTATGATTCCGCTGCTCTAACCAGCTGAGCTACTCCGCCGAGGGCCTCATTCTACGCACCTCCGCGAGCCGCTACGCCAGCCAGCGTTCGAGCAGCGTCACGCAGTTTGCGATGCCGTCGAGGTGGGCGATCTCAAAGCCGTGGGTGTTCTCGGTCGGGAACGCGAGGCAGGCGGTGCGCGCAACCGTCCCGGCCCGCATCACCGAGGATGCGTCGGAGCCGAAGCTCGAGACCACGGCGTGCCTGACCGTCAAGCCGGCTGCCTCCCCCGCCCCGGCGAGCTCTCGCCCGAGCGCGTCGTGCAACGGGCCATAGGAATCACCCACGATCAGCACCGGGTCGGCGGTGAGTGCGATGCCGTACTCCCTGGCGACGGGCGTCACCTCCAGCGCGATGGCGGCGGTCGCATCCGTGTTGGCGGCATAGAAGGCCGCGCCGGCGCAGCCGATCTCTTCACGCGAGGTGAACACCAGCTCGACGTCGCAACGCGGCGGCGCGGTCAGTCGCGCTGCCAGATCGAGCAGGCCGGTGACGGCTCCCTTGTCGTCGATCGCATACGACGCGACGTACTCCTCCTCGGGGCCGATCCGCACCGCTCGCTTGCGGTAGGCCGTCGGTACCACCCGCGATCCCGGGCGGACTCCAGCGGCCTTCAGCTTGTCGTCGTCGAGCATCGTCTCGACCCAAGCGTGCCGCCACTGGATCGTCTTCTCGTCCTGCTCGCGCTGGGGTGATTCGTCGGAGACGTGGCGCGCGCCGAAGCTCAGCACTCCCGTGATCTGAGCGTGGTCGCCGAGCACCTCCACCGGCCCCTCGCCCCACACCCAGGCAAACGACCCACCGACCTTTGACACGGCCAGCCGGCCGTCTTCGTCGATGCGTTTGACCATCGTCCCGATCTCGTCCTTGTGTGCAAGGATCGACACCAGCTCGCTCGAGTCACGGCCTGCAATCCGCAGAATGACGTTTCCACCCGCGTCGAGCGTGGGCGTCCCGAAGGCGGCGAGGCGGTCAAGCAGATACGCGTCGACTGCCTGCTCGACCCCGCTGGGAGAGTGCAGCGCGACAAGGTCTGAGAGCGTGTCGAAAAGTTCGTCTCTGGTCATCGCAGCACATACTACGTGGGGCGTGGCGCCGAGACTCGCTGTAGTGTCAGCCGATGTTCGAAAGCCACGCGCGCGCCCAGGTGCTCACCGAAGAGCAGCTCGATCTGATCCATGATCGGGCGATGACGATCCTCGAGGAGATCGGCACCGAGGTGCGCCACGACGGCGCGCTGGAACTGCTCGCCGCAGCCGGGCAGAACGTCGATGGCACCCGAGTGCGCTGGGATCGCGAGTTCGTGATGGAGATGCTCGCCAAGGCACCCGAGACCTTCACCGTGCGCGGCCGAAACCCCGAGCGGGCCGTCACCCTCGGCGGCGGCTCATTCGTCCTGACCCCGGTCGGTGGCTCGCCGTTTTGCTCCGATCTCGAGCGGGGCCGGCGAGAAGGTTCGATGCGCGACTACCTGGAGCTGGTCAAGATGGCGCAAGCGGCCGACCTGCTCACCTGTCAGCAGAGCGGCGTGGTCGAGGCCTCGGATCTCGACGACCAGACCCGCCACATGGACATGGACTACGCCGTGATCCGCTGGTCGGACAAGCCGTACGTGTGTTACGGCACCTCGGGGCCGAAAGCGCGCGACGCGGTCAACCTCGCCGCCATCGCCTGCGGCGGCCGCGAGGAGATCGAAAAGACTCCGGGCATGCTGGGAGTCGTGAATCCCAACAGTCCGCTGGTGTGGGACTGGCTGATGGCCGACGCCCTGATGGAGTGGGCAACCGCAAACCAGCCGGTCGTGGTCACACCGTTCCTGCTCGCCGGTGCAACCGCACCGGTCTCGATCGCCGGCGGCCTCGCCCAGCAGGTCGCCGAGGCGCTCTCAGGGGTCGCGCTTGCCCAGACCGTGCGGCCGGGAGCGCCGTGCGTGTTCGGGTCGTTCTTCAGCGCGGTCGACATGCGCACCGGAGGCCCCTCGTTTGGCACTCCCGAGTCGGTGCTCGGCTGCATCGCGGGCGGCCAGCTCGCGCGGCGCTACAAGATCCCGTTTCGGGGAGGCGGCGGCCTCTGCTCCGGAAACGCGCTCGACGCGCAGGCGGCCTCGGAGTCGCTCAACATGCTGTGGGCCACGTTCATGGCCGGCTCCGACCTGGTGATGCACGCAGCGGGGTGGCTCGAAGGCGGCCTGACCGCGAGCTACGAGAAGCTTGCGCTCGACCTCGAGGTGCTGCGGATGTTCGTGATCATGCGCCAGGGCATCGGGATCGGCGAGGAAGAGTTCGCAATCGACGCGATCCGCGAGGAAGGCCCTGGGGGCATGTTCCTCGGATCGACGCACACGCTCGAGCATTTCCGAGACTGGGTGTTCATGAGCCCGCTGTTCAAGTCGCAGGCCTACGTCACCTGGGAGAAGCAGGGCGCGCACACCGCCGACCATCAGGCCACCGCGCAATGGAAGGCGCTGCTCGAGAGCTACGAGGATCCCGGCATCGACCCGGCGATCGACGAGGAGCTTCAGGAGTACATCACTCGCCGCCGCTCAGAGATCGAGGCTGAGCACGCCGCATGAGCCGGCTCGAGCGCCACGACGTCCTGTTCGAGCCGGTCCAGATCGGGCCAAAGACGCTTCGAAACCGCTTCTACCAGGTGCCGCACTGCACCGGGTTCGGAGTCGAGAAGCCGTGGACGCAGGCCGCCTTTCGCGGGATGAAGGCCGAGGGTGGATGGGCGGCGGTGTGTACCGAGTACTGCTCGATCAGCCCCGAGTCCGACGAGACGCCGTACGTGTCGGCGCGCCTGTGGGACGACGAGGACATGCGCGCGCTGCAGCTGATGACCGCCAAGGCACACGAGCACGGCGCGCTTGCGGGCGTCGAGCTGTGGCACGGCGGTGTGTATGCAGAGGCCCGCGAGTCGCGACTGGCCCAGCTCGCCCCCTCCCAGATCTCCAGCGACCTCGACAGCGTGGTGGTGCCCAAGGCGATGACCCACGCCGACATCCAGCGCGTCCAGCACCAGTGGGTCGAAGCCGCCAAGCGCGCCCGCCAAGCCGGTTTCGACATCATCTACGTGTACGGCTCCCACACCTACCTCCCATCGCAGTTTCTGTCACCCCTGTACAACCACCGCACCGACGAGTACGGCGGCTCACTCGAAAACCGGGCGCGATTCTGGCTCGAAGCGATCGAGCTGGTCAAAGCCGCGGTGGGCGACGACGTCGCCATTGCGGTGCGGATCGCCGCCGACACGCTCGAGCTCTCGGGAGTGCCGATCGACGACGGCTTGGAGTTCATCCGCATGGCCGACCCGATGGTCGACCTGTGGGACGTCGTGATCGGATCGATGTGGGGCACCGGGCGGCTCGACTCCGGCCCGTCGCGCTTCTTCGAGCAGGGCTACCAGATGGAATGGTCAGGCCGAGCCCGCGAGGCCACCCAGAAGCCGATCGTGGTCGTGGGGCGATTCACCGATCCCGATCGCATGGCGGATCTCGTCCGCGGCGGTACGGTCGACCTGATCGGCGCCGCCCGCCCCTCGATCTCAGATCCGTTTCTGCCGCGCAAGATCGAGGAGGGCCGCTACGACGAGATCCGAGAGTGCATCGGCTGTAACGCCTGCTACTCACGATCGATCTGGGGCAGCCACCTCGGCTGTACCCAAAACGCGACCGCCGGCGAGGAGCATCGCCGCGGCTGGCACCCCGAGAAGTTCACGCGAGCCAAGAACGCCGACCGCGCCGCGCTCGTGGTCGGCGCCGGAGCGGCCGGGATGGAGTGTGCCATCGTGCTCGGCAAGCGCGGCATGGAGCTGGTCCACATGGTCGACTCGGGAGATGACATCGGCGGCTCGATGCGATGGGTCACCCGGCTCCCCGGACTCGGCGGCTGGGGCCATGTGATCGACTACCGGCGCGTCCAACTCGACCGGCTCGAGAACGTCTCGGTCGGCCTGGAGACGACGCTCACAGCCCAGGACATCCTGGAATACGGCGCCCAGATCGTGATCGTGGCGACCGGCTCGCACTGGGCCGGCGACGGGCTCAGCGGCGTGACCCGCGCGCCGATTCCGGGCGCGGACGCCAACCTCCCCCACGTCCTGACCCCCGAACAGATCATGGTCGAGGGCAAGAAACCACCCGGCTCTCGCGTCGCGGTCGTCGACTATGAGGGCTACTTTGCGGGCGCGACGATCGCCGAGAAGCTTCGAAACGACGGCTATGAGGTGGACTTCGTCACCAGCCACGACGCGGTCGCGCCGTTCTGTGACCAGACGCTCGAAGGCCTGCCCGCCCGGCGCCTGCTGCACAAGCTTGGGGTGCGGGCCCACCGCGCGAGCGTGGTGCAGCGGATCACCCCCGAGAGCATCGAGCTCGCGGGAGAGTTCGATGCCCGGTCAGAGCTCGCCGTCGACGGTGTCGTGCTGCTGACCCAGCGAGTATCAGACGACGCGCTCTACCACGAGCTGATGGCCTCGCCGGATGCTCTGGCGGAGGCGGGCGTCGAGGCGGTCTACCAGATCGGTGATTGCGTGGCGCCTCGCCTGATCGCCGACGCGATCTTCGATGGCCACCGCCTCGCCCGGGAGATCGACTCGGACGACCCCGCCCACGCGCTGCCGTACCTGCGCGAGCGCCCGCTGGTCGAGGGATAGTCGCCTCACCTTTTGCGGGATGCGCCGAGGCCGGCGTTTCGTCGATACATCCTCAAGGCTCCAGAATCCTCAGTGGAAGGCGCAACTCCGATGATCGATGAGACCGTGCCGGTGACCCCGGTCACCATCCTTGCCATCTCGCGTACCGCCGAGCTGCTCGTCCCCCAAACCGTGGCGCACCGCGGCGTTCGGGTGATGCGCGGGGGCCTGGCCGCGACGTCCTCGGGCGAGCTGATCGGCTGGGTGGCGTGCGCGCATGATGGCCCCGACCTGGACTGCCCCGTGTGGCCGGAGCAGCCACGTGGCGGCGCTTTCGCCCAGCTGTTCGCGGGCGCGACCCTGACCGACATCGTCTACCGCGGCGGCGATTGGCGGCGGGCGAGTGGGTGTGTGAACGCCCACCTGATCGACCGCTGTGGCCTGGGCGCGACCCGGGTCGAGACCGATGGCGCCGAACGGGCATGGCAGGAGGTCAGCGCGCTGATCGCGGCATCGGGCCAGCGCCTGCGACTCGCCGGCTAGAGCGAGTCCACGAACCCCTCGACCAGCTCGTCGAACTCCTCGGGGCGCTCCATGCTTGGCAGGTGTGCCGTGCCCTCGATGGTCGCCCGCCGTGCGTGTGGGATGCCGGCGGCCAGCTGATCGGCCATCTCCAGGATGTCCACGCGGTCGATCGACCCGACGATGACCAGTGCCGGACAGCTGATCTCTGAGAGATGGTCGGCGGCGTCGGGCACCAGCGGCGTCTCCTCGAGTCCGTCCGCGGCCTCGATCTGGAGTTCGAAGGCCCGCCGCTGCATCGCGTGGACGCGTCGGCGCAGATCGGCATCGACCTCGGGGGGAGTGCGCTGCGGGCCGTCGACCCAGTAGGCGACGTTGATGGCCGCGGCCGCATCGAGGTCGCCACGGTCGAGCGCCGTCTCCTCGAGCTCGTCATAGGCCTGCGCCTCGAGCGACCAGTCGTGGCCGGCCACAGCGGGGCCGACGAGCACCAGGCCCGCGATCCGATCGGGGAACGCAAGTGCCGCATCGACCGCGACCTTGGCCCCCATCGAGGCACCCACCAGGACGGTCTCACCGAATCCGGCGTAGGCCAGGATCTCGGCCAGGTCGATGGTGTTGGAGAAGCTTTCGTCAGGCAGCGGCGAGTTGCCGAACCCGGCCATGTCATACCGCAGCGTGCGGTAGCGCTCACCGAGCGTCGGCCAATGCTCATCCCACATGCGCGAATCGCAGATGCCGGCGTGGATCAGCGCCAGCTCGGGACCGTCGCCGGGTGAAAGCTCGAAGTTCAGCATGCACGCGAGATTGATGCGTGTGAATAACGGTGCCTGGCACCGTTATTCATGCGAGGGTGAGGTCGCGTTCGGGGTCGAGACCCCAGCGGGCGGCGGTCTGGCGCAGGTCGTCGGTCAGCGGCCAGGCGTCCGGCCGCTCGTCGCCTTCGAAGCTCGGCGATCCGCCCTTGAGCGCCATCGACCCGGTGTTGTCGCCGATCTCGGAGATCTGGACGAGCTCCTGCTGGCTCAGGATCTCCCCTGTTGGCGCATCGGCCAGCTCTTCGCGCTGGGCCTCGATCGGGCGGGCGTCGGCGCCGGACTCCTGGATCAACGTCGGTGCCGCGGTCGCGACAGCGGGCTGGGCCAGCGTCCACGCGCAGGCGAGCTGGAGCAGCGTCAAATCATGGGCCGCAGCGACCGGCCGCAGGCGGTCGAGCTTTGTCCGCGCCCTGCCCACCCAGCCCGCCGGCCGGAAGGCGCGGTGGTCGCGCTCTCCCAGTCCCTCCTCGCTTCGCAGGTCGTCGTGGAAGAGGCCGCCGTAGTCGACCACCCGAGCGATCACCTGCACGTCGTTTCGAACGCACGCCGGAAGCGCCAGGCTGCCCGGCCACGGCTCCAGCGGATTCAGGATCAGCATCGCCCAGTCGATCGTGTCGCCGAAGCGCTCGACGCAATCGATCACGTCGAGTGTGAACCCGTTTGCCGGCCCCGGCGCCACGCCAATTGCGAGCGCGAGCCCGGTCGAGCGGAGTGCCGCCATCGCTTCCCACACCACCGGCGACGTGTATCCGACCCGATCGGGGTTGTGCAGCATGAGCACGTCGAAATGGTCGACGCCACAGCGCTCGAGACTCCGCTCGGTGGCGGTACGAAGGTACTCGGCATAGCCGTCGGGGCCGCGCAGGGCGGCGTCGGTAAACCGCGGGTAGCCCTTGGCGCCCGCCCGCTCGCCATCGTAGAAGTCGTGACCCACCATCCCCACCAGCCGGTAGCTCTCACGCGGAAGCCCGGCGAGCGCACGACCCACCATCCGATCGGCATCACCCTGGCCGTACACGTCTGACGTGATCACGGTCGAGATGCGGTCGTCCGGTCGCAGCAGTGCGACCAGCCGATCGTCGGACAACGGCTCGCCGAAGTGCATGAAACGGCCACCGCTCCACGAACCCAGCGCGGTGTGGCCCAGGGCAACAGTCATGCCCGCAGATTAGCCATTGAGCGCGCGCGCGATCGCCGCCGAAGCGGCATACGTCAGTCCCTCGAGATGGTCGTCAAGCGCGGTTGGGTAGGTTGAGAGCTTGACCACCACGGTCTCTGTGGGCAGATCGATCCAGATCTTCTGACCATTGATCCCGATCGCGGCAAACCGCGGCCGCTCGGAGTCGAGCATCCACCACTTATTGCGGTAAAAGGCGTTGGGCGACTCATCCGACTTCGCCGACGGCCGATAGGCCTCGCGACTGTCCTTACCGCCGGCGAGGGTGTCGGCGACCCACTCCTCGGGGACGATCCGCCGGCCGTCCAGCTTGCCCTGACGAAGCCAGAGCTCGCCGAACCGGGCGAGATCGCGAAGCGTTGCGCACATCCCGCCGTCGGCCATCGCCGTGCCGTGGCCGTCGACCGTGATCTCGGCGTCGAACTCGGCACCGATCGGCTGCCACACCTCGGTGGCGATCAGATCGGCCAGACGCGCACCGCCGGCGCGTTCGACCACCCAGCCAAGCATGCTGGTCAGGATCGAGCGGTAGTCAAACGGCCCGCCATGCGGGCGGTCGTTCTCGAGGCCCGCCATGTACGTGCAGGCATCTTCGGGGAGCGAGTCATCTGTGCGAGGCCGCCACAGGTAGACCTGCTCGAACAGCCGCACGTCGGCGTCGAGATCGGCGTAGTCCTCGTTGAACTTCGTGCCGGCGCGCATGTCCAGCAGGTGTCGCACCGTGGCGCCGTCCCACGAGGTGCCTTCGAGCTCGGGGATCACCGCCGTGATCGGCCCCTCGGTATCGAGCTCGCCCCGCTCGGCGAGGATCCCCGCGACGGTGGCGACCACCGACTTTGTCACCGACATGATCAGATGGGTGCGATCGGGGCTGAGTCCGTTGAAGTAGCGCTCGGTCACGATCCGGCCGCGGTGGAGCACCAGAAACCCGTCGGTATAGGTGGCATCCAGCATCTCCTGCACCGTGTGCGTCTCCTCGCCAACGGTGAACTCGATCTCGCCGAGGTCCTGGTGGTCGCGCGGAAGCTCGCGTGGAGTAGCCGCGCGGGCGATGCGGGAGTTGGGGATGAGTTCACGCAGATGCTGGAAGGCCCACCGGTTGAACGGAGGTTCCTGCCAGTTGGCCAGCGTCACCAGTGAGTCTCCCACCGGCGGCGTCCCGTGCATCAGGCCCAGCTCGCGGGCGGTGGGGGCGGGATCGACAGTGCTCATGCGCGGCACACCCTACCTAGGCCGGGTGTCGGAAGGCGCACCCAGGGCGGCCACCGCAGCCGGCCGTCGCCACGGCTGCACGATCCACAGGATCGCGCAGCCAAACACCGCCATCAACACCGCGTATGCCGCGCGATCGCCGGCCGCCTGTGCAATCGCCGCGAAGACCACGGGACCAGCCAGCATCGAGATCGACCAGGCGATGTTGATCAAGGCGGCCACGGCGCCGACCGTGATCCCCGCCCGGCGGGCGCCGATCGCGCCCAACGGGAACGCGATGGTGAACAGAAACGCCGTCATCGGCGCCCGCGCAAACAGGAAGCCGACCAGCGCACCCGTTGTCTCGCTGGCGATCGGAATCGTGAGGCTGACCGCCGAAAGCATGAGTGCAAGAACCGCCATGCGGACGCGCACCGCTCGATCAGCTGCGCGAGCAACCAACGCGCTGGTGACGATGAAGACGGCGGCGGCCAGCCCGAAGGCCGCGCCGATATCCGCCGTCGAGACGCCGTTTGCATGCAGCTGCAACGGAACCAGCAGGTTGACAACGGCTCCCATCAGCCCAGCCGTCATCATCAAGACCAGGCTGACGAGCACCAGCCGATTGCGCGAGGCCATCCGCAGCATCTCGGTAAGCGGCTGCTCGTGGCCGGTCGCCTTGCCTGTGCCGGTGGGCTCCCACCACATCGCGAGGGCCAGCCCGGCGTTCACGATCGCGATCACGATGAACAGCGGGGCCATTCCGAACTGCGTCACCGCCACCCCGGTAAGTGCGGGGCCGACGACGGCCGACAGCCCGGCTGTGGTCACCGTGAGCGACAGCGCCTGCGACTCACGTGCGCCGGCGATCTCGGTAAGCCAGCGCAGACCGGTGATCCACAGCACCCCAAAGCCGATCCCAAACAGCGCCCTCGCCCCGATCAGCTCGGCGTAGTTGCCGGCGATTCCCTGGAGCAGTGACGACACTGCGATCACGGCCGTGGCCACCACGGTCATCCGCCGTGGTCCGACCCGTTCGCACACCGCCGCGGCGGGCAACGACACCAGCAATATGGTGGCGCTGGTGGTGGACAGAAGGACGCCCGCCTGGAGCTTGGACAGGTCGTAGCGCTGGGACAGCTCCGGCACCAGCGGCACGAACCCGTTCCACAGCACCTCGCCCGCGAAAATCGCCAGATAGATGAGGCCCGCTGCGAGTCGCCGCATGCCTCGCAGGATGCCAGCGGCGCTGCCCGCACGCGTCAATCCCCGACAAGGCTTTGTGCGAGAGGCCGCGAACGCTACACTCGGTCCGTATGAGACGTCGGTGGCTCGTTATCGGAACGTTTGTGATTGCGCTGCTTGCAGCAGGCGGCGCCGCCGCATGGATGGTGCGCGACTCACAGGCGAGCGCCACCACTCCGGTACGCCACCACCCGCTGTACGCGACCGCTCACCACTACCGAAGCCCGAAGCCGACTCCGGAGAATCCCTTCGGACACCCGCGCATGGTGTACCCCAACACGCTTCCCGATTCGCACGGGAAGATGGTCTTGCGGCTCCAGCAGCTGCTCGCACACGCCGGCTACCTCCCGGTCAAGTTTCACACCGTCGGCACCCAGCCGATGTATGTATTTGCCCCGCGCCGCGGCATCTTCCGGTGGACATTCGACCCGCCGCCCGGCTTGCGCGAGCAGTTCGAGCCGCGCGTGTACGGGGTGGCCACCAGGGCCGCTGTGATGTCGTTTGAGTCCGACAATGGCATGACCCCCGACGGCATCGCCGGCGCGCGCGTGTGGAAGAAGCTGCTCTCGACCAAGCCCCACCACGCGCCGCGGCCCTACACCTACGTGCTCGTGCGCGAGTCGCTGCCCGAGACGATCACGATCTACCAGAAGTCGCACGTCGTGTTCCAGGCGCCGGCCAATACCGGTATCGCCGAGGCCCCCACGGCGCTCGGCACCTTCCCCGTCTATCTGCGCTACACGTCGACGACGATGCAGGGGACGAACCCCGACGGAACCCACTACAACGATCCCGGCGTGCCGTGGGTGAGCTACTTCAACGGCGGTGACGCGGTACACGGGTTCCCGCGGCCGTCGTACGGCTCACCTCAGAGCCTGGGGTGCGTGGAGTTGTCGTTCGGAGACGCTGCCAAGGCGTACCAGCTGATGACCTACGGCACGCTCGTCACCGTCGCTGCGTCCTGATGCATCCTCTCGACCCGCTCACCGCCTCTGAGATCTCGGCGGTGGTGGCAATCCTCGAACGCGACCGCGGCGTCGACGCCGGGTGGCGGTTCGGGACGATCACGCTGGTCGAGCCTCCCAAGGCGGCGATGCTCACCTGGGACGAACGCTCGCCACTCGCGCGCGAAGCGCTCGTGACCTTCTGGAACCGAGCCGACGGCGCGGCCTACGAGGCGGTCGTCGACCTCGGCGCCGACGCAGTCACCCGCTGCGATCATCGCCCGGGGGTGCAGCCAAACTTCACCACCGACGAGTACCACGAGGTCGACGAGATGCTTCGCGCCCATCCCGACGTGGTGGCGGCGCTGGCCAAACGCGGCATCGACGATCCCAGCCTCGTCCTGTTCGACACCTGGGCCTACGGCGACGCGCTCGTACCCGAGCGCTACCACGGCCGGCGAGTCGGCTGGACCGACGCCTGGGTACGCACCGCTCCCGACACCAACCCCTACGCCCACCTGGTGTCGGGGTTGCATTGCGTGGTCGACACCAACTCGATGGAGCTCCTGGAGATCGACGACTCCGGCGCGATTCCGCAGCCCCAGGTGATGGGCGAGTACGCGCCTCGCCACATCCCCGACCTGCGTGTTCGAACCGACCTGAAGCCGCTCGAGATCACCCAGCCCGAGGGTGCATCGTTCACGCTTGATGGCCGCCTGCTGCGATGGCAGCGCTGGACGATGCGGATCGGGTTCACCCCACGCGAGGGCCTCGTGCTGCACCGCGTCGGCTACGAGCAGGACGGCGTGACCCGGCCGATCGCCCACCGTATGTCGTTCGCCGAGATGGTCGTGCCCTACCGCGACCCGACCCCCGACCACTATCGCCGCACCGCGTTTGACATCGGTGAGTGGGGCATGGGCTTCATGACCACCTCGCTCGCGCTCGGCTGCGACTGCCTGGGCGAGATCACCTATCTCGACGAGGTCGTCCACGACTCTCACGGCACGCCGATCCCGATCCCGCAGGCGATCTGCATCCACGAGGAGGACAACGCCATCCTGTGGAAGCACGTCGATCCCGTCACCGGTAGTGAGGTGCGCCGCATGCGCCGGCTGGTGGTGTCGTTCCACGTCACCGTGGCCAACTACGAGTACCTCGTCTACTGGCGCTTCCACGAAGACGGAAACATCGAGTGTGAAGTGCGCGCCACCGGCCTGATGGTGACCACCGGCTTCGCGGAGCACGCACCTCCATACGGCACGGTGGTGGACGAGCACACCTATGCCCCGTTTCACCAGCACTTCATCGTCGCGCGGCTCGACCTCGACGTCGACGGCGCCGAGAACACGGTGTACGAGGTCGATTCGGCCGCGAGTCCGATCGGCCCGCAGAACCCGTCGGGCCTCGGCGTGACCACCGTCGCGACGCCGCTCACCAGCGAGTCCGAGGGCGTCCGAGACTACGACTGGAACACCCAACGCGGCTGGAAGGTCGCCAACCCCAGCCGCCTGAACGCCCACGGCTCCCCCGTTGCCTACAAGCTCGTTCCGACCGCATCGGTCCCGCCGCTGCTTGGGCCCGACACCCCGGTGCGGCGACGCGCCAACGTGATCGGCCATCAGCTGTGGGTCACCGCCCACGACGATGCCGAGCGCTGGCCCTGCGGCGACTATCCCACCCAGAGTCTCGATGACACCGGCCTGCCGGTGTGGATGGCGGCCAACCGCCCGCTCGAGAACGCCGACGTGGTGCTTTGGTACGTGTTCGGCATCCACCACATCACCCGCGTCGAGGACTGGCCGGTGATGCCGGTCGACACTGTGTCGTTCTGGCTCAAACCGTTCGGGTTCTTTGACCGGAACCCCGCGCTCGACGTCGCACCCACACCTCACTGCCGCTCCTGAAGGCGCCGAGGTGAGCGAGAGCATGTCGTTGCGCGAGTTGCTTCGTGACCGTACGGTCGGGCTGCTCCTCAGCGTCGAGCTGCTGACCACGCTGGGGTTCGGCGCGACCGCAACCGCATTGGGGTGGCAGGCCTACTCCCGCGTTCACGAGCCGATCGTGCTGGGCCTCCTGGGTCTGGCCGAGTTCATCCCCGCGGCGTTACTTGCGATTCCCGCCGGACATGTGGCCGACCGCTACGACCGGCGGCGCGTGGCCGCACTCGGCCTGGCTGTGGTGACACTCACGTGTGCGGGATTGGCCCTCGACGCCGCTGCCGGCGATACCAAGGTATGGCCGCTGTACGTGTTCGCGTTTCTGAGTGGCGTCGGAAACGCCTACGCCGGACCGGCGATCACCCCGCTGCTGGCCGCCGGCGTTTCGCAGCGATCGTTCGCGCGGGCCGTGGCCGTGCTGATCTCGGTGATGCAGGCCGCGATGATCGCCGGCCCGGCGGTGGCCGGGCTGCTCCAGGTGATCGGCTCGCCGGTTCCGTACATCTTCGCCGGGATGTGTGCCGCTGCGGCTGTGGTGATGGTGTTACTCGTACCCGCAGCCATCGGCCGCGCCCATGTGTCGGATCACAAGGCCACCTTCTCCGACGCACTGGCCGGAGCGCGGTTCATCTTCGCCACCCCCGCCCTGCTCGGGGCGATCTCGCTCGACCTGATGGCCGTGCTGTTCGGCGGAGCAACCGCGCTTCTTCCGATCTTCTCGCAAACGATCCTGCATGTCGGCGCACTTGGAAACGGCCTTTTGCGCGCCGCCCCCGGAATCGGCGCAGTCGTCGTGGGCACGGTGCTGTCGGGCCGGCCGCTCAGGCGTCGCGTGGGCCGCACGCTGCTGATCGTGGTCGCGGTATTCGGGGTGTTCACCATCGTGTTTGGCCTGTCGACGAACTTCGCGTTATCGATGGCAGCACTCGCCGCGCTGGCCGGTGCCGACGTGATCTCGATGTCGATCCGCGGCACACTCGTGCCGCTTTTGACCCCTCCGGCGCTACGTGGCCGCGTCGGCGCGGTCGAGCGCGTGTTCATCGGTGCATCCAACGAGCTGGGGGCGTTTGAGTCAGGCGTCGCGGCGGCGCTGATCGGCGCCGTGCCCGCAGTGCTCCTGGGCGGGATCGCGTCGATCGCGGTCGCCGGCATCTGGGCGTGGAAGTTTCCCGCGCTGCGAGCGATCGACAAGTTCGAGGACATCCAGCAGATCGAGCCCGAGCCGCGGCGCTCGCTGGTTGAGCACTAGCCTCAGGGGTCGAGCGCGAGCTTTTCGACCACGAGGTAGCGCCCCGCCTCGTCCACGACGCGCTCGACGTCGGGCGACACATGTCCGCGCTTCACAACAAAGCGGTCGTCGCGTTCGTGGATGCGCTCGTACACGTCGATCGAGATCTCAATCGGCGCGGTGCAATCGGGGTTCCCACATTCGCACACGAACGGAACTTCCTCCTCGGAACCGACACCGCCCGCCTCCTCGAGCTCGGCGCGGCGTTCGTTGTGGGCGCGAAACGCCATCTCGTTTTTCACGAGCCGCTGCTCGCGATGGCTTTCAGTCCAGCTCGGGATGTCAGGATCACTCATTGAGACGCATCGTACTCGGCGCGACGGGCCCGATCGGCAGCCCGCTCGGCATTCAGCTCGGCTCCGAACAGCAACACCAACGCCGATAGCCGCAGCCACACGAGTACGACGATCACCGCGGCCAGCGACCCCCACGTCTTGTTGTATGACCCAAAGCGGCTGGTGAAGTACGCAAACACATCCGAAAGCACCAGCCACCCCAAAACCGCCGTCACCCCACCGATCGTGATCGGGTGAAATCCCGCTTCATCCAGATCTGGCCCCAGCCGCATCAACATGGCGAACACCAACAGCAGCGCAATGATCACCACCGGCCACTGGATCACCGTCCAAAGCGTGCTGGGAGAGCGCTCGTAGCCGAGATGCTCCCCGGCCCAATGCGAAAGCCGCGGAGCGAGCACGAACAGCACGAACACGATCGCAAACGCGACCAGGGTGCAGCCGACCATCGCCAGCGCGATCAGGCGGCGACGCACGAAACCGCGCGTCTCCTGGCGCTGAAACGCGACGTTCAACCCCCACATCAGGGTCTGCATCGATCCGGATAGCGACCACACCCCGAGCACCACACCGACGAGCAGAATCACCAGCCCGCCCTGCCGAGCCTTGGTGATTTGCGTGAGGCTGGCAGAGAGCAGGTTGATCACGTCGCTGGGAAGCACGTCCTGGGTGCTGCGCAGGACGTCGTGGATCGTCGCCGGATTGGCGAACACCCCGAAGGCACCGACCGCCACCAGCAGCGCCGCGGGGATGGCCAGGAAGGTGTTGTACCCAATGGCCTGCGCGACCTGACCGACGTTGTCACTCATCGCCCGCTGCCCTGCGCGGACGATCAATGTCGAAGACGCCGTGCGAAGGAGATTGGTCACGTACGGCCTTACGGTACCCCCGGGGCCCGGACGGATCGCGGCCTCAGCCGGCCCCATCGAGGTCAGCCAGCGCCGTTCGCAGCAGCCGCGAGACGTGCATCTGTGAGATTCCCATACGCTCGGCGATCTCCGCCTGTGACAGCTCCATGCCGAATCGCAGCGCGAGGATCGTTCGAGATCGCCGATCGAGTCGCGAGAGCAGGGGTTCGAGCTCCAGCCGCGCCACCGCCGCCTCCAGTGCCTGGTCGATGCCGGGCGGGTCGAGCGCGTCGGCGTCGACCACCGGCGGGGCCAGCGCCGCCCGCGCCCGCAGTCCCTCCACCACCTGCTCTTCGTCGAGCTCTGCCACCCGAGCGATGTCGGCCACGGTGGGTGCGCGTCCAAGCTTCGCGGTCGCGTCGTCCGAGGCCGCCTCCACCGTGCGGGCGAGCTCGCGCGCCGAACGCGACACGTGCGTCGTTGCCTGGGCGCGCACGGTGGCGAGCATCTCGCCCGTGATGAACGGCATCGCATAGCCGTGGAACGGCACGCCGCGGTCGAGGTCATACGAGCGGGCCGCCAGCATCACTCCGACCATCCCCGCTTGCTCCAGGTCCTCGGCCGGCACCCGCCCCGAGAATCTCCGGGCAACCGCCGCCACCAGCGCTCTTGACTGCTCGACGCGCTGCGCCACGTCCCCGGCGCCCCGGCTGCCCGAGTCGCCGTCTGGAGGTGTCACCTCAACCGCCAACTCGAAGTGAAACCTCATTCTCGCGAAGGTCTACGCCGGCCACGAGCGACTCGATTGCCGCCCGTCCGCCGCGCAGACGGCTGACGTCGACACCGTCGATCGTCACGTGAACCGAGCCTCGGTAGGACTCAACCACCACGGTGCGTGGAGTGTCCGGGGAGGTCGCGCGGGCCACCAGCTCGAGAGCCGCCACAAGCTCGTCCAGGACCACCACGTCGACCCCTGCCCGAGCCCCCATGGTCACCACGAGGGGTTCAGCGAGCGACGCCACGGCGATCGCACCGTGCACCCTCAGCGTGACGGTATCTCGCGAGCCGTCCATCGTTGCAAAGAGTAGATCAACCGACACCCCGAGGTTGGGCATCCGGCCCCGCTGGGTACTATCACCGAAATGCAAACGGTCCGAAGTGGTTTTGAGCTCCGCGCGGCAGCTGATCCCGAGAGCGTGCCTTTGGTCCGACACGCGCTTCGGGTCTACCTGGAGCGGTTCGATCTGACCGATGATCGGATCGCCGAAATTACCCTCGCGGTGACCGAAGCGTGTAGCAACGTGGTCGTCCACGCGTATCGCGACAGCGCCGGCGATCTCGAAGTGATCGTGGAAGACGAACCCGAGAACGGTGTGGTCGTACGCGTCCGCGATCGGGGCTCGGGCCTGCAGCCGCGATCTGATAGCCCCGGCCTTGGGGTCGGGCTTCCGGTGATCCACGCGATCGCCGACGCGGTCGAGGTCGAGACCGTCGCCGGCGGTCACGGAACCGAGCTACGGATGCACTTCCATTGACCGCCGAATTCGCTAGGCTCACGAGCGATGATCACAGGTATTGACGTCGAGCACACCCCCTCGGAGGTCGCAGTCGTCGTCGTCACCGGCGAGCACGATCTCTCGACTGCCACGCCGCTGGAGGACGCGATCACCGATGCGATCAGCTCAGCGCCCGCTGTGGTGATTGACCTCGATCACGCCGAGTTCATCGATTCGGCCGTGCTACGGGTCTTGATTCTCGGCCAGCAGCGCGCCGAGGAGGCAGGGAAAGGCTTTGCGATCGCGATCACCGACTCGACTGGACACGCGGTGCGACGGCTTTTGGAGCTGACCGGCCTGGATCGCAAGCTGACGCTCGCCTCCGGGCGTGACGCCGCGGTCGCCGAGGCACTCTCGACGCGAGACGGCCAGCCCGGCTGAGCGGAATGTTTTCGGGGCGGTGGGTTTGGGCATGTTCTCTACCTACGCGGCGGATCGGCCCGTTCCGGCATTCGGGCTGATCCGTCGCGTTACTCGTCCGGGGATAGACTGAGTGGCTCGGAAGGGAGTGCCAGTGGAACGCGACAAGCAGGACAACGCGAGCGACGCTGAGAACGATGACGGCCTCACCGAGGATGATCTGACCGACGCTGCATCGTTTCCCGCCTCCGACCCACCCTCGTGGGCGGCGGGTGGCAACGGCAAAGAGAGCTGACGGATTCTCAAGATCGGGTCGAGCGATCCGATCACCGGGGCAAGCGCTTCGTCGCAGTCTGACGGAGCCAGAACCACCGCGAGGGCGACCGGCATCATCACCCTCGCGCGAGGCCTGGGGCGGCGACCAACCCTTTGGGGGGCGGTTGCTTTCTGCGCACCGGCTCGAGATCCGGGAGACTCGAACCGGTGCGGCCCCGGCTTCGACCCGGCGCTGTGAATAAATGGTGCCTGGCACCATTTATTCACAGGATTCAGGCGGCGGCGGGCTCCAGCTCGCGGCGCAGGCTGTCGAGCGCGGCGCGCAGCAGCCGTGAGACGTGCATCTGGCTGATCCCGAGCCGATCGGCGATCTCTGACTGCGTCAGGTCATCGAAGTACCGCAGGGTCACGATCCGACGCTCGCGCGGCGGGAGGGTGTGCAACACGCTCACCAGAGTCGTGCGGTCGGCCACCGACTCGAGCGAATCGTCGGTCGTTGCCAGCCACTTCTGGCCGCGACCGCTGTCGCCCGTACCGTCGTCGTTGGCGCGGACGTCGAGCGATTCGGCGGTGTACGCGCGCTGAGCCATGATCGCCTCCTCCACCTGCGAGGGGGTGATCTCCATGGCCTCGGCCAGCTCGTCGGTGGTCGGAGCCCGACCCAGACGATGCGACAGCCGATCCCCAACCGCTGCCGTACGGCGGCTCAGCTCCTGAAGCGAGCGCGGCACGCGCACCGACCAGCCGCGGTCACGGAACTGATGCATGATCTCGCCCTCGATCGTGCGAGCCGCAAATGCGCTCAACGGCACGCCTCGCTCGGGCTGATAGCGGTTGACCGACTGGACGAGGCCGAGGCTTCCGGCCTGGATGATGTCGTCGAGCGCCAAGCCCCGACCCGCGTACCGGTGAGCGATCGAACGCACCAGCGGCATATGTCGCATGATCAGCTGCTCGCGCGCCTGCTCGTCCCCCGCGCGGATCCCGTGTACCAGTTCCATATCTGTATGAGGAGTCGTGACCGACATTCTGGTTGACCTCCCTGAGTGAATCAGCTTTGACCTTCACTCAGGGGGTGTGCGATACCGACCGGTCTGAAACATCGAGTGTCAGGTGGCCATCCGCTGTTCGGCTGCCAGCTTTGCGGTGAGTTCGGGTCGGGAGCGCACCTCGAGCTTGCCGAAGATCGCCTTTGTGTGATCGCGGACCGTGTGGCGTGAGATGAAGAGTTTGGCGGCGATCTCGTCGGTGGTGAGACCGTGCAGCAGCTGTTCGGTCACCTCTCGCTCACGTGACGAGAGTCCGTACAGCGTGACCAGGAGTGGCGCCAGTTGAGCCGCGCTGGCCGGCTCCAGGAAAACCGCGCTTCGCCGCTCCCCACCGTTGGCCGGGTGCAGTGTTGTCCCCCGCACCAAAAGCCACCGCCCGTTCTGCATGCGGATCCGGGCGTGCGCCGGGCGGGCGTCGTCTGGTTGGCGGTCGGCTATCAGGCGAGCGTGGCGGGCGATGTAGTACATCGAGGCCGGCAACTCTGCGCCGGCGTTGGAGTCGGGTGGGATCTGCGATATCCAGGCGTGAGCCTCGGGGGTCATCGACTCGATTTGCTCGCGCTCGTCCAGGATCACCAGTCCCGGTACCTCGGGAAGTTCATGGCCACCGGTCACCGCGTCGGTGAGCAGGGCCATTCGAAGGCCGTTTGCGATGTGCTCCGCGATCCCGGCAAGAAACGCCAGTTCGTCGACCGAGTACGCCGGCCGGCCCTCAAACCGGCCGAGGCTGGCCGCGCCCCAGGACGCGCCGTTCACGCGGCAGACCACCCGCGCCTCATCCACGATTCCCATGGGCGCGTTGATCTCGCGCTGGCGAGCGCTTCTCTCGATCTCGCCGTCGGTGGCTTGAAGCAGGCTGGCAACCGGCGTTTCACAGCGAGCGAGATCTCGAAGCTTGAGAAAATCTGGCACGAACACCTCGTTCTCGCTGAAGCGCAGGTGCAGAGCCGTGGTGGCTTCGATCGTGTCGACGCCGATCAGATGTGAACCCGTCGGCGCCAACGTCACCGGGTCAAGCGACATCCACGCGCCGCTGTCGTAGGGGACGACCGCGGCCACTCGGTCGGCGACCTCGCGCAACAACTCGAGTGTGGTCAATCCGCTGACGCACGCCGCGGTGATCGCGGTATGTGCCAGCACAGCTTTGGTTCCGAGGTTGTGGGCGATCAAACGAGGATAACCCGGGTGCGTAGGTGGTGCCATCCCGCAGCTGCGGGGGGTGGGAGAACCCCCAAGCAGCGGGATGGCCGCGGTGTCATTCGCCGGGCAGCATGACCCTCGTCACGCAAACGATCCAAGAAGGAGAAACCTCGAAATGTTTGATGCACCTGCGCGATCGGGCGAACCTCTGCCCAAGGTCACCATCCTGCTACCGCCCGGCCACGGAGAGTCCGTCCGTTGGTCGCAGGGCGACGACATGCTGATCAAAGCGTCGGCCGAACAGACGGGCGGTACGCTCGCCGTCGTCGAATACACGATGCCGGTCGGAACACCCGCGCCCCCGTTCCACATCCACCCAGAAACCGACGAAGCCTGGTTCGTCCTCGACGGCGAGTTGATGATGGATCTCGGACGCGAGCAGTTGGTGATCGGCCGCGGAGGGTTCGCGTTCGTTCCCGGCCACGTCCCACATACGTTCTCCAACGCCGCCGAGCACCCACTGCGCTTCCTGCTGATCTGCACTCCGGGAGGATTCGAAGGCTTCTTTCGCGAGATGGCCACGCTGACTGCCTCCGGAGATCCCGACTTCCCCGCAATCCTCGCGCTGGCCGCGACCTACGGCGCGCGGCTCGCGCCTGGTAACGATTGATGGCCCCGGCCGTACGGATCCGTGGACTGCGAAAACGCTACGGCGAAGCCGAGGCCGTGCGCGCGATCGATCTCGAGGTCGAGTCCGGCGAGATCTTCGCGTTCCTTGGCCCCAACGGCGCCGGAAAGACCACGACTGTCGAGATTCTCGAAGGATTCCGGCCCCGGGACGAGGGCGAGGTCGCCGTGCTCGGTGTCGACCCGCGCGACGGTAAAAGTGACTGGCGAGACCGCATTGGGATCGTGCTGCAGGATTCGGCACCTGAGCCGGGCCTGACGGTACGCGAGTCGTTGATGCTGTACGCCGGCTACTTCACCAGGCCGCGCTCGGTCGAAGAGACGATCTCCCTGATCGGGCTGGAAGCAAAGCGAAATGCCCGCGCTGTCAGCCTTTCGGGAGGGCAGCGACGGCGACTCGACTTCGGGCTCGCGCTGATCGGCGATCCCGAGCTGATCTTCCTCGACGAGCCAACCACCGGCTTTGACCCGTCGGCTCGGCGGGCGGCATGGGACGTGATCAGCGGACTGCGGGCGCTGGGAAAGACGATCTTTCTCACGACCCACTACATGGACGAAGCCGAGCGGTTGGCCGACCGGATCGCGGTCATCGTCGCCGGTCAGATCGTCGCACAAGGCACCCCGGCAACCCTCGGGGGCCGAGACCACGCGGCCGCCGTGATCAGCTTCGGGTTTCCGAAGGGATGGACGCTCGCCGACTTTCCGCAACCGCTTGTCGATCGCGCCACCGTCACACCTCACGGCGGCGTGGAGATGCGCACCGACCATCCCCTCGCCGACATGGAGCTGCTCGCGCGGTGGTCACGCGAGCACGCGCTCGACATCCCCGATCTCGCCTTGACGAGACCAACGCTGGAAGACATCTACCTCCAACTCACCGCACCAGAGACAGGGACTTGACCAAGATGCCAACTCGGCTCATCGCACATCAGTTTCGGTACGACATGCGCAGCTTTCTGCGAGACAAACAGGCACGATTCACAACCCTGGTACTTCCGATCGTGCTCCTGCTTGTGCTCGTGAGCGTCGGCGGGGGTAACAAGACCGTCGTGGAAGGAGGCCGGCACATCAAGGTCGCCGTCTTCTACGTCCCCGGTTTGATCGCACTCGGCATCGTCTCCGCATCGTTTGCAAACCTCGTGGTCGATCTCGTCACACAGCGCGAGGCAGGGGTACTCAAACGCCGCCGCTCCACACCCGTACCCGCCTGGGTGCTGATCGCAGGTCGGATGCTGACGGCCGCGGCGGCATCCCTGGCGACCGCCGCGATCCTCCTGTTCGTGGGCGCCCAGGCCTACGACTTCACAGTGCCGAACTCGGCGCTACCCGCCACAGCCCTGATCATCGTTCTCGGCTCGGCCGCATTCTCGACGCTGTCCTATGCCGTCGCCCCCACGATCCGTACCGCATCTGCGATCCAGCCATTCGTCCAACTCATCCTGCTGCCCCTGTACTTCATCTCCGGTGTGCTCATACCCCAATCAAAGAACCCCGACTGGGTCAACGACATCGCCACTGTCTTCCCCCTCGCACATATCGCCCACGGCCTGCACCGAGCATTCGACCCGGCCCACACCGGACTCGCGGTCACCGCCACCGATCTGCTCGTACTCGGGGCCTGGACTGCAATCGCGTTCGCGTTCGCGCTCAGGCGATTCAGCTGGCTACCCCATGGAACGTCTGGTTAACCAGTGAGGGCCCCCCTCCGGATTTGGAGAGGGGCCCTCGGTACCTCAGAGCGATCGCCGTTTTAGGCGGCGTCGCGGATTCCGTCGATGTCGGGCATGGCCGACAGCTGTGTCAGGGCCTCTGCCTCGAGCTGGCGGACACGCTCGCGAGTCAGTCCGACCTCGCGGCCAACCGCCTCGAGCATCATCGGCTCCGACCCGGCAAGGCCGTAACGAAGCTCGACGATCTTGCGCTTTCGCGGTGACAGCTGCTCCAGCGCCCGACCCAGCGCCTCGGTGCGAAGCGTGGTCGCAACCACGTCGGTCACATCCTCGGCGGTCGTGTCGGCGATCATGTCACCAAGCTCGGTGTCGCCATCGGACGACGCCGGTCGATGCAGCGACGTTGCCTGCGAGCGGAAGCTGTCGGCGTCGCGCACTTCCTCGACCGTCATCTTGGCGTGCTTTGCGACCTCGTCATCGGTCGCCTCGCGACCGAGCCGAGCCTCCAGCTCTCGCCGCGACCGGTCGATCTTGCGCATGCGGTCATGCACATGCACCGGCACGCGGATGGTGCGGCTGTGGTTTGCCACCGCGCGCTGCACCGCCTGTCGGATCCACCATGTTGCGTAGGTCGAGAACTTGAGATCCCGGCGCCAGTCGAACTTCTCGACCGCGCGCACCAGACCCAGCGTCCCCTCCTGGATCAGATCCAGGAATGCGACCCCGTGGCCCCGGTACTTCTTGGCGATCGAAACGACCAGCCGGAGGTTGGCCTCGACCATGCGGCGCTTGGCGAGTTCGTCACCCTCCTCGACCAGTCGCGCCAGGCGCTGCTCCTCGTCCTTGGTCAGAAGCGGCGTGCGGCCGATCTGCGCCAGATAGAGATCAAGGCTGTCGACGGTTGCCCCAGCGATGTACGACGGCATCTCGACCGGCGCAGCCGGCTCGGGTGCATCGACTTCTCGGACACTCACGACCTCCACGCCAAGCTCTTCGAGTTCGGTCCGCAGCCGGGCCTCGTCCTCGGGGGACAGATCAAGCTCCGCCGCGAGATCGGTCAGCTCGGCAGCATCCAGCTCGCCCTCGGACTGGGCTCGCTCGACCACTTCTCGGATTGGTTCCTGCATCAGCATTCTCTTCCTCGTCTCTCTTCTCGCGCGGCACCGGTATCGGTTGCATTCACCGCGACGGGACCTCTTTGTTTCGGCGCCTCCATCTGAAGAATTCCACCCAAATCGGCGCCTGACCCCTACCAAACACTCTTTAAAACGCCGTCCACACAGGTTCTATTCCCGCGCGCGGCAGGTTTCACTCATGACGGAGGAGTCACCTCACCATCTGTGGAGATGGTCGCGGCTCGCCCGCCAAAATCGTCTTTTGAAAGGGCAGCGATTTCGGAAATCGCCGACCCACCTGGAACCGGTTGGCCCTTGCCGACCAGCTCCACCGGAGTGATATTGGCCGACACGAAATCTCCCGCGCCGGTCAACTTCACTCGTAGAATACAACTTACGCCGAGATCCCCGCCGATCTCATAGTTCGAGTACCCCGCGAAGTTCCCCAGGCTGTAGGCGATCAGGTGGTGGTGGTAGAACTGCATGCCCCGCACCACATGGGGCCCACTGGCGATCACCAGGTCGGCGCCGGCGTCGATGGCGGCATGCGCAAACGCCTCGGGATTACCCCGGTCCTCGCCGAAATAGATCTCCTCCTGGCCGGTGACGTGCTGGTATTGCGTGCCCTCCGCGCCCGCGTGCATGTAGACCACCACCACATCCGCCTCGGTCGCGGCTTTTCGGATCAGCGTCTGGGCCGCCGGGATGTCGGTCAGGCTCGCGGTGTCGGAGTACGGGGCAAACCCGAGATAGGCCACCCTGATGCCGTTGGCGTGAACCACGGTGATCTGACCCGGTAGACCGGTCTGCGCCAGCCCCGCCGAGTGCAGCGCATGCACCGTCTGGGCCTGTCCCACCGGACCGAAGTCGTAGGAGTGATTGTTGGCGTTGTTCATGATCGTGAAGCCGGCGTCTTTCAGGTCGCCCGCAAACGACGGCGGAGCGTGAAACTGGTAGCAGTTGGTCGAGTTCGACCCGCACTTGCCGGCGGTCGCGTCGGTGAGCGTGCCCTCGAGGTTTCCGAACACCACCTGTGCCCCCTGGCGCAGCGGGGTCTCGACCGACGAGAAGTAGGTCGATGGGCTGGGAGGCAGATCCGGCGTGTTCCCAAGCATCGTGTCGCCGACGGCGGTCATCGTGAAATCGCCCGCCGGGGGCGGCTTGGTGGTCTTCTTGGTGGTGCTCGACGCGGTGGTACCACCCGAGCTCGAGGGCGTGGTTGAACCGGTTCCCGTTCCCGTCCCGGTGCCGCTGCCACCGCCGGTGCCCGACGAGTGGAGAGTGGTTGCGGCATCGTTCGATCCACCCCCGCGGCCGGCAAAGGCGTAGCCCGCAACCGCGAGCACGACGACGACCGCCCCAAACGCAATTCGGCGTCGGCGCTGGATCTGCCGCCGGCGCTCGGCTCTCCTGGCTCGGCGTGCCGCATACAACGGGTCTTCAGACACGGCCACACTGTATGGGAGATCTGCTTCAAGGGCATTGGAAACCGGGATAGGATTGCGGTCACCGTATGGCAGTTCCCGTCCAGACCGACGAAACGGTCACCCACCCGCTCGATCCATTGACCGCCACCGAGCTTGCGGCGGTGGTGTCGCTGCTGCGCGCCGAGCCGGCCGTTCCCGATCGGGTCAGGTTCGTGACGATTGCGCTGGACGAGCCGTCCAAGCACGACGTGGCCGCATACCGGCCCGGCACGCCAATCGAACGCCGCGCCAACGTGGTGCTCGCCGATCCGGTGGGACAGTCCACACTCGAGGCGCGGGTCGATCTCACCGCCGCCGCGGTCACCGAGGTGACCGTGATCCCGGGCGTGCAGGCTGCGATCACGGTCGAGGAGTACCTCGAGTGCGAGCAGCTCGTGCGTGCCGACCCGGGTTACCGAGCGGCACTCGAAGCCCGCGGGATCACCGATTTCGACCTGGTCACGGTCGAAGCCTGGGGCCTCGGAGGGTTCGGCGACCCCAGCGAAGACGACCGCCGGCTGGTCTGGACACCCACGTGGCTTCGCCACCACCCCGAGGACAATCCCTACGCACACCCGATCGAAGGCCTCTACGCGATCGTCGACCTCCACACCATGCAGGTGGTGCGAATCGAGGATCACGGCGCAACCACGATGCCCCAGGCAAGCGGCGACTATCGGCCCGAGGCAATCGGCGCGCCCCGCACCGATCTGCGGCCGCTCGAGATCACACAGCCCGAAGGACCAAGCTTCACGGTCGACGGCTGGGAGGTGTCGTGGCAACGCTGGCGGCTGCGGGTCGGCTTCACTCCTCGAGAGGGGCTCGTGCTCCACACCATCGGCTTCGAGGACGGCGACCGGATCCGGCCGGTGATCCATCGGGCGTCATTCGCCGAGCTGGTGATCCCCTACGGTGACGGAACGCCGGGCGGGTACCGCAAGAACGCGTTTGACCTGGGCGAATACGGCGCAGGGCCCCTGACCAACGCGCTCGAGCTGGGCTGCGACTGCGTCGGGTACATCCACTACTTCGACGTGCCGCTGTGCACGTCCGCCGGCGAGGTACACACCCTCCCCAACGCGATCTGCATGCACGAGGAGGACACGGGGATCCTGTGGAAACACACCGATCCGACCACGCTTCGGGTCGACATGCGCCGCTCGCGCCGGCTCGTGATCTCCTCGGTGATCACGGTCGGAAACTACGAATACGCGTTCTACTGGCACTTCTACCAGGACGGCACGATCGAGGTCGAGGCCAAGCTCACCGGCATCCTGCTGACCTCGGCGATCGAGCCCGGCGAGCAACCTCAGTACGGACGCCTGGTATCCCCGGGGGTGGTGGCCTCACACCATCAGCATTTCTTCAACGTGCGCCTCGACATGTGTGTCGACGGCCCGCAGAACACCGTGGTCGAGGTCCACACCGAGACCGCGCCCGACGAGATCAACCCCCACCGAAACGCGTTCGTCGCGCGCTCGCGGCCGCTCGTGACCGAGTCGGAGGCTCAGCGTCTGGTCGATCCGTTCAGCGCGCGCAGCTGGAAGATCACCAACCCCAACCGCACCAACGCCGTGGGGGAGCCGGTGGCCTACCGGCTGGTGCCGGGCGAAAACACGTTGCCCTTCGCGCACGACGACTCGTCGTTGATCCGCCGCGCGGGGTTCATCACCCGCCACCTGTGGGTGACGCCGTTTCGGGCGGACGAGCGCTACCCGGCCGGCGAATATCCCAACCAGTCATCCGACAACGATGGGCTGACGCAGTGGGTTCGAAACGACCGATCGATCGAAAACGAGGACCTGGTCGTCTGGTACACGTTCTGCAGCCACCACGTCGCTCGCCTCGAGGATTGGCCGATCATGCCGGTCGCAAAGATCGGGTTCATGCTCAAGCCCGACGGGTTCTTCGATCGCAATCCCACGCTCGATGCGCCGCTCCCGCCGATCGGCTGTAACCACCGCGCCTGACGCGCGGCGCGACCCCAGGGCCACACCGCGCGTCGAGACACGCCGCCTACGCCTCTTCGCGGAAGTACGCGTGCACCAATCCGCCCAGGATGCCGCCAACCAGCGGGCCGATGATGTAGATCCACAGGTCGCCAAGATGCAGCGCGACAATGGCGGGATCGATCGAACGGGCCGGGTTGAACGAGCCGCCGCTGAGCGGCCCCACGGTGGTCGCCGCGACGAAGATGAACAGGCCGATGGCAAATGGCGCGAACACGCCCTTCCATGGCGCCCGCTCGTCGGTCGCCACAGTGCAGATCACCAACACGAACAGGAATGTGAGGATGGTCTCCAACACCAGCGCCTTGAAGCCGGTGATCCCAGCTCCCGGAGCATTGACCGTTTGCTCCACCACGAAGTGGCTGAAGATGACGCGCACCGCGAGGGCTGCGACGAAGCCACCGGCGAGCTGGGCTCCCCAGTACGGGACGACCTCCTCACGCGGAAACCGATTGGCCGCGGCCAGCCCCGCCGACACGGCCGGGTTGTAGTGACCGCCCGAGATGTGCCCGAACGCGAAGATCATGAGTCCGAGGCCAAAGCCGAAGCCAACCGCGATACCGATTGATTGGATCGCAGCCGGACCTTGAGTCACCGCCGCGGCGATTCCACAAAATCCGATGAAGAAGAATCCAAACGTGCCTATGGCTTCGGCCATCAGCCGTTTGGGGAGTTCTGGTTGCATGGATCCTCCGTTGAAAGACGAACAACCCAACACTAGTGTTGGCACCGGTCAGCCCGACGATCTGGGTGAGAACGGTCGTGGGGTACGATCGCCGTGTGGCAGACGAGGCTCCAGCCAACGAGGAGATGCCGGCTCACGCCGTTGCGGGAAGCGACGCGGGCTCACTCGCGGGCGCTCACGTATGGCCCGAGCGTGTGACGCGTGAATGGGCGGTGGGCGGTTCAACCGGAGCCGGTGTCACGGTATGCGTGGTCGATAGCGGAATCGAGAGCGGCCATCCGCTCGTCGGCGACGTCGCCCGAGCGGTCACGATCAGCGTGACCGACGACGATCAGGCGATCGTGACCGAAGATCTCGACGGCGACGTGTGCGGCCACGGCAGTGCCTGCGCCGGGATCATCCGCTCGATCGCGCCCGACTGCGAGCTCGTGAGCGTGCGAGTGCTTGGAGAGGGGTTCGTCGGTAGCGGGCCGGTGCTGGTGGCCGGGCTGAGGTGGGCCATCGACCAGGGCTACCAGGTGATCAACATGAGCCTTTCGACCACCAAGCGCCGGTTCGTCGGTGAGCTCCACGACCTCGCCGATCTCGCCTACTTCAGGCGATCCATCATCGTCGCCTCGGCGCACAACATGCCGGTGCGAAGCTATCCCTGGCGGTTCTCGTCCGTGATTTCGGTGGCCTCGCACGACCAGGCCGACCCGCTAGCCTGGTACCGAAACCCCCAGCCACCCGTGGAGTTCTACGCACGCGGGGTCGACGTCGAGGTGGCGTGGATGGACGGGGGGCGGCTGCGATCGACCGGCAACAGCTTCGCCACACCCCACATCTCCGGGATTTGCGCACTGATCCTCTCCAAGCATCCCGAGCTGACCCCGTTCGAGGTAAAGACGCTCCTCGGTATGACGGCAAACAACGCAAAGGACGTGGCATGAGCGAGCGATCCGACCTCCAGGCGGCGATCGCGGCCGGGGCGCTCGCCGGTGACGAGACCCACCGAGCGCTCCTGAAATCGATCGTCACGGTCGCCTGCGCGATCTTCCACGCCCGTGCAGCGAGCGTTCTGCTGCTGGACGACGCCACCGATGAGCTGGTGTTCGAGGCGGTCACCGGCGAGGGCGAGGACACGCTGGTCGGGCGCCGATTTCCCTCCAGTACCGGAATCGCCGGCTGGGTGCTGGTCACCCGCCAATCGCTCGTGCTCGACGATGTGGCGCAGGACCCCCGCTTCTCCAGCCGATTCGCAGGGGACACCGGCTATGTGCCCAAGGGCATCATGGCCGTCCCGCTGCTTCACGAGGAGCGCTGCCTCGGAGTGCTGGAGGTACTCGACCGCCCGGAGCAGTCGCGATTCTCGCTCGAGGAGTCGGAGTTGCTTGGATTGTTTGGGCATCAGGCCGCGATCGCGCTCGAGCTGATGCGTCGGGCGCGAGCCGCATCGAGCGCGCTTGACTCCGGCGATCCACGTATGCGGCTGGTGGCAAGCATCGCCGCCTCGGTGGCCGCGACCGACGACGATGACGGAGAGCTCGCAACCCGGTTTCTGTCATCGCTCGACGCGCTGCTTCAGCGGGCGCGAGAGAACGACGATGGCGATTCCGGCCTGGAGCGGATGATCTAGCCCCGAAGCGTGGGTTCGCCCGCCGATATCGAGTCGACGGCGTTGTACACGGCGCCGGGCGGCGGAGGAATCGGTCCGTCGAGCAGCGGGTCGTCGGTGGCCCGCATCCAGATCTCGAGGCGACGTCGCAGGTCATCGGTCACCGATTCGAGTTCGGGGTCGCCGAACCGGTTCACGGCCTCGTTGGGATCGAGGATCAGGTCGTACACCTGCTCCTCGTCGAGCAGGTTCTGCGGCCAGCCTGCGGCGATCCACACGTCCTTCGACGGGCTGTCGTCCACATTGGCCAGCACCGGACGGTCACTGGGATCAAACCGGCGCACGTATTTGAAGCGCGACGTCCGCACGCATCGCTGCGGTTCGTACGCCGCGTGATAGGTGCCCTCGGCGAAGATCGCCTCGCGGATCTGTTCGGTCTCACCGCGCACCACCGGCATCAGCGAGAGCCCCTGGAGCCACGGCGGACGGTCGATCTCCAGGAGTTCACAAAGGGTTGGGAAGACGTCGATGTGCGAGACCAGTGCGTCGGACGCCTTGCCGCCGAGGAACCCGCCCGGCCCGCGCATGATCAACATCACCCCGATCCCGCGATCGGTCATCGTGGCCTTGGCCCCGGGGAAGGCGATGCCGTGGTCGGTTGTACAGATCACCAGCGTATTGCCACCGTGGCCATAGCGATCGAGCGCGTCGAGCACCGCCCCCACGCCACGGTCAAGCGACCGCGCGCTGGCGACGAACGCCGCCATGTCGCGGCGCGTCTCGGGCACGTCGGGCAGGTGCGCGGGCGGCCGGATGTAGTGCTCGTCGCCCTTCAGCGGCTCGAAGAACTCCCGGTGGGTCTCGAAGAACCCGATGGACATGAAGAACGGCTCGGCCGGTGCGTCGCGCAGCAGATCGATCGCGACCGGGGCGACGTCGTCGACCCGCGACGTGTCGATCTTGACCACGTTGTCATAGCCGATCTCGTCGGGTCGCTTCGAGATGTGCTGCTCGCCGACGAGCGTCGAGTGGTACCCGGCGTCGTGCAGCGTGTGCACCATGTGGTGGCTGTAGTCGTTCAGCGACCAGCCGCGGTGGGCGAGGCCCATCATCCCGTTTGAGTGGGCGTACTGCCCGGTCAAGAGACACGCGCGGCTGGCCGAGCAGGTCGACGCGGCGCAGAACGCCTTGCGAAACAGCATGCCGTCCTGGGCGAGCCCCTGGATCCGCGGGGTCGGGATCGCGTGGCCGTAGGGCTGCACATAGCGACCCGTGTCATGCGAATGCAGATAGAGGATGTTCGGACGGTTCACGAGGCGCAGGCTAGACGGCGTCGAGAGACGGTAGAGCGCCCTTTGTCCGGGCGGACTCGAGGTCAGTGTGGAATCGCTCGATCCACTCCTGGTTGAGCGCATCGGCCTGGCGCGTCATCCGGCGTTGCGCAAACACCGGCTCGGCCGACTCCTGAACCCCGAGGGAGTGAACAATGTCGATCGCGGTCTGCTCGTAGTTCTTGGCGAGGTGCTCGTACACGACCACGTGGGGAGCGAGGCCGCTGGCGGCGAAGAACTGCATCCACTCGCGATCGTGCAGCTCGAGCTGGGCCACCAGGTGCTTGATGGCCTCAAAGTTGTAGTGGAGATCGTGGGAGATCAACCCGCCGTCTCCCTCGTCGCGCTTCCACGTCCAGTTCTGGATCGCCTTCCACAGCGAAACCGCCTGACTGACCTTGTCCTGACGGGTCACGAACACCCACAGCGACAGATTCGGGAACGTCTGCTCACACACCTGGCGGGTCGACTGAACGGCATTGTTGTTCATGTCGCGGAGGCTGTCGACGAAGCCGTTGAAGTAGCCCCACATGACCTTGGCCCCGAACACACCGTTGGGCGTTGTCGCCCGCTGGATCGTCCAATCGATGTACTCACGGTAGGTGGTATACCGGCGCGGATCGAACAGGCTGACCTCGTCGTCGACCCGGGTGTAGGCGCCGAGGATCGCATCGATCTCTGGCGTCTCGACGTCCTCGAAATACTCGAGCGGCCGCCGCGGCATCCCGGTCTTGCGGCGATGCTGGTAGTACTCCTCCGGATTGCCCGCGACGCCGGTGTTGGTGAGTGCCTCGCACAGAAGGGTGCTGCCGCTTCGGGGCGTCGAGCAGATCAGATACGAAAGGGTCGGCGTGGCCATTTGCTCTCCCAAGGTAGCACAAAGCTCAGTATGCCGGTAGGGATAGTTGGTATTTCCCGATGACCGCCCTCAGCGCATCAGCTGAGGGTCGAACTTCTCGACCTCGACGATCTTGTCCAGCGGGACGTTTGCACGCTGTGCGGCGGTCACGATCTCGTCAGGCGACGGCGCCTCGTACAGGCAGTACGAACGACGCCGATCGGCGCTCAGGAACGAGAACAGCCAACGCACGCCCTCGTCGGCGTTGACGTCCTCGATCAATCTGACGTCCTCGACGCCCAGGTCGAGCTGCTCTGCGAACGTCCGTTCAATCACATAGAGCGGCATGGCCCTCCCATCCTAGTCCCGCCGACGGCCGACCGCGAGTCCATTTTCAAATGCGTAGGCGCCGGCTTCCGTGCGGTTTGCACATCCGGTCTTACGCAGGATGCTGCGCACATGGTTTGCAACCGTGTGCTGGCTGATGACCATGGCCTCACCGATCTCGCGGTTCGAGAGCCCCTGGGCCACCTGGGCCAGGATCTGCACCTCGCGCGGCGAGAGATCGTCCGGAAGCGCAGAGGTGGCTGTGGGAGCACCGGCGGTGGCGATCCTGATCCGCAACGACGGCATCCCCACCTGGGTCGCCAGCGTCGATGCTGTCCGCAGCAAATCTGCGGCCCGGTCCGGGTCAGAGCCCAGCAGCAACCGCCCGTAGACGTACGCCGTGTGGGCGAGCCAGGTGCGGGCGCCCATCCGGCCGTTGACCCGCATCGCGACCTCGAGGTGGCGAGCCGCCAGCTCGGGGTCGCCGGCGGTCGCGGCCGCCATCCCGAGGTAACGGTCGGCCGAGCCGTAACAGGCAACGCCGTGTCCGATGGTCACCACCTCGCCCGCGTGACGTTCGAGCGCTGGATAGAGCTCGCCGGCCATCTGCGAATCCCCGACGGCGTAACTGGCGTCGGTGAGATATGTGAGTGAGGCAAGCCACAAGGCCGGGCGTAGCTCATCGAGACCGCGGCGGCGGATCTCGTCGAGCTCCCGGCGGGCCTCGTCGAACATCTCGAGCTCGGCCAAAAGCGCCGCGAGGCCGGGTGCCCAGGCGCCGCCCTCACGTTCGCCGCCGGCGAGAATTCTCACCACCGGAGCAAGCTCGGCCAGGCGGCCCTGCTCGCGCCGGATGCTGAACATCTGTACTCCGTAGGGGCCTGTCGAGTCGCGACCGGTGAGCAGGCTACCCCACTCGTGCGACCTGTCGGCGGCCGCTTCTGCCTCGGCCAGCCGGCCGCTGCAAAGCTCGATGGTCGCGCGGTAGTGCTCGGCGACATGCAGGATGAACGGCTGCCCGATCTGTGCGGCCACCTCCGAGACGACAGCCAGCTCGTGACGGGCGGTCTCGATCTCGCCGGTTGCGATCAACGCGGCGATCCGCCACTCGCGCGCCTCGGCCTGAGTCTCGATGTCTCCCAGCTCGGCGGCCAGCCGCAGCGACTCGTCGAGCATCTCGAGGATCTCCTCGAGGGTGCTGGTTCCACGGGCCCAGTAGGCGCGCATCGTGACCTTGGCCAGAGCAGTCCGATCGCCCAGCCTCCGTGCCATCGCCACGGCCTCGTGGCGGGCCGCGGCGCTGCGTTCGTGCTCGCCGTGGAAGGCCAGCGCCCGCGCCGTGCCGCTCACCACCATCACGCGCAGCGACGAGTCGCGCGGATCGAGCCGCGCCGATGCCTCGGTCAAGAGTGCCAGCGCGTCTGGATCCACGACGCCCATGCGCCAACACGCGTTCTCGAACCCGATCGCGGCACTCGCAAACAGCTCGCCATCCTCCAGCTCGCGGCTGATCTCGGTGACCTCGACGTAGGCATCGAGGGCAGCAGTCGATTGGCCTGCGCGGAAGTGCAGCTCGCCGAGCTCAAACCGGATCTGGGCCTCGCGGCTGCGATCTGCGACGCCGAGTTCCAGTGCCTGGCCAAGCGAATCGGCCGCCTGCTCGAATGCGAGGGCCGAGGCTGCGGCCGCCGCCGCCTCGAGGTTGTACTCGACCGCGCGTTCGGTGCCACCGAGAGGCGCGGCGGCGGTGAAGTGGTAGGCGAGCTCGGCGGGGGAGCGGGTACCCGACTGCTCGAGCGCCTCGGCGGCACTCAGGTGCAGCTCGGCTCGGCGCAGGGCCGGTAGCCGGTCATACAGCGCCCGCCGCACCAGCTCATGGCTGAAGCGGTACCGAAGCCGGCGTTCGGGTATCGCGGTGATCATGCCGCTCTGCTCGGCCAGATCGATCGCCGCCAGCACCGACTGCTCGTCGATCCCCGATCCGCGTCTGACGGTGGTCAGGTCGAACTCGCGTCCCATCACGGCGGCGAGTTGGAGCACTCCAGTGGTTACCGGGTCAAGCCGGTCGAGCCGCTGGCCGACGACCTCGCGCACCGCCTCCGGGGTCGCCAGCTCAGCCAGTGGACGGCTCAGCTGCGTTACACCGTCGACGACCGCGAGGGCACCACTCTCGACCAGCTCGCGCCACAACTCGATCACCAGGAACGGATTGCCCTGGGTCAGGTCGTGCATCGCGGAGGCCACGCCGGGCAGCTGGTCGCCGAGGTCGGCACCACCGGCGCGGGCCACCAGCTCGGAGATCTCGTCGATCGAGAGGCCACCGAGCTTGATCGGCACGACCCCCTCCGAGCGACGCAGTTCCACGAGCGTCGAGGACAGGTCGCTGGGTACGTCGGCGGCGGTGTCGCGGAAGGTCACGAGCAGCAGCAGGCGAGCCGAGGCCGCGGCACGCGACAGGTGACGGAGCAGTAAGAGCGTCGGGCCATCGGCCCAGTGCGCATCCTCCAGCACCAGCGCCGTGGGGCGCCGAGCACTGATGTTCACGAGCATCTCGGCGACCGCATGATGGAGGCGCAGCCGCTCGGTGTCCTGATCGGCTGAAACAGGTCGCGGCAAGCCGGTGACGAGCTGGGGAAGCGCCGCCACCAGCCGGGTCAGCTCTCCTCCGCCCTCCCCCAGATCCGCCCGCAGCTCGTCGGGATCGGCGATTCGCACGAACTGGTCGAGCGCCTCGGTGATCGGCTGGTAGGGCGTGGACACGACCGAGTCACAGGCGCCGTACAGCACCAGGCAGCCGTCGTCGGCCGCCGCACTCGCAAACTCGCGCACCAGCCGGCTCTTGCCCGAACCCGCCTCGCCACCGATCAGCGCAATCCGCCTGCCCTCGCCGGGCACACGCGGCATCACGGACCTCAGCGTCGCCATCTCCCGCGGTCGTCCGACAAACGGGAAGGACGGTGTCAGCCGCAGTTGACCTGGTAGTGCCCCCGGCGCGTCCATAGTCAGATCTGATCATGCCACCATTACAACGTGGTCGTCGAGTTTGGATCAATCCGAGTCATGCGAAATCTCGTTCGTCCTCGTAGGTTGGCTCTACACGCCGTGACGACAACCGAGGGGGAATACACATGGCAACGGCAACGTCACTCAAAGCGAGTGCACAGGATGAGTTGAAAGGCTTCTCAGGGGAGCTGATCGGGCCGGACGACAGCAACTACGACGAGGCGCGTGCGGTCTACAACGCCATGATCGACAAGCGGCCCGGGCTGATCGCCCGCTGTCATTCGGCGAACGATGTCGCCGCCGTGGTGAACTACGCGCGCAACCACGGCACGCTGCTTGCGATCCGCGGAGGCGGCCACAACGGTGGCGGTCTCGGAACATGCGACGACGGCATCGTGATCGATCTGTCGCCGATGAAGGCGATCACGGTGGACGCGGCGGCCAAGACGGCGCGGGTCGAGGGCGGATGCGTCTGGAACGAGGTCGACGCCGCCACCAACGCGTTCGGGCTGGCCACGCCCAGCGGCGTCATCTCCACGACCGGCGTCGGCGGGCTGACCCTGGGCGGCGGGATTGGGCACCTGGCGCGCTCGTGCGGCCTGACCATCGACAACGTGCTCGAGGCCGAGATGGTGCTGGCCGATGGCTCGCAGGTGCGGGCCAATGCCAACGAGAACGCGGATCTGTACTGGGCGATCCGTGGCGGAGGGGGCAACTTCGGCGTCGTGACCGCATTCACGTTCCGGCTCCATCCGGTGTCCAACGTGCAGGCCGGACCGACGTTCTGGCCGCTCGAGCAGGCCGAAGACGTCCTGCGCGCCTACCGCGAGTTCATGCCCGCAGCGGAGCGCGAGCTGAACGGCTTCTTCGCGTTTCTGACGGTGCCGCCGGGACCGCCGTTCCCGGAGGAGCTGCACGGCCGCCAGGTCGCCGGAATCGTGTGGTGCTACACCGGCTCAGCGGAAGATGCCGCCAAGGCGATGGAGCCGATGCTGGCGGTGGGTACACCGCTGATGCACGGCGTCGGCGAGATGCCGCACCCCGCAATCCAGGGGGCGTTCGATGCGCTCTATCCCAAGGGCGAGCAGTGGTACTGGCGGGCCGACTTCGTCCGCGAGCTCTCGGACGAGGCGATCGCCGAGCACGTCAAGTGGGGCAAGCGCCTGCCGACGGGCAAGTCGACGATGCACATGTACCCGATCGACGGAGCGGTCCACGACCTCTCCAATACCGACACCGCATTCGCCTACCGCGACGTGACGTGGGCTGAGGTGATCGTCGGCGTCGATCCCGATCCGGCAAACGCCGAGGCGATCAAGGACTGGACCGTGGGCTACTGGGAGGGAACGCATCCGTTCTCGGCCGGCGGCGCCTACGTCAACTTCATGATGGACGAGGGACAGGAGCGGGTGAAGGCGACCTACCGCGAGAACTACGCCCGCCTGGCTGAGATCAAGGCAGCGCGGGATCCGCAAAACCTGTTCAGGGTCAACCAGAACATCCGCCCCGCCTAAACGCAAAAACCGTGCCTGGCACCATGAATAAATGGTGCCAGGCACCATTTATTCACGACACGGTTTCTATCGGTGTCGGGAGGCTTGGCGGTCCCACTCGGGGGCCGCGCCGGTGGTCAGGCCGTACACGACGAGCGCATTGAGGATGACTCCGAGCACCGCTGCCAGCGGCGTCGTGAAGATCATGAAGAACCACAGGATCATCGCGGTCGCGGCCAGCATCACCCCGATGTAGTTCCCGAGCATCCGCCCGGCGATCGACAGCAGGCCCGCCACGATCTGACAGGCACCCCACAGCAAGAACACCCATCCCCAGAACGTGAGGTTGGAGTAGATGATCTCGTGGCTGAAGTACTGCTTGCGCTCGAGCGCGGCAAACCCATGGATCATCTGAAAGCTGCCGGCCACGAACAGGATCACCCCGGCGAACCACACCCACCCGGGCACAAAGGCTGCAGGATCCGCTGCTTTGGCGTGCTTGGGATTCTCCATCGGTCAGTCGGAGGTTAGCGTGATGACCTGATCCATCCGATCGAGGCCCTCCGGCCGGTGGGTGATCAACAGCAGCGACTTGCCGGCGGTGGCGTCCAGCACGTCGGCCATCAGCCTCCCGGCCGTGTCCGAGTCGAGGTGCGCCGTCGGCTCGTCCAGCACAAGAATCGGCGCGTCGGCGAGCAGTGCCCGGGCGATCGCAATCCGCTGGCGCTGACCACCCGAGAGCTCGGCTCCCTCCTCGCCGGTCATGGTGTCGAGGCCCTCGGGAAGCGAGGCCACCCATTCGTCGATCCGAGCACCGCGAAGCGCTGCCATGATCTCGGCGTCGCTCGCGCCGGGTCGGGCCAGGCGCACGTTCTCGCGAATCGAGGTCGCAAACACGTGCGAGTCCTGACCGGCCACCGCCATCGTGGCTCGCACGTCCTCGAGCCGGTACTCGCGCAGGTCGTGTCCGTCCAGCAACACCGCGCCCTCGCGAGGATCGAGGAAGCGCAGCAGCAGGTTCACGACGGTCGTCTTACCCGCGCCGCTCGGCCCCACCAGCGCTACCCGCCGGCCCGGTTCGAGCACGAAGCTGAGCCCGCGCAGCACCGGTGGCTCCTGGGCATAGCCGGCCGTCACACCATCCAACGCAAGCCGCGGTTGCCGCGATGGCGGCTCAAGAGCCGTCTCGGGCTCCGCCACCCGGGCACGTCGGTCGGTCAGCTCGAGCACCCGCCGCCCCGCGGCCAGCGTCGAGGAGAGCTCACGCGCTGCCTGGGGCAACGCGGCCACCGACTCGAACGAGGCCAGCGCGAGCAGCCCGAGGGTCGCGACCCACACACCGGAGATCGTGCCGGAGGAGTGCGCCGAAACCGCCACCGCCAGCACCGCCGCGACGGTCACGCCGGTGATCATCACGCCCAGGCCCTCGGTCGCACCCGCCACCACGCCCTCACGCCGCGACAACGCTGCGACCCGGTCGTCTGCCACCCCGACGCGCGCGAGCGTGTCGGATTCGGCGCCGTGCACCACCAGCTCGGGTGCCGATCGCAAGAGCTCCACCAACTCGGCGCTGAGCTCGCCGCGGGCTGCGGCAGTCGCGCGCACCGACCGGCCCGCCGCGGCGCCCGTCAGCGGCACCAACGTGGCGGACGCGATCAGCCCGAGCGCCAGCATCACGCCGGCCAGCGGAAGCACCACCGCGGCCGCCAAAACGGCGGTCAGCCCCGCGATCAGCGCGATGGCCGGCGGCGCGAGACCGCGCAGATAGAGATTCTGGAGCGCGTCGACGTCGCCGACCATGCGGCTCAACAGATCGCCGGAGCGAAAGGCACTGAGCTCGGCGGGCGCCAGCGGCTCGATCCGCTCGAAGAACCGGGTGCGGATGCCCGCCAGCGCGCGGAAGGCGACGTCGTGCGACGACAGCCGCTCGAGATACCGGGCGATCGGGCGGGCGAGACCGAAGAACCGTACAAGCACGATCCCCACACCGAGTTCGAGCACATCGGGGCGCTGAGCGGCGCGGGCGATCAGCCAGCCGGCGGTCGCCATCAGGCCGATGCCGAAGATCACCGCCAAAGCGCCGAGCACGATCGAGACCGCCACCCGGACGCGCGGCGGCGATGAAAGCGCCAGCAACCTGCGGACGGTGGCGATCATCGGACCGCCCCGATCGGGGTGTCGTCCACGAGTCGGCCGCGCTCCAGCCTCACGATCCGGTTGGCACGCGTGATCACCTCGGGGCTGTGGGCGATCACGAGCACCGAGCGCTCGTCGGCGAGGCGTTCGATCGCCTGGCCGATGGCGAGAGCCGTGGGCGCATCGACGTTGGCCGTCGGCTCGTCGAGCACCACCAGCCGCGCGTCGCGCGCAAACGCGCGGGCCAGCGCGATCCGCTGTCGTTGCCCCGCGGAGACCTGGCGGCCGCCGTCTCCGAGCAGGGTGTCGTAGCCGTCGGGCAGTGACTCGATGAACTCGTGCGCCCCCGCACTGGTCGCGGCGGCACGCACCGCCCGGTCGTCGATTTGCGGATCGCCGAGGCGAATGTTGTCGGCCACCGTCTCTCGCAGAAGCGCCGGACGCTGCGGCACCCACGCGAGCGTGCGCCGCCAGGCCTCCGGGTCGCACCCCTCGAGATCGAGCCCACCGACCGTGACCCGGCCGGTGGTGGGCAGCGCCAACCCCAGCACAACCGAGGCCAGTGTGCTCTTGCCGCTGCCGCTCTCCCCCACCAACACCACCAGCTCGCCGGGTTCGATCTGAAGATCGACGCCGGCCAGCACCGGCACGTCGCGACTGGGATAGACGTACCCCACGCCCTCACAGCGGATCGGGCCGGGCGGGGGCGCCGAACGCGTCGGCGTCTCCGACGGGCCGGGCAGCGGTTCGGACAGCGGCAGCAGCCGCTCGGCCACCTCCAAACCGTCAGCGCTGGTGTGGTAGAGCGTGCCGACGGTGCGGATCGGCAGATACAGCTCGGGAGCCAGGATCAGCACGGTCATGGCGGCGCGAAGGCTGAGCCCGCCGTCGTCGAGGCGAACGCCGACGGTCACCGCCACCAGCGCCACACCCAGGGTGGCGGCCAGCTCGAGTACCGCGCCGGAGAGGAACGCGACCCGCAACGTCGCCATGGTCGCCCGGCGGTAGCGCTCACCGGCATCGGCGATCGAACGGGTCTGCGCCGGCCCGCGATTGAACGAGCGCAGGGTGGGAAGCCCCCGCACGACGTCCATGAAATGGGTGGCGAGCAGATCGAGGGCGCGCTGTCGCTCCTGCGTTCGCCGGCGGGTGTAGGTGCCGATCAGGATCATGAAGATCGGCACCAGCGGCAGCGTGACCAACATGATGGCCGCCGAGGTGGCGTCAATCGGGATCACCCACAGGATCACCGCTATCGGGACGATGCACGCCAGCACCATCTGTGGCAAGAGCTGCCCGAAGTACGCCTCGAGCGGCGTTGCCCCAAACACTGCGGCGGTCGCGAGCTCGGCGCTGTGGGCGCCGTCAAGCGCGGTCGGGTGATCGGCGAGCCGGCGGTGCACCAGCCCCATCCGCAGCTGCGACAACACGCTGGTCGCCGCGAGTCGTCCGGCGACCTCGAATCCCCACCTCAAAACGCCTCGCAGCGCGAAGCAGGCAACGAGCAGCACCAGCGGCGTTCGAAGCGCGCTGAGCGTGGCGCCGTCAAATGATCGCGCGATCACCTCGGCGAGCAGCGTTGCCTGGGCGAGCACCAGCGCGGCGGTCAGGAGCCCGATGCCCACATCGGCGATCAGCACCGTTCGCACCGCGCGGGCGCGATCCATCAGGCGCGGATCGAGAACACGCATCGTGGTCAGAGCGTAGTACGAAGCCGCCGCGGGGGCCGCGTTTGGCGATAGCCTGAGGCGATGCTGATCCTGCTCGCCTTCGTACTCTTGATCTTCGTGCCGACCCCGTGGAACCTGTGGTGCTTCGCCGCGGGCCTGGTGCTGGGGATCGGTGAGCTGATGTTCTGGAACCGCACCATGCGCCATCGGCAGCCGGTGTCCGGGGCGCAGACCTTGATCGGGGCCGAGGGCGTTGCGCTGTCGGATTGCCGTCCCCGCGGGCAGGTGCGGGTGGACGGCGCGATCTGGGCGGCCGACTGCGTGGAGGGAGTTGATGCGGGCGACTCGGTGCGGGTGGTGGCCCGCACCGAGTTGGTGCTCACAGTCGCTCCAGTGGTCGCGACGACTGGTGAATAACGGTGCCTGGCACCGTTATTCACTCAGGCTTTGAGGAGGGCTGATTTTTGGGCGTCGAACTCGGCGTCGGTCAGGACTCCACGATCGTGGAGCGAGGCCAGCCGTTCGAGGTCGACGTACTTGCCGGACTCCGCAGGCGCTGCCGCCGGCTGCTGCGAACTCCGGTCGCGGCGAGCCGTCCACCACGCCCCGATCCGGGGACCGAGGTCGCGCTCGGTGCGATCGGGGAAGTCTCCCACCGAAACCCGCCGTAGGGCCTCGACCCCAATCGCTCCCAGGACGATCAGGATGATCGCCGTGGTTGCATCACGGGCAGCCTCCACCGGCGCCCACACCAGCAGCACCAACACGATCACGGCGTAGGTGCCATAGGCGATGGCGGGATCGCGCAGGTACGGGGTGAGGTTGCCGCGCGAGGTGGTCGCACGCCGTCCCGGGCCGGCAAACCAGGCGCCGATCAGAAGCAGCAGACCCACCGTGATGGTGGTGATGTTGGCGCTTGCCAGCTTCTCGGTCGCCACCCACCAGATCGCGTGACCAGCATCGCGGTTGGTGGGATCAGAGGCGAGCGCGTTCACCAACACGTCGCCCACGACCCGGCGGATGAAGATCAGCACCAGCCCGGCCAGCAGCACCCCGATCCCGATCGCCCGCAGGGTCTTTCGGCGCTCGCGGGAGATCGCGATCGCGATCCCGAGCAACGCCAGTGCAGCCAGGGCCAGGGGGATCGATGCCAGCCGCATCAGCTTGACGATCTTCTGGGCGGTGCTGAGCTGATCGGACTTGAGCAGGACGATGTTGCCCGTACCCGGCGGCAGCGTGATCGCACCGTTGGTGCGCTGACTGAGCTGGGTCGAGAAGTTCGACACCATCGGCCCGAGCGCCAGCACAACCGTGCCGTTGGTCGTCGTGAACACGCCGGATCCGCCGTTCAAGATGTTCATCAGCTGCGAATGGGCTCTGAGGTTTGCAGCCCGCCACAGAGCAACCAGCCGCGGTCGCTCGAGACCGGCCGCCACCGCGCGCTGGAGGTATGGCTCGATGTAGGTCGCAATCGGGCCTGCCAGAGGCTTTGCCCGCGGAGGCAGTGCCGTCTCGAGCACCGCCGGGACATCGACGTTGGCATAGGCCTGATCGACCAGGTACTGGGAAAGTGCGGTACGCACAGCCGGCTGCTCGAGCACCTTGGTGCTCGTATCAGTCCAGTTGCCGGAGTCGAGTGCAACCCGGTCGACCCACGTGGCGAAGATGGCCACGCACAACAAGAGCGAACCGAAGAACACGAGCGCCCCGATCCCAAGCTTTCGCTTCTTGCTGTTGCCTGTCGTCGGGGCACGCTCGGAAGATTGCGTGCTCGAAGTCGCTGTCTGCGACGCCTCCGTCTCACTCATTATCGTCCACCCTTGTTTGAGGAACCGGCATCATCCCGTTCCTGCATCATGTCACTCGGACCCGACATTGACGCGACCACGACCGAATGCGTCGATGTGACCCCATCGGCCGGGAATGTCCAAAAGTTCAATGTGGCCGATGCTGCTGGGGAGCGCCGGGTCGACCACGAGGTGCTCTCCAAGCGGCTCCAGCCCCAGCATCGTTCGCAGAAAGAGCAGCGGTGCGCCGGTCGACCACGCCTGCGGGCTACATGCCGTCGGATACTGCACCGGGTAGCCGGTCACCGGCCTGGCATAGCCGCCGAAGGCCTCGGGCAATCGCCCGTTGAAGTAGTCGGCGGCCTCGAGAATCCCCGCGGCGATCTGAGCGGCCTCGCGCTTGAACCCGTACCGCCGCAAGCCCCACGCGATGAACGAGTTGTCAAACGGCCATACCGCGCCGACGTGGTAGCCAACGGGGTTGTACCGCCCCTCACCTTCGGCCAGCGTGCGCACACCCCACCCCGAGTACAGCTTCGGCCCGACCAGATGGGCGGCGACCGACGCTGCCTTGGATCGATCGACGATCCCGCTCCACAGCAGATGCCCCATGTTGGAGCTGAGCGCATCCACCGGCTGGCCGTCGACATCGAGTGCGATCGCAAATGCGTCCCGTTCGGGCACCCAGAAGTCGCGGTTGAAGCGGCGCTTGAGGTCGGCGGCCTGACGCTCGAGCTCGGTCGCGTAGCCGTCGTCGCCCCACACCAGCCGCGCCAGCCGCGCCCCGCGCACCCGCGCGTCATACGCGTAGCCCTGGAGCTCGCAGGTGGCGCGCGGGAACCCCGGGAGCTTGCCGTCGCGATAGGAGATCGAGTCCCATGAGTCCTTCCAGCACTGGTTCTCGAGCCCGGTCTGCTCGTTTCGCCGCTGATACCAGACGTAGCCGTTACCCATCAGGTCGGCGTACTCCACGATCCAGTTGAGGGCCGCCCTGGCTTCCATCTCGAGCTCGCGCACCAGCCGCCGATCGCCGGTCCAGCGCTCGTACTCGTCCAGCAGCACCACGAACAACGCGGTCGCGTCAGCGTTTCCGAAATACGGGGAGTGCGGGCGCTCCTCGAACGCGGTCAGCTCGCCGTAGCGCATCTCGTGCAGGATCCGGCCGGGATCCTCGTCGCGGAAGTCGTCCACGCGCGAGCCCTGCCGCGCACCCAGCTCCCGCAGGGTGGTTGCGGCGAGCTCGGGGGCGAACGGCAGCGCCTGGAGGCTGGTGAAGATGCTGTCGCGCCCGAACATCGTCATGAACCACGGCAGTCCCGCGGCGGGAAGGCTCGCGCCACCGGCACTGATCGGCGAGAACCGAAGCGCGGCCAGGTCGATCAGGCTGCGGCGATACGTGGTCTTGAGCGAATCCCAGTCGCACTCGAGCTTGGGTGCCTTCTGGATCCAGCGGTCGAGGTCACGTTCCATGCCTCGGCGGCGCCGGGCTGACCGCTCGGGGCTGGCCGAGCGGCGCTCGCCCGCCCACACCACCGCGGTGACCACGTGCAGATCCGTCGACCACCGCGCCTTCGGCTCGAGCCTGACGGTGAACGTGAGGCCGGCCTTGTCGATCCGCGCCGGCTCGCTGGTGGTGATCACGGTCTCGCGCTGGAACGTCTCGCGCTTGTACGACAGCACCAGCTGCCCCTTGCGTACGTGTTGGCTGTAGGTGCCCTGCTTGGTGAGCGCGTCCTTGACCTCGAACAGGTCGGCAAAGTCGCTGGCGGCATCGATCCGGATCTTGAGCTTGACCGGCTTCTCGTCGTGATTGATTACCAGCAGCTGCTCGTGGAATCCGTCGGCCACCGAGCGGGTGCGGATCACCGAGAGCTTGGAGTCGACGTACACGGTGCCTGTGCCGGGAACCAGGAAGAAGCGCGCCTGGAAGTACTGGAGATCGTCGGTCGAGAGCGCGTTCAGACGCTGGCCGTCGACCGACAGCACCCACTCGGACAGAAACCGGGTGTCGAATGAGAACAAACCCGTTGTGTCGGTCGAGCCCGCCTCGATATCGCCGCTTCGGTCACTGACCACGAAGGTGTTGCCGTCGAGGATGGAGACGAGCTCGCTCATGCCGCAGGCTTCCGTGGCGGTGCGGGAAAGATCCGTTGGAAACGCACAATCAGGTCGGTGTCGCCGGTGGCCACCGCCGTGCCGCGAAGGATGGCCGCGGTGGCGTTGGCCTCGCCCGTGGCGATCGCCGAGAACACTGCGCGGTCGGCCAACACAACGACATCGGCGGCTTCGTCGCCCCGTGAGACGTCGATCGCCCCGCGATTGATCGTCACCCTCCAGTGTTCGGTGCGCCGGCCCTCGCGCAGGTCGAACCGGATCACGCCGCGGACGCCGGCCAGGAGTGGCTCGTGACCGCGTTCCGCAAGGCCGTCGAAGAACAGGTTGGTGGCGTCGGTCAAGCGGCGGCTCCCAGACGTCCCACCAGGTGATCGCCGACACGCAGGGCATTCGCCATCGCTGTCAGGGCGGGGTTCACGGCGCTGATGCTCGGCATGAAACTGGTATCGACCACATACAGGTTGTCGAGCTCGTGGGCCTTGCAGTTGGGATCGAGCGCAGAACTTTGCGGATCGTCACCGAACCGGCAGGTGCCCGACTGATGGGCGACGCCGGCGATCGGAATCTCGGTCTTGAGGTAGGCCGTCCGGGGAACCAGGTGGTCGGGATGCATGCCGAGGTGACTGAGTAGCGACTTCAGCTGGTGGTAGAGCCGCGCCTTCGGCTCCTGATTGGTCGGCGAGTACGCGAGGTGAACGTTGCCGTCGGAGTCGAGCGTTACGCGGTTCTCAGACCGCGGAAGGTCTTCGGTCGAGAGCCAGAAATCGACCGCGTGGGTCGCGATCTCCTCGAGCGAGAAGTGCGGCGCAAGAGCGGTCTCGATCGGCTTCTCGCCGCGGTACATCTCGGCCGACGACTTGCCCACCATCTGGATATTTCCCATGGGAAACTCGTAGGCGTCGCTCTTGAAGTAATAGTCGTTGAGCCCCAGCGTCTTTTGGAACACCGTGGGGTTCGGTTCGTGAGAGATCGCGAGCACCGCCTGGCTCTGATGGAACATGTAGTTTCGGCCGACCTGTCCGGAGCCGTTGGCCAAGCCGTCGGGGTGCGCGTCGGAGGCTGACCCCAGCAGGAGCTTTGCGGTATTGGCGGCACCGCAGCTGACGACGAAGATATCGGCGGCGAACGTGTGCTCGTCGCCGTCGACGTCGACCACCACCCTCTGGACGGCGCCACCGCGCGCATCGGTCTCGAGCCGAAGTGCAGTCGCGTTGGTCATCAGCGTCACGTTTGCGTGCTCGAGCGCCGGTCGCACTCCGAACACCTCGGCATCGGCCTTGGCGTGCAGCGGGCAGGGGTAACCGTCACAGCGTCCGCAGCGCACGCAGATGCTCGTCTGGATCGCTGCCGCGTCTCGGCGCACCCCACAGGGAGCGTGGAACGGATGGTGGCCGGTTTTCGAGAGATCGTCGGCGAGCTGCTGGATCCGAGGCTCGTGCTCCAAAGCCGGAAACGGGTACGGGGCGCTGGCCGCGGGTTCGGTGGGATCCTCGCCCCGGTTCCCGTGGACCTCGTAGAGACGCTCGGCCTCGGTGTAGTAGGGCTCCATCGCCTCGTAGGTGATGGGCCAGGCGGGCGAGATCCCATCCTGGTGCTGGATCTCGCCGTAGTCCTCGGCGCGGAACCGGTAGAGAGCCGCTCCGTAGAGTTTGGTGGCACCGCCCACGAAGTAGTGCACCTGTGGCTGGAAACCCTTACCGTCGTGCCCGTACCAGGTGTCGGTTGAGATGTAGCGGCCGTTCACAAACACGTCGTGGGTATCCCAGTTTTCCGGCTCACGCGGCAACCAGTCCCCCCGCTCGAGCAGAAGAATCCGCTTACCGGAGGGCGCCAGCTTTCGAGCCAGCGTGCCCCCGCCCGCGCCGGTTCCGATAATGATCACGTCGTAGGAGTCCATTGACCCTCCCGGATGGGTTACAGCTCGGCCATGCGCTCGGCCACGATGATGCGGGCCGCCGCCTCGATCAGCGCCAGATGCGAGAACGCCTGGGGAAAGTTGCCAAGATGCCGGCCGGTGTCGGCGTCGAACTCCTCGGCGTAGAGGCCGAGCGGCGAGGCAACTCGCAGCAGCCGTTCCATCAGATCCTGAGCCCGCTGCTGGTAACCGACGATCGCGAGCGCCGATACCAGCCAAAACGAGCAGATCAGAAACGTGCCTTCCTTGCCCGAGAGGCCGTCGTCGGTTTCCTCGGTGCGGTATCGCAGGGCAAAGCCGTTCTCGGACAGGTCGTCGGCGATCGCCAGCACCGACTTCTCGAGCCGCTCGTCGTCATGAGGCAAGAACCCGAACAGCGCCGCCAGCAGGTTCGACGCGTCCAGCGCGTCGGTGTCGTAGTGCTGGCGCAACACGCCCTTCTCGCTGATCCCGCGGGCGAGGATGTCGGCCCGGATCTCCTCGGCGGTCGCCGCCCATTTCTCGGCGAGATCGCCGTTCCCGCGGATATGAGCGAGCTTCGACGCCCGGTCGAGGGCGACCCAGCACATGAGCTTGGACGAGACGTAGTGCTGCGGAGCGCCGCGGGCCTCCCAGATGCCCTGATCCGGCTGCTGCCACACCTTGCTGGCGCACTCGGCCTGGGCCTCGACGATCGGCCACAACCGTCGCGGCAGCCGCTGGCTGCGCTCGGTGTGGCGGAGGATGGAGTCGAGCACGGCACCAAAAACGTCGTTCTGGCGCTGGTCAAACGCCCCGTTTCCGATCCTGACCGGACGCGCCCCGGCATACCCGGAAAGGTCGTCTCGGGTCGATTCGGTCAGGTCGCGACGGCCGTCGATGCCGTACATGATCTGGAGGCTGCCGTCCGCGTTGGGCTCGAGGTCGGCCACGAACTGCATGAACTCGTCGGCCTCCCAGTCGAGATTCAGCAGATGCAGCGCCTGGAGCGTGAAGGTCGAGTCGCGCATCCAGGTGTAGCGATAGTCCCAGTTTCGCTCCCCACCGGGCGTTTCGGGCAGCGAGGTCGTGAGTGCCGCCACCGTGGCGCCGGTGGGCATGAAGGTGAGGCCCTTGATCGTCAGCGCCGAGCGCTGGATCGGCTCGCGGAACCGGTGGTCGGGAACGCGGCCGCGACCGAGCCACCGGCGCCAGAACTTGGCGGTGGTATCGAGCCGCCGGTTGGCGTCGTCGACGTCGGTTGGCGACTCGAGGTTCTCGGCCCACGACAGCGAGCAGAATGCGCGGTCGCCGGGCCGCAGCACATGGCGTGCGCGCACGCGGTTACCCTCGATCCCGAGGTTGAGATCGGTGGCCAGGCGAATCGTCTGCCCGGCGCCGGTGGCGTCGGCCATGTGCATGTCACCGTCGGGTATCAGTGTCCACGTTGCCGGCACGCGACCGTAGTCGAACACGGGCTCGCACACGAGTTCGACCTCGACCTCGCCGTCGACGCACTCGACCGTGCGCACCAGCATGTGGTCGGCGTCCTCGTCGGTCGGCGGCCGGGTGTGGGGCGTGACCGTGTCCTCGTGTTCGCGGGGGCCGATGGTCAGCGCCTCGCGTACCTGGACCCAGCCGGTGGGCGTCCTCCAGGTCGTGCGCACCACGTTTGTGCCCGGCTCGTATTCGCGAGCCGTGGGGACGTTGATGCCGTTGGGGCCAAGCCGAAAGCTGCCGGCCTCGCGGTCGAGCAGGCTCGCGAACGAGCTGGGCGCATCGAATGCGGGGGCGCACAGCCAATCGACCGATCCGTCGGGTGCGATCAGCGCTCCGGTGTGACAGTCGGAGATGAACGCGTAGTCGGCGATCGGCGGAAATGGCGACGGGGCAGCTGCGCTCTGTGGCTTTCGCTCGCTCATTTCGCGACCCACGGCTCGTGCCAGCGACCGTGGCCGGCGATCAGCCGGTCGGCCTCCCCCGGGCCCCACGAGCCCTGGGCGTAGGCGTGGATTGGCGACGGCGCATCGATCAGCGGTTGCATGATCCTCCAGGTCTCCTCGACGCAGTCCTGCCGGGTGAACCGCTTGGCGTCACCCTCCATCGCCGCGTGGAGCAGCACCTCGTAGGGGGTCGGGCCTTCGCCGCCCTCGTCGGCGAACTCCATGTCGAGCGTGATCGGCTCGGGCCCCGCAACGTCGGCGCGCAAGGCATCGAGCTGAATCCGCACTCCGGTCGAGGGATCGAGCTTGATCACGACCTGATCCGGCGTCGGTGCGCGGTTTCCCAGCGAGGCGAATCCGAGCTTGGGTGGGTCGTGGAACACCAGCCGCACCTCGGTCTGGGTGATCGGCAGGTGCTTACCGGTGCGGATGAAGAACGGCACGCCGGTCCACCGCCAGTTGTCGATCTCGAGCTTCAGAGCCGCGTACGTCTCGGTGGTCGATCCCGCCTCCACCCCCGGCGTGTCGAGGTAGCCGTCGTACTGGCCGCGCACATAGTGGGCAGGCTCGGCCGGCGGGATCGCCCTGAACACCCCGACCATCGCGTCTTTCCACATTCCGGCCTCACGTCCCGAAGGCGGATCCATCGCCGTGGCCGCCACCACCTGCATGATGTGGTTGACAACCACGTCGCGAAGCGCACCAACCGGGTCGTAGAAGTGTCCGCGATCTTCGACACCAAACTGCTCTGCCATCGTGATCTGCACCGACGCGATCGAGTTCCGATCCCACAGGGGCTGGAGCATGGCATTGGCAAACCGCAGGTAGAGGATCTCGTCGAGTCCCATCTTGCCGAGGAAGTGATCGATCCTGAAGAGCTGCGACTCATCGATGTACTGATGCAGCTCCACCGCCAGCGCGCGGGCCGACTCGAGGTCATGTCCGAACGGCTTTTCGACAACGACCCGCGCGTTGGTGGTGAGCTCTGCGTCGTGGAGCTGCTTGACCACCGTCCCGAACAGAAACGGCGGGATCTCGAGGTAGAACACCGGCTCCTGGGCATCGCCCATGGCCGTCTTCACGCGGGCGTAGGTGTCGGCGTCGGTGAAATCGCCGCTGACGTAGTTCAGCCGGGCCGCAAGCCGATCGAACACCGCGTCGTCGATCGTCTGGCCGGTGGCCGCGATCACCGTGCGCGCGTGGTCGCGCAGGTGGTCGACCGTCCAGTCGTCCACGGCCACGCCGATGATCGGGCACGACAGCAGACCACGCGCCTCCAGCCGGTAGAGCGAATGTAACGTCATCACCCGCGCCAGATCACCGGTGATCCCAAAGACAACGAATGCGTCTGCTCGTTTCATGCGCCTGCCTCCTCCGGCTTAGTGATGGAAGCTGCTATCGGCTTCGGTGTGGACAGGTTCGGGCTGGCTCTGGAGCCGCGGAAGAACGCGGTCGAGATCGGCCAACAGCATGTCCGCCAGGTCGTGGGTGAAACCCTGCCTGACCACCACCCGCAGTGCCGCCAGATCGGTGCGATTGGCGGGGAACGTGTAGGCCGGCACCTGCCAGCCGCGCTCGCGCAGCGCTCCGGACACGTCGAACACGGTGTAGTTGTCGATGTCGTCGCGCAGCTTGAAGGCGAACACCGGCAGCTCGTCGCCGTGGGTCAAAAGCTCGAACGGCCCGATCTTTGCGATCTCGGCCGAAAGCCGGGTCGCGACCGATCGGGAGTAGCCGTGCACCGCGCGGTAGCCGTTGAATCCCAGCCGCAGGAAGTTGTAGTACTGCGCCACCACCTGGGCACCCGGCCTCGAGAAGTTGAGGGCGAACGTCGGCATGTTGTCGCCCAGGTAGTTGACCCAGAAGATCAGGTCGTCGGGCAACGCGGCGGAATCTCGCCACACGACCCAGCCGACACCCGGGTACACCAGCCCGTACTTGTGACCAGAGGCGTTGATCGACGACACCCGCGGCAGCTGGAAATCCCACACCAGGGCCTCGTCGAGAAACGGTGCCACGAACGCCCCCGAGGCGCCGTCCACATGCACGGGGACGTTGATGCCCGTGCGCTCCTGGTAGTCGTCGAGAGCCTCACAGATCTCCTTGACCGGCTCGTACGCTCCATCGAAGGTGGAGCCCAGGATGGCGACCACACCGATCGTGTTCTCGTCACACAGCTTGACTGCCTCTTCGGCCGAGAGCGTGAAGCGGTTGCCCTCCATCGGCACCAGCCGCATCTCGACGTCCCAGTAGTTGGCAAACTTCTCCCAGCAGATCTGGACGTTGGTGCCCATCACGATGTTCGGCTTGTCGGCCGGCTTCTTGGCCGCGGTCTGGCGCTGCTGCCACAGTCGCTTCAACGCCAGCCCACCCAGCATGGCGGCCTCGCTCGACCCGGTGGTCGAGCAGCCGGTCGCCTCGGCGGCGTCGGGGGCGTGCCACAGCTTGCTGAGAATGTTCACGCAGCGCATCTCGAACTCGGCCGTCTGCGGGTACTCGTCCTTGTCGATCATGTTCTTGTCGAGGCACTCGGCCATCAACTGCTTGGCCTGCGGCTCCATCCACGTCGTTACGAAGGTGGCGAGGTTGAGCCGGGCGTTACCGTCGAGCATCAGCTCGTCGTGCACCAACTGGTAGGCAACGTCGGGCGCGAGCTGATTGTCGGGCAGCTGGTGGCGAGGAATGCTGTCGCCCTCGAGCGTGAAGATCGGCCCGGGGGCGAGCTCCTTGGTCGAGACGGACGGGCCCTTGGGGTGTTTCAGTGGCACGTGGACCTCCACGTTGGAGAGAGAGCTTGCGGGATCATGCAACGGTATACCGCACGCCCTGCGTCACCGCCACGAACCGGGCGATTCACCCGGGTGAGTTGGTCAGCCCGAGACGGACATGTACCCGGTGGGGGGATGCGCCGAGCGCGGACAACCTGCACATTTCGTCACGCTCCTGGTCGTACGCCGCATCGGATGTCGAATCGCGGTGTGTTGGTGCTAGTGTGGCATTTCTCTACGTAACCCGGTTCACGAATTGAGGGAGGGGACTGCATGGCAGAACTGATTGCGATTGGCTATGACGATGAGGCCACCGCGCTCCAGGCAATGGAAGAGGTCCAGAACCTGCGCGAGGAACTGATTCTCGAGACCGACGCGGTGGCGGCGATTCAGCGCCATCCCGACGGCAAGTATCAGGTGACGACCAACCACGGCCCGAGCACGGGCGGCGGCGCCACCTGGGGAATGTTCTGGGGGCTCCTGTTCGGACTGCTGTTCTTCATCCCGGTCTTTGGGATGGCGGTCGGTGCCGGCCTGGGAGCACTCTTCGGCCACCTCGAGAAGAGCACGATCGACAAGGAGTTCCAGGCTCAGGTGCGCGACATGGTCAAGCCCGGTACCTCGGCACTGTTCCTGGTGATCGAGAAGGCAACCCCGGACAAGGCCGTCGCCGCGATGCAGAAGTTCGGCGGCACCGTCCTCAAGACCTCACTGTCTGAGGCGGACACCAAGAAGCTGCAGGACGCACTGCACGGCGACACCGCCGCCGCTTGATCGCTCACGTTCGCGCGGAGACGCGCATGTCGGGAAAGGACGTACACACATGATGAGGCGACGACGCCCGCTCGCGCGGGCAGCATTGGTTGGCGGTGGCGCGTATTACGCCGGCAAGAAGCACGCCCAGGGTCAGGCTGACACAGCCGACCGCGAGGGTGATCAGGAAGAACGGCTCGAGGCTCTCGAGCAGCAGCAGGCTCAGCCCGCTGCCGCGCCCGCCGCGGCTCCGGCCGGCGGCGTGAGTGACGACATGGTCGAGCAGCTCACCAAGCTCAAGGGCCTCCTGGACTCAGGGGTGCTGACGCAGGATGAGTTCGACGCGCAGAAGGCAAAGGTGCTCGCGGGCGGCTAGCCCCTGGGCCAGACGAGGAGAAACGATGGCGCTAGGTCCAGTTCAGATGATGGTCGTGGGCTTCGAACATGGGAAGTTCACGGGTGAGATCCTGCCCGAACTCAAACGGCTCGCCGACGCGGACGTCGTCCGCTTGGTCGACCTGATGTTCGTCGACAAGGACGACGACGGGAACATCACGGCTGTGCAGTTGAGCGATCTCACCACCGATGAGGCGATGGAGTGGGGAGCCATTGCGGGAGCCCTGGTCGGATTCGGCATGGATGGTGAGGAAGGTGCCGAGGCCGGCGCCCTCGCCGGTGCCGAGGCGGGCCAGGACGGCCACATCTTCGATGAGTCCGAGGTGTGGTACCTGGCGGATGCGATCCCGGCGGGCACGTCTGCCGCGATCGCATTGCTCGAACACCGCTGGGCGATCCCGCTGCGGGAGAAGATCCAGCGAGCCGGCGGAATCTCGCTCGCCGACGAGTGGGTGCACCCCGAGGATCTGGTCGCCGTCGGCGTGACCGCCGCCGGGGAGTAGCTCCGAGCGATCCGGTCGGCTCCGGCGGTTTTCCCCCGGAGCCGACCGCTTGGCCCCGTAACCTTCCGGGCCATGACCACCCGCCTCGAGGAAGCGATCGTGACCATCGAGGACGACGCCGGTCCACGGTTCGTGCTCGTGTGCTTGCTCCTGATCGTCCTGCTCGCCCTGCTACTGCTGCTTCCCGAGACCACGGTCGGGCGATCGATCACCACCATCTTCACCGGGCTGGTGCTGATGGCGGCGGTGTGGGCCTCACGTGTGCGGGGCAATTTCGTGCGGGTCGCCAACCTGATCGTGGCGGTCGCGGTGATTGCAGCCACGCTCGCACTGATCATCGGCGACGAATCGTCGGCGACCCCCAATGCGATCGTGATGACGGTCTTCACCTTCGCCATGCCGGTGGCGATCGTGGTCGGCTTGCGCGACGCGCGCAACGTCAATATCCAGACGGTGTTCGGCGCAATCTCGCTGTACTTCATGATCGGCCTGTTGTTCGCGTTTCTGATCACGACGGCGACCCGATTTGGCTCCACGCCGTACTTCGCTCAGGGCACAGATGGCTCCCTGTCGCAGCGGGTGTACTTCAGTTTCGTGACGCTGGCAACGCTCGGCTATGGCGACCTCACGCCCGCCACCGGCTTCGGGCGAATGCTGGCGGTGTTCGAGACCGTCACCGGCAGCCTCTACCTGGTGACGGCCGTGAGCCTGGTCGTGACCCGGCTCGGGCACGTCCGGGGAGATCGGCCGCCTAGCACTTGACCTGATCGAAGGCGCTGGCGTAGCTCGATGCGAGTGTCGCTCCCGCGGTCTGAAGTTGAGTCAGGGCCTCGCTGATCGAGGTCGTCGACTGGAGTGAACTGGCCGTCGCGGACAGCTGCGACTTGAACGCCTCGTTCGCCGCCTGAACCTGCTTCTTGGTGTCTCCCGAGAGGTCGGGGATGGCCGCCTCGATCTTCTTCAGGTCATTCTGGATCGCGGTCAGATTCTGCTTCACGCCTGAGATCGACGCCGTACCGATCGTGAGTGACTTGAGGTCGTTGACCTGCGTCTGGATGTTCGACTTTGCGTCGCACACCTGAGTCTTGGCCTTGTCGGACGTCGACTGGCTGCTGCCGCAGGCGGTGGTCGCCCCCAGCATCACCCCAACCGTCACCGCCGCCAGCATCCAACCGCGGATGATTCGTGTCGAACGTGCTGTGCTGCCCATGACGGTCGCCTCCATCGGTCGTTCAACGTCAATCGATGGTACCGCCGGCGGCTCCGAAACGCAGCAGGGCCGGCGGAGGCTCCACGCCCGCCGGCCCTGCAACCCTGGTCTCGACCTACGAAGCGAGGTGCGCGTGCACCCGTGCCACTCCGAGCTTGAGACCCGCAGCAAAGACGTTCGTACCGAGCGTCGCGTTGAGTGCATCGGCCGCGGTCTTGGTCAGGTAGCCGCGAACGCGCGATACCGTCACCCAGTGTCCGCACACGGTGACCTTCGCATGCGAAAGGTCGAGCCGAAGCAGCGGGACCCGCACCGACGGGTCGAGGTTGACCGCACCGGACAGATAGGCGTGCTTGGCGATCGTGATCCGGAACAGCCCAACCGTCAGCGACTTCGATCCCTTGCTGAAGGTCAGTCCGCCGGTGTGGTTGATGACGCCGGCAAGCGTCGTTCCGTCGACGTGACCGCCCTTGATCGGGAAGGTCGCAGCGATCGTGTCACTGCCATCCCATCGGGCCGCGGCAGCGGTGGCCGGGGCAACCGGCGCGAGCGCGATGTGGTTGGCCTGAAGCGCCGGCAGCACCGCCGGGTTCACGACCAGCCGGGTCGAACCGCCGTTGAAGCGAAGCTGAGAGCTCGCCTGGGCTCCCGCTGCCAGTACCGTGAGGCCTGCAGCGGCGAACATGACCGCGATCAGCAACCGGATTTTCTGTGTCCTCATGCCGTATCTCCCCCTTTGGGACGTGACCGGCGAATGCCGGTCTTCTCCCCCTTCGAGGGGATCTCCAGGAAAGTTTCAGGCGGCGTAGCGAGCGCGCAGAACGCTGTCGCTCGAATGGGCAGGGTTGCCGTTGTTTCGCTGCAGGCTGATGTCCACGATCTGGTATTGGGCGATCAGCGATTGCGGCAGCGAGTAGGAGCTCGAGCCTCCGGGGCCAAGCACGCCGACGGGCAACATCTTCTTGGTCTGGGGATCGAACAGCCACACCTCGTAGAAGTGATCTGCCGACGGGGCCTGGAGGCCCTTGGCGGTCACCAGCATGTTGGTCTTGTCATCGCGCGTGCGCATCACCACCTGGCCGCCGGACCCGGTGTGGGCGCCGACCACATGCAGCGTGGCCTGGGCTTCGGTCGTGTTTGGAGTGGTCAGCTGCGATCCGGCGAAGAAGGCGGCCACGATCACCGCAGCGGCAACCGCCACCCCGCTCGCCCACCGCCAGGCCCGGCGCGTGCTCCGACGTGGGACGCCGGCCGGGGCCGCGGACGCCTCGGGAATCGGAGCCGGTTGCGGGACTTCGCCGACGGGAGCGGCAAACAGCTCAGGCGCGTTTCGGGCCGCGGATCGAAGCGCGGCCGAGGCGGCGACATTGGCCACCAGGTCGCGGCGACACTCGTCACAGCCGCGCAGGTGCTCCACCACCGCTTCGGTCTCGGCCCGCGAGAGGTCGCCGGCAACGAGTGATGCCAGATCGTCGATCACGTGGTCACTCACTCGAACCCTCCGATTCCCATTTGGTCGGCCAGTCGCTGCATCCCCCGCGCCATCCGGGTTTTGATCGTCCCCAGTGGCGCTCCCACGCGCGTGGCCACCTCGGCCTGGGACAGCCCGCCGAAGTACGACAGCACCAGTGCCTCACGTTGCACCTCGGGAAGCGTGTCCAGCGCCTGGCGCACGTCGAACGCCCACGCAAACCGGTCTGCGGTTTCGCGGCCGTCCTCGCCCGACAGCTCGCGGATCGCATCAAAGCCGACCACCGCAGTCTTCTGGGTCCGCAGAAGATCGATCGCCCGTCGCCGGACGATCGCCAAAAGCCATGCCTCGAGCGGCCGGCTGGGGTCGTACCGGCCCCGCCCCCGCCACGCTTCGATCATCACGCGCTGCACCACGTCCTCCGCGTCGTTGGGCCCAACATATCGACGTGCATACGCGAGTAGCAGCGGCCCGAACCGGCTCTGGCACTCCTCCAGAGCCCGCTCGTCACCGGCCGCGAATCGCTCCCGGAAGACGTCGTCTCGCAATGGGGGCACACCGATACCTTCGATTGCGCGACCCGATCGGTTGCACCCACGATCCGCTAATCGAGTCCGGCCCGCTCACGGGCCTCGGTCTCGCGCTGCTCGCGGTCGGCCAGGAGCAGCAGCGTGTACGCGATCGCTGTCAGGAACACGAGCGACTGCTCGGCGGTCATCGCGATCCCACCCAGGTTCTGATCCTCGGTCGGCGAGATGCCGAGCAGCCTGGGAGTGTGGATGTAGTACGGGTAGAACGGGTGCGGGATGAAGGTGAAGCCCAATCCCAGAAACGACGAGACCACGAAGGCCACCAGCAGGTATGGCACCAGCACCGCGGGGGAGCGATGCTCCCACCACCGGGCCCGGATCACCGGCGCCCAGAAGCCAAACCCGGCGATCATCAGCACCACATGCTCGAGGTTGAGCCAGAGGGGATGTTCCAGCGCGTAGGTGTAGACCGGGGCGAGATGGATGAAGTACCACGTGCCCAGCCAGAAGATCAGCGTGAGCCCCAGGTGCGACGCGATTCGCATCACGACCGGCAGGCGCCGGTCAAGCGCGTCCCACATCTCACGGTTGAGACCCAGCATCACCAGTGGCGGTGCGAGATCTGCCAGGAGCGCGTTCTGCACCAGGTGGGCGAGCACCCAGTAGTGAATCGCCACGGTCTCGAGCGGGGAGTTGACCGACCCGGCGATCAGCACTGCGCCGACCACGAACGCCGCCATCCTGAGGCCGCCCGGGTGGTAGCGACGCGCGGCCCGCAGGTAGACGACCAGTCCCGCGATCGCGATCACGGCGAACAGTGGCTCAAACGTGAACGCGAGCGGATCGACCGAGGCGATGATCACGCCCCCATCCTGCCAAAACCGCCGCAACCGGGGGCCGTCGGCGTTACGGTTCTCCTTCTCCTCCAATGTTCACGCGCTATTCCTGGAGAAGAATCTGCCGATGAACCACCCTCATGGCTGAATCCAGCTCACGACAACAGCGGCGCGCGGCACAGCGCGACAAGGCAAAACGGCTGAAATCCCAGCCGGAGGGCTCAAACACGCCGGTGCTGATCGCCGCGACCGTGTGCGCGCTGCTTCTGCTCGTGATCGTGAGCCTCGTTGCCGTGAAGCTCAGCCAGGGCTCGAGCTCCAACACCTCGACCCGTACGACCGCCGCCGCCGGCGTTGTCAAGTCGGTCACGACGGTGCCGGCCTCGGCGTTCAACGCGGTTGGCTACCAACCTGACGTGACCTTTCCCAACCCGATCAGCGGGAAGTCTCTGACGTCGGGTGGCAAGCCGGTCGTGATCTATGTCGGCGCCGAGTACTGCCCGTTCTGCGCCGCCCAGCGGTGGCCGATGGTGACCGCCCTGGCTCGCTTCGGCACGTTCTCGCACCTGGGCAGCACCCACTCGTCGAGCCTCGACACCTATCCCAGCACGCCCACCTTTTCGTTCCACGGATCCACCTTCTCGAGCCCCTACGTCGTCCTGAGCGCGGTGGAGACCGCCTCGAACAAGGTCGTCAACGGCAGCTACGCCCCGCTCGACAAGCCCACCGCCCAGCAGATCGCCGCATACAACAGGTACAACCCCAAGGGTTCGATCCCGTTCACCGACTTCGGCGGCGCCTACATGCTGACCGGCGCGAGCTACAACCCCGGCATCCTCCAGGGGCTCACACCGACCCAGATCGCCTCCCAGATGCGCGATCCCAGCACCACCGTCTCGAAGGCGATCCTCGGCACGGCCAACGGCCTCACCGCGGTGATCTGTAGTCAGACCGGCGGTAAGCCGGCCAACGTGTGCTCGTCACCCGGCGTCACGGCCGCCGCCGCTCACCTCGGCAAATGATTCCCCGGCCGGTGCCGCGGGCGCTCGCCCCGCTCACGTTGGCACTGTGCGTGGCCGGCGCCGCGATCTCCGGCTACCTGACGCTGGTTCATTACACCTCCTCGGTGCAGCTGGCCTGCTCCGCGTCCGGAGTGATCAACTGCGAGAAGGTCACCACCAGCCCCCAATCGATGTTTCTGGGCCTGCCTGTGGCCCTTTGGGGGGTGGTGTTCTTCGTCGTCGCCGGCGGCTTGTGCCTGCCTCAGATGTGGAGAGCAACCGCGTCGGCGGTGCGAGTCGGACGGCTCGCCTGGGTGTTCGTCGGAGGATTGATGGTGCTGCGACTGATCTATGCGGAGCTGTTTCAGATCGACGCGATCTGCCTGTGGTGCACTGCCGTTCATGTGATCACGGTGGCGCTCTTCATCGCCGTGGTCGTGGGCGAGGCGCTCGCCTCCCAGACCCCAGTCACAACCAGCTAGCGTCGCATTCGCGATACTTCAGGTGATGGTGGAGCATCCGTGGCACTGGTCGATCGACATCGAGTGGGTGATCGCGCTGGTCGTGTTCGCGGTCGACTACGCGGTCGTGACCTGGGTACTGGAGCGCCGCGGACACCGCGTGCCTGCGTTGAAGCGAGCCAGCTTCGCGGCGGGTCTGACCCTGATCGCGGTCGCGCTGCTGAGCCCGATCGAACACCTCGCGCTGACCTCGATGCTGAGCTTCCACCTGGTTCAGAACGTGATCATCGCCGACTGGGCTCCCCCGCTTCTGCTGCTGGGGCTGACTCCGATCATGGTCGCGGCCATCGCCCGCCGCCCCGGCGTCGCGTTCGCCATCCGGCCGCAGGTGGCAATGGCGATATGGGTGGCCACCTGGTATCTCATCCACCTGCCGCCGGTCTACGACTATGCCCTCCAGCACCGCGCGGCGCTCGGCCTCGAGCACATCGCCTTCATCGTGTCGGGTCTGATCTTCTGGTGGCCGGACATCGTGCGCGGCTCACTCTCCAACCGCGGCCGGGTGCTGTATCTGTTCGTTGCGATGGTCGTGATGATGCCGCTCGACATCTTCATCGCGCTCCACGACCGGCCGCTGTACGACTTCTACCTCCACACGCCGAAGCTCGGCGGTATCAGCACTCTGGCCGATCAGCGGATCGCGGGTGCCGTGGCGGCGCTGATGGAGACCGCGGTGCTCTCGATTGCGATGTTCATCGCTGCCTCCAAGCTCGTCGCCGAGTCACGCAGCGACCACGGCTTGGCGGTCAGGCGGGCGGAATCGACTGGCGAAACCGGAACACCTGCTCCGGGTCGTAGCGCTTCTTGACGTCGCGCAAGCGTGAGAGGTTGCCGGCGTAGTAGGCCTGCTGCCACTCGCTCAGCGTCGGGTCGATGTAGTTCTGGTAGGCCTGACCCGAGACGTACGGACGCATCCCGGCGCGCAGCCGGTTCAACCAGGTGTTCGCGGCCGACTCTCCTCCGGCGCTCCAATACGCGAGTTCCTGACACGAGAACAGCTGGTCGCGGTGCACGAACGCGGTCGCATCGGGCGCGACCTTGTTGATCGCAGCACCGTAGGGATCCATGATCACCGCACCCGATCCCGACTGCCCCTGGCGCGCCTCGATCGCCTTGGCGATCGCCGACACCGCCGTCGCCGGGAACGGTTTGGCCACGTAGTCGGACTTCGCGACGAAGCTCGAAACCGGGAGCTTCCGGCACGCTCCAGCACTCTCGCCCGAGCATCCCGCCCAGATCAGCTGGAGGTTGAGATATGGCCCCGACCCGGTTTGGATCGTTGCCCCTGAGATCGCGGTGATCGAGGAAACCGCCGCTCGGAACTGTGTTTCGGTGCCGCCCAGAAGCTGACCAAAAACGCGGGCCTGGGGGCTGCCCGACCCGGTCTCGAGCGCACAGATCAGATACAGGTTCGGGGAGGCATGCGGCGCCAGTGCCTGCCACGCGCGCACCAGCTCGACCGCCTGCGACCAGGGCGCGTCGATGAACCCGTAGGCCGAGTTCGAGACCGGGTGAGTGGCCAGTGTGAGCGCCGTCACCACGCCGAAGTTCCCACCCCCACCTCCGCGGCAGGCCCAGTACAGATCGGGGTTGGTGTGGGCATCGGCGGCCACCACGCGCCCGTCGGCGGTCGCGATCCGCACCGCCAGGATGTTGTCGCAGGTGGGGCCGAAGGCTCGGGCAGCGAAGCCCAGCCCGCCACCCAGGGAGAGCCCCGCGATCCCGACAGTGGGACACGATCCGGTCGGCACCGCCAGCCCGCGGGCAGCCAGGGTGGTGATCAGGTCGATGGCCTTCACTCCTGCTCCGATCGTGACCGAGCGACCGTCGGCCGCGACGGCGATCCCGTCCAGCCGATCGACGTTGCAGACCAGGCCTTGATTGGTCGAGTAGCCGGCGTAGCTGTGGCCGCCGGCCCGGGCCGTGAACGGAATCCGCGTGCGCGCGGCGTATTGCACGCAGGCCGCGACGTCGCGCTCGCCGCGTACCATGGCGACCGCCTGGGGGTGGATACCGGCGTAGGCGGAGTTCGCGATCGTGGACGCGGCGGTGTAGCCGGGCTTGCCCGGGGTGAGCAACTGTCCGCGCAGGCTGGCGGCAAGACCGGAGAGCGTCGTTGGCCCGGAACTCGCGGGCGGTGCGGTGGTGCCGGTGGTGACCGTGGTCGAAGCGCTTGTCGTGCCGGTGCTCGGCGAGCTGGAGCCCGAACAGGCGGCCAGGCCGCCCGCGAGCGGCACCACGGCGGCGCGGGTCAAGAACGTGCGGCGGTCCATCACTGCGTTTCACGTGGGGCGGTCGATTCACGCACGACCAGCTGTGGAGGCGTCTCCAGCTCGACGTCGCGCGGTTCACCGCCCCGAAGCTGCTCCATCAGCACGTCGACAGCGGTTGCGCCAAGCTCCCACAGCGGCATCCGAATCGCCGTCAGCGGCACCTCCAGATAGTCGACCAGAGGATCGTCGTCGTAGCCGACAATCGACACGTCGGCCGGTACGCTGACACCTTTGCGGCGGGCGGCGGCGAGCGCCCCGACCGCCTGGTTGATGTTCGAGACAAACACCCCGGTGGGTGGTCGTCGTCCGGTCAGCAGCGTGCCCATCGCCTGCGCCCCGCCAGGCTCGTCGAAGGCCGCCTCCTCGATCTGGACATCCGCCCCGGCGGCGGTCGCGGCATCGACGAACCCCTGCATCCTTCGCAGCGCCGTATCCAGACGCTGGGGACCGGAGACGTGCCCGAGCCGGCGGTGGCCCAGCTCGAGCAGATGCTCGGCCGCCAGGCGCCCCGCGTCCTCCTCACGCATCGACACGTTGCACCCACTTCCGCGGTGCCGGCGATTGACGAACACGCACGGCACGAGGTCCTCGGCGAACCGTTTCAGGATGGGGTTTCCCGGGCGGGCACTGGCGATCAGGAGTCCGTCGATGCGGCCCTCCCCCACGAGCGACTCGTACGCTTGCTGGGCGCTCGTGCCGCCGGTGTCCTCGGCCAGCAGCACCACCATCCCTCCGGCCCAGGCCCGATCGAACGCTCCGCGGATGATCGACGAGTACACCGGGTTTCGGAGCGAGGGCACGAGCAATCCGAGCGCCCCCGCGTTGGCCGTCTTGAGGCCGCGTGCGATCGCGTTTGGCCGGTAGCGCAGGCGCCGCGCGGTGTCGATGATTCGCTGCCGGGTCTCGGGCCGCACGGTGATTGTCGGCGAGCCGTTGAGCACGCGCGACACGGTCGAGACATGAACTCCTGCTTCGCGGGCGACGTCCTCCAGTCGCGCCGGGCGCTGCCGTGCTCCGGACATGAGCAGAGCTTATCGGCGAAGAGGGCAGTTGGTGCGCAATTTGAGATAACGTTTTCCCATGCCTTCCGAACACTTTCTCGTGACCGGCGCCTACGGCTGTATTGGATCATGGGTCGTGCGCCAGCTGGTACTCGAAGGTGCGGCCGTGACCGCGTTTGACATCGCCGCCGACGGCCACCGCTGGAACATCGTCATGACACCCGAGGAGCGCGCCGAGGTGCGACGCGTGACCGGCGACATCTCTGATCTGACGGCGGTCGAACAGGCAATCGAAGGTGGGGTCACGCACGTGATCCACCTCGCGGCGCTCCAGATTCCGTTCTGCCGCGCCGACCCACCCCAGGGGGCGCTCACCAACGTGGTCGGCACGGTCAACGTGTTCGAAGCCGTCAAACGCCGCAGCGACACGATCCGCCAGGTCGTGTACGCCTCGTCGATCGCCGCCTACGACGCGATCGAGGCCGGCGACGCCGAACCCGGCATGTCCCGCGTACCCGACACGCTCTACGGGGTCTTCAAACGCGCAAACGAGGGAACTGCACATGTGTACTGGCACGAGCACCGGTTGCCGAGCATCGGACTGAGACCACATACGGTGTACGGCCCGGGACGCGACCAGGGGATGACCTCCGAGCCGACGGTCGCCATGCTGGCCGCGGCGGCCGGTCAGTCGCACCGCATCCCCTTCGGCGGGCGCGTCCAGATGCAGTACGCACCCGACGCGGCCGCCGCATTCATCGCGGCTGCCCGTGCATCGGTCGAAGGCGCAGGGGTGCACAACCTCGGCGGCGAAGTCATACACATGAGCGAGATCGCCGCCACCATCGCCCGCGTCGCCGACACTCCGGAGGTGACCGTGACCTTCGACGAGGTGCAGCTGCCGTTTCCCGACGAGGTGGATGCGGAGTCGCTGACCGCTGCCGTGGGGTCGTTGCCCGAGACCGCGTTTGCCGACGGGGTCGCCGATACCATCGCCCGGTTTCGCCCGCTGCTCGCGGCCGGGGTGGTATCGACTCCGACCCGGCCATGATCGACGAGCCGGCGCTTCGCCGTGAGGCGACGGGGCTGCTCCAGCAACTGCTGCGGATCGATACGTCAAATCCGCCCGGAGGAGAGACGGCGGCCGCCGAGCTGCTGGCCGGGTATCTGACAAAAAGCGGTGTGGAATGCCGGCTGGTCGCGCGCGATCCGGCGCGGGCCAACCTCGTGGCCAGAATCCCGGGACGCGGAGTCGGGCCGTCCCTCGCCCTGGTTGGTCACACCGACGTCGTTCCCGCCGACAATGCGTCCAGCTGGACGCACCCGCCATTCGCCGGCCACGTGGATGACGACGGCTACATCTGGGGACGAGGCGCAGCCGATATGAAGAACGAACTCGCCACCCGGGCGGTCGCGATCGCCTGGCTCGCGCGCGCCGGGTTTCGGCCGGCGGGTGACCTGCTGCTGATCGCCGAAGCCGACGAGGAGGATGGAACCACCCGGGTGGGCCTGCCGTGGCTGGTCGGCGAGTTGCCCGAGCTCGGCATCGACTTTGCGATCAACGAGGGCGCGGCCGAGCGGCTCGAACTCGCCGATGGCCGCACGGTGGTCACCATCAACGTCGGCGAAAAAGGAGCCCTCGCGGCCACGGTCACCGCGATCGGCTCGGCCGGACCATCGTCGCTGCCATGGGCCGGGACGAACGCCGTGCGCCTGCTCGCACAGCTGATCGAGCGGCTCTACCGCCGCACTCCGCAGCGCCGCCTGCTGCCTCAGACCGATGCGATGCTGACAGCGCTCGTCGGCGCCGAGGGCGAGCTCGATCAGCGGATCGAGCGGGCGTGTGCGCTTCACCCGATGCTGCAAGATCTGATCGCACCGCTGTTTGAAACCACAATCGCCCCCACACGGCTGCGTGGCTCAAGCGCGCTCAACGTGATGCCCGCCGAGGCGTCGATGGAGTGCGATTGCCGGCCGATCCCGGGAACGACGCTGGACGACGTTGGCGCCGAGCTCGCGGCCGCGCTGGGCAACGACATCTCCTACCGGATCGAGTTCTCGGGCGCCCCGGAGGGTGGATCGATCTCCCCGCTCGACACTCCTCTCTACGCGGTGTGCTGCGAGTGGGTGGCGCAGAATGACCCGCAGGCGATCGTGGTACCGACGCTGTGCAACGGATTCACCAACTCCCACTACCTGCGCGAGGCGTACGGCACGACCGCTTACGGGTTCTGGCCGATCGTCTCGACCCCGACAGAGGTGCTGCACGAGGGCGTCCACGGGCGCGACGAGCGCGTCCACACGGCCGACCTCGGATATGCGACCCGGTTTCACATCGAAGCGTGCATGGCCTTCAGCGAACGGTCAGAAAGGCGTCCAGATCGATGATCGGGTGACCCGCCGACGCGGCGCACACGAGCTTGACCGAGTGCACCCCATCGCTCGCCCACGCTCGGGTGAACACTCCCCGTCGATGGGCCACCCCCCGGGCTTGGAGGTTGAGTGATCTCACCAACCGCCCGTCGATGTACACCCGCGCCACGCCACGATTCGATGCCCGGCTCGCAACCCACACAAGTTCCCGCCCCCTGAACCGAAGCGACGCCGATGCCCCCGGGGTCGAGGTGGATCGGATCGATCCGCCGTAGCTGTCTGCGACCCGCGCGCCCGACCACCGGCCGGAGTAGCGAATCGAGCGACTGCCGTCTTGAAAGGCGGTGAGCACGGTGGGTGGCCCCGGGACGAATGCGCTCTCGTTATCGGAGCAGTCGGTGGCCCGCACCTGGAAGCGATACGGATCGGGGCTGGGCGTGATACCCGGCTTTGCAAACGGCGCGCTGATCCACGGGAGACTGAGGGCCGTGTACGGCCCACCCGCAAAGCTCTTTTGCAGTGCGTAGCGACAGATCCCACTGACCCCGCTGTCGCTTGCGGCGTAGCTGACGCGCGTGGGCACGAGCTTCGGGCCAAGGTTGGCACCCAGCGGGACGATCAGCTTCGGCAGAGCGGTGATCCGCGGCGCGGTGGTGTCGGTCACCCCGGTCGAAAACTGCGCGAAGTGAGCCTGGGCGACGCTGCCCGGAAACCACCGGGTGAAGTCTCCCCCGGCGTAGACGTCCTGGCCGTAGGCGCTCAGTCCGAAGACGCCATGGATACTGTCGGCCGATGGACGCCATGACGGGTCGACCTTGCCCGTGGTCTGATTCAGGGCGACGAGGTGGCGGGCCGCAAACGCGCCGAAGGTCGTGAAGTGTCCGGCCACCAGCAGCGAGCCCTGGTAGGCAGCGATCCGCTCGACGTCACCGTTGCCCGTATTCGTCCACTTCAGCTTGCCGCTGCCAAGAGCGTACGCGCGGACATGGCCGCCGCCGCCGGCGTCACCCTCGAACAGCGAGGTGGCGTTGGCGGCGAACGACTTGACGGTGCCGCCGGGATGCGATGCCCACGGCAGCAGGGCACCGCCGGTGGTCGTGACCGTCACCAGATGCGGCTGGGGCCGACGGTTGAAGAGCGTGAACGCCCCGCCGACGAACAGCCGGTCGCCTGCCGGGGAGAGCGCAATCACACGCACGGCCCCGTTCGCGCGCGGCACCCACGTCTTGCTGAGCGCCCCGCTTTGGGTGCTGAGTGCCGCCAGGCGGAGGCGCTCCTGGCCATCGACCCGGCGAAAGTCGCCGCCGATGTAGAGCCTGCCCGAGAGCACGGCCATCCCCCACACCTGGGCGTCGGCGGCCGCCGACCAGCCGGTCACCACTCCCGTACCCGCACCGACCGTCGCTGCTTGAACTTCGGCCACGTGGGCGCGCGGCTTTCCCCCGACCTGTGTGAACTCGCCCCCGACGAAGATCTCCGAACCGTCCTGTGAGGTGGCGAGAGTGCGTACGGCGTTACTCGCATCGGGGTTCCACGGCAGCAGTGCACCGGTGTGCGCGTCGAAGGCGGCCAGACGATTGCGCGCGGTGGGCTGACCACCGGTCGGGTCCATCACCTGAGTGAACTCGCCACCGATGTAGACGACGCCGTTGACGCGGATCACCGAGGTCACCCGGCCGTTGGCCTGCCAGGTGTGGTCGGGGATCGCGCCGAGGGTCACCGCCGATGCCGAACCGGTGGCGGCGGCGAGTCCGCACGCGGCAAGCATGAGGATGATGATGGCACGCAGACAGGGCGCGTCGGGCACGAGGGGCTCCTTGGTCGCAAACGAGGGTGGTGGGGCCCCAGCAGCCCGCGCGCACATGATGCCGCGCCACACCAAAACACGCAACCACCACCGTGAATAAATGGTGCCAGGCACCATTTATTCACATCCACGTCCGAAACGAGAGCGACTCCCCCGCCTCTGTCCCTGATCAGCGGCCCACCGCACTCATGTCGGCGTAGCGGTCGCCGGCCGCCGCCCCCATCGGAACGATCTCGTCGATCCGCGCCAGATCGGCCTCGGTCAGCTCGACATCATCAGCCGCAGCATTCTCCTCCACGTACTTGACCCGCTTGGTGCCCGGGATCGGGACGATGTCCTCACCCTGCGCGAGTACCCAGCCAAGCGCCAGCTGGCCCGGTGTGCAGCCCTTCTCCTTCGCGAGCTCCTCGACGGCCGTGACGAGGTCGAGGTTGCGTTGGAAGTTCTCACCCTGGAATCGCGGTGAACTCGACCGAAAGTCGCCCTCGCCGAAGTCCTCGGGGGAGCGGATGGCGCCCGTCAAGAAGCCTCGTCCCAGCGGCGAATAGGCAACGAAGCCGATCCCCAGCTCGCGGCACGCAGCGAGGACACCCTCCTCGGGGTCACGTGTCCACAGCGAGTACTCGCTCTGAAGCGCGGTGATCGGATGCACCGCATGGGCGCGACGCAGCGTCTCGGCCGAGGCCTCGCTCAGACCGATATGCCGCACCTTGCCTGCCTGCACCGCCTCGGCCATCGTCCCGACCGTCTCCTCGATCGGCGTCTGGGGATCGACACGGTGCAGATACCAGAGGTCGACGTACTCGACGCCGAGCCGGCCCAGCGACGCATCGATCGACTGGCGGCAGTACTCGGGCGCGCCGCTGACGCCGAGCCGCGAGCCGTCCTCGCCGCGCCGGATCCCGAACTTGGTCGCGAGTTGCACCTCGTCGCGACGACCGGCGATCGCCTTGCCGACGAGCTTCTCGTTGACGAACGGGCCGTACATATCCGCCGTGTCGAGAAACGTCACGCCAAGCTCGAGCGCGCGATGGATGGTCGCGGTCGATTCGGCCTCGTCACCGCTTCCGTAGAACTCCGACATGCCCATGCATCCGAGTCCCTGTGCAGACACCGTGAGCTTGCCCAAACGTCGTTGCCGCATCTTCCCCACCCCTATCGATCGACGTCAAAACCTTCAGTCTAGACAGGGCCGTGATGCCAGCAGGCGATAGCCGAGATCGAGTTGATCGAGGTCGAGAAGCTCACGGTTTCGCTCCCGCCAGACCCCGCTCTCGAGATCGCCGGCGAGCCGTGTGACCGCCCGGTCGGTGGCATCGTCGAGGCCGGCGAAGTTCGAGTTTCCCGCGCGTACGGCCGGGTCGAGGTAGGCCGCGGGGCGACGCCAGAAGGCACCGAAGAACCCATCGACACAGTCGTGCGGAATCGGCACCGGCGTGACCTCCACGTCTCCGCCCATCCATTCGCACACCTGCTCGATCGGCTCGAACCGGGCTAGATCGCGGTCGGCTCCCTCCGGCAGGTAGTCACGACTGAACCAGAACGTCCGCAGATATGCCGGATCCACCGTGAACACCACCACCCGCCGCGCCACCCGGCGCAGCTCCGCAAGCCCCCGGGGCCGGTCGGGCCAGTGGTGGATGGTGAGCGACGCCAGGGCGGCGTCACAGGCCCCGTCGGGCAGGGGGATGTGCTCGGCGGTGGCTTGCACGGCGGGGGCCGAGCCGGGCGGGCGCTGGGCGATCATGACCGCCGACGGCTCCACCGCGAGCACCGTCTGGGGTGGCTCGTATGACCCCGTCCCGGCGCCGACGTTGACGACCGTCTCGGCGTCTCCGAGAGCAGCAAAGATCGCGGCTTGGATCCGTGGGTCGGGGCGTCTCGTGGTCGCATACGTGCGGCCGATGCGGTCGTACAGAGCACCCATCCCCCACACTCTCGCATACGCGCCACCGGAGTGGCCGGTGCTAGTGTCCGAGCCAGCTTGGAAGCTTCCCGTACCGCTCTTGTCGAAGACCTGATTGGCCGGTATCCCCACATCCCGCCCGAGGCGGTGCTGAAGGAGGATCTGCTTCGCAGCGGCATGGCGTTCGACCACTCGGCGCTGACCGACAACCTCGACGGTGAGATCAAGCCCAAGTCGTACTTCATCTTCTCGTTCGACCAAAAGCCGCTTGCACAGCTGGGCGAGGCCGCCATCCGGCGCCCACCGGAAGAGCTTGCACTGACCGGCGGGCCACACCAGCTTCGCCGCACGATCGTGTCGGTTCGGGTCAACCCCGACTCGCCGTACCGCGTGTTTCGAGGTGACGATGGCACCCTGCAGCTGTCGCTCGACGGGCGGCTGATGGCCGACGTGCTGTTGCCGCCGATGCCCGAGTACTACCGTCACGAGCTCGCCAACGGCAAGACCGTGATGGAGACCGCGCCGACCATTCAGTGGGGCTACCTGATCTACCTCACCGCGCTTCGGCTGTGCCAGTACTTCGGGGCCAAGGAGGAGTGCCAGTTCTGCGACATCAACCACAACTGGCGCCAGCACAAGCAGGAGGGCCGTCCCTACACCGGCATCAAGTCGGTCGACGATGTGCTCGAGGCGCTGGCGATCATCGACCGCTACGACACTGACCTGGTCAGCAAGGCCTACACGCTCACCGGCGGATCGGTCACCAGCAAGGTGGACGGGCTCGCGGAGGCCGACTTCTACGGCCGCTACGCCCAGGCGATCGAGGAGCGGTTCCCCAACCGCTGGATCGGCAAGGTCGTCGCCCAGGCCCTGCCGAAGGCCGACGTCCAGCGTTTCAAGGACTACGGCATCAAGATCTACCACCCCAACTACGAGGTGTGGGACGCCCGGCTGTTCGAGATCATCTGCCCGGGCAAGACCCGCTACGTCGGCCGCAGCGAGTGGCATCGGCGGATCCTCGACGCCGCCGACGTGTTCGGCCCGCGGTTTGTGATCCCCAACTTCGTGGCCGGCGTCGAGATGGCCAAGCCGTTTGGGTTCGCCTCGATCGACGAGGCGATCGCGAGCACGACCGAGGGGCTGGACTACTTCATGAGCCGCGGTGTCACGCCCCGGTTCACCACCTGGTGCCCCGAGCCGGCGACCCCGCTGGGCCGCGACAACCCGCAGGGCGCGCCGCTGGAGTACCACATCCGACTGCTCGAGACGTATCGCGCCACGCTCGAGAAGCACGGGCTCAAGCCGCCACCCGGCTATGGCGTTGCCGGCGCCGGCAACGCGGTGTTCTCGGTCAGCTCGTTCATGGACACACTTCGACCGGAAGAAGTTCCCGTCGAAGAAGCTGTCCCGACACTCACGCCCTAGCATGAATAACGGTGCCAGGCACCGGTATTCACGTCTCGGTATAATGCGGAGGCTGCCTCCGCTTAATCGAGATTGGAACCACGATGGAATACACGCAACTGGGATCTTCAGGCCTCAAGGTCAGCCGGATCGCACTGGGCTGCATGAGCTTTGGCGTCAGCGCGGGCGGGGAGTGGAAGCTCGATCGCGAAGGGGCGGAGCCAATCTTCCGCCAGGCGCTCGATCTTGGCATCACGTTTTGGGACACCGCCAACGCCTACGGTGTGGGCGCCTCCGAGACGATCGTCGGCGATGCGCTCAAGCGCTACACGACCCGAGAGCAGATCGTGCTCGCCACCAAGGTGTACATGCCGATGAGCGACACTCCCGGCGGCCGGGGGCTATCACGGCGGGCAATCATGGAGCAGATCGACGCTTCACTCACGCGGCTCGACACTGACTACGTCGACCTCTACCAGATCCACCGGTTCGATCGACACACGCCGATCGAGGAGACGATGGAAGCCCTTCACGACGTCGTCAAGGCTGGCAAGGCCCGCTACATCGGCGCGTCATCGATGTGGGCCTGGCAGTTTGGTGCGATGCAGTACGCGGCCGAGTCCAATGGGTGGACGAAGTTCATCTCGATGCAGGATCAGTACAGCCTGATCCACCGCGAAGAGGAGCGCGAGATGTTCGGGCTGCTCGCAGCCCAGGGGGTCGGCAGCATTCCCTGGAGCCCGCTCGGCATGGGGCGAGTCGCACGACCGTGGGGCGGGAGCAGCACCACGCGCGGGGGGATGATTCCCGACACGGATCCCGCCGGGCGCCCGCTCTACCTCGAAAGCGACAAGGGGATCGTCGATGCGGTGCAGCGGATCGCCGAGGCCCGAGGCGTATCGATGGCGGAGATCGGCATGGCCTGGGTGCTCAAGAATCCGGTCGTCACCGCTCCGATCGTGGGGCCGACCAAGCCCCACCACCTGGCCGCCGCAGTCGCGAGCCTGGACATCGACCTCACCGATGACGAGATCAGCGAGCTGGAAACGCCCTATGTACCGAGGCGTCCGACCTGGTTCTCACCGAATCCCGACGAGGGCCGCGGACGCTGAACGGCCATGAATAAATGGTGCCTGGCACCATTTATTCACTCGTGAAGGCGGTGGCGGAGACGTGGGATTTGAGGCTGGGGGCGTCGCAGCGCGGCATGGTGGGGCCGTGGACGTCGGCGACTGCGGTACCGCCCGGCCAGGCGACCTGAACGCGGGCGGCGTTCGCCGGCAGGTGGCATCCATTGCCCCACTGAATCTCGGACACCGCGGCGGCGCCTGGCTGGAGCATGAGCGTCTTTGTCGCCTGCGTTGCCCGGCCGATGTTTTGCACCGGGAGCGGCTTGCCGGCCGCCGTGAAGAACGTGACGGCGGGAGCCCCCCGCAGCAGGCATGCCGAGCCGCCCGTGTTGGTCATCCGAAACTGACCGACGGCGTTTCCGGTTCCACCCTGAAGCGATGCGCTCGCCTGCCCGATCGCCGACGCCGCGCACTCGGACGTCTTTGCGTGTGATGTCGCCGCGGCGCTGCTTTGCCCGCAGCCGGCGACGATCACAATGGCGATGCAGGACAAGGCGGCGGCAATCCGAGCGTCAAACACGCCTCCAACTGTACCAAGGACGAAATAGTTGCTTGCCGGCAAGCAAATGCTACTCTGAAGGGAATGAGCGACATCCCTGACATCGACAACGACCTGGCCGGACGCATGCGCACGGTGATCGGCCGGCTCGCGCGACGCCTGCGCCACGCGGGTGGCCATACCGACCTCTCCCCATCCCAGTATGAGGTGTTCGGGACGATCGCACGCCGAGAAGACCTGCGGCTCTCCGAGCTCGCGACGCTCGAGGGCATCAACCCCACGCTGCTCTCCCGGATCGTGGCCAAGCTCGAGGCAGACGATCTCGTCTCGCGTGAGAATGACCCTGACGATCGCCGGGTCTCCCATGTGATGCCGACCGCGAAGGGGCGCGAGCTTTACCAGCAGATCCGGCTCGAGCGCACCGACGCCGTCAGCCTCGCAATCGAGCGGCTCACCCCCAAGCAGCGCCAGGCGCTCGAGCACGCACTGCCGGTACTCGAAGCGCTCGCAAAGAGTTTGAAGCAGCCGCCGCAGTGACGATGGACGCAACCGTGCGACGCACGTTCTCGGCGCTCGCGATACCCAACTACCGGCGCTACTTCACCGGCCAGTCGATCTCACTGATCGGTACCTGGATGCAGTCCACCGCGCAGGCCTGGTTGGTACTGCAGCTGACCCACTCGGCCACCGCGCTGGGCATCGTGATCGCCCTTCAGACGTTGCCGATGCTGGTGCTCGGCCCCTATGGCGGGGTGATCGCCGACCGCGTCGACAAGCGCCGGCTGATGATCGTGTTGCAGTCGCTGATGGGTGTTCAGGCACTCGTGCTGGCGGTGCTCACGATCACCAACCACATCACCTACGCCGACGTACTGATCCTGGCGCTGCTGCTTGGTCTCAACAACTGTTTCGAAAATCCCTCACGCCAGGCCTTCGTGCTGGAGATGGTCGGCCCCGAGGACCTTCGAAACGCGGTCAGCCTCAACTCCACGCTGGTGAACGCCGCCCGCGCGGTCGGCCCGGCGGTCGCCGGGGTGCTGATCGCAACCGTCGGGGAGGGCTGGTGCTTTTTGATCAACGCGGGCAGCTTCGTCGCGGTGGTCGCGTCGCTGATGACGATGGACACCTCGCGGCTCAAGCAAAGCATCCCCACCACGCGCAGCAAAGGCCAGCTACGCGAGGGATTCCGATACGTCGCGCGCACGCCCGAGCTTCGGATTCCGCTGATCATGATGGGCCTGGTCGGGATGCTCGCCTACAACTTCCAGGTGACGCTCCCGGTCGCCGCCAAGCAGGTGTTCGGTGGCGACGCGCGCACCTTCGGCCTGATGACGGCGGCGATGGGTATCGGGGCGGTGGTCGGGGGACTCGTGACGGCCGCGCGCGGACAAACCGGGCTGCGGCCGATGGTGTTCGCCTCGTTCGGGTTCGGTGTCGTGATCCTGTTCGCCTCCGTCGCCCCAACGCTCCCGATCGAGTTCGTGGCGCTGATGATGGTGGGCTTCGGCAGCGTCTCGTTCCTCGCCATGGCCAACTCCACCCTGCAGCTGAGCGCCGCGCCGCAGATGCGCGGCCGGGTGATGGCGCTGTGGTCAGTGGCCTTCCTGGGCTCGACGCCGATCGGCGGCCCCATCATCGGTTGGATCACGAGCGTGGCCGGCGCACGCGTCGGCCTCGCAATCGGCGCAGCGGCATGCTTCGCCGCAGCCGGCTTCGGCCTGGGCGCCGCCCGCCGGATCCGGCGGCGGACGCTGACGGTGGTCGAGCCCGCCATCGAAGAGCAGATCGCGGCCTAGGACGCCTCGAGCCGCTCCTTCAGCTTCGCCTGATCCTTCGGCACCTGCTTTCGGGCCTGGCTTCGCACGAGCGGCAGCATGAACTTGCCCACGCCGTGGCCCTCGAAGTCGAGCTCGATGGTGACGCGCGATCGAGAGCCGCCGTCGAGCGCCTCAACCGTTCCGTGGCCGATCGGCCGGATCGGGCCATCGATGCCCTTGAACGCAAAGCTCCGCGGCGGAGTGCGTTCGGTCACCTCGTAGGTCACCGTCTGCTCGCGGTTTCCCATCCGCCGGGTCTCGGTCGCGCGCGTCCCGACCTGGGTCGGCCCCTCGGGGGTGACGGTGGTGGAGACCACGGTGTCCTGCCACTCGCCGTGGCGTGAGAGGTCATCGACGTAGGCGAACACGTCCTCGGGGCTGCGATCGATCTCGACGCTGTGGGTGATTGCCGTCACTTGGCCTCCAGAGTGGTTTCGCGAATCGTCCCATAAAGCCCGGAGGGCAAGAGGGCCGCGGTCAGCCGTGCAGGCGTATGCCGGTGGTGTTGAGCACGATCGAGTCGTACTGCATCCACACCACGCCGGGGTTCGTGCCGGTTCCCGTTCCCACAACGCATGTGGGGTTTGCCGAGTTGTTGGTGATGCTGCGATACGTGCCGGTGGGAAGCGAGGCGCCCCACTGCGAGCGAGTTGCTCCCTGAGCGAGCCCCGTCTTGAGGCTGAAGGTGTCGAGGTCATGCAGCGTGAAGCAGCTCAGCACCTTGCCCGACGGAAGCGCCAGACCGAAGATGCCGTCCACCCGCGGTTGCACCGACACCCGTCGGCGAACTGTCGCCCCGTACGTGGTCTTGACGGTGGCGTGCTTTCGGTTCTCGTAACGGACGATGTTGTTCGCGGCATGGTTGATCCTGGTGCTGACCGCGCTCGTGATCGGAAGCGTGGGTCCGACGCTCCTGGTGAGCGACTGCAGCGGCGGGGCGGCCTTGTAACCACCAAAGGTCAGAAACGCGATTTTCCAGAATCCCGCGTCGTCACGCTTGACCGCCACCACGTACCACGCGTGTCGCCCGTCCGAATCATTTCGCGTGAGCACCTGCGCGAAAAATACGGGAGCAGCCGACGCCCGCGGGATCTGCGGAATGACCTTGATCACCGAGTGCGGGTCCTTGGGCTGCTCACAACCACATTGGACGGAGTTGATGTAGCCGGCGTCCAACCGCCGTGCCGAGCCGGTGTCGAACAAGCCAAGCCCCTGGATGTCCAGGCTGGGAAGCGCGCTTTGGCGCTGCGTCCACAGGCTGCGGACAATCGATGCCGCGTCCGCCGTCGCCGGCAGCGAGGCCGGCGCCGTCGAGCCGCCCGTCGGGGCGGCGGCCGTACCACTCGCCGATCCGCAGGCTGAGGCCGAAAGCGCGATCAAAAGCGCAACGCACGCAGCGCCCAGGCGAGTCCGGGAGATCATGCCCCTCCATCGGCAGTACGACCCAAAAGCTCAAGTGTGGCGGTCGGCACTACTGCGGACGGCTCCGCCTACGCCGGGCTGGCGGGCCTGCCACCGCCGGCCCTGCCTAGAGCACGACCCCGGGTGGCTGCTCGAGGTCGGGGTGGGAGTCATCGAACGCACGCGACCGCTCGACCGTGCGCATCCACTCGTAGTGGAGCTGCTTGGTGACGACCGGGATAACTCCCGCGCGCAGCATCCGGTCGATTCCCGCCGCATGCGCGGTGCCGGGCGACGCCACCGCGTCCTCGACGACCACCACCCGCAACCCCTGGTCGACCAAACCGAGGGCAGACTGCGCGACGCAGACGTCGGTCTCGAGGCCCACCAGTACGGCCGTACGCCGCCCGGTCTCGCGCACCGCGGGGCCGACCTGGGGATCGTCCGCCAGGCCGAACACGACCTTCGGGATCACCGGCGCGTCGCCGACCACGTCCACCAACGCGGGATGAAGACCGCCCCACTCCTCCGGCGACTCGACCGACGCCACGATCGGGATACCGCAGAACCGAGCGCCACGGGCCAGGAATGCGATGCGGTCGAGCATCCCCGCCGTCACCTCCTCTTCGACCCGCTCGAGAAAGCCCTGCTGGACATCGACCAACACCAGCACCGAGTCGTCGGGGTCGATCAGCAGGGCTGTCAACGCGCCGCCCGCCACATGGTCGTGATCGGCGTCCCGTCCGGAAGCTCGACGCGCCCGCGGGGCTCGAAACCAGAGCGCTGGTATCGGGCATCGTTCGCGGGGTTGGTCGACTCGAGGTAGGCGGGCATGTGCCCCGCGTCGATCGCGTCGAGACAGTCATTGAGAAGCGCCATGCCCAGCCCCCGACCGCGATGGTCGGAGTGGGTTGCAAGCAAGCTCAGGTAGTGGTGAGGCTGGTCGTGCGGGTGGGCGTCGTCGAGCCGGGCGAAGGCGTCCATCACGACAGCCGACTGTTTGCGGCCGAGCATCTCCACCAGGAGGTCGCCGAGGTCGGCCTCGTCCTCGGCGGTCATCTCGACCTCCCCCGGCGGGATCCAGACAGCGGCGGCCTCGCAGTTTGGAGTGACGTAGGTCGCGGAGAGCCGCATCGCGGCTCGCACACAGAATCCCCAGAACTGCGACGACAGCTCGATCCGCGAACCGGCGTCGGGAAACGAATATGCCCCCCACACCGGATCGCCCCGAAAGGCGCTCGCCATGGTCGCGGTGATGACCTCCACATCGGCCTCAGACGCGAGTCGGCAGTTGGTGACCATGCCGCATCTTCGCACGACTAGGCTTGCGGCATGCGTGCCCGCCGTGTCACCCCGACCCGCGTCTACCGGTTTTATCGCGGCGGGCTCTTGATCGATCGCCTGCGGTCAGAACCGGAAGCCGACGGCGAGTACCCCGAAGACTGGGTCGCGTCGGTGACCGAGGCGCGCAACCCGGGGCGGGACGAGCCGCTGGCCGGTCTCACGCGACTCGCAGAAGGCACGCTGCTTCGAGACGCGATCGCCTCCGACCCGGAGGGCTGGCTCGGACCGGCGGCCGACTCGGGAACCACCGGCGTGCTGGTGAAGCTGCTCGACGCTGCCGAGCGACTACCCGTGCATTTCCACCCCGACGCCGAGTTTGCAAGCGCGCATCTCGGCTCGCCGTTCGGCAAGACCGAGGCCTGGATCGTGATGGCGACGCGAGAGGCCGAATCCGAGGTGTGGATCGGACTGCGCGAGCCGGTCAGCGCCGAGACCTATCGGGGCTGGATCGAGGCCCAGGATCGAGAACAGCTCCTGAACTCGCTGCATCGCGTGTCGGTCAAGGCCGGCGATGTGATCTTCGTGCCCGCCGGCACGCCGCATGCGATCGGTGCGGGGGCGTTGATCGCCGAGCTCCAGGAGCCGACCGATTTCTCGATCGTGTGTGAGTGGAACGGGTTTCCGATCGACCCGTCCGACAGCCACCTCGGACTCGGGTGGGAGGTCGCCATCAAGGCGCTACAGCTCGAGCCCCGCGAGCCGGTGTTGGGCTTGCCTGCCGAGGCCCGGACGTTTTTCTGGGCCGACGAGCGGGCGGAGGCGGCCGGGCAGTTCGCGGTCTGGATCGTGCTCGAGGGCTCGGGTGCGATCGACGGCACACCCGCCAGCCCCGGCGACTGTTTCGCGGTGCCGGCCGACGCCGAGACGATCAGCGTGACCGGTGACCTGCGGATTCTGCGCTGCCTTGGTCCCAGCGCAGAGTGACCTGATCACCCGCCCGCACCTGGGGCGAGCCGCCGCGCCGACGACGCGATGTACAGCACCAGGCAGATGGGGATGATCAGCGCGGCGCGCAGGCCGATACGACCCGCGATCAGCCCGATCACCGCCGGCCCGCTGACTCCCCCGAAGTAGCCGAGCGTGAACACCCGGGAGACGACGCTTTCGTCCGTCCCCAGTCCCGCCCGGCCGGCGGCGCTGACGGCGGTCGGCACCACCGGCCCGAGTCCCAGACCGAGCAGGGTGAAGCCGATCACGCCCACGATCGGCACCGGGAAGATGAGGGCCGCCGTCAGCCCAGCGGCCGCCATCAGCGTGGAGGTGAGCACCACCCGCACCGGGCCGAATACCGCGATCACCCGGTCGCCGAACAGTCTCGAGAGAGTCATGCCCAGTGAGAACCCGGCAAAGCCGATGGCCGCCACGGCCGCCCCCGACGCCACCCGGTCGTGCAGATACACGGCGCTCCAGTTGGATGCGACCCCCTCGGCGAAGAACGACGAGAACAGGATCAGCCCAAACAGCACGATCGCGAGCGACCAACCCGCAGCCGGTGCTCGATCGTCGGGCTCATCGCCGGCCCGGTCGGGCAGCCGTGCGAGCAGACCGGCGGTTGCGGCGGCAACCGCGATCGCCATGATCCCGAACTGGAGTGCCGGCCCGATCCCCGCCGCCGCGGCGGCGGCGCCGATCAACGCCCCCACCAGCAACCCGACGCTCCAGAGCCCGTGAAAGCCCGACATCAATGGCCGGTCCTGATCGCGCTCGACCACGACCGCCTCGATGTTCATCGCGACATCCACCACTGATGCCAGCACCCCGAACACCACCAGCACCGCCGCCAGGGTGGCCAGGTTCGGCGCAAGTGCGGCCAGAAACAGCGTCAGTCCAAACAGCGGCACGCCGACCCTGACCGTTTGCCGGGCGCCCACTCGACCGGCGATCACGCCGCCCAACCGGCCGCCGGCCAACGTGCCGATCGCAATCCCCAAAAGTGCAAGACCCAGCTGGGTGTCCGACAGGCCCAGTGAACTCTTGATTGCAGGCACCCGAGCGGCCCACGAGCCCGATACGACGGCATGCCCGATGAACGCGGCGCTCACACCGGCGCGGGCGCGGTTTCGGCTGAGCGTCGACACCATCGACCGATGCTACCTAGGCGGTCGATTCTTACAGAGAGCAAATGGGGGTGACGTATGTTTCAAGCAGCCCCAACCGCGAGCTCGGCGTCTTGATCATCACCGTGACGCCGCACCGGCGTTACCGATGCGCCGCACCGCTCTCGAAGGAGACGATATGAGTTCCCGCTACTACGTGACCGCCGAGGTCGACGGTCAAGACACGCCTGGAATCCTGTTTGACCCCAGACTCCTGTCCGAGACCCCCGAACCGGGCACGGCGATCGTCGCCGATCTGATCCTGCCGATGTCCTACGAGGTCGACGGTTCGACGGTCTCCGACCTCACCTGGTATGAGGCACACCGCGCGGTCGACGAAGCCCGCGACGAAGCGGCCGCGTACTCGCGCCGGCTCGGACCCGGAATTGCAGTCGGAAAGCTGTTCGCCCTGCCCCACGACGATGGTACGTCCTGGTACGTCGTCACCAAACTCACGCCCACCAAGGCGCGGGTCGAGTGGCGCGGATTCGGCGAGAACCGCCGCCGTGACGCACGCCTCGGTTGGGGTGGCCGGTTTGACCGGATGATCATCCAGGGACACGTCGCCCGTCACGACGCGATGCAGGAGATCGCCGACCTCACGTTCGACGCCGCCTGCGCATAGCCCGAAGGCTTTACAACCCCCGTACGACGTGGTTGGATCTGACGTAGCGTGCGAGTGCCGCTGCAAAAGCCCGTTGCGCCGCCCGACCCCGAAACGCTCGAGGTGCGAAAGCTTGTCGTGGCCTCGGAGGGACGCAAGATCCCCTACGTCGTGCTCCAGCACGGGTTCGATCTTGCCCGGCCGTTGAAAGCCAAGGTGCTGGTGGTGACGATCGCGCGAGTGCACGGCACCAGCCTGGGCTTCCCCAATCCAGGGCTGCTTCCGTCCAAGCGCGAATGGGATGAGCAGCGGGAAATCGTGCGAAAGGCCGTGGTCGCATTCGAGAAGGCCGGCTTCGAAGCGTCCGGACATGTGATCGGCACGCGCCGCGCAACGAAGCGGATCGTCGGTGAGGCCACCGGCTTCGGTGCCGACGCGATCGTGATGGGCTGTGATCACGACCGTGGACTGCTCGGCGACTTCAACTGGGCCCATGAGCCCTACCGCGTCGCCCGCCGGGCCTCGATGCCGGTCTACCTCATCCCGCTTGATCGCTCGTAGCACCGCCGTGGTGCGGCTGGGCCAGGTCGATCACGGTGTTCATATAGCCGCGGGCAGAGTCGAGGTGCGCGCGGGTCACGCGCTCGGCCGTGTCGCCATCACCGGCGATGATCGCCCGGAGGATCTCGCCGTGCTCCTCGGCGTCGCCCGGGATCCAGTCGGCTCCCTCCAGGCTGACGTAGGCCTGATACAGCGGGCGACCCAGGTCAGCTGACCAGAGCTGGGCGGCCATCCGCTGCAAGAACTCGTTGTCGGAGGCATCGGCCAGCGCGAGGTGAAACGCCCGGCTGGCCTCGTACGCCGCCCACGGATCGGTGGCGCTCAGCTCGGACTCGATCGCCGCGCGCATTCGCACCAGGGCCTCGGCGGGTTGCCGCTCGGCCGCAAGCCGGGCGACGATCGGCTCGAACAGCAGCCGCACCTCAACCGCCGCACGCGTGCGTTCCTCGCTCATGGTCGCGACAAAGAACCCGCGGTTGGGTTGAAACTCGACCAGGTGATCGGCGGTCAGACGCGCCAGCGCCTCGCGCACCGGAGTGCGCGAGGTGCCGAGCTGCTGGGCAATCTCCGCCTGATGCAAGCGGTGCCCCGGCGGCAGGGATCCGCTGGCGATCTCTCGCCGCAGCGTTTCGTAGATCGTGTCGACGATCGAGTGGCTTCGCAGCGGCTCGAGCGCGCCTGGTACGGGTTCAGTCGAACTCAATCGCCGCTGGGAGCCGGTTGGGCATGCACATCGCCGCCCTCCCGTGCGTGTCTCGGGTCCTCAACCTTGACGCGGTACCAGTACAGCGGCAGGTAACTGAGCAGAATCGCCCAGCCAATGAAGTAGTAAACACGCGTGTTCGCCCCTCCCAGTGAGGCGTTGGGAAGGCCAGTGTAAACGAATCCGCCGTATGACCAGATCACGAAGTACACCGCCGCCATCGCCAGTGCGATCCACTTGAAGAACTCGGGCAGACGCACCGGGCGATTCATATTCGGATGATCTTTGCGCAGCAGGAAGTAGGCGACCAGCACAGGAATGAACGACGCCAGGTAGCCGACGTTCGAGAGCGAGTAGATCTCGACGGCGCCGCCCGTGAAGATCAGAGCGATCGAGCAGACGGTGTTGAAGCCCATCGAGAAGCCGGGCACCCCGTGCCGGTTGGTGTGCGAGAAGATCCGCGGGAAGTCACCGTCCAGCGCCATCTGGTAGACGGCTCGGCTCGAACCCATGAGCGCGTTTAGCACCGACAGGCACAGTGCGATCACGAGCATCGTGGCGATCGCCCAGTCGAGCCACGACGCACCGGTGCCGAACACCGCCGTCGCGAAGGTCGAGAAGATCGTCTCGGGATCGGCCAGCGATGGGTTGGAGAGCGTGCTGGCGCCCAGTACGACCACGAATGCAACCGGGATCATGGTGTAGATGAAGAGCCCGTAGAGGCCCTCCAGGTTCATCGCGATCTTGGCGTCCTTCTCCGGGTTTCGGCACTCGCCGATATAGCACGCGGCGGCCTCCATCGCGATCACGTTCCAGGTCAGAAGGAATGAGAACGCGATATAGATCACGAGCCAGCTGTGACCGAAGTCGGGAGTGAAGAAGCCTGTGCCGTCGAGCTGCTTGAAGCCGGACAGCTGGCCCCAGTCGGCGGCGGAAGGATGGATGAACGGCATCAACGCAAGCAGCGTCAACGGAATCATCGACAGCAGGCCCAGCACGGTCGCAAACAGCGCGCCCAGGCGAATGCCCAGCCAGGCGGGGATCGAGACCAGCAGGATGCCGACGACCGAAATCACGACCGTCCAGTAGGTGATCGGCGTGTGGATCGGGGTGAAGCTGGCGGTCGAGAGATTGAACTTCTCAGTGATGTAAAAGGACGCCAGGATCATGTTCAGCGGCGCGACCGGGAACCATCCCAGCCAGTAGGCCCAGGCGGTGAAGCCGTTGACGTGGCGGGCGAACTTCGGCCAGCGGTCTTTGAAGCCGACGTAGGCGTATGACGGAGAGCCGCCGGTGCGCTCGGGCATCATGGCCGAGAGCTCGGCGAGGAACAGACACAGCAGGTAGCCAGTGATGGTGATGACGACCATCACGGGGATCGATGCGGCGCCCAGCGATGTCACCATCACGGGGGCGATGCCGGTGACCAGAATGGTGCCGGCAAGCCCGATCACGAAGGCGCCCCACCAGTTGGTCTCCTTGCTCAGGTTGCTACCGCCGTAGTCAGGAGAACCGGAATCCTCGGCCACAAGGGCTCCTTCCGATAGGGGGCGCGGTTGGTCGGTGTCGCGCGCCCGGTTTGCACCAAACAGCACGTCGCGGCGCGAGCCTACCAACTCATTTTCTGGATCGCAAGTCGATCGTATACAATCGGCGACCTGCGTTGGCGACGAGATGAAGGAGCGTGCAATGGCAGTGGCAGAGAACCACAGGGTGGACGAGGCTGAGCGCGTTCGCAAAGCCGCGAAGAAGGACAACATCGAGTTCATCTTCGCCCAGTTCGTGGACATGAATGCGAAGCCGTCGGCGAAGCTGGTGCCGATCACGAATTGGGATGGGCTGGTCGAGGAGGGCGCCGGATTTGCGGGCTTCGCGGCCGGGCCGATCGGCCAGACGCCGGCCTCGCCCGACATGATGGCCGTACCCGATCTCGCGTCCTACACCCCGGTCCCGTTCAAGCCCGGGCTCGCCCGGTTTGCCTGTGACATCACGGTGCTCGGCGAGGAGTGGCCCTACTGTCCGCGCACGATCCTGCGGCGACAGCTGGAGCGGGCAAAGAGCCTCGGCTACACCTTCAAGGTCGGGATGGAACTCGAGTTCTTCCTGCTGCGCGAGTCCGCAGACGGCGGCATCGAGCTGGCCGACCCGCTCGACAACCTGGCGCAGCCCTGCTACGACATGAAAGGCCTCACCCGCCAGTACGACTTCCTCTCCACCCTCTCGCGCTACGTCAACGAGTTGGGCTGGGGTTCGTATGCCAACGATCATGAGGACGCCAACGGGCAGTTTGAGTCGAACTTCGCCTTTGCCGACGCGCTGACCACCGCCGATCGCGCGATCTTCTTCCGCTACATGGTGCACGCGATGGCGCAGGAGCGCGGGATGCTCGCCACGTTCATGCCCAAGCCGTTCTCCCACCTGACCGGAAACGGCGGCCACTTCCACATGAGCCTGTGGGACGAGTCGGGCGAGAAGGATCTGTTCGCCGACGACAACGATCCCCAAGGCCTTGGCCTGTCGGAGCTCGGCTATCACTTCACCGGTGGCCTGAAGAAGCACGCCAGCGCCTACATCGCGATCACCGCACCGACAGTCAACAGCTACAAGCGCCTGACCACCACGGCCGGCACCCCCACCTCGGGCGCCACCTGGTCACCGATCTTCATCACCCACGGAGCCAACAATCGCACGCAGATGCTGCGGCTCCCCGGTGGCCACGTCGAGGACCGCACCGTGGACGGCGCCTGCAACCCGTACCTTGCGATGGCAGCGATCCTCGCCGCCGGGCTCGATGGCATCGAGAAGAAGATCGACCCGGGCCCGCACAACGACGACAACCTGTACGAGCTCAGTGGTGCCGAGCTGAAGCGCCGAAAGATCGAGCTGCTGCCCGCAAACCTGCTGGACGCGACCCGCAACCTGGCCAAGGACAAGGTGCTGCGCGAGGCCCTCGGTCACACGGGTACCGAGGACTACATCGACTACTACGTCAAGACCAAGCAGGATGAGTGGACCGCCTACCACGAGCAGGTCACTCCGTGGGAGGTCAAGAACTACCTCACCCTGTTCTAGCGTGAATAACGGTGAATAACGGTGCCAGGCACCGTTATTCACCCTCATACGGCATCGAAGGAAGGGCTGTTACGTGTGCGGGATCGTTGGATTGTTCGCGAAGTCGGAGGGGATCAGAGCCGGTCTGGGGGCGCACCTCGAGGCCATGCTGGTGCAGATGAACGACCGCGGTCCGGATTCGGCGGGGGTCGCGTTCTATCGCGATCCCGCTGCGGAGGGGTCGTCCAAGCTGACGCTGCACCATCCCGATGAGGACTACGCGTGGGACGCTCTCGCGGCGGATGTGAAACGCGAATTCGGCGGGGAGGCCCGGTTCACCCAACGGGCCAACCACGCCGTCGTGTACGCGGACGCCCCGGCGGAGGCCGCCGAGCTGTGGGTCGCGGTCGCCCACCCGGAGGTGCGGATGATGAGCGCGGGGCGGGTGATCGAGCTGTACAAGGAGGTCGGCCTGCCGCGGGTGTTCGCCGAGCGCTTTCACCTCGGCGATCTGGACGGCAGCCACGCCCTCGGCCACACCCGGATGGCGACCGAGAGCCGGGTGACCACCGACGGGTCGCATCCGTTCTCGACGGGTCTCGACCTGTGTCTCGTCCACAACGGCTCGCTGTCCAACCACAATCGCGTGCGCGAGGGACTGCGGCGCGAGGGCATCGTGTTTCGCACCGAGAACGACTCCGAGGTGGCCGCCGGGTATCTGATGTGGCGGATGCGCGAGGGTGCCTCGCTGACTGAAGCGCTCGAAGGCTGCCTCGAGGATCTCGACGGCTTCTATACGTTTGCGGTCGGCACCGCCGACGGCTTCGCGGTGTTGCGCGACCCGATCGCGTGTAAGCCGGCCGTCATGGCCGAGACCGACGACTGGGTCGCGATGGCCTCCGAGTACCGGGCAATCGCCACCCTCCCCGGGGCCGACGAGGCAACGATCTGGGAGCCCGAACCCGCCACCGTGTACTCCTGGGAGCGAGAACGGGTATGACGACGCTCGGTACCGACGTCGAGGTCGTCGACCTCGCCACCACGTCTCTGCGCCAGCTCAACCAACGGCTGCACCAGGTCTCCGGCGACGCCGGCGGGCCTCGAGCGTGGCGCGTGGTAAACCCGTCCGGGGCGCACGCCGTGGCCTGCGGACTCGATGCCGAGGTCGAGGTCACGATCGAGGGCCACGTCGGCTACTACTGCGCCGGGATGAACAAGCGTGCCACCGTCCGCATCCATGGCAACGCCGGGGTGGGCCTGGCCGAGAACATCATGAGCGGGCTGGTGGTCGTCTCGGGCAACGCGAGCCAGGCGGCGGCGGCGACCGCCCGCGGTGGGCTGGTGGTCGTCGAGGGCGACGCCTCGGCGCGCTGCGGCATCTCGCTCAAGGGCGGTGACATCGTGGTCAAGGGCTCCATCGGTCACATGAGCGCCTTCATGGCCCAGACCGGGCGGATCGTCTGCCTCGGAGATGCCGGCGATGCGCTCGGCGACTCGATCTACGAGGCCCATCTGTATGTCCGCGGCAGCGTCAAGAGCCTTGGGGCGGACTGCATCGAAAAGGAGCTTCGCGACGAGCACGTGGCCGAGCTGGCCGAGCTCCTGGAGGCGGCCGGAGTCAGCGACGTCGGGCCGCAGGAGTTTCGCCGGTACGGCTCGGCTCGGAAGCTGTACACGTTCCACATCGACAATGCGGGGAGCTACTAGCGATGGCATCGATCCAACGGCCCGACGGCTTGCGGGAGAGCCACCTCTACGATCGCACCACGATTGCCGAGATCCAGCGCGCCGCCCGCGAGGGCATCTACGACATCCGCGGGTTCGGGGCAAAGCGCAAGCTGCCGCACTTCGACGATCTGCTGTTCCTGGGAGCCAGCGTGTCGCGCTACCCGCTCGAGGGCTACCGCGAGCGCTGCGACACCAACGTCACGCTCGGCACCCGGTACGCCGAGAAACCGCTCGAGCTGAAGATCCCGATCACGATCGCAGGCATGAGCTTCGGCGCCCTGTCGGCTCCTGCCAAGGAGGCACTCGGTCGGGGCGCAAGCGAGGTGGGCACCTCGACGACGACCGGCGACGGCGGCATGACTGAGGAGGAGCGCGGCCACTCCGAGATTCTCGTGTATCAGCTGCTGCCCAGCCGCTACGGCATGAATCCCGATGACCTGCGCCGGGCCGACGCGATCGAGGTGGTGGTCGGCCAGGGCGCCAAGCCCGGCGGCGGCGGAATGCTGCTCGGCCACAAGATCTCCGATCGCGTGGCCGCCATGCGCAACCTGCCGAAAGGGATCGACCAGCGCAGCGCCTGCCGCCACCCGGATTGGACCGGGCCGGACGATCTCGAGATCAAGATCGGGGAGTTGCGCGAGATCACCGACTGGCAGAAGCCGATCTTCATCAAGGTCGGCGCCACCCGCACCTACTACGACGTTCAGCTGGCGGTCAAGGCGGGCGCCGATGTGATCGTGGTCGACGGCATGCAGGGAGGCACCGCAGCAACCCAGGACGTCTTCATCGAGCACGTCGGCATCCCCACGCTGCCCGCGGTGGGTCTCGCGGTCCAGGCACTCCAGGAGCTGGACATGCATCGCAAGGTGCAGCTGATCGTTTCGGGCGGCATCCGTACCGGTGCCGACGTCGCCAAGGCGCTCGCGCTGGGAGCCGACGCCGTGTCGATCGGTGTGGGCGCGATGATCGCCCTGGGCGACAACAACCCCGATCTCGACGAGGAGTACGCCAAGATCGGCTCGGCTGCCGGGTTTTATGACGACTGGCAGGCCGGGCTGGATCCGGCGGGAATCTCGACCCAGGACGATGAGCTGTCGGCGCGCTTTGACCCGATCGTGGGCGGCCGCCGGCTCGCCAACTACCTGCGCGTGCTGACACTCGAGGCCCAGACGCTGGCCCGTGCATGCGGCAAATCACACGTCCACAACCTCGAGCCCGAGGACATGGTTGCGCTCACGGTCGAGGCGTCGGCGATGACCGGTATCCCGCTGGTCGGATGTGACTTCTCGTTTCGGCCGGAGTCATTCGCGGCCGCAGTCGCCGCCGCGATGCACTCCGAAAACGGTCATAAGCCGTAGGGCACGTACCGCGAGAGCAGATGCTGGGCGTCGGTGATCGCCCGAAATGCTGCCTTCAGCTGGGCTCGCGTGAGCGGGGGGAGCTCTCCCGGCACGATCAGATTGTTCGGCGCCTCGCCGCGGTTCACGAGTTCGACCTGGTGGTCGAGGCGAAGCCGGGTGGTGAGCTCAAACGCCTCCCGGAGCGAGGCCGCGACCTCGGCATCCAGCTGGCCCTCGGCCTCCGCAGCCTGTAGCCGCGCGACGGTGGACGAGATCGTCACCCCCGCGGCGATCGCATGGAACCTGGCCAGGTTCGAGATCGGGATGATCGCCCCACGTTTGATGTCGAGCGTGCCATCCGGGCCGAGCTGCAGCTTGCCGCGAAAGCCGGTCGGCGGAGTCCAGTCGGTTGCGGTCCGCGCCAGCCGGCCGATGAAGTCGGGATAGCGGTGGGCGGTGCGTTCAATCTCGACCAGCGGGGGCACGATCTCGAGCCCACCGCAGACGTGGCGGAAGTCGAATGAGACGGCTGCACGCACGAGGTGCGAACGGTCGGGGTGCTCGAGACAGGCCTGAAACACCCCAACCCAGGCGTCGCGTGACATCCGCCAGATCGGATTTCGAGCCAGCACCTCGGCCTTGTCGGCGCCAAACCCACACTCGGCCAGGCCGGCGTTGACGTCGTGGGCAATCCGCTCGAAGTACGCGTCATCCGCGCCGTCGGCGTAGGCGAGTGCGTTGTCCTGGTCGGAGGCCAGCGTGGCCTCGCGCCGGGCGGTGGAACCAAGCGCCATCCACGCCCATGCGGCGGGAGCGGGGCCGTGCTCCTCGATTGCAAGGTCGATCAGCCGCATCGTGGCCGTGTCGCCGGTCAGGGCGACCACCCGGCCGATGTCGGTTGCAACCACGCCCGCCCGCGTCAATGCGACGACCGTCTGCGGCAGATGCTGGGCCGCGGCCACCAGCTCGCCGGTCGTGCTGGCATGCGCGATCGAGCGCCGCAATCCAAACGGGGTACGGCTCTCGAGGTACATCAGGTCGGTGGCCGTCACAAGCCCCACGGCGGCGCCCCGGGCGTTGATCACCGGGACATGGTGGATGCCGGCATCCAGCATGTCGATCATGACGTCCACCGCCAGCCGGTCTTCACTGAACGTCAGCGCCGGCGCGGTCATCAGCCGCTCCACCGGCGTGTCGTAGCCGAGGCCCTGAGCCACCAGCTTTCGGCGAAGGTCCGAGTCGGTGACCACGCCGTAGCCGTTGGGTACCTGGACGAGCACGCAGGAGACATCGCTCTCGGCCATCAGGGCGGCGGCGTCGCGAGCGGTCGTCTCGGGCTTCACCATCACCAGCGGCCGATGTACCAGCGAGCCCAGCCTCGCGACGCGCACCTCGCCACGGGCGTGGGCGATGTAGCCGGTGCGCACCATGCGGTCGCGCAGTGAGGTGGCGACGAACTTCACCCCCGCCGGCCCGCTCAGAATCTGTCGAGCCTCCATGTCGGGGATCAGCATGCAGCGGGTTTCGGCGCGCGCCGAAACATCGAACGCCGGAGCAAGACCCGACAGCAGCGAGGGGTGGCCAAACGCCTCCCCCGGTTCGAGCACGTCGATCACCTCGCCGTCGTGAAGCAACTCGACCGCCCCGGCGACGATCACATACAGGCACGACGCGGGGGCCCCGTCCTCGTGCAGGATCGGCTCGCCGGCGGCGAAGGTGCGGATCGCCGACGCCGCCTCCACTCGCGCGTACTCGTCGTCCGCCAACTCAGCCAAAGGCGGAAATCGCCGGGCTTCCTCGGATGCGGGCTCCGACACAGCGAGAGCGTATTCGATCTCGCGCTGCCATACAATCGCCGGATGGGAGTTGTTAGCGGGACTGTCGATCGCTCGGTCGGCTCCCAGGTCAGAAAGACGGTCACGATCGTCTTCGCCGACCTGGAGGACTCGACCGCGCTCGGCGAGCGTCTCGACCCCGAGGTACTGCGCGAACTCCAGACTCGCTACTACGCGGCCATGCGCGGCCCGCTCGAGCGTCACGGAGGCCGGATCGAGAAGTACATCGGCGACGCGGTGATGGCGGTGTTCGGTGTGCCAAGGCTGCACGAGGACGACGCGCTTCGGGCCGTCCGTGCCGCGATCGAGATGCGCGACGCGATGGCCGCGCTCAATCTCGAGCTCGAGCGCGACCTCGGGGTGGGGCTGACGGTCCGAATCGGGGTGAACAGCGGCAAGGTGGCGAGTGGTGGCGACGGCTTCATCGCCGGCGATGCCGTCAATACCGCCGCTCGCCTCCAGGCCGCCGCCCCCGCCGGTGCCGTGATCGTCGGGGCGCAGACCCGTGGCCTGATTTCCGGTGCGGTGCGAATGCGACCCCACGGCACGCTCGCGCTGAAGGGCAAGTCCCGGCCGGTGCGGGTGTGGCGGGTGGAGGCGCTCGTCGAGCACCCCACCGACCTGACCAGCCACGGTTCAACCGGTCCGCTGGTCGGGCGGCGCACCGAGCTGCGCATGCTCCACACCCGACTGCGGCGCGCGATTCGCAGCGACCACGCTGTCATGGTCACGGTGACCGGCCCGGCGGGGATCGGAAAGTCGCGCCTGCTGAAGGAGTTCCTGGGCGAGCTCGACCCCGGCGTCTCGGTACTGGTCGGACGTTGCCTGCCGTATGGCGAGGGGATTACCTACTGGCCTCTGGTCGAGATCGTCACCACGCTCTCCGCGAGTCTGGGAGACGATCCGCTCGTGAGCGTGCTGGCCGACGATCCCTACGCAGCCCTCGTTGCCTCGCGGGTGGCCGCCGTGACCGGAACCCACGCGGCGCCGGTCACCGAGCAGGGAGTTCAGTGGGGTATGCGGCGGCTGTTCGAGGCGCTTGGCCGGCGCGGGCCGCTGGTGCTGGTGTTCGACGACATTCACTGGGCCGAAGATGCGATGCTCGACCTGATCGACCACATCGCCCGGACAGCCGAGGCCCCGGTGCTGGTCATGTGCTCGGCCCGCGGGGAGCTGTTCGAGCGGCGCCCCGAGTGGTCGCGCGGGAGTGCGGGCGGCAGCGTGATTCAGGTCGAGCCGCTGTCCGCCTCGCAGTCGGCCCGGCTGGTGCGACAACTCGTCGCCGGTCGCACACCCGTGCGCCGGGGCGATGTCATGCAGGCAGCCGAAGGCAATCCCCTGTTCCTGGAGCACCTGGTGGCGATGCGTACCGATGACCCTGAGACCCGCGCTCCGCCGACGATTCAGGCGCTGCTCGCGGCCCGCGTCGATGCCCTTCCCAGCGACGAGCGGCGCGTGATCGAGGCAGCGGCGATCGAAGGCCGGGGGTTCCACCGCGGTGCCGTGGAGGCGCTGGTGGGGCAGCACACGACGGTCGACTCCGCACTCTCGGCGCTGATCGCCCGAAAGCTGATCCGCGACGACCGTTCGGAGTTCGCCGACGAGGCCGGCTACCGCTTCACCCACATTCTGGTGCGCGACGCCGCCTACGACCTGCTCGCCAAGCGCACGCGCGCCGACTACCACGTCGCCTACGTCGGGTGGCTGCTGGCGAAAGACCGCGGGTACGCCCCCGACGAGATGGCCGGCTACCACCTCGAACAGGCACACCGCTATCGCGCCGAGCTCGGCCGCCCGGATGCCGATGCGGTGCTCGCCGCGCGGGCGGCCGGCCACCTGACCCGGGCGGGACGGCGCGCGCTCGAGGTCGGTGATCGCGGTGGCGCCGTCAATCTGTTCGAGCGAGCGGCGGCGCTTCACCCGGCCGCTGATGCCCGCCGGGCCGAGCTGCTGCTCCATCTCGGAGCCGTGCTGCGCGAGGCCGGCCGCTTCCGGGAGTCCGACGCAGCCCTGTCGGAGGCCCGCCGGGTGGCCTTGCGCCTGGGTGACCCAGCGCTGGCCGCGCGCGCTCAGGTCGAGCGCCTGCTGCTGCGCATCCAGGTGCACCCCGATGCGGTTGCCATCACCGTCCGCCGTCAAGGGCCGCGACTCGAACGGGTGCTCGACACCGCCGGTGACCATGCCGGCCTGGCGCGGCTGTGGCACCTGCGCGCGCTGCTTGCATGGATCCGGGCACGCTCGGGCGAGGCCGAGCCGGCGTGGCGGCGAGCGGCCGACGAGGCCCGGGCGGCGGGCGACCTGCGGATGGAGTCCGACGCACTCGGCTGGGAGGCGGCCTCGATGGCGGTCGGCTCGACCCCGGTCGATCTCGCCATCGCACGCTGCGAGGAGATCTGTGCACTGTTACGCGAAGATCCCTGGGCCCAGGCTCTGGCGACGCAATCGCTCGCGAGCCTCCAGGCAATGCGCGGCGAGTTCGACACCGCCTACCGGCTGCTCGAGGCGGCGGCGGACGCGCTCAGCGGGTTCAGCCCGACTGTTGACGCCGCGGTCTCGCATCTGGCGGTGTACGTCGACCTGCTCGCCGGCAACCTGGATGGCGCCGAGCGGCAGCTGCGAGCGGGGCGAAGAATGCTCGAGAAGATCGGTGAGCGCGCGGTGCTGGCCTCGACCGAGAGCTCGCTCGCCCAGGTCATGCTGCTCGCCGGTCGCGAACGCGAGGCCGATCGGCTGGCTCGCCGGTGCGCCCGTATCTCGACTCCCGACGACGCCTGGCCGCAAGCGGCATGGCGTCAGGTGCGGGCCCGGGTGCTCGCCGGGCGGGGTCAGTCGGCAAAGGCGCTCGTGCTCGCCCGCGAGGCCGTGGCGATCGCGATGGCCACCGACTGCCCGAACCTCCAGGCCGACGCCACGGCCGACCTCGCCTTCGTGCTCGAACAGTGCGGGTCGGCATACGACTCCCGCTCCGCGTTCGCGCGCGCGGTGGGTCTGTATGAGGCCAAAGGAAACTCTGTGCGTGCCGGGGAAGTTCGCGCGCACCTCGCACGTCCTTAATACTATGACACACGTGCCACAAACGCAGGAAGGGAGCGGATCATGATCTCCAGGGTGGACGCAAATCTGGTGCTACGGGCAAACGGCAGGATGGTCGAGGTGACCGGGCCGATCAGTCAGTGGGACGCCGACGAGACGAGTGCGACCTTCGCGGTCGTCATCGCACAGGTGCAGCCCGGCGGCGAGATCGTGCTCGCCCACGGCTCGGCCGGACACAACTACCAAAGTGGCGACGGAGCGTGGGCGGCGCATGCGCACGTCTCCGGCAATGGGTCGTTGAGCGCGGGTCACGCGCAAGCCTTCGCCTACGCCTCGGTGCTGAACGACGAGGGTGAATACGAGCCGTATCCGTGGTGGGTCGAGACCACCCTCGGGTCGGCGGTCGTTCACGCCGCTGGGGACGGGAACTAACGGTGCTGTGCGTGCTTCTGGACGGGCTCAAAGCGAATCTCGCCGAACGACAGATCCGTCGCCCTCCCCGCCGGCGGCGCCGACGTGTGAACTAGAGTAGACGCGAGTAAGCGCTGCTCTAGGAGGGCAAACGATGAGTGAGTCAACGGCGTCACGGGAGCGAACCACGCTGCCCGGACGCGATTACCACGCGGTTGAGGTCTTCGATCTCGAGCGTGAGCGGATCTTTGCCCGCAACTGGTTTTACGCCGGTCGCGCCGAGGGCCTGGACGAGCCAGGCGACTTCGTCGCAGTCGATGTCGCCGGTGAGAGCGTGATCGTGGTTCGCACCAAGGACGGCGACCTGCGCGGTTTCTACAACGTCTGCCGGCACAGAGGCTCGCGGCTGTGTGACGACCACGCGGGACGCATGAAGGGCGCCATCAAATGCCCCTACCACGCGTGGGCGTACTCGTTCGAGGGGAAGCTGATCGGCACCCCGAACGTCGCCAAGGACGAGATCGACCGCGACTCGCTCAGCCTGTGGCCGATCTCGGTGGATACCTGGCAGGGCTTTCTGTTCGTGTACCTCGACCCCGACCCGGTGCCGCTCGAGGAGTCGCTTCGCAACCACCCGGATTCACCACTGTCCTTCGCCCGCTTCAACCTCGACGGGTTGCGGATCGGGCACAGGACGGTGAACGAGGTGAAGGCCAACTGGAAAATCCTGATCGACAATTACAACGAGTGTCTGCACTGCCCGACCGTGCATCCCGAGCTCGTCCAGGTCATCCCCGGGTTTCGCGGCGGCGAGGTGTATGACGCCGACCGCCCCGACGGCGGCATGGATATCCTGGACGGGGGAAACAGCTTCACCAGCACCGGCCGGTCACACCTCCCGGTGCTACCGGGCATGACTTCTGAAGACGAGACGTCGCTGTACGGGTGCACGGTCTACCCGAACATGTTCATCGACGTGACCGGCACCGGGGCGATCTCGACGGTGCTGTTGCCGCGTGACGCCGGCCATACGACCGTGATCACCGAGTACCTGTTCGAGCCCGAGGTGATCGCGGCCGAGGGATTCGACCCGGCCGAGATCGTGGACTTTGTGGAGCTGGTCGCTGGTCAGGACTACGTGGTGTGCGAGCGGGTTCAGCGCGGGATCCGCTCGCGGGCGTTCACCCGCGGGGTGCTTGCCGAGAAGGACTCGCTGCTCGACGGCTTCTACTCCCGCTACCGGGCCGAGCGCGGTGAATAAATGGTGCCTGGCACCATTTATTCAAGCCCGTCGTTGAGGTCGACCAGTAGGGCGCGCAGCTGCGCGAAGCGCTTCGCGCCGAGTTGGGTTGCCCAGATGGTTTCCATCTCGTCAACCGCGGTGCGGATCACGTGTCCGGCCTCGACGCCTTTTTCGGTGAGAGCCAGTCGCTTGGAACGCAGATCGTCGGGATCTGCGAGGCGTTCGACATAGCCGCCGGCTTCGAGTTGGCCGAGCAGGTAGTTGAGCGCCTGCTTGCTGATGCGAAGCTCTGCCGCGAGTGCGGATGGCCGCCGTCCCTGTGGCCCGGGGTACTGGAGCACGGTCAGATGGGCCTGGTCGAGGTCGGTGAATCCGTGTTCGTGTAGGCGCTTGAGCATGTTGCGTCGCACCGCCTCGTACGGCCGGCGCAAGAGCGCACCGATCAGGGGCGGGCCAAGAGGTTGGTCTGTGGTGATTTTGGTAAAGTGACTTGACGGCATGAGCTCGAACGTCTATTGTAAAGCGACTTTACCACACGCCGGAAGGGACGAGACGATGACAACGGATATCAACGACGAGCTCAGGTTGGGGCCACTGACCATCCGGTTTCGGTTGGAGGGCGAGGAGTCGGCGGGGTCGGTCGCGATGTTCGAGTTCGATGTTCCCGCGGGGGCGCGGGTGCCGGTCGCCCACAGCCACGATGGCTACGAGGAGACGATCTACGGGCTCGCCGGCGTGCTCACCTGGACGATCGCCGGTGAGCCCGTCGACGTCGGCCCTGGGGACGTCCTCTGTATCCCGCGAGGCGTTGTCCACCACTTCGAGAACCTCGGTGAGGCCGACTCGACATCACTTGCGATCATCACGCCTGGCATCCTCGGCCCCGACTACTTCCGAGAGCTGGCCGAGGTGATCAAGGCCGCCGCCGGTGGCCCGCCGGATCCCGCCGCAATCGTCACGGTGATGCTCCGCCACGGCCTCACCCCCGCGCGCTGAGGTCAGCGCAAAAACAGCAGTTCGCGGTACTTCGGTAGCGTCCACAGCTTGTCGTCGACGAGTGCCTCCAGGGCGTCGATGCACGCGCGGGTCGAGTCGAACAGCGGCTTGACCCGATCGCAGTAGGCGCCCGCGATAGCGGCGGTGTCGCTGATCGCGTCGGCCGCGGATCTCGCCACCGCCAGCTCCATCAGACCGTTGGTCAGCATGGTGGCCTGCTCGGCGATCGCGCTCACCTGGGAAACCACGCCCTGGGCCTCGGTCTCGAGCCCCAACGCGGTGAGGTTCCGGTGGGTCTCGCTCAGCTGGTTGATCGCCGCATAGGCGGCGGGAAGCACGTGCGTACGGCTCAGCTCCTCGAGCAGATCAGCCTCGATCACGACCGTGTTCGTGTAGTTCTCCAGCAGCACGTCGTAGCGGCTGTGCAGTTCGCGCTCGCTGAACACGTTCTGGGCCCCGAACACCTCCCTCGCCTGGTCCGAGATCATTGCCGGGAGGGCCGCGGGCGTCGTCTTGTTGTTGGAAAGTCCCCGCGCCGCCGCCTCCAGCTCCCACTCCGGCGAGTAGCCGTTGCCGTTGAACACCACCCGCTCGACCTCGGGCATGTAGCCTCGGAGCAGGTCGACGATGATCTGGTCGGTGTTCGGATCGTCCTGAGCGCGGCGGTCGACCTCGGCGCTGAAGGCGGCCAGCTGGTTTGCGACGATCGTGTTGAGCGTCGTCATCGGCGCCGCACAGTTGGCCGATGCCCCGACCGCGCGAAACTCGAAGCGATTGCCGGTAAACGCAAACGGCGAGGTGCGGTTGCGATCGGTCTGATCCTTGGGAATTGCAGGGATTTTGGTCAGCTTGAGATCGATCACATCTTCGTCGGGAGCACCACCAGATGCCAATCCCCCGGCCTTGAAATCCGCCAGCACCTGCTCGAGCAGCGTGCCCGTGAAGATCGAGATGATGGCCGGTGGCGCCTCGTTGGCTCCCAGGCGATGATCGTTGCCCGCGCTGGCGATGCTCGCCCGCAGCAGCTCCTCGTTGTCGTTGACCGCCTTGATCACGTTGATGAAGAAGGTCAGGAACTGCAGGTTTGCACCGGGATTGTCACCCGGTGAGAGCAGCACCTTGCCGTGACTGTTGGCCAGCGACCAGTTGTTGTGCTTCCCGTTTCCATTGAGACCTGCAAACGGCTTTTCTCCAAACAGGATCCGGAACCGGTGCTTGATCGCGATCTTCTGCATGATGTCCATCACCAGCAGGTTGTGATCGACGGCGACGTTGGTCTCCTCGAACATCGGCGCGCACTCGTACTGGCCCGGCGCGACCTCGTTGTGACGGGTGACGATCGGGATTCCCAGCTTGAGCGCCTCCAGCTCGAACTCCTTCATGAACTCCTCGACCCGCACCGGAATCGATCCAAAGTAGTGATCGTCCATCTGCTGGCCCTTGGCCGACTTGCCGCCAAAGACCGTGCGGCCGGCCAGCAGCAGATCGGGGCGGGCGTTGACGAACTGCTCGTCGACGAGGAAGTACTCCTGCTCCCAGCCGAGCGTCGAAAACACGTGGGTGACCGACTCGTCGAAGTAGTGACAGACCCGGGTGGCGGCGGCATTGAGTGCGGTGTTTGCCTTCAGCAGGGGCGTCTTGTAGTCGAGCGATTCACCGGTGTAGGAGATGAACACCGCCGGGACGTACAGCGTCTTTCCGTTGGGTGTCTCGAGAATGAAGGCCGGCGACGACGGGTCCCAGATCGTGTAGCTTCGGGCCTCATGCGTCGCCCGCAGCCCACCTGACGGGAAGCTGGAACCGTCCGGCTCGCGCTGGACGAGCTCGGACGCCGACAGACTCTCGATGCCCGCGAACTCGAGGTTCAGACTGGGCTTGAAGAACGCGTCGTGCTTCTCGGCCGAGGCGCCCGTGAGCGGATGAAACCAGTGGGTGTAGTGGGTGACACCCTTCGCCATCGCCCACTCGATCATCGCCTGGGCCATGTGCTCGGCGGTGTCGTGGTCGATCGGCTCCTGCCGCAGGATCACACCCTTGATCTGCGCATAGGTGAGTTCTGAGACGTACTCGCGTAACGTACTCAGCGAGAAGATATTCTCGGCGAACAGTTCGGAGAGCCTGCGACTCTCCGCCCCGTCAGGGCGGTCCTGGACAGTCGACATCGTGTGGCTCTCCCTTGAAATGGCCGGCAAGCGCCCACTGTAGTGGTTTTCAGGTGTGGCTGTTGGTTGTAGCTAGCGACAAATATTGCTAAGTGACCCGGCCCTCACGAGCGAAATCACTTCATCGATGTCAGCGGGAATCGGCTCACCGGTGAGCAGTGCGGGAAGACAGGTTCGCACCCGCTGATACGCCTCTCGCGTGCCGGCGCCGAGCACGGCGCCAGGTCGAAGATCGATCGCCTGCGCGGCCACCACCAACTCCAGGGCGACGAGCATCTCCCCCAGCCCGACCATCTCGGCCAGCCGGCGGCCGGCCAACGGGGCCATGGTGGTGCGGTCCTCGATGCCCTCGGCCTGCGTCACGCTGGCCATCTCGAACGACACGGGTGCGGCCAGCAGCCGCGCTTCGGCAACCAGCGACTGGCCCGCCACCCCAAACTCCGTGAAGCCGTCGTGGCCACGGTCGGCGGCTGTCGAGAGCCCCGCCGGCAGCCCCGAGTAGCCGGTATGCAGCAGCTTCATCATCCGTTCGTTGGCACTCGTCAGCACCGGCGCCAGCGCGATCCTTGCGTAGTCCAGCGCGGCGGCCAGCGGCAGGATGTCGAAGCAGCCCACCGTGACCACCTGCTCGGCGGCGACGTCGACCAGGGGGTTGCTCTGGGCGGCGTTGAGCTCGACTCCCAGCTGACCGCGGGCAAACCCGAGCGTGTCACGCAGGGCTCCATGGATCTGAGGGATACAGCGGTAGGTCAGAGGATCCTGGAGGTTTCGAGGCACGCCGGCACGCCAGATCCAGCTGCCGTCGAGCAGTTTGCGCAGCCGGTCAGCCGACTCGGCAAGCCCGGCATACGGCCGCTCGGACAGGATGCGGTGAAGGGTCGACGGGTTGGCGAGATAGCCCTCCATCTCCAGCGCGGCAGCGACGTCGAGCGCATCGGCGAGTCGCTCGAGGTCGTGGAACGCAAAGCTCGCGATGGCGGTCGAAAACGCGTTGTTGTCGATCACCGCCATGCCCTCGCCGGCCTCGAGTGTGAACTCGGCGATGTCGAGCAGCTGGGTCATCAGCTCCGACATCGGCACCAGATCGGCCTGACCGACCGAGCCCAGTATCCGCACCTCGATCTGCCAGTCCTCGTTCACCGCCTGGACGATCAGTTGGGCGAGTTCGGGCCGCACGCCGGTGATCCCGCGGGCGAGATTGTTCGCAAGCCGAAGCAGCGTGCCGCGCACGATCTCGCGGGAAGCTGGAGGGCCCATCCCGACGCGGCAGTTCTGTAGCATCAGCCGGTTGAAATCACGGGTCTCAGACGCGCCCAGATCGACCCGCTGGAGCGCCCCCGCGGCCGTCGAGACGCCATAGATGCGATGCCCGGCGGCGACCGCGCCCTCGAGCGCTCGGCGAGCCGCCGCCATCGAGTCGATCGCGGCGGGCGCCAGCGCCACCGGCTCGTGTTCGCGGCCGACGGCAACCATGTCCGCCACCGTCAAGCTGCGCCCGTCGATCACCACCGTCACGGGCTGGTGCTCCCCGCATCGTGTCGTTTGCTCATGACCGCGTCCACCCGCTCGCGGGCCGCGCGTTCGAGCGGATGGTGACCATCGCGGATGACGGGCTGGCCGGCAATCAGGACTGTGCGCACGAGTGAGTCAGAGGCGGTCGAGAAGATCCAGCTGTCGAGTATCGTCGATGGCGACTGTCCCGCGAAGCTGGGATGTGTTGGGTCGAGTTCGACGAGGTCGCAACGCAGGCCCGGACAGATGCCTCCGATCGGCTGCGCCAGGGCCTGGGCGCCGCCGCTTGCAGCGAGTCCGAAAAGCACCGCACCCACGCTCGTCTCGCCGTCTTCGAGCAGCGAGTCCCGACGGTGTCCCACGATCCGCTGCCCGTACTCGAGCATGCGCAGCTCGCCCGGCAGGTCGATCAGGTGGTTGGCGTCGGTGCCGACTCCCAGCCGCCCGCCCTCGTGCCGGTACTCGGCAAGATCGAAGCGCCCGTCCGCCAGGTTCGCCTCGGTCAGCGGGCACACCCCCGCGACCGCACCGCTACCGGCGAGACGCTGGCGCTCGGCGGCGGTCATGTGGGTGGCGTGGATCACCGTCCAGCGCTCGTCGATCGGAGTGTGGGCCAAGAGCCACTCGATCGGCCGCGCCCCCAGCCCGGCGGTGACCTCGGCGACCTCCTCCGTGCGCTCGGCCGCGTGAATGTGGATCGGGCCGTCGGGCCGCGCGCCGAGCAGCGCTTCGAGCTCGCTCGGGGCGACGGCGCGGAGACTGTGGGGCGCCGCGCCGATTCGCACCAGCGAATCCTGCGCGGTGCGGAAATCCAGCTCGGCGAGCAGCGCCAGGTACTCATCCACGTCAGTGGTGAAGCGGCGCTGCTCCGGCGCGGGCGGGCGCCCCACCCCACCCGAGGTGTACAGCACCGGCAGCAGCGTGAGCGCGATCCCCGAAGCTTCGGCGGCGGCGACGATCCGATCGCTCATCTCGGCCCTGTCGGCGTAGCGGCGGCCGTCGCGGTCGTGGTGGAGATAGTGAAACTCCCCCACGGCGGTGTACCCCCGGCGCAGCATCTCGATGTAGGCGAGCGTCGCATAGGCCTCGAGGTCGTCGGGATCGAGTGCGAGCAGGTGGCGATACATCACCTCGCGCCACGTCCACAGCGTCGCCATGCTGCCGGAGGCAAGCCGATCGGCGTATCCGACCAGACCGCGGTGATGGGCATGGGAATGGAGGTTTGCCACACCGGGCAGCACGTACCCAGACAGCTCGAGGTCGGCGTTGGCTCGCCTACCCCCACCGGCGTCCTGGATTGTCCCGTGCTCGTCGACGACCACGTGTCCAGGCGTAACCCAGCCGTCGTCGAGCAGCAGATGGGCGGCATTGACCGTACGGATCACGCGATCGGTGTCCCCCGCCGGATCACGGTCGACACCGCGTTGTGGCCGATCCGGTAGGCGATGTCCTCATGCCGTGCGGTATCGAGAATCACCACATCGGCCTGCTTTCCGGGTTCCAGCGAACCGACCGCCTGGCCGCGCCCGACCGCGGCGGCGGCATCGATGGTCGCGGCCCGGATCGCCTGGGCGACCGAGAGCCCGCCCGTGCGACACGCGTGCTGGATCACCAGCTGCATGCTCGCGCTGTAACACCCCGGGCAGATGTCGGTGGCAAGCGCGATCCGAACGCCCGCGTCGACCAGCGTGCGGGCGTGGGTGGCGGTCGGGTTCTGAGCGGCGAAGTCGAGCAGCGGCATCACGACCCCGACCACTCCGGCGGCGGCCAGCGCCTCCAGCTCGGAGGCGCTGGTGTGGTTGAGATGGTCGACCGTGGTCGCGCCGAGCTCGGCCGCCAGAAGCGCGGCGCCGGTGTGGGAATAGGCGTCGAGGTGGAGCTTTGGCTGGAGCCCGTGGGCGAGCCCCGCCTCGAGGATCCGACGGCTCTCGGCGAGCGTGAAGTACCCGTCGTCGCAATACACGTCGCAAAACGATGCGAGCCCGCGGGCGGCGATGTCCGGGATGGTTTCGACGACCTCCTGGACGTAGGCCTCTCGGTCCCTGTCGGGCGGCAGCGCGTGGGCGCCGAGATAGGTCGAGACGATGTCGACCCCCACCTCGTGTTGCAGCAGGGCGTTGGCCTCGAGCATCGCCAGCTCGCTGTCGCGGGCAAGGCCATAGCCCGTCTTTGACTCCACGGTGGTGGTGCCATGCGCGAGCATCTCGCGCAGGCGACCGGCAGAGGCAGCGGCCAGCGCGCGGGCATCCAGCGGCCGGGTTGCAGCCATCGTGCCGACGATCCCCGTCGGGGCCGACGGGGGCGGCTCGAGGCCGGCGCAGCGCGCGACGTACTCGTCCACCCGCGATCCGCCGAAGACCACGTGGGTATGGCAATCGACGAAACCCGGCATGACCACACGGCCGCCGGCGTCAATCACCGTCTCAGCCGACACCTCGCCCAGCGCCCCCACCGCGACGATCCGTTCGCCCTCGATCAGCACCGACCCGCCGGGGATCCGCCCGATCCCATCGGGCGCTCCCGCGGCGCAGGTCAGAAGCTCGGAGGCTCCACGGATCAGGACGCGCCCGCTCATCGCGGGTCTACCCCTCGGGGCCGAACGTCGCCTCGCGTGTCCACCACAGCGGAACCGAGAGCCCCTCGTCGGGGCCGAGCTCCTCCACCACCTCGCGAGCCCGCTCGTAGCCCGACTGGGCGTGGCGAACGACCCCGATCCCCGAGTCGACGGTCAACGCCGCTTCGAGTCTGAGATCGGCCTCGTCGGAGCCATCGGCGATCATGGTGACGCCCGTGTGGACGGAATCGCCCATCGCGTAGTTGGCCTGAATCGCGATCAGATCACACATCGACGAGGCATTCAGGAGGCCGTTGAGGTACGGCCAGTCCGAGATCACATCGGAGCCGTCGGGCATGTTCTCGGTCTCGAACGTGGGGTTGATGATCGAGCCGGAATCGAGATTGTCGCGGCTGAATGCGACCGGCCCTTTGACCTCGCCCCGCCGGATCAGCTCGTTGACCGCGAGGCCAAAGCGCTTGCGCTGACCAAACCCGAGGTAACACACGCGAGCCGGCAGGCCCTCGATCGGCACATGCTCGCGGGCCAGTGTGATCCACCGAGTCGGGATGTCGTCGTCGGGGAAGAGCTCCATCACCAGGTCGTCAAGGCGGGCGAGATCGGACTCCTCCCCGCTCGTGCATGTCCAGCGAAACGGGCCGCGACCTTCGAGGAACAGCGGTCGCAGGTAGGCGGCCACAAACCCCGGGATCTTCATCGCGTCGGCCATCCCGTGCTCCTCGCACTGCCGGCGGATCTGATTGCCGTACTCGAACACGACGGCGCCACGATCGGAGTAGGCGTTCATGGCCGCGAGTTGGCGCACCATCGAGTCGCGTGACCGCTCGAAGTAGCCGTCGCGATCCTCGCTTCGCGCCAGCTCGGCCTGCTCGGCGGTGAGGCCGGTCGGGATGTAGGCGAGTGGGTCGTGGGCCGGGGTCATCTCGGTGACGATGTCGGGACGAAACTCGCGCCGCAGGCACTCCTCGAACACGTCGACCGCATTGCCCTCGAGCGTGATACCGAGCGGCTCGCCTCGGCTGGCCGCGCCCTGTGCAAGCGCGATGGCCTCATCGAGTGACCCGGCGACCACGTCGGCGTAGCCGACCTCCATGCGCCGGTCGATGATGCGGCGATCAACGTCGCAGCAGATGGCAACGCCGCCGAGCATCGTCATCGCGCGGGGCTGATTTCCGCCCATGCCGCCCATGCCGGCACACAGCAGGATCTTGCCCTGAAGCGAGCCGCCCAGGTGGATGTTGCCGACCGATCGCAGGGTTTCGAAGGTGCCCTGGATCACGCCCTGGGTGCCAATGTATTCCCATGGCGCCGCCGTGTATTGGGCAAAGATCGTGAGGTTTGCGTCCTGCAGCTCGTAAAACCGCTGCCAGGTGGGCCGGACGAAGTTGGTCGTGGCCATCACGACCCGGGGTGCCAGCCGGTGCGTGCGAAAGACCGCCACCGGCATGCCTGACTGCATCACCAGCGTCTCGTTGTTCTCGAGCGCCTTCAGCGCTGCCACGATCGCGTGGTAGCTCTCCCAGTTGCGCGCGCACTTGCCGATGCCGCCGTAGATCACGAGCCGCTCGGGATGCTCGGCGACTTCCATGTTGTTCTCGAGCATGCGCAGGATCGTCTCCTGCTTCCAGCCCTTGCAACGGAGCGTCGAGCCGCGCTGGGCGGTGACGTTGGAGAGCACCTCGTTGTTGATGACGGTGCTCACTGGGCTGTGCGTCCGTAGAACATTTGCTGGGTCAAGACGTTCAGCCGCTGATCGGGCTTGTCGGCAAACGCCAGCACGGCGTTGATCCGCAGCACGTCGCCGACGATCGGCGTGACTCGGTGGATCGAGTGGCGGCCTCGGAAGAATGCGAGCGTGCCGGCCCGGCTGGGCAGATGGACGACGTCGGTCATGTCGCCCTGGAGCAGGCGGCCGACCGCCGGGTAGTTCTCATCCTGCGGAGTCCGCAGATTGGGGACGTACTCGAAGTCGCCGCCCACGGCGGCGGGTTGAAGCATCAACGTCACCACGAACTCGGCGCGGTCGAAGTGCCACCCCAGCTCGTCGCCCTCCTCGTAATAGACGACGTTCAGCCCACCGAGGGGATCGGCATTTCGGTAAAACGGATGCTTGTCGAGCGCGGCTGCGACGAACTCCAGCAGCGAGTCCCACTCATACAGGGCACGGATGGCTGCATCGGCGGGCACCATGTCGTAGGCGATCGTGGCCTGAGAGGCACGCTCCATGACCCGGCGGGGGTCGTCGGCGGGCAGTGAGTCGTCGACGTCTTCGAAGTACACGTTGGCGGTCGCCTCGCTGCGGTGCGCGCCCGAGGCCAGCTCGAGCGCGTCGGCGACGAGCTGATCGACGGCGGCGGGTCGCAGGAAGCCGTCGAGCTGGCAGGCCCCGCCGACGGCGAGATCGGCTCGGCACCGCTCCACCAGTTCGACACCGGCTGGACTGGTCAGATCGCCGATCGGGTATCGATCGATATCGACCAGCGATCGCGCGACGCTGGGGCCGGCGTTGATTGATGTGCTCATGGTTCCCTCCTCGAATGCCATCAAGATCTGACGATACACGCGGTCTCGCTGTGCAGTAGGGTCGTGTTCTCAGTGGACGAGAACATCCCACCACCTGCAGGCTCACCGCCGGGATCGCTCGACCGAGGGCTGGCATTGCTGCGCGCGGTGCTCGAGACCGGCCCGGCTCGGGCCGACGAGCTGGCCCAGACGGCCGGGATCCCACTCAGCACCGCCTACCGGTACCTGCGAACGCTCCGAAACCAGGGGTTCGTCGTCGACTCCGGTGGGCTGGTCGCAACCGGCCCTCTGCTGGCTCAGTCCTCGGGGCGCATCGGGCGATCCGAGCTCGCCTCGATCGCAGCGCCGGCACTGAAGCGACTGGCCGAGCTGACCGACGAGACCTCCGTGCTCGCCGTTCGGGCCGGCCTTCACGCCGTGTGCGTGCAGCAGGTCGAATCCCGCCACGCCGTCAGGCTTGCGTTTCGCATCGGTGAGGCGCTGCCGTTGTACGCCGGTGCGGGTCAGCGGACGCTACTGGCTCACGCACCGCCGGAGGTGATCAGGGCAGTGCTCGAGGGCGAGCTCGAACAGTTCACCCCCAACACGCCCACCGCCGAGAATCTCGCCAAACGCCTCGACAGCACCCGGCTCTCGGGAATCGCCACCTCCCGCGGCGAGTACTCACTCGGCGGCGTCGCGATCGCAGCCCCGGTGTTCTGCCGGGGCCAGATCGTCTGCTCTCTCACCGCGGCCGGCCCCGACACGCGCTGTGGCCCGCGCTGGCAGGCCCGCACCAAGCCGATCCTCCAGGAGCTCGGCGAAGGCCTCGGTGCAGACATCGAGGTCGCGCTCGGCTGAACGGCTCAGTCCGCGACGATCTGCTGGCCGCCGTCGATGTCGTAGGTCGCACCGGTCAGTGCGGTGTTTGCCATCAGGTGAACCGCGAGCGCTGCGACATCCTCGGGACCGACGACCCGCCCGATCGGCAGGGTGGCACGAAGCTCGGCCCGACGCTCCTCGAGCTGGTCGCCGAGGATCCTGGCCGAGAGCGGCGTATCGACGAACCCCGGGGCAATCAGGTTGACCCGAACCGGGGCGATCTCGAGCGCGAGGTTCTTGATCAGCGCCGGCATCGCCGCGGTCAGAGCCGTCACGACCGCCAGGCCCACACCCGGCCTCCGGGCGCCGGTGCCGCTCATGAAGATCAGCCCGCCACCGGGCCGCACCTTGTCGGCGGTGATGCGCGCGACATGGATCGGCAGAAACAGGTGCTCGGCCACATCCCGCTCGGCCCGGTCGAAGTCGATCTCACGCAACGGTGCATAGGACGGCGCTCCGGCCGAGACCAGCACATGATCGATCGATGACAGCCCGCCGAAGAACCGCTCGAGCTGGGCGGGATCGGTCGCGTCGAAGGCCTCGCTGGCGGTGGCTCCCACCTCACGCGCGGCATCCGCCAGATGCTCGGGATTTCGGGCGACGAGGATGACATCCGCACCCTCGGCGCGGGCCGAGCGAGCGGTCTCCAGTCCGATCCCGGCGCTTCCGCCGAGCACGACAACGGTCTGGCCGGTGAGCTTCATGCTGCCTCCAGCGATTGGGGTCGGGGGCGATTCAGGTTCGGAGGTGCGCACCCATGAGGTGGCGGCGGAGCAAAGCTCGGAGTCTCAGCGCCGACGTCGGATACGAACCGCGCGGTGATGATGGCTGCGACGACGCATGCGCCGGCCACCACGATCATGGCCGATTGATAGCCGCTGGCGAGGGCATCGGTCAGGCTCGTGTCGGCGGTCGCGCCGACCAGCGCGGGGACCGCCGCCACGGCGATCACACCCCCAAGCCTCGACGCGGCATCGTTGATCGCCGAGGCCTCGCCGAGGTCGGCGTCGCTCACCGCGGCCAACACCGCGGCGGTCAATGGGGTGACCGCCAGCCCCAGACCGAGGCCCCACAGCAGCGCCCCCGGGAGAATCGCTGTGACATAGCTCGAGCCCGCCTGGGCGGTGGACATCCATCCCAGTGAGGCGGCCACGAACAGCATCCCCGTGGCCATCAAGCGCCGAGGCCCGATCCGGGCGACGAGCGCGCCGCTGATCGGCGAGAGTGCCAAGAACACCGCCGAGCCCGGGATCAGCGCCGCCCCGGCCTCCGTCGGTGAGAGGCCCAGCTGCAACTCGCATTGCAGGACAAGCAGGTATCCGGAGGCGGCCAGAGCCCCGTAGAAGATCACGGTCGTGACGTTGATGGCGTCAAACTGCCGCGATCGAAACAGCGATACGCGGAGCATCGGTGAGCGCTGCCGCCGCTCCACCGGCACCAGTGCCGCCAGCGACCCCACTCCCACCACCAGCGCGAGTATCACCGGAACGCTCAGCCACCCGTGCGCAGCCCCGTCGGTGAGGGCGTAGATCACGCCGGCCAGCCCGAGAATCGCGAGCACACCGCCGGCGACGTCGGGCGAGAGCGCCCGCCGGGCTTCGGTGCTTTCGGGCACGCGGGTGAGCGCGAGCAGGGCGCCCAGGATCAACGGGGCATTGGCGACGAACAGCCATCGCCAGGACGCGTTATCGACCAACCAGCCGCCGACGAACGGACCGACGGTGGTACCGAGGGTCGCGAGGCCGGCCCAGATCCCAATGCCGCGTGCGCGGTCGGGGACGCGCAGAGTGCCGTTCAGGAGCGCAAGACTGCTGGGCACCACCAGCGCTCCCCCGACTCCCTGCACCACCCGCGCCGCGATCAGCAGGCTCGATGAGGGGGCCAGGGCACACGGCACCGATGCGACGAGCATCACGACCAGACCGACAATCAGGATCCGACGGCGCCCGAACCGGTCGGCCAACGCTCCGGCGATCAGCAGCAGGCCGGCCACAGCCAGCAGGTAGCCCGTCAGCACCCATTGGAGGCTGGCGATGCTCGCGTGCAGGTCGGTGCTGATCGCGGGGACGGCGACGTTGACGACGTTGGCGTCGAAGAACCCGACTGTGGAGGCCAGGGTGGTGGCCGTGATCAGCGCCACTCCAGCCGGGCTGTTGAGCGCCGCCAGCGGCGCATCGCCTTCGTGGGCGACCTCGCTCACGGCGACGCCGCCTCCACCACCTCGCGGTCGGAGCGGATCTCGATGCGCAGCGCTTTGAGAGCATCCAGGTAGATCTCCGAGAAGGTCGGGAAGGGCTGGATCGTGTCGAGCAGCACCTCGAGCGATACATGCGCGCGAATAGCGAGCGTGGCCTGCTGCAGCCACTCGCCGGCCTCCGGCCCGAGCGCATAGGCCCCGGTCAGCCGTTCGCCGTCGCTGAGCAGCGTCAAGAACCCGTTGCTCTCGGCGTAGGCACGGGTGTAGGTGGCGGTCTTTGCGATCTCGGCGATCTTCGCCGTCGCGCTGAAGCGCCCCTCCGTTCCTCCGACAGCCACGGCCTGCGGATCGGTGAACACCGCCCGCGGCACCGCCTCGTAGTCGGCCTCGCGAGGTTCGCCCAGAATGTTTGAGGCAACCACCCGGCCCTGGTACTTGCCGACGTGGGTCAGGTTCCAGATACCGGTGACGTCCCCAATTGCCCACAGTCGCTCGCCGACTCGTAGCCGCGAATCCACGGGAACTCCATGGTCGCCGGCTTCGACGCCGACCGTCTCGAGCCCGATGTCGTCCACACGTGGCCGGCGGCCGGTGGCGACCAGCAGTCGGTCACCGCGAAGCTCCCGACCGTCCTCGAACTCCAGCACGTACTGGTCGCCGTCGCGCCGAGCCGCCTGTGCCTGGGTGCCGAGCACCAGTTCGATGCCGTCCCTTCCCAGCACCTCGCCGAGGGCGGCGCCGAGCGGCGCCGGCTCGTGGGGCAGCACGTGGTCTGAACCCTCGACCAGCGCCACCTCTCCTCCCAGCCGGCGCACGGCCTGTGCCATCTCGACGCCCACCGGCCCGCCACCGAGGATCAGCAGCCGGCGAGGCACGCTCGTCATTGCCGTGACCTCGCGGTTCGTCCAGATGCCTTCGAGCTCGCGCAGCCCCGGCACCGGCGGGATGAAGGGGTCAGCACCGGTTGCGAGCACCACATGATCGGCGGTGTGTTTCACCCCCGCGACCTCCACGACCCCGGTTCCCGCGAGCCGGCCACTGCCGCGTAGCAGGGCAATGTCGTTGCTCGCGAGCCAGCGCTCCTGTCCGGCGTCGGTGTGGTTGGAGACCATGAAGTCGCGCCAGGCCAGGGCGGCGTCCACGTCCACGGTTGCGCTCGCCGCCGCCTCGTTCGCGGCGTGCACCGCCTCGCCGGGACGAAGCAGTGTCTTGGACGGAATGCAGGCCCAGTAGGAGCACTCGCCGCCCACCAGCTCACGCTCGACCACGGCCACGCGCAGGCCACCGGCCGCCAGCGCACCGGCGCAGTGCTCGCCTGGTGAGCCACCGCCGAGCACGATCACGTCGTAGTCGTTACTCATAGAGGCAGCTCCTCACCGGCCTGCTCGCGCACCATGTACTCGGCGTACCAGACGGGCCACTCGGGATCTGCCTTGCCGGTGCGGGCCTCGTGCTCGCCGTGCGCTGCGGCCGCGCGCTGGAGCGCGGTCGAGAGCTCGGCGGCCGAAGCGAAGGTGGTGTCCGCCTCGATCCGGCCGGGAAGCCGGGTGGTGACCTCCTGGAACAACCAGCGGTTGCCGTCCGGATCGCGGAACGTGGCAAATGACCCGTAGCTGGAATGATCGGGGGCGGGTCCGCTGACGCGATCGGCCGTGCCAACGAGCTGGAATTGCGCGCCGGGCGAACCCGGGTGGAACACCTCGCTGACGTCGACCCCCCGCCCGACGAGTTCGTCGTGCGCGGCCTGAATGTCGGAGACGATCAGGTAAAGCCCCTCGGCCGAACCTGGCTCAGCCGACGTGATCTTGGCGCCGAACTGGACCGAGCATCCCGACCCGGGCGGCGTCAGCTGGACGACCCGAAAGCCGTTCTCAAAGGGGAAGTCGGCATCCAGCCTCCATCCCAAGCCTTCGTAGAACTGCTTGGAGCGATCGACGTCGGCAACGGGGATCACGACGACCTCGAGCTTCATGTCGACCGCTGTATCGGTGCCTTCGGCGGAGCTGCTCATGGCGGCCTCCTTCGTTGATGTGGTCATCCCAAGATTCGCACATCCCACAGAGCCTCGCTGTCGTGGATAAGGGTGTAGCTTGGCAGTACCCGTCAACCGATCCCCACGACCGGAGGTCAGCGATGCGTCCCGATATCACACCTGGGGCCAAGTTCCCCGACTACACGCTTCCCGATCACACCGAAACGCCCCGCACACTCAGCGAGATTCAGGGCGATGACCCGTTGATCCTGATGCTCGCCCGCGGCCATTACTGCCCCAAGGAGCATCAGCAGCACCTCCAGCTGGCGCGGTACTACCCGCAGATCGCCGTCGCCTACACCCAGGTCGTCACGATCGCGACCGATCCCCACCACACCCTCCAGGAGTTCCGGGCATCTGTCGGCGCGCCGTGGCCGTTTCTCTCGGATCCCGAGCGGATCGTCCAGAAAGACCTCGACATCCAGGAGTACACCGACCCCGAGAACGATCCGATGATTCCCCACACGCTGGTGCTCAAGCCCGGGCTGATCGTCCACAGCATCTACAACGGCTACTGGTTTTGGGGACGGCCATCGATCGAAGACCTCCGCCGCGACCTGCGCGATGCAACCCGCGAGATCCGCCCGGACTGGGATCTGAGCACGCCGGGGCTGCGCGAGGCCTGGGAGGCCGGCGACCTGGCCGCGTTCCACGGATGGGAACACAAAGCCGCACCCGCGTGAATAAATGGTGCCTGGCACCATTTATTCAGGCCAGCTCGGCGCTCTCCCGCGGTGGGCTGGGTGCGCCGCGCTCAGCGGGGTCGACTTCGGCTGAGAGCTGGTCGTGGCTCGGGCTGAAGAAGTGCTGAGCGATCGCGGTGGGCACGATCGCCGACAGCACCACCACCGTTACCAGCAGCGAGAACTGGGTCTTGGTGATGATCCCCGCCTGCAATCCGTACAGCGACGTGATCGTGCCAAACGTCAACCCCGTCGACATCAAAAGCGTGGTGAACGCAGCGTGCGGTGCGGTATAGCGACGCGCCAGCGGATAGACGCCCGCGAACTTGGGCGCGATCTTGGCGACGATCAGCAAGCCGAGCACGCCGATGTTTGCCCATACCGCCGAGAGCGAGACGTTGAGGCCGCCCTTGATGAAGAAAAACGGCGTCAGAAAGGCGAACGCGACCACCCGGATGCGCTCCTGCTCCTTGCGGTGCTGGGCGTAGTGGGAGCTCATCGCCAGTCCCAGGATGAACGCCGGCAGCACCGGTTGGCTGTCGGCCTTGGTGCCGAAGTAGATGAGGATGAAGAGCGCCGCGAACACCAGCTTGATTTCGGGTTCGATCACTCGATCGCCGTAGCGACCAAAGAACCACGGCGCGACCTTGGGCAGCCCCCAGATGAACGCGATCGAGAGCACCACGAACGGGATCACCCACAGGTTGGGGGTGACGAACAACACCGACAGTCCGATCACGGTGAGGATGTCGGTGATAAACGTCGCGGACATGATCCGTTTGCCGATCAGTGAGCGGTTGAGACCGGTTTCGACCAGCACGGCGTAGACAACAGCGAGGCTGGTGGTCGAGAGCGCAAGACCCCCGATCTCGGCCGCGTCTCGGTTCCAGCCGGCGATCCAATAGCAGGCCGCGAGTGCGACCACGAACGGCGCGGCAAACGAGACCGAGCCGATCAGCACGCTGGCGCGCCACTCGCGCCGAAACTGCGGGACGTCCACCTCGGCGCCGGCGAGGAACGTCAAGAGCACGCCGGCGAACGTTCCGATGAACGCGAGCCAATCGGGCACCGTCACTGTGAACAGGTTGCCGACGGCCACGCCGGCCGCCAACTCGATCAACGCGACCGACAGGCCGGCCTCGATCGACACCATGCTCGCCAAAAGAATCGCTGTTGTGAGCAGCGCTGCCAGGGCAAGATCACTCATCGCACACCTCCAGGACGTGGCTCTACCAAGTGGTAGAGGCCATCAGCCCAGGAGGGCGGTTAGGCGCGAGCCTCATCGCGCGTTCTGGGACTCTACCCGAACCACCGGCGATCCCTCCGACGCTGATGGCGGCCGAGTCCGAGAATTCCACGTAGCTGGACGTAGTATCCGGCGATGGCTGTGCTCGATCAGGCGATCGCATCCTGTCCCATCGGGGTTGGTTTGGCCGCCGTGGGGCGGCCCGCGTACATCAACCTCGGCCGCGACCGGGATCTGGGTGACGACCGCAGCCGCGAGGCACTCGAGCGGCGTGCACACGATCTGATGGACGCCGCGTTTGCGAGCGGAGTGCGGTACTTCGACGCGGCCCGCTCATACGGCCTGGCCGAGGCGTTTCTGGCGTCGTGGCTTTCGTCGCGCCGGCCGAACCCCGACGCACTCGTGATCGGCTCGAAGTGGGGCTATGCCTACACCGGCAACTGGGACATGGATGCTCCCGTGCAGGAGCAGAAGGATCTCAGTGTCGAAAGGTTCCGCGCTCAACTTTCCGAGACCCAAGCGCTTCTCGGAGACCGCCTCGACCTCTATCAGATCCATTCGGCGACCATTGAGAGCGGCGTGCTCGACGATGCCGAGCTGATTGCCGAGCTCCGGGCGCTTCGCGACTCCGGGGTTGCGATCGGTTTCACCGCCACCGGCCCGCGCCAATCCGACACAATCGACCGAGCGCTCGAGCTGGGACTGTTCGACACCGTTCAGGCGACCTGGAACCTGCACGAGCGCTCGGCTGGCGCGGCGCTCCAGCGCGCCCACGACGCCGGCCTCCAGGTGATCGTCAAGGAGGCCCTCGCCAATGGCCGGCTGGCCGAGCACGCCGCACCGCCGCCGCTCCGGCAAGCCGCGCGGGAGCTGGACGTCGGGCCCGATGCGATTGCGATCGCAGCGGCCATCGCCGAGCCGTGGTCAGATGTCGTTTTGAGCGGTGCGGTCAGCGCCCCGATGCTGGCCGGCAACCTGCGCGCTCTCGATATCGACGCCGTGCCGGAGCTTCCCGAACTGGCCGAATCAGCCGACGACTACTGGTCGACGCGCAGCTCGCTTGCCTGGAGCTGAGGCACGGCCCTCACCACCACGTCGTCTCACGGGCCTCGGCGGTACCACCGGTTTGATCGAGGCGATCGAGCTCAGACATGTCCTCATCCGACAGCGCGAAGTCGAAGATCTGCGCGTTTTCCTCGAGGCGTTCGCGGCGCGTGGACTTCGTGAGGACAGGCACGTCATGCTGGAGGCACCACCGCAGCAGTACCTGTGCCGGCGTGCGACCGAGGCGCTTGGCGATCGCAACGATCGCCGGGTTGGAGAGATGAGCGCCGACGCCGAGGGGGCTGTAGGCCTCCAGCGCGATGTTGCGCCGCCGGCAGTCTTCGAGCAGCGCGCTGCGATAGGCGAACGGGCTGAACTGCACCTGGTTGACGACAGGCGCGACGCTTGCAACCGCACTCACCTCGTCCAACTCGGTGACGCTGAAATTGGAGACGCCGATCGACCGCGCGTGGCCGCGCTCGTGCGCCTTCTCCATGCCCGGCCATGCCCACGTCGCACCGCCCTTGGGCCAGTGGATGATGTAGAGGTCGACGTAATCGAGTCGGAGACGCCGGAGACTGTGCTCAGCCTCGGCCGACGGGTCTGCGCTTTCGGGGTAGAACTTCGTGGTGATGAAGAGTTCCTCGCGAGGAATGTCGCTTTCGCGGAGCGCCCGCCCGACGCTCTCCTCGTTGCCGTACGCCTGGGCGGTGTCGATATGGCGATATCCGACCTCGAGTGCCGATCGTACGGTCGACACACACTCCGAGCCGTTGGGTACCTGCCAGACGCCCAACCCCAGCATGGGGAGCTTGTGGCTATCGGCGAGTACTCGGGTATTCCCACCATCGGTCACCGCGCCAGAAGTCATGCCGTCCCCCTTGAGTCGCTCAGCGTCAGTACGAAGACCGCAGACTACCCACTCGTCCACGGCGCAAACCCGCTGCGGGAGGTTCCACGACGTCGTTACCGCCAAACACGTGCCGAAGCGCTTCGGCGACGCCGAAACCGCCGCCCCGACGAGTCGGTACGCGATCGGGAGGCGACACATACGAGCGTTCAGGGATGGGCCGACGGGTGGGTTCGCAGCAGAGCCGCAGGGGTCGTGTTCGGCTTTGGCACGCCACCCACGGTATGACGACGTGTTGCTCGGTTTCTGCGACAAAGCCGAGTTTGCGAATCGAGTTTCCAGGCGATCCGTAGGCGGGTCGGAGCATCGTGCGACAACCGTACCCCAAGTGCCGATCGTGTCAAGGCCGCACGCGGTTCCCACGGCCAAATCTCACACAATTTTGACATCCTGGGATCGCGAGGGCCGCCTGTGAGGATCTGGGACGTCGACCCGGCGCTGCTCTGCCGAAACCACCTGCTGGGCGAGCACCGTGAGCTGCACGCACTGTGGACAATCCTGAGCGAGGACAGGCGCGGATACCGCAGCCATCCCGAGACGCTTCGCTGGGAGGGCAAGCTCGCAGCGTTGTATGCCCGGCACGAGCGGCTGGTTTCGGAGATGACGGCACGCGGCTTCAACCACCACTCCCCGCTCGACCCCGAAGCCGCAACCGGATCGAGTGTGCAAACGGCATTCGTCGACCCGCCGGAACGCCAACTCGAGCTGCTCGCGGCCAAGCCGTGCCCCTGCCCGCTACTGCCGGAATCCCGCCCGTAGTCGATATACTTCCGCCCCTCGCGGGGCTATAGCTCAGTTGGGAGAGCGCCTGGATCGCACCCAGGAGGTCAGCGGTTCGAATCCGCTTAGCTCCATATGTGGGGGTGCGGCCCACCAGGCCGTACCCCCGAGACGATCGGGTTTCGTGGTTTGGCCCACTACCCACCTGGGGGCGATCCAGGCGAAAGCCTGGATCAAGGGATCTGCTACCCAGCAGATCCCGCCACGAAGCAGTCAAGGGAGCAAAGCGACCTTGACGGCGAAGTCCAGGAGGTCAGCGGTTCGAATCCGCTTAGCTCCATCGGTTTCGAAGGCGGCCTGTAAGGCCGCCGTCGAAGCCGATGTTCTTGAGGGTTGGCCACTACCCCACCTGGGGCGCCGCATCTACCGCTCGGCCCGCCACTCGCCGTCGGCGATCGCGGACAGATCCGGAGCGCCGCGCAACCGGCTGCCGAGTTGCTCCATCACCATGTCGGCGGCGGCCGTGGGGTCGTAGCCCCTCGGCGGCTCAAGGATCAGCTGAGTGAGGTCATCCTGAAAGTCGCTGTTCGTCAGTTTGTCGATGAGGTTGTCGGCGAGGTCACGGAAGCCGAATGCCTCCTCACCCATGTAATGGTGGAAAGCCCCAACGATGCGGTCGCCATCGACCTGTTCGTCGTGCAGCGCGAGCCAGAGGTCGAAGAGATCACGGCCCTTGCGTCGCTGGTACAGGGCGCGCAGCTTGGTCCCCATCAGTTCCTCGAGCGAGAAGGTCGGGATCTCTGCTTTGCCCTGCCACCATGACGACTGAACGCTGAACGGGTGATCACGGCGCTCACCAAAGCTCTCGACTTCACGGACATTTGTCTCGATCTTGACCCGAATTCTTCCGACGCCCGACGTCGGTTCGGCGTCGAAGATCATGTGCACCATCTGGCCGACCTGCTGGTAGCCGTGCTCGATCAGGCCGACTCCAGTCACGATGCTGCGCAGAGCGTCCATGTACGGCTTGATGCCGGAATGCGTGCGCCGCACGTAATCCAGATCCTCCGAATACCGGTACGGCTCAGGAAGATGCAGCTTGTGGAGGCAGGTGCCGCCGCGCATGGCGAACTCCGGGCCGAGCACTGGGTTGTTGGCGATCTCCACCGTGAGGCGCGAAAGGATGAGGTCCTGTTCGATCTGCGTGTCGGTGGGCCATGGCGCCTGACGTGACCACTCCGTGATGAAGGCCTCGGGAATCACACGTCGGGCTCCACCGTGGCATTGGCGCGAACCCCCCAGTCCCGATCCAAGTAACCGCGCTTGGGGCCCCGCGGATCAAGGAGCACGGGATCGCCTTCGGAGGGTCGCGCAACTACGCGCAGCCAATGGAGGTCGACATCCGGACGGAACCGGGCCAGCATCCAGCCAAGCCGACGCACTACCGAGCGATCCCGGATGGACGCCGTCCTGGCGAGAAGGTCGCCGTCGAGGTCTCCAAGCTCCTTGAGTACCGTTGCCACATTGCTCGGCCCACCCGCCCAGCGGAACTTCCAGACGAGATCCACCGCGGTGGTTTCGCGCGTGCCGAGCCGGAAGTAGCCGGTGCGAGTCGTCCGCTGCTCGACTGGCATTTTCGGCGCCTTCTCGCTTGCGATGAAGCGCAGCCGAACGCGGCCAACATCGCGAGGCGGGAGGTACCGGTCTGTCACCGCCTGGAATGTGTGCGGGGGTTGGTGCGCTGCTCCGTGCATCGCTGCGGCCGTGAGAAATCCCACGTAGTACTGTCGCTTGAGGTGTTTCATCATGGCGTCGATGAACCACTCGGCCGGCACCGAGCCTCGGACCCGATACTCAGCCGGCACCATCACGTAGAAGCCCCGTGTCGGCGCTATCACCGACCCGTCGTCCTGCAAACGAGCCAGAGCGCGATGCACGGTGTTCGTGCGGGCATTGGTCCGGGCGACGATGTCGTCGACGGTCACCGAGTATCGCCCCTCAGAGATAAGAACGTCGGGTAGGGCCGAAATTCGAGGTTTTGGGTTGAAGGACAGAAAACCTGCCAAACTTGCCGATTTCGTCTTATTGGCTCGTTGCCATACCATATATATTGGATTACTTCATGCTAAACAGACATATTTGTCCGATTGGATGCTATTAAAGCCGCGTCCGAAGAGGCGCCCGGCGGTTTCGAAGGCGGCCTGTGAGGTCGCACTACTGCCGGCGTGACCTCGCCAGCACGCCTTCCACCACAACGTCCACCGCAAAGCGAAACCGCTCCTCGCTGGTGCCGGCCACCAGCTGTCCGGCGTAGGCGGTCAGCAGCGGGAACCGGTCGGGCGGGAGGGCGGCGAAGGTCTGATGGATCTCGTCGATCTGCTCGCGCTGTTCCGCGGGGTCGCTTGGACCCTGGGCGCGCCGCACTTCGTCCTCGCGGGCGGTGGCGGTCACCAGCAGCACGAGGATGTCGCACGCCCAGGCGGCCTCCTGCGGGTCGAGTCCGCCGGCGAGCAGGATCCCCAGCAGGTTCTCGGTCAGGAGCAGCACCGCCTCGGTCGTCGGCGGTTCGACCAGGGTGAGAGCGGCGATCCCTGGATGATCAACCAGCGTCTGGCGCATCCTTTGGAGCAGGGCGTGAAGTTGCTCGCGCCAGCGGGTGGGATCCGGGGCCTCGAGCTCAATCGTGGCGGCAACGCGGTCGAGCATCGCCGCGAGCAGCCCGTCGCGTCCGGACACGTACACGTAGAGCGAGGCGGGTCCGGTGTCCAGGGCGCCCGCGACCCGACGCATGGTGACCGCCTCAAGGCCGTCTGACCTCAGGATCGCCAGCGCTGCGTCCACGACCGCATCCTCGCTGAGCGGAGCCTTTGCGGGTCGGTCGCGGGTCGAGCGATGGCGATCGGGGTGGCTCATGGTCCCATGCTATTTGACAGGAACGATGTTCGCCACGTACGATGTTCGTAACGAACACTGTTCGTTGACCTTATGGCCACCACCTCCCCCACATCCACCACCACGAGTACGCCGGCCTATCCACTGCGCTGGATCGTTGCCGCGGTCGTTCTGGCCGCCAACGTGATGGACATCCTGGACGGCACGATCGTGAACGTCGCCGCGCCATCCATCCATCACGCGCTTGGTGGCAGCGCAAGCACCATCCAGTGGCTGAGCGCCGGCTACACGCTCGCATTCGCGGTGTTCCTGATTGCGGGCGCGCGACTGGGCGACATCCTGGGCCGCCGCCGGCTGTTCCTCGTCGGCTCGGCCGGGTTCACACTCTTCTCCGCCGCCTGCGCCCTGGCCCCGAGCATCGGCGTCTTGATCGTCGTGCGCGCGCTCCAAGGCGCCTTCGGGGCACTGATGATTCCCCAGGGCTTTGGGTTGATGAAGGAGGTTTTCACCGACGAGGACGAGATGAACAAGGCATTCGGGTGGTTCGGCCCGGCCACCGGCCTGCCGATGCTCGCCGCGCCGGTGCTCGCCGGGGCGCTCATCGACGCGAATCTGTGGGGCATCGGATGGCGGCTGGTGTTCCTGATCAACGTCCCGGTCGGCCTCGTGACCTTCCCGCTCGCGCTCCGGTCGCTCCCGCGCGGCGCCACCCACCCCAACATCAAGCTCGACCTCGCCGGCGTCGCACTCGTCGGCGCGGCGCTGATGGCAATCATCTACCCGCTGATCCAGGGCCGCACCGCGGGCTGGCCAGTCTGGTGCTTCGCGCTCCTGGCGATCGGCGCGGTATTGCTGGTGGTGTTCCTGCGACACGAGCGGAGCAAGGGGCACAACGCGCTGATCGAACCCACGCTCCTCACCAACCGCGACTACCTCAGCGGCGTTGCTGTGATCCTGGCGCTGTTCGGGGCGTTCGGGGGGCTGCTGCTCAGCATCTCGCTCTATGGTCAGCTCGGCGAGGGTTGGTCGCCGGTCGAGGCCGGACTGATGCTGACCCCGATGGTGGTTGGGATGATCCTCGGCATGTTCGTATCCAACGCAGCCGTCGAGCGGCTGGGACGGCATCTGCTCCACATCGGCATCCTGCTGATCGCGGCGGGCACCGCCGGGCTCGCCTTGCTCCTCACCGGTGCGAACTCCGTCCCGGCGTGGGAGCTCATCCCCGGGCTCTTCTTTGTCGGCGCCGGTCTGGGCGCCAGCCTTGGCCAACTATTCCGGTTCATCCTCTCGAGCGTGAACATGGAGGAGGTCGGGTCGGCCTCCGGTGTGCTGGAAGCCGCCCAGCAGCTCTCCAGCGCGCTCGGGGTGGCGATCCTCGGCACCATCTTCTTCTCGACGTTCGACCACCACCTCCCCACCGATGCGTTGCGAGTCACCGCATGGGCCTGCCTGGTACCGCTGGCCGCCGCCTTCCTGCTCGTGTTCCGACTCCCCATGCATCCGCGAGAAGACCACGACCACGGCTAGGATCTCGGCCCGGATTGATACGGACGGAAGCGAGGTCGTGACATGAGAGCAGTGGTGTATTCGCAGACCGGCGACTCCGACGTGCTCGATCTCGTCGATCGCCCCCTGCCTGTGCCGGGACCTTCGGAGGTTCGCGTCCGCGTGGCCGTGTCCGGAGTGAATCCCACCGATTGGAAGAGCCGTCGTGGCAATGCCGCCGGTGAGCCCGTCGAGCCGGCCCACGTGCCAAACCAGGATGGTGCAGGTACCGTCGATGCCGTTGGTGAGGGCGTCGATCCATCGCGGGTCGGTGAGAGGGTGTGGCTGTGGGAAGCGGCCTGGCAACGGGTCAACGGAACCGCGCAGGAATTTGTCGCCTTGCCCGCGCGTCAGGCCGTGCCGCTCACAGACGGCGTCTCGTTCGATGTGGGCGCCAGTCTCGGCATCCCGGCGCTGACCGCGCACATCTGTCTCACCTCCTCAGCGCTCGGCCCGCGGCGTCTGACGCCCGAAGCCCTCACCGCGCAGACTGTGCTGGTTGCCGGCGGTGCGGGAGCGGTCGGCCACGCGGCGATTCAACTCGCACGGTGGGCTGGAGCGCGAGTGATCGCGACGGTGAGCAGCGACGAGAAGGCGGAGCTGGCTCGTGCGGCCGGAGCCCATCACATTGTCAACTACCGCAGCCCCGACGCCGCTGCGGACGTCCTCCGCGTCGCCCCGGACGGGGTCGATGTGATCGTCGAGGTGGCGGCCGCGGCCAATGCCACGCTCGATGCCGCCGTACTGGCGGCCAACGGCACCGTCACCCCCTATGCCACGGACGGTGGCGCCGACCTTGGCATCTCCGTCGGAGAGCTGATGGGGCGCAACGTTCGCTACCAGTTCGTCCTCGTCTACACGGTGCCGGCGGAGGTCAAGGATGCCGCCGTCGCCGATGTGTCGGCGGCAGCCGCGGACGGCGCACTGGCGGTGGGAGCCGATGCCGGACTTCCGTTGCACCGTTTCTCCCTGGACGAAACCTCAGCCGCCCACCGGGCCGTCGAACACGGCGCCGTCGGCAAGGTCCTGATCGACGTCACCTAGCAGCAGAGCTGCTGCTCCGATCAGCCGCTCGCAACCGCGTAAAGCCGACGCCGGCCGATCCCCTTCAGCTCGAATTCGCCGCGGTCGTCGAACTCCAACCCTGAACCGGCCACAAGATCGTGGGTGGTCGCCGAGACCAGCACCTCACCGCCTCCGGCGGCAGCCGCGATTCGCGCACCGGCGTGCACGGCGATCCCGCGCGGCTTCTCACCCCGCGGACGCTCGACCTCGCCGGTGTGAACACCTGCGCGCACCTCGAGGCCGATACCAGCCAATCCCTCCTGGATCGCAAGCGCGCACCTGACCGCTCGCGCCGGTCCATCGAAGAGCGCCAGGAAACCATCACCCGCCGTATCGATCTCCTCGCCACCGAAGCGTTTGATCTCATGTCGTACGAGCTGGTGGTGGCGCGACAGCAGCTCGGCCCAGGCGCGGTCGCCGAGCGCCCGGGCCTGATCGGTCGAGCCGACCAGGTCGGTGAACAGAATCGTCGCCAAAACGCGATCCTCGACGTGGGTTGGGCGCGTGCCCGTCAGGAACTCCTCGGCTTCATCCATCACATCGTCGGGATCCCAGAATGGGACATGAGTACGGCCCGGGAGCTCGACGAACCGCGCACCGGGGATGCGCCCGGCGATGTACCGCCCCTCCTCGACGCGGGCGTCGAGATCCCCGGTGCGGTGGATGACGAGGGTTGGGGCCTGGATGGCGGGAAGCAGGTCGCGGACGTCGGCCTTGGAGTTCATCACCACCAGGTCACGAGCGGATCCGGGACTCGCAGCGGCCCGCGCGCGGGTCATCCACCAGCGCTTGAATGTCGCGTCGGAGTCCGGAGCCATACGCGTAAGGTCGGCCTCGATCCCCCACTCCCGCTCGATCGCGGCTGCATAGTCGACACGCTGCTCGGCGGTCTCACACCACGGGTAGTCATCGTCGGGGCCGGTGCGTTTCGCATAGGTGCCGTACAGGACCAGCGCGCGCACGCGAGCGGGATAGGCGGCTGCGAACAGCATCGCCAGCGGGCCGCCCTCGGAGTAGCCGAACAGCGCGGCCCGCTCGCTACCGGCCGCGTCCATCACGGCCCGCACATCATCCATGCGCGCCTCCAGGTCCGGCAGCCCAACCGAGCGATCAGACAGCCCGGTGCCACGCTTGTCGAACCGGATCACCCGCGCAAAGGCCCCCAGCCGGTCGATCATGTGCGCCGATGACGGCAGCTCCCAATCGTTGTCGAGGTGAGACACGAACCCCGAAACCAGCACCAGGTCGAACGCACCGCCGCCGGTGACCTGGTATGCGATGTTGACCGATCCGCTGCGTGCGTAGCTGACCTCGGGCATGGCGACGAATCGTATCGCCGAACACGATCGCGCCGGCCGCGGGTAGGCTCCCCGCATGGCGGTCAAGCTCTACCGGTGCGATGTCACCTGGCTCAAGATCCGAAACCACCACTGCTGGCGGGTCGAGGGGGCGCTCAAGGATCAAAACATCGAGTACGAAGCCGTGCTCGGGCCGGTCAATCGCTCGAAGCGGCAACGGGTTGAGGAGCTCACCGGCCAGAAGTACTACCCGGTGATTCAGTTCGAGGACGGCACGATCTACCGGGATAGCTCAAAGCGGATGGCAAAGACAATCCGCGCGGGCGAGCTCGATGCGAAACGGGGAGCCAAGCCCGGCCCCACGCCGTAAGTCAGGCGGCGACCAGCCGACGTAACCGGCTTTGCACGGTCGACAACGGAACCCACTCACCCGGCCTGTCGGCGGCGAACGCAAGCCGAAGCCGACAGCCACGATCGACGACGAAGAGCCCGCCGCGAGGCGCCGCAAGCGACTCGAATGCAAGCGCGCCGGTGTAGGTGTGCCCGGCGCCGTCGAGACTCACGACCACAACCTCGACATCGTCGTCGCGAAGCGCGAGCACCAGCTCGTTGCGCGCGGCATCGTTACTCTCGACCGTCAGCACCAGCACGATCGGACCATCCTCGACCAGTTCGCGCAGCCACCGCCGGCGACCGGCGGGAGCGACCAGCTCAAACGGCGGGATCACACCGTTCATCGCAACCGGGACCGGCTTGCGGTTGGCCGCGCCTTCCACATCGGCGAGCGCGGGGACGGCCGCGAGCACGGGACGCTCGACCACCGGCCACTGGCCATCCACCATCACGGGAGGTACCGGCGTCGCCAGCTCGACCGCCGCGGCGCCGCCGATCGCGGCGCGGCTGGTCTCAACAGCAGCGTGATCGGGCACATACAGCAGGTCGTCGCCGGTCGAGCGGCGCACCAGCGCAAAGCCTGCGAGGGCGGCGCCGCCGGCACAGCCCACGGCGGCCACTCGCACCGCCCAGCCCGCCGAGTTGATCGAGACCAGCACCGGCGCAGCGGCCATACCGGCGACCATACCGAGGTTCTGGACGGACTCCGCCACTGCGAATACTCCCGCACGCAGGTCGCGACGAACATGCAGCTGGATCAACGTGTCGTACACGACCTCGGTGATGCCGTCGGTCGCCCCGACCAGAAACAGCATCAGAAACACGGTCGCCGTCACGGTCGAGTGTGAGATCACGAACATCAGCCCAGCGGTCGTCAGAAACGAGAGAAAGATCGATCGGCGCGCGACGCTCTCGCGTTGCATGAACCCGGTCAGAAGCTCGCTGCACAGAAAGCCAACGCCCAGCATCGCCAGCGCGAAGCCGTAGGCGTCGGGTTGGCCGAGCTGGGACTCGAACAGCTGCGGCAGCGACACGTTGAAAATCCCAAACGCCGCGGTCGCAACGGTGAACGACACAATCAGCCCCAGCACGACCCGGCTGCTCAGCATCACCCGTGCCAGGTCGCGCCGGTTCACACGGGGACGCTCCGGCTCTGACTCCCCGTCGGCAGCGCCGGTTGCGATCGCATATGTCCAGTACAGCAATCCGGCCGCGACGAAGGTGACGAGATCGACCGCCATCGCCACGCCGATGCCAAACCGCGCAACCAGGAGACCGCCCAACCCGGCACCGATCACCAGCGTCAGGTTTCGGCCCACGCCGTGCAGGGCGTTTCCGGCCTGCACCAACTCTCCCGGCAGAACCTCGGGAATCAGCCCGGCAGCGCTCGGGCTGGTGGCCGCCGAAAGCAGCGAGGACAGGCATGCCAGGCCCACCACCGGCCAGATCTGCCCGGCCACGGCCAGCGGGATGATCGCAAGCGTGACCACGCCGCGGGCAAGCTCGACCAGCGACAGCACGCGGAACCCCTCGAGCCGTGTCAGCAGTGGCGCCGACAGGATCCCTCCGGCAGTTGCACCCAGCATGCGCGTGATCAAAAACACGCCGACTGCGGTGGTCGAACGCGTCTCGGCAAAGATCCACGTCACGATCGCCGCCTGGGTCAGCCAATCTCCGAGCTTCGATGTGATCCGGCCCGCCATCACCCGCCGAAAGCCCGCGTGTGAGAGTGGCTGAAGCACGTTGACCCCAAACGGCGGGAGATCAGAGCAGTTTCGGTAGACGAACGCGACCGTTCCCAGGACGATCAGCACGTCGCCGATCGAGACCGCATTCGAGAACGGCACCGCAGACGGGATCGCGAAGATGTCACCAAGCCACGAGAGGTGGGTGTGCGGCCCGGCCAGCACGTTGTTGGCCACCACTCCGTCCCGCCTCAAAATCGCCGGATCGGCACCGCTTGCGCGCCACGCCTGGAGCGTCACCGGCATGCTGCCGCCGTTGGCGAAGATCGCAATCACGTTTGCCAGCACGCCCACCCCCACCATCCAGAATCCCGAAATCCGGAGGTTGAGGGCGATGAACAGCAGGAGCAGCAGGTAGCTGCCGAGGTGAACCGCCGCGTTGTACCGCGAGGGAATCCCATGGCCGCCGCCCGTGAACAGCACGACCTGCATAGCCAGCGCCGCAAACACGAGCCACTCGCCCCGAAATCGAAGCGCCGAAAGGCGACTGAGATCGGCACCCAGCGCCCACGCGCCGATCAACCCGAGGATCAGGGCGATGCCGACGATCACGTCAGCTTGCCGCCCGCTCGTCGTCGGACGGCTCGACGCGCGCCACCACGGCGGCAAAGTCGGGATGCGCCATGGCCGCCACACCGAGAGCGGAGCGGATCCGCGGACGAATCTGCGACGCCCGCCGCGGCACGGGCACCTCGCTCACGACTTCGCGCAACCGCGCGCAGATCCCCTCGAGCACCTCCTCGCCGGGAACCGAGGTGATCACGGCAAAGCGGTCTTCGCCCAGCAGCATCAGCTCGTCACCGGCGCGCAGCAGGGCCTGCATCCGGGCGGCGGCGTCGGAGACGACCCGTTCGGCGGTCAGATGTCCGGCCACCAGACGCACCTGCTCGAACGCCACCAGGTCGATCAGGATCACCGCCGGTGTCGAACCGTCGTCGCTGCGCTGATCGCCGTGAATCAGGTCGAGCGTACGTGACGGCACGGCGATCGGGCTGGAGCGGTCGGCGACCAGCGTCAGAAGCGAACACTCGAAGGGGCTCAGCCGGCGCCGGCCCGCCACCGCGAGCCGCGGCAGGTCATCGCCGCCAGGTGAAAGCGTGATCCATGTGCCGTCGGCGAGTTGATCGCCAATCGCCTCGGAGTTGGGTCGCACGGCGCGCTTACAGATCTCGGCAACCACCGAGGCCGGTGGGGGATCAGCGTGGTCGAACTGGGCTCGATAACAGTCTGAGTCGTCGCTCCACTCGAGCCACAGCACCCGGCCTTTGACACCGCCGGCGGCAAGCGCCTTTGAAGCCGTCGCGCCATCGTCCACCGCGCGCAGCGCTCGGCCCGCCCGGCGGCTGCCGCGCCCCCCGCTCCACACCGTCCAGGCCGTCGCGGTCGCCGCCCCCGCGACCAGGAGCGCGACCAGCCAGTCGGGTGCCTCGGGCACTCCGAGCGAGATCAGACCGCCGCCGGCAAGCGCGACGGCGACCGCTCCCGGACGGGCGAGCGTACGCACCCAACCGAAGTCCACAGTCACGGCGTGTGAGAACTCGGCGCGCAACGCCGCGAGCTGATGACGCCCCATCGCGTGCTGGAGATCCTCGCCTTCGATCATTGCAGCAAACGCGTTGGCGACCAGCGGGTGGAACTGCGCCCCGGCCTTGTCCCGCAACTCCTGCACCGCCTCGGAGTTGGTGAGTGCCGGACGGTAGGCACGCGCCGAGGTCATCGCGTCGAAGCTGTCGGCCACGATCAGGACGTGGGCCTCGACCGGGATGTTTCGTTGCGACACGGAGTAGTACCCGTTGCCGTCGTACCGCTCGTGGTGAAGCTCGGCGTAGAGCGCCATCTCGCGGGCAAAATGAAACGGCGTCAGGAGCCGCGCCGAGAGCCTCGGATGGCGACGAATGGCGCGCAGCTCCGAAGGGCTCAGCCGGGCCGACTTCGAAAGCGTCGAGACGTCGACGGCGACCTTGCCCAGGTCGTGGAAGCGGGCGGCCGCCACCAGCCGCTCGGTCTCGCGCTCGCCCAGCTGGATCGCCCCGGCCAACCGGCCGACGTAGTCGGCGACCCGGCGCGAGTGCCGCGCCGTCGATGGATCGCGCTCGTCGATCACCCCGGCGAACGTGTTCAGCACATTCGTGGTTTCGCTCTTGAGCCGCTCGAAGCTCGCGCTCGCCTGATAGAGGAGCGCCAGCAGGGGGGCGACGAACAGCAGCACCACCCATGTCTCGCGGCTGTACCCGTAGGCGACGAGCACACCCAGGCACCCTTCCGCCACGCCCGAGGGACACGCCCCGCGCACGCCGTCCCAGAACACCTGCGCGAACCTCCGCCCCGACGACAGCCACTCCGCTCCCGAAAAGATCAGCTCATTGACCAGCAGCCGCGATGCAATCAACACCACCAACGGCAGCGCTCCGTCGGCGTCGATCCCGGATCCGGTATGGCCACCGACCAACAGATACGCCTCCCCCGCCACCCAGATGGCCGAGCCGAACATCGCCGAGTTGAACAGGATGTTCCAACGCGGAGCGAGTCGCACACCGTCCACCACGATCACCGCCCAGGCTGCGATCAGCGCGGCGGCGAGCGGTCCGAAAACGATCGCGGCGGCGATGTGAGCCGTGGCCGAGAACGAGATCGAGTTCTTCTCCTGCCGCACCATCACGGCCTCGATCACGATCGCCAGACCAAACAGCGGCGCCAGGGCGATGATCCCGCCCGGCGGGCGCGTCCAGCCGGTCGCGAGCACGGTCACGATGCCGATCCAAAAAACGGCACTGACACACGCGATATAGATCCGCAACGGTCGGCTCATGACCTACGAGGAGGAGGGGAAAGGGGGCGTCGGGAATCCTCCAAGAGGTCATCGGCACGAGGCGCGAGACCTGTAGGGCGGCCGGGGCTCGAGAGACGGCCCGCTCAGACTCCGGTCAGGAGCCGTTGCGGGGCGTCACTCAGCGGCGAGGGTCAATGACCCAGCTTGCTCGCAGCACCCGACGCAAGCACAAATGCGACGAGCAGTGAGAGCAGATACGCAGAACGCACAACGCGGTGGTTCACGGGGGAGACTCCTTGAAGATGGGGGTCACAAGGGGTGCGGTCTCATTGAGGCGGCAAACGGCCGGTGCGGCCACCCCCTTGAAGGGGGATCCGATGCCCTCAGCTGGAGCGCAATACGGGGCGCTGCACAGTGCCGCTGCCGGTGTCTCGCTCGAGCGTCACCCAGCAGCGGCTCCAGCGCATCCCGGAGGGCACGGCGCTCTTCACCGTCACGGTCCCGTTTGTCTCGGTGTTGAACGCCATCATCCCGACCGTCTCATCACCGGTTGAAAACCACATCTCGTAGTACTCACCGGAAGGCGCGGGAGGCAGGTTTTGGACCCTCAGTATCGCGGGTCTCATCGCGCCGTCCGCGCTCCCGAAGTCGATCGAACCCGAGGCGTTGGCAAACGCAGGGCTGCCGGCGCTGAGCGCGACGGTCGTCTCGACGTGCATCGGCGAATGGCTCCGACTCACACCGATCACGATCCCCGCAACGGCGGCGACGGCAACCAGCGCCGCGGCGGCGAACCACCGGCGAGGCGAGCGCGAGGTTCGTGCCGGAGCGACCACGTCGGATGCGGCCGGCTGGCCGAGCGCCGCAGCCTTGGCCACGGGGGCGTAGCGCGCCGGCACCTCCATCGGTGCGGGCACCGCACGCAGCAGGTCTTCGATTCCGGTCAGATCGCGTTCATCACTCATGACATCACCCGTTCGGGCTGGAGTCGTTCGGCGAGGCGGGCAAGGCCGGCCCGCGTGCGCGTCTTGACCGTTCCCAGCGGCAGCTCGAGCCGCTGGGCGACCTGGCTTTGGGAGAGGCCGTGGAAGTAGGCGAGCTCGATCACTTCGCGCTCGCGCTCCGGCAGCTCGTCCACAGCGACATGGACACGGAACGCTTCGAGCTCGGCGACCGTCTGCTCCTCGGGATTGGGAGCTTTGTCGGGCAGGTCGGGCGGCTCGCCTGCAACCGTCGTTCGCCGCGAGCGCACGGCGTCGACCGCGGCGTTGCGCGCGATCGTAAACAGCCACGCGGTGGCGCTGCCACGCTCCTGCCGATACGAGCGCGCCGCCCGCCAAACCGCTGCGAACGTCTCCTGCACGACGTCCTCGCCCAATGCGGCGTCGCGCACGACTCGCAGAACGAGCGAGTACACCGCGCGGCTGTACCTTCGGTACAGTTCGTCGAAGGCGTCGCCGTCGCGTTCATCGGCGACACGCGCAAGCAGTTGCTCGTCGGTGAGCGGGGCGTAATCCACCCCCGCAACAGTAGTCCACGAGCGCCGTTTCGTCCGAAACGTGTGGCCCATCTGGGTTGATGCGATAACGGTCATCCACCCTGTGTACGCCACATCAGGCCGGGTGGATTGGCCGCCCGGATCTGAGGTGGCGCCGCCGGTGGGCGGGGCCTACGCCCTTCCCCGCAGATCGCTCAGCGTTGTCGTCCCAAACAAGCGCGGAGCGACGCGTACGGCGAGACAGCACCACCTCAGATCAGGCGAACGCCCCGTCGGTACCGGTCCGGGCCCCATGCACCGAAGTGCGTCAAAGGGATCGGGTGAACGGAGGCCGGGGGGCTCACTCAGCGTGGGTGGTTAACCGGAATCCCGCGTCACCCGTCCGGATGAATCGCCGACGCAAAACGCCGGCGACCGATCACGGAAAATCGCTGCCGATATGGGCATCGGCGGTCTGGATGTGCAGGCCGGCCTGCATCAGATCACGTATCGACACGACGCCCACGAGGCGGCCGTCGTCGACCACCGGGATGTGCCGGAACTTGCCTTCGGACATGATCCGGGCGGCCTCGCTCGGAAGGTGGTCGGAGGGCAGCGTGATCGGGTCAGAGGTCATGTACGACTGCACCTGACCGACGTCGGGGTGGCGGCTGTCGGCGATCGCGCGCAGCAGATCGCGCTCGGTGAAGATCCCGGTGACAGAGTTGTTCTCGTCCACGACCACCGCGGCGCCGACGTTTCGCTGCCGCATCTTGCGCGCGGCCGCACCCAGCGTTGCCTCCGCCTCGATCGTGAGCACGTCGTCGCTCGACATGAAGTCGCGCAGGGTCACTGCCATTACCGGTCTCCTTCGATTTCCTGCGGCCGTAACCGCATCTCGAGGTACAGCTCAGCATCGAGCGCGTCTGCAATCCTCATCAACGTATCCAGCTTCGGGGGCCGGCCGCCGCGCTCGAGTCGTGCGATGGCGGACTGTGTGGTGCCACACAACACAGCAAGCTCCTGCTGCGACATGCCCCGTTCGAGCCTGTTATCGGCCACCATCCGTCCAACTTCGGCGAACCGTTGCTCGTGGTCGCGCCCCAGTGCCTCGGCGCGCTTGCGGATACCCTCGCGCATGCGCTCCAGCGTCTGAGCCGTCAGCCGTTGGCGTTGTGCGTGCGAGTCACTCGACACCGACCCAGTGTATCGCACCGGCGCTATCGGGCGCCACCCCGCCCTATCATCGGACATATGGCTCGTAGAGCGGTAATCGTGAAACTTGGGTCAACCACACTCGTGGACGAACGTGGCCGCGCCCGCACGCGGGTGTTCGATTCGATCGCCTCGCAGGTGGCGACGCTGCGGGCCGCCGGAACGCCGGTGGTGCTCGTCAGCTCGGGGGCGATCGCACTGGGGCTGGGCGCACTTGGCCGCACCACCCGGCCGGGACGGCTCCACGAGCTACAAGCGGCGTCGGCCGTCGGCCAGGCGGTGCTCCAGCGGCGGTGGGAGACCGCGCTTCGAAAGCACGGTGCCGAGGCCGCACAGGTACTGCTCACGTCGGGTGACGTGCATCGGCGTGACGGCTACGTGAACGCGCGCGGCACGCTCGACACCCTGCTGGGGTGGCAGATGGTGCCGGTCGTCAACGAGAACGATTCGACCGCAACCGACGAGATCACCTTCGGCGACAACGACGCCCTGGCGGCGCAGGTGGCGGTGCTCTTGCGCGCGCGCCTGCTCGTGCTTCTGACCGACACCGACGGTCTGTATGACCGCGACCCCCAAAAGCCCGGTGCAACGCGGCTCGACAACATCTCCGATCACACGATGCTGGAAACTCTCGAGCTGCGGCGCGGCCGCGGCGGTTGGGGCTCCGGCGGCATGCGGTCGAAGGTGGTGGCGGCCGAGATGGCCCGCTCCGGCGGCGTCGCGGTCGTGATCGCCGACGGCCGCACCCCCGACGTTGTCACCGACGCGTCCGCGGGCCGCTCGGTCGGCACGCGGTTCAGCGCCGATCCCAGCCCGCTTTCGGCGTACAAGCTGTGGGTGCGGTACGGAAAGCCGGTGCGCGGTCGGGTCGAGGTGGACGCGGGCGCCGCCCGGGCCGTCTCGACCAAGGGCACCAGCCTGCTCGCCGTGGGGGTCACAGCCGTTGATGGCGCCTTCGCCGCGGGCGACGCCATCGAGCTCACCGGGCCCGATGGAAAGGCGGTCGCGGTCGGCATCGCGAGCCGTTCTGCGGGCGACGTGCGAGCGGCGATCGGGATACGTGGAGCGGGTGAAGTGGTGCATCGCGATAACCTTGTAGTCGTATGAACGCGATTGCTCCTAACCTGACAGCCGACGCTCGCGCCGCCGCCCGCGCGATGGCGAGCGTCGACTCGGCCACGCGCGACGCCGCGCTGGAGGCGATCGCCCAGGCCATCGAACAGCGCGCCACCGAGATTCAGGCCGCCAACGAACTCGATGTGGCCGCCGCCACCGGGCACCAGACCGCGGCCATCATCGACCGGCTGACGCTCACACCCGACCGGATCGCCGGGCTCGCCGAGGGCGTTCGCGCGGTGATCGCACTGCCCGACCCGATCGGCACCGTGTTGAGCCGGATCGAGCGCGATAACGGGCTCGTGATCGAGAAGGTGCGTGTCCCGCTGGGCGTGGTGGCAGTCATTTACGAGGCTCGGCCGAACGTCACCACCGACGCCGCTGCGCTCACGCTCAAATCGGGAAATGCCTGCATATTGCGGGGTTCGCGAATGGCCGCCAACACCAACCGGGTGCTGATCGACCTGGTGCGCTCGGCGATTGAGGCAAGCGGGCTTCCCATCGACTCGGTGCAGGAGATGGAGGCCGATCGCGAGCGCCTGCGCGAGTTCATCGCCCAACCCGGCGCCGCCGACGTGGTGATTCCCCGCGGCGGTGAGGAGCTCAAGCACTTCCTGCTCGACAACTCCCGCATACCGGTGCTGGCCGCCGCGGGCGGCAACAATCACGTGTACGTCGACGCGACCGCCGATGCCGCCATGGCCGAGGCGATCGCCGTCAACTCGAAGATTCAGCGCCCGGGAGTGTGCAACTCCGCCGAGACGCTGCTCGTCCACCGCGACCGGCCCGAGCTGATGGAGTCGATCACCGCCGCGCTGCGCGACCAGGGCGTGGAGATCGTCGAGGGCGAAGAGGCCTGGGACATCGAGTTTCTCGATATGAAGATGGCCGTTCGGACGGTCGACTCATTGGACGCCGCCATCGATCACATCGCCACCTACGGCACAGGTCACTCGGAGGCGATCGTGACCGCCGATCCGGCAGCAGCCGATCGGTTTGTGACCGAGGTGGACGCCGCGGCGGTCTACGTCAATGCTTCCACCCGATTCACCGACGGCGCAGAGTACGGGATGGGTGCCGAGATGGCCATCTCGACATCGCGCCTGCACGCCCGAGGGCCGGTTGCCCTCAACGAACTGACCACAACCAAGTATGTCGTTCGCGGGGACGGCCAGGTGCGCGCTTGAGCGAACGCAACCCGGAGACCGGGCTTGCCGTCAGTTGCATATGCGACGCGCAGTAATCACCGGGCTCGGAGCGGTCACCCCTGTCGGGAACGATGTCCCGACGAGCTGGGCCAACCTCGTGGCCGGCAAGAGCGGCATTACCCGGATCACGAGGTTTGACACCGAGCCTTATGCGGTCGACATCGCGGGCGAGGTCAAGGACTTCGATCCGACGGTTGCGATGGGGCCCAAGGAGGTGCGGCGGACGGGCCGCGACGTGCACCTGGGCATGGCGGCCGCGACCGAGGCGATCGCTGATGCGGCGCTGACCGTCGACGCCCCCGGGCGCACGGGTGTGATCCTCGGAAGCTGCGTTGGAGGCATGGAGTACACGCTCGATCAGCAGCGCATCCTCGACGAGCGTGGCCCCGGACGGGTGTCGCCGCACTGGATCGCGAACATGCTGCCCGACACGACCACCAGCCACGTGGCGACAGCGATCGGCGCCCGCGGGGTCAACTACGCGATCGTCGGAGCCTGTGCGACCGGTACCGACGCGGTCGGCGACGCCGCCGAGGTGATCAAGCGCAACCAGGCCGACGTGATCATCGCCGGAGGCACCGAGGCGGTGCTGATGCCGGTGGTGCTGGCGGGGTTTTGCGCGATGCGCGCACTGGCCGGGGGCGGTGACGATCCCGCGACAGCCTCACGGCCATTCGATGCGACCCGTTCGGGATTCGTGCTGGCCGAGGGAGCGGCGGCGCTTGTGGTCGAGGAGCTCGAACACGCGCTGGCACGCGGTGCGCGCATCTATGCCGAGGTCGTCGGCTACGGCGTCTCCAACGATGCCTACCACGTCGCCACCCCCCACCCCGATTCGATCGGCGTGATCGAGATGATGCGCGCGGCGCTCGAGCGCTCGGGCATCGCCCCCGAAGAGATCGACTACATCAACGCCCACGGCACGTCGACGCCGTATAACGATCCTGCCGAGACCAAGGCGATCAAGACCGTCTTTGGCGACCACGCCCACCGGCTCGCGGTGTCATCGATCAAGTCGATGACGGGCCACAGCTTCGGTGCCGCCGGAGCGATCGAGGCAGTCGCGACCGCGCTCACGATTCACCACGGGGTGATCCCCCCGACCATCAACCTGAACACACCGGATCCCGAGTGCGACCTCGACTACGTGCCGCACACGGCGCGCGAGGCGCCGGTGCGAACCGCACTCTCAAACTCGATGGGCCTCGGCGGACACAACGGCTGCATCATCCTGCGTGCCTACGATGAGTGACTGCCTCGCTGACGGCAGTCGGTTAGGCTCATCCGCATGAGCACGAACGACGAACAGGCAACGACGCTCGAGACGTGGGCCGAGGAGCACGAGCTCGAGCCAACCGAGGCCGCGCTCGCGGGTCGAACGCCACTGCTTCGCACCGGCCTTGCGGATACGGTGGTCGATGCCCAGGCCGGCGATCTCAACGGCCGTTCCTCGGTGCTCGGCGAACTCGTGATCGCCTCGTCGGGCATGTTCGAGGGGCTCGGAGTGCTCGGCGTGTCCGACGTCGACAGCGTCATGTTCACCGTGTTGGTGGCCGACGTCGACGGGTTGGGTTGGGGCCGGCTGACGATCCACCCCGTGAACGTTCCCGAAGAGGACGCGTTCACCCGGATCTTCGATCACCAGGATCACCGTGTTCGCCACATCGGTGGCGAGTTCGACCATCGCTACCGTGTGCGCGTGGCGCGGGCGATCTCCGACGAGCAGGTGCGCGAGTTGTTCGACGACGAGTTCGTCGCCTGGTGCCTGGCCCAGGAGGAGCTGCTGATCGAGGTCGAGCAGAGCGAGGAGTACGGGGGTGCGTTGCTGGTGGCCCACAGCGACGTCGACCTCAGCGCCGACCAGCTCGACGTCCTGTCCGAGCAGTCCGCGTATCTGATCGACCGGCTCGGCGTGTAGCCAGCGCTTGTGCAACTCATCGGTTGCGTGTAGTATCGCAACCATCTAGTTGCACATACCCGGAGGTCCACATGTCACCCCTCGTTCCCATGGTCGTCGAGCAGACGTCGCGCGGCGAGCGTTCGTTCGATATCTACTCACGACTCCTCAACGACCGCATCATCTTTCTCGGCACTCCGGTGACCGCCGACGTGGCGAACCTGATCGTCGCCCAGCTGATCCACCTCGAGTCCGACGATCCCGACAAGGACATCTCGGTCTACATCAACTCGCCCGGCGGCGACGTCTACTCGGGACTCGCGATCTACGACACGATGCGCTTCATCCGGCCCGAGATCCAGACGATCTGCTTTGGGATGGCGATGTCGATGGGGGCGATCCTCCTGGCCGGCGGCACCAGGGGCAAGCGGCTGGCGCTCGCAAACTCGAAGATCATGATCCACCAGGGCCACACCACCGGCTTCGAGGGCCAGGCGACCGACATCGAGATACGCGCCCGCGAGATCCTCGCGCTGCAACGCCGGATGGAGGAGATCCTCGCCGCCGATACCGGCCGGGGCGTCGACCAGATCCACGACGACACTCAGCGCGACAACTTCATGACCGCCGAGCAGGCCCGCGACTACGGGCTGATCGACCAGGTCGTCGAAGCGCGCACTGTCACCAACGGTCGTCGCACCGGCCTCGAGTAGCGCTATGGTGCAACTCCTCAGTTGCGAATGAGGGTTGATCACAGGGAAGGATCTGGCATGAGCGAGGATCAGCGAGTGGAGCGCAGCGTCGATGTGCCGCTGGAACCCGAACGGGCATGGGAGACGGTCACCGATCCCGATGAGCTGGAGCGCTGGCTCGCGCCCGACGTCGAGCTCGACCTGCGCGAGGGTGGCGATGTGTTTGTGCGTGATGACGACGGGCGTGAGCGGCACGGGACCGTGGTGACGGTCGATCCGCCGCAGCGACTCGTGTACACGTGGGATACCGACGGCGTCGAGACCACGGTCGAGATCGAGCTCGACCCGTTGCCCGACGGCACCCGGATTCGAATCTCCGAGACTCCCGCGGAAGCGCGCCTGCTGGCACTGGCGGCGTGACCAACGAGGTCGGGCCAACGTTCGCGGCGCTGTCGGATCCGACCCGGCTGCAGGTCGTCTCGCTGCTGGCCGGCCGAGACAGCGTCACGGCAACCGAGCTCGCGCGCGAGCTTCCGATCTCGCGCCAGGCGGTCGCCAAGCATCTGGCGGTGCTGCACGACGCCGGACTGGCCGAGCCGGAGCGGGCCGGGCGCGAGACTCGCTACCGCTTCACCCCCGCCCCGTTGAACGAGGCCGCGTCGTGGATGGCGAGCGTCGGCGCCGATTGGGACGAGCGACTGAACCGGCTGGCCGCCCACGCCAGGACCACCAACCGGCCGCGCTGACATGCGGCCACGGTATTCTGAGCGTACGTGACCACGGTACGCCAAGCAGAGCCGCTGCTCTCTCCGGATGAGACCCGTGACCTCGGGCTCGACCGACCTGCGCTTTTGGGCATGTACCGGCACATGCTTGCGACCCGTCTGATCGAGGAGCGCGGCAACCTGTTGTTCAAGGCGGGGAAGCTCCCCGGCAGCTACTACACGGGCCGCGGCAACGAGGCCGCCTCCGTGGGGATGGCGAGCGCGATGGGCGAGCTCGACGTCGCCTCCCCGCTTCATCGAAACGTCGGCGTGCACGTTGTTCGTGGTGTCGACCCCGCAGCGATCTTCTGCCAGTTCATGGGCCGGGTCGGCGGTGCCACCAACGGCCGCGACTCCAACCTGCGCTCCAACGACTTCGGGCCGGGGGCGGGTCTGCTGGCGGGCGTGAGCCATCTGCCGGCGATGATCACCGTCATCACCGGGATCGCACTCGCATTTCAGCTGCGCGAGGAGGATCGGGTGGCGCTGGGATGGTGCGGCGACGGCGCCTCTGCCCGTGGAGACATGCACGAGGCGATGAATCTGGCGGGCGTGCGAAAGCTTCCGATCGTGTATGTGATCGACAACAACCAGTACGCCTACTCAACCCCGAACCGGCTCCAGTACGCCTGTGAGCACCTCGCCGACCGCGGGCCGGCCTACGGCTTCGAGGGCGTCGTGGTCGACGGCACCGACGTGCTCACCGTGTACCGCGAGGGTCTGCGCGCTGTCGAGAAAGCACGCACCGGCGGCGGCCCCACCGTGCTCGAGCTGGTGACCCTTCGGATGGAGGGACACGCCGTGCACGACGACGCGTCCTACGTGCCGCGTGAGCTGCTCGCCGAGTATGCCGACAAGGATCCGGTTCTGCGCTTCCGGGCGTGGCTCGAGCTCAACGAGAATCTCACCGAAGACGAGCACGACGCGATCGAGGCCGAGGTGCAGGCGATGATCGACGCAGGCGTCGCAACCGCCGAGGCAAGCCCTCAGCCCGACCCCGCGACGTTGCTCGACGGCGTCTACGCCGACGTCGAATAACCGCTCCAGCCGACCAGCTATTCTGCGGTCACGATGACTGACTTCGGATTTGGTGACATGTTCGGCGACCCGGAGGAGCTCCAGCGCCAGATGGCCTCCTTCATGGAGCAGGCGCAGCAGGGCCAGAAGGTCGCATTTGCCGACCAGGCGATCAACCTGGCGGTCGGTATCACCGTCGCGGCGATCGGCCGGATGGAGCTCACCGGCACGCCCAGCGAGCAAGCCAACGCGGTTCGCGACGCCGTACGGATGATCTTCCCCGAGGCCGTCACGCTGGTCCGCGAAGCCCGCGAGGGCCTCACCTAACCCCTGTGAATAAATGGTGCCTGGCACCATTTATTCACGGACCGCTATTCGATGAGGCGCCAGTCGGTGCGAACCTCGGCGGTAGTGGAGGCCGAGATGAAGCAGTCGCGCTCGGCCCGGTCGGTGATCTCCCGCGCCGCGGCCGCGTGCCCGCCGGCCATCTTCACCTGCACCGTCACGTCGACCGCCGTGAACGCGTAGCGGCGATCTTCCTCACGCCTCTGGAGCGTGCCTTCGGCGCGCGACTCGTAGCTCACGATCTCGAGCCCGCGATGGGCGCAGTGGGCCACGAAGGAGAGCATCGTGCACGACTGGAGCGCCCCCAGGAACAGGTGCTCCGGGCTCCAGTGGGCTTCGTTTCCGGATGGGAAGTCGCGCGGCGGAGCCACGATGATCTCGGGTCGCCCGCCGGATCGCACCACCGATCGTCGATCGCCGATCCATTCGAGGTCGGTGGTGTAGGTGAAGTCTCGTGTTTCCATGCCCGCAGCCTATCTGCCGCCCAGGAGGGTGGCCACGGCGGCCGGCGTGACCGCTTTCCACGGCCCCGCGTGCCAGTCGCGATCGTCATAGCGGTTCGCGAGCAGATCGCGGGCAAGCGCCGCGACGTGTCTATCGGCCGACTCGCTGACCACCGGCGCCGCGAATGGGAACGCCTCGACAATCGCCGACTCCGCCGCGACCACCCCGCACCCGATGTTGGCAACGCTGTCGGGCCGGCTCGGCGACGGTCGAGGCGCACCGTCGAGCTCCCCGCCTCGCGGCCCGGCGATGCAGCTGCGCAGCGCGTCGAGGTCGGCGTCCACCAGAAGCGTTCCGTGCACGAGCGTCGCCGCCCGGTTGCGATGCGCGGCGATCCCCGTGACCTTGCGCCCATCGACGCGCACCGTCCGCTCGTCACGCTCGGCGTCGACGCCGAGTGAGCGACAGGCGGCCACCATCCCGTCGAGAAACGGCGAGTACATGTCCGGCACACCGGCGGCCGCGGCCGGGTGCGATCCCGGCAGCACCAGCGCCGCGCACACGACCCCGGGGTCGAGGTAGACGGTGCCACCTCCGGTGAACCGCCGCCACACCCGTACTCCCCGGCTCGCGCACGCCGCCGGATCGATCTCCCAGTCGGGTCGCTGGAACCGGCCGACGATCACCGCCGGGGTGCATCGCCACACGGCGATCACCGGATCGGTCGGATCGGCGCGTGCGAGCGCCTCGTCGAGCGCCAGCCCGTGCGGCGGCGCGATCACCCCCGCAACAGGATCGGTCACTCGCGCGAGCCGGCGGTGATCGCGATTCCGGCGCGACGCAGCCGCATCTCCATCGACGGCGGCACGTTGTCGGGAAGCTCCACTTCGCTCGGCAGGCGCGCGTTCAGCTCGCTCAGCTCCCGATCGAGATCGGCGGCGTTGCCGAGGCTGCTCAACTCCGCTCGGGCTGTGCCCAACCGGACGCCTGCCTCACGCCGCTCCTGCTCCAACCGATGCTGGGCCTCGTCACCGGTCTCGATCAAGGCGAGCGCGTCACGGCGAAGTGCCTCGGGTCGCGCATCATCACGCAGGTCGACGGGCGGATCGACCTCGATCGGAAGCCGGCTGAGCACGTCCACCAACGTGGAGCGATGTGTCCCGAGCAACTCACGCTGGTCGCGGGTCGCGAGCCGCGCGCTCTCCACCCGATGCTCGGCGACAGCCACCTCGGCCCGGTACGGCTCCGGATCGACACCGGTCGCCTCGGCCAGCTGGAGCTGCTCGGCCGCGCGCGTCCACAGCGTGACCAGCGGCCCCTGCGCCGACCACTGGCGCTCGAGCTCACGCGCGACCTCGGCGATCTCGGCCGTCGACGCCTCGACGGCAGCTCGCAAGCCGGGCACAGACTCCTCGACTGCGACATCGCGCTCGATCTCGGCCTCGAGTTCGCGCACCCGCTCGCGCGCCTCGGCGACCGCGTCGCGACGCTCGGCCAGCTCCAGAACCTGCTCGAGCTCAGACCGATTCATCCAGCACCGGCCTGGGTGGCGATCTCCAGATCCCGCGCGGCAAGCGATCGATCCCCACCAGTAACAACGGCGCGAGCGCAAGCCCAGCCGCATCCAGGAAGCAGTACCCACCGGGGATTCCGCTCGGTGGATTGCCCTGTGGGATCACCCCACCCGGGCCGTGTACCGCCCACGTCCAGGCACCCAGGTTGGTGCCCACCAGCTCCAGGTAGCTGGTGACGAGAAACGCACCGGCGTACACGAGCGGCTGGCGACCCACCAGCAGGAAACGCACGAGAAAGAGATACATGATCGCCCCGAGCACATCGCGTCGGGGCGCCAACGCGAGACCCCAGAATGCCCATGCCCCGCACACGACCAGCACGCCGACGATGAACTGGCGGCGGTACCGCTCGGCCAGCACCGACCGCCCGATGCAGAGTGCGGCGAGGTAGACGAGACCGTGACCGGGCGGCACGTACATGGGGACGTTGTGGAGGCGGTAGGTGTACACCCCCAGACCCGGTGAGGCGGTGTACTCGAGCGCCGTGGCCACCATGATCACAACGGCGACCTGGGCGCGGCTGCGGCGCGACTCACCCCACAGAAGCCCGATCAGCAGAATCCAGGTGGCCACTCCGATCGAGCGCTGCAGCCAGATTCCGGCGTTGTGGTCGATGGAGGCAGCCACCGCGATCCAGGCAAAGACGGTGGCGGACACCCATAAATCGCGAGGCGGCCGAGGCATCCGCCCAATGGTAGTAGATGATCATCTAAGGTTCCCCGGTGGACGAACGAGTGATCGAGGTCAACGCCCTGTCGGTACGCCACGCGTTGGCCAACGCCTTTGTCGCTTCGGAGCCCGGCGACCATGTGTGGCGAGGCGAGATTGGAATCAGAGGCCCGGTGGTCACGGTGGACGTCCGCGAGCACGACGGCAGCCCCTACGTTCACGCCCGCGCCGACGTGTACGAGCTGCCGGAGCTGACCGCGGCCTCGGCCCGGATGCTCCTGATCGAAAACGGCGAGCTGATCCTGGGCCGGTTCTCACACGCCGACGGCGCCGTGCGGATCGAGCACGCGATCATGGCCGGCTCGACCATGGCCACCGTCGAGGTGCAGGCCTCGGTGTGGTGTGTCGGTTGGGCTGCATCGGCATTTCAGCCTCGGTTGAAGGCACTGCTTTCGGAGGGCACACCCCCTCCGCCGCCGGTGATTCCCGCGGCTCGCCGTCGCGACGCCGCCTTCGCCGTCGACTCCACCACCCGACGGGTTCAAAAGTTCCTCGAGGAGCACTACGGCGGCTTCGAGCACCACCCCGATTGGGGTTTCCACGGCCCATTCGGTAGCGCCCGGGTGTTCGTGGACGTCCTGCCGGTGCTCGACGATTCGACCGCGGTGCGCGCCTCTTCGCCCGTGCTCTCCGACATCGACCTGAGTGACGAGCTGGCGGTGCGACTGCTCCCGCTCGAGACCGCAACCCCGTTTGGATCGTTCATCTACGTGCCGGCGCGACGCGAGGTCTGGTTCCAGCACGTCGTGCTCGGCGACGATCTCGACCTGACCGAGTTCGAGCAGGTCATCGACGTCGTGGCCACGACGGCCGACGACCATGACGACGAGCTCCAGTCGGAGTTCGGCGGCAAGCGCTATGCCGATCTGACCGGCTGACCCGGGTGATATTCTGAGCGCCGCATGAACGCAGATCGAACGGCCATGTGGATCATCGCCGGCGGCATCCTGGCCGCGGTGGTGGTCGTGCTCGCCGTCAACGGCATCTCCGGCGTGCCATTCGAGTGGTGGGGAGTCGCCGGCGCCTGCGTGCTCGCCGGGGTCGCGTTCTCGCTCGGCTACACCGACTAGAAGGCGCCCGCCTTAGTTCAGCGCGGCGGCGGTCGAATACCCCTGTGTGCAGCCATTTTTCCAAGCCGTCTTGAAACCGGGCGTGAAGCTCGCGAGCAATCTCGCGATGCTCTGGAAGATCGCACTCGTCTGCGCTGCCCTCCTTGTTCCCACCGTCGTTCTGGGAGTGGGCTACTGGTCGGGGATGACGTCTCAGACGTCGTTTGCGGCGTCGGAGCAGTCCGGCGTCGACTACGCAAGTCCTGTGATCGGGCTGATGGCATCGACCGTCAGGCTTCGCAGCGCCAACGTTCGGCTCGCGCTGGGAGATCGGTCGCAGAGCGCCGCCGCGAGCGCGGCCCGCGCCGAGATCGCGGAGCAGGTTCGCTCACTCGACTCGGTGGTCGCGAACAACCCCGGCGGGTTCGGACTGGGATCGAAGTGGCGCGCTGCCCGGTCGGCCATAACCGCGTTCGCGCGACGCCCCGCGGGCCATGACCCGGCGCGGGAGGTGGGCGCTGCAGACGCCGCACTGGCCCAGACCAACGTGATGCTGACCCAGCTACTGAACGACTCGAAGCTGATCCTCGATCCAGACCTCGACTCCTACTCGGCGATGGACGCCTGGCTTTTGCGGGTGCCGGTCGTGCTCAACGTCGCCACCCGCGCGTCCTCTCAGATCGCCGCCGAGTCGGCACCCGATCACAAGGCCGACCTCGAGCTGGCGGTCGAGCTGTCGGCCGCATCGACAGATCTCGGCGATTCACTCACGGCGCTGGAGGCGGACGTCGCATCGGTGCGAAGCTCGACTCATGACTCGTCGGCCACCGCTGAGGTGAGCGCGCCGGTCACCCGGCTCGAGCACTCGCTGGCCGAGCTCGACCGATCGCTTCGGGCAGGTACCCAGGGTCAGCGGCTGCCGCGTTCAGGAGTGAGAGCCGGAGAGTCGGTGGCCATCGCCGCCGCCGCGTTCAACCACTCGTACCCGGAAGTGCTGCGACGACTCGTGCATGACCGCGCGGCGGGCGTCAACCGGCAGCTCGAGCAGAGCTTTCTGATCGCCGCTCTCGGCCTGTTGCTCGCCGTCTATCTCGTCGCCGCGGTGACGCGCATGATCGTGACCGGAATGCGGGAGTTGGCGCGGGCTGCCGAAGCGATCGCGCACGGACATGTCGATCAATCGGTCGGCAGCCGCAGTAACGACGAGATCGGCCAGGTCGCGACCGCCTTTGAGACGATGGTGGGGTATCTCAAACGGCTCGCGGCGGGTGCCGAGCACATTGCCCGAGGCGATCTGACCACGCGAATCGAGCCCGCATCCAACGGCGACCGGCTCGGCAACGCATTCATCGAGATGACCACCAGCCTCACGGCCCTGATCGGCCAGGTCCAAAACGCGTCCACAACCGTGTCAGCTGCGTCCGACCAGATGGCCGCCGCCAGCGAGCATGCGGGCCATGCGCTGGGCGGAATCGCGACCTCGATCGGAGATGTGGCGGCCGGCGCCGAACGCCAGGTGCGGATGGTGGATGCGGCACGCCAATCGGCGCAGGACACCGCCTCGCAGGTCGGCGAGGCACGCCGGGTCGCACTCGATGGAGTGGCGGCGTCGCAGCAAGCGACACTCGCGATGGACGCCGTGCGCGACTCGACCGGGTCGGTCACCAGCGCCATCCGCGAGTTGGCCGAGAAGACGGGTCAGATCGGCGGGATCGTGGACACGATCACAAGCATCGCCTCACAGACCAACCTGCTGGCGCTGAACGCCGCCATCGAGGCGGCCCGAGCAGGCGAGCAGGGCCGCGGCTTCGCGGTTGTCGCCGAGGAGGTGCGGAAGCTGGCCGAGGAGTCGCAACGGGCGACCACCAAGATTTCCGAGCTGATCTCCGACATCCGGGCCGAGACTGACCGCACGGTGAATGCGGTCGAAGATGGCGCGACAAAGACCCAAAACAGTGTCGCGGTCGTCGAGGAGGCGCGCGAAGCGTTCGAACGGATCGGCTCTCAGGTCGAGCAGGTCACCGACCGGATCGTCCATATCGTCGACGCGGTCGCCGAGATCGCAGCCGTGGGTGAGCAGACCTCGTCATCGACCGAGCGCGTGTCGGCCTCTGCGCAGGAGACCTCGGCAGCGACCGAGGAGACGGCGGCGGCCGCTCGTGCACTTGCCTCCACCGCCCGCGAACTCGAAGCGCTGGTCGCAACCTTCAAGACTTAGCGTGAATAAATGGTGCCTGGCACCATTTATTCACGAAACGGCGTCGGCGACGAGTTCGGCTGGATGGACGATCGGAATGTCGCCGTGGCCGAGGCTGCGAAGCGACGCCGCCAGCTGAAGGGCACACCCGGGGTTGGCGGTGGCGATCACGTCGGGCTGGGCCTCGAGGATCGAGCGGGCCTTTCGCAGTCCAAGCTCTCGGGCCGCGTCGGGCTGCGTCAGGTTGTAGACACCGGCCGATCCGCAGCACATCCCGGGCCGATCGATCTCGACCAGCTCCACCCCAGGGATACCGGAGAGCAGCTCGCGTGGCTGGCTCGACACGCCCTGGCCATGGTTGAGATGGCACGCATCCTGATACACCACCCGCGTTGGCGGACGCGGCGCGCGCGCCACACCCGGGCCGAGTTCGACCAGCAGTTCGTTGACGTCACGCACCGCCGCCGAGAACGCGTGGGCCTCGGGCGTGCCCAGGAGTTCGCCATAGCCCTTCATCGCCGATCCGCAGCCGGCGGCAGTCACCACCACCCGTTCGTAGCCCGTAAACGTCGCGACCGTCTCCCGGGCCCGGCGGCGAGCCTCGGCATCGCGGCCCGAGTGCAGCGCGAGCGCTCCACAGCACCCCTGCCCGGCGGGCACCGAGCACTCGCAGCCGTCAGCCGCGAGTGCTTTTACCGCGGCGTCGTTGACGCGCCCGAAGAAGACGCTTTGAACGCACCCCTCGAGCAGCGCCGCCGATTGCTTCTGCGGCCCGCGCGCCGGGGTGTAGCGCGGCGGCCGGGCACGCAGATCACCGATCGAAACGCGCGGTGCGAGCGCCATCGGCCGGATCCCAGCGGCCAGCGGTAGCGCCGCCGCGCGGAGCAGCCGCGGACGCGTGAAGACGGCCGAAGTCAGCACGTCAATCGCACGATTTCGCGGAGACTGCGGGGCCTCGACCCGCCGTTTGGCTCGCGTGCGCTCGATCAGGACGTCGTATCGCACCCCGCTCGGACAGGCCGGCACGCACGCCAGGCAGCCGAGGCACCGATCGATGTGAACCGCGACCGAATCGTCCATCGGCAACTCGCCCCGCTCGACCATGTCCATCAAAAGGATGCGTCCCCGCGGCGAGTCCTGCTCCTGTCCCCACAGGTCATAGGTGGGGCACGCGGGGAGACAAAAGCCGCAGTGCACGCAGGCGTCGAGCAGCTCTCGGGTCGAGGCCTCAGCCATCGTAGACCGCCATCACGCGCTGCTCCAAAGGGGTCAGATCGCCGTGATCGGCGGTCGTTGCCACATCGCTGTAGAGCTGCCCACGGGCCACCCGCCCGAGGATCCGAGAGGCACCCTCACCACGCAAACGCTCGATCTCGGCGGGAACATCAGCCGGCAGCACCCGCCGCGACACCAGGCCGTCGGCCGCCTCGCGGTGGGCCGCCCACAACTCCTCGTCGTCGGAGATCAGCCGGCCGCCGCCAAGCGCGGCCGCGCGGCTCGCCAAGCCCGACGCCACAGGGCTTTCAAACCGCAGCATGATCTGACCGGGTGGCCACGCGTACTCGACACACGCCGGAGCAAGCGGCTCGAACACCAGCGGATCGACCACATCGCACACCACCGTCGCGGTCTGCGCTGGAATCGGATGGAGCTTCAGCGTGAGCTCACGAATCTGGCCCAGCCGACCGTGCGCGCCGGTGAACAGCTTGGGCAGGTCATAGCCCGCCACACTCTTCACGACCCGGCCGCCGGACTTCGCGACCGTGCCGTCGCGCAGCACCACCTCCATCCCAAGCACGAGGTCGCGCGGCTCGCCGTAGCGGTGGCTGCGGGGGCCGCTGAGCGCCCTCTCGAACACGTCACCAACGGTCAGCCGGTCCGCTCCCGGAGGGTCGAGCGCGAGCATCTGCCCCGCAGCGGCGAGCTCGGCGTTCAGCTCGGCCAGTCCGACGTCGGCCGAGACGGTTGCGATCAGATCGCCGGGGCTGTGGTCGATCACAGCCGCTCAACTCCCTCACGTTCGGCCGGATGCCGGCGATACGGCCCGGGTACCTCGCCGCACAGCCGCGGCGTCGGAAACGCCTTTCCGGGGTTGCACAGTCCCGCCGGATCGAAGGCGGTACGCAGCCGAAGCATCACCGCCATGTCGGTCTCCGAGTACATCTGCGGCATCGAACACGCCTTGTCGACTCCCACTCCGTGCTCGCCGGTGAGCGATCCGCCGGCGTCGATGCACGCGGTCAGGATCTCGGAAGCCAGCTGCTCGGCGCGGTCGGCCTGGCCCTCGACCCCTCCGTCGTAGAGCACAAGCGGATGGAGATTGCCGTCGCCCGCATGAAAGACGTTTGCGACCCGCAAGCCGTGGGTGCGCGAAAGCTCGCCGATGCGATGAAGCGTCTGCGGCAGCGCGGTCCGCGGCACCACGCCGTCCTGGACGTAGTAGTCGGGGCTGACTCTGCCCATCGCCGCAAACGCGGCCTTGCGTCCGTACCAAAGCGCCGCCCGCTCGGCGGCGTCGGCGGCGATCCGAATCTCGGACGCCCCGTGCTCGCGGCAGATCGCCTCGACCTGCTCGGTCAGCAGCTCGACCTCGAGACCGGGACCGTCGAGCTCGACCAGCAACACTGCTCCCGCACCCACCGGCAGTCCCGGATGGACGGCCTGCTCGATGGCCTCGATCGCGACCGTATCCATCATCTCGATCGCGGCGGGCATGATGCCCGCGGCAATGATCTGGGAGACGACCTCGCCCGCGTCGTCGGTCGAGCCAAAGCCGCACATCATCGTCGTGACCCGCTCGGGCAACGGCAAAAGCCGGATCACCGCGGCGGTGACGATTCCCAGGGTCCCCTCCGACCCGACAAAGCCGGCGATCAGATCAAGTGGGCGATCGCGCTCGAGCGTGACCACCTGCCCATCGGCGAGTACGACCTCCAGTTCGATCACGTGGTTGGAAGTGAAGCCGTATTTGAGGCAGTGGGCCCCGCCGGAGTTCTCGGCGATGTTGCCCCCGATCGTGCACACCTGCTGGCTCGAAGGGTCGGGCGCGTAATACAGGCCGTGATGGGCGACCGCTCGGCTGACGTCGAGATTCGCGACGCCGGGCTGCACTCGTGCACGCCGGTTTGGCACATCCACGTCGAGGATCTCGTTCATGCGCGCCATCCCGATCACGATGCCCTCGGCGATGGGCGTCGCACCGCCCGAAAGCCCGGTGCCCGCCCCACGCGCGACGAACGGCACGCCGCGCGCGGCGCACACGCGCACAGCGGCCGCGACCTGCTCGGTCGTTCGCGGCAGCACCACCGCCAGCGGAACTGCCCGCCACCCCGTCAGCCCGTCGCATTCGTATGTCCGCAGCTCGGCCGGCTCGGTCAGCACCGCATCGCGGGGAAGCGCAGCCCGCAGCTCCGAGACCAGCGTCATGCCCTCATTATGCCAACAGCTGGCCCATGACCATCTGGAGCAACCCACCGTCGCGATAAACCTTGACGTCGGCGGGCGAGTCGAGCCGCGCGAGCGCCTCGAACGAGCGCTCGCCGCCGTTCAGCTCGACGGTGACGTGAGAGCCGGTTTCGAGCGTGGTGAGACCGCGGATGGTGAATGTCTCGTGCCCCGTGAGCCCGAGGCTGTCGGCGCTGTCGCCGGGCAGAAGCTGCACCGGGAGCACGCCCAGAGCCACCAGGTTGGTGCGATGGATCCGCTCGAAGGTCTCGGCGATCACCGCTCGCACTCCCATCAGATAGGTGCCCTTGGCGGCCCAGTCGCGGGAGCTGCCGGAGCCGTACTCGCGGCCGGCGATCACCACCAGCGGCACGCCCTCGGTGCGGTAGCGGTTGGCGGCGTCGAAGATGGTCATCTGCTCGCCATCGGGCAGATGGGCCGTATAGCCGCCCTCGACGCCGTCGAGCAGCTTGTTGCGCAGCCGGATGTTGGCGAAGGTGCCGCGCACCATCACCTCGTGGTTGCCGCGGCGGGCGCCGTAGCTGTTGAACTCGCGGGGCTCCACACCCTGCTCGATCAGGTACTTGCCCGCGGGGCTGCTCGAGGCGAACGCGCCCGCCGGTGAGATGTGGTCGGTGGTGACCGAGTCGCCGAGGTAGGCCAGGACCCTGGCATCGACGATGTCCGAGAGGTCGGCGTCGTGCTCGAAGAAGGTCGCCTCGCGGACGTAGGTGGACTTCGGATCCCAGTCGAACAGTTCGCCTTCGGGGACCGGAAGGCCGCGCCAGCGCTCATCGCCTTCGAAGATCTTGCCGTACTGGCTGTTGTACATGCCGGCGTCGAGCGATTCGAGCAGCACCCGCTCGACGTCGTCGGAGCTCGGCCAGATATCGCTGAGATAGACCGGCCCATCCGAGCCCTCGCCGATCGGCTCGGTGTTCAGGTCTTTCGAGATGGTTCCGGCCAGCGCGTAGGCGACCACCAGGGGCGGTGAGGCCAGGTAGTTGGCCTTCACCTGCGGGTGGATGCGGGCCTCGAAGTTGCGGTTGCCCGAAAGCACCGCGGCGACCGCGAGCCCGTCGCGATCGATCTCGTCGGCGACGTCTTGGTCGAGCGGCCCCGAGTTGCCGATGCAGGTGGTGCAGCCAAAGCCGACGAGGTTGAACCCAACCTGCTCGAGCGGCTCGACCAGGTTCGCGCTGCGCAGGTAGTCCATCACCACGCGCGAACCCGGAGCGAGGCTGGTCTTGACCCACGGCTGGCGCCCCAGCCCTCGATCGACAGCGTTTCGGGCAAGCAGCCCGGCGGCGACCATCAGGGCGGGATTCGACGTGTTGGTACACGAGGTGATCGCAGCGATCGCGACCGAGCCGTTGCCGAGCTTGTCGCCGTTTTGGCTCTCGCCGAACACGTCCTCAAAGCTCCCCCGAACCCCCGCCAGCGCGACCCGGTCCTGTGGCCGGCGCGGCCCGGCGAGGCTCGGCTCGACCGATCCCAGGTCGAAGGTGAGCGTGTCGGAGTACACCGGATCCGGCTCGGCACCGGTGCGAAACAGGCCCTGCTCCTTGGTGTAGCGCTCGACCAGCTCGACCTGAGAGGCCGGCCGGCCGGTGTCGCGCAGGTATCGCAGTGTCTCGTCGTCGATCGGGAAGATCGCCGAGGTCGCCCCGAACTCGGGCGACATGTTGGAGATCGTGGCACGGTCGGCAAGCGTCAGACCTCCGACGCCGGCGCCGTGAAACTCGACGAACGACCCCACCACCCCGCGGGCACGAAGCAGCTCGGTAAGCGTCAAAACCAGGTCGGTGGCGGTCACACCGGGACGCAGGGCGCCGTCCAGCTTGATGCCAAGCACCACCGGCGCGGTCATATCGAGCGGCTGGCCGAGCATCACCGCCTCGGCCTCGATCCCGCCGACACCCCACCCCAGCACGCCCAGTGCGTTGACCATGGTCGTGTGCGAGTCGGTGCCCACCAGCGTGTCGGGAAGCGCGACGCCGTCACGCACCTGCACGACCGCGGCCAGATACTCGAGGTTGACCTGGTGGACGATGCCCATCCCGGGTGGTACGACCTGAAAGTTTCCAAACGCTCCCTGGGCCCAGCGAAGCAGCGCGTAGCGCTCGAAGTTTCGCTCGTACTCACGCTCGATATTGCGCTCATACGCCATGCCCGAACCGAAGGCGTCGACCTGGACTGAATGGTCGATCACCAGATCGACGGGCACGCGCGGATCAACCCGACCGGGGTCACCGCCGCGACGCGCAACCGCCGCCCGCAGTGCCGCCAGATCAACCACCGCCGGCACGCCTGTGAGGTCCTGCATGATCACGCGGGCAGGCATGAACGCCAGCCGGGCTCCCGCCGCGGAATCCGGCCACTGGGCCAGGGCGCGGACATCCTGCTCCGAGACGTGCTCGGTGCCGGCCCGCCTGAGCAGGTTCTCGAGCAGCACGCACAGGGTGTAGGGCAGCGTCAGCGGGTCGACGACACGGTCGAGCCGGTACAGCGTCTCGCCGGAGCTGAGGGTGTCGCGCGCGGAGAACGGATCGGGTGCGGTCATGCTCCGAAACCTACCAGTGATCCCGATACGCTAGGGGTATGGCACCATTGGGATCTCGCGTACGTCTGCCACTTGACATCTCCCCACCGTTCGAGGTGTTCATCAACGGCGTGGAGCAGGAACCGGGGCGTGATTACACCGTCGAAAACGGACTGCTCGTGTTCGGACAGACGCTGATCCCGCCACGCAAGGACAACGCACGCAGCCTGTTTCGCACACTCTTCTACGGCCGTTACAAACCCGAGCATGTGGTCGACGTCGCCTACCAGGTGAACGGCAGACGGCGTGTGGAAAGCGGGCTCGAGATCCTCGGCTAGACGAGCGAGTAGCCCTGCTGGGCCGTGAAGAGCAGCGCGATGATGCTGATGATGAAGACGGCCAGGATGGTGCCACCACGGCTGCGGGGGTTCAGGAAGTACCCCACCACCGCGACCACCAGGGCGATGATCGCCATGTACGCCGGGCGCGTCCAAAACGCCATCACCGCGACTGTTACCGCGGCACCATTGATGACCGCAACCGCGTCCTCGCGAAATGATTCGTATTCCGTAGTGCTCTGTTGCAAAGCTGAACTCCTGAGACGATCGTCGATTGCGGATACTACCGCCGCGGGCGGCGCTTAGGTGTAACGCTCGCCTGCGAGGGCGGCCAGCTTGTCCATCGAGTGCGTCGCCTGAAGCGTGCGTACCGTGCCCGAGCGCGAGCGCATCACCAGTGACTGCGTCCGCGCACCACCCGAGCGGTATCGCACTCCTCGCAGCAGATCGCCATCCGTGACCCCCGTGGCCGCGAAGAACACGTTGTCGCCACGCACCAGATCGTCGATGCCCAACACCTGATCGAGGTCGTACCCGGCGTCGATGGCCGCCGTACGCTCGTCGTCATCGCGGGGCCACAACCGACCCTGGAACTGGCCCCCGAGGCACTTGAAGGCGGCGGCGGCAAGCACTCCCTCGGGCGTCCCACCGATGCCCCACAGCAGATCGATGCCGGTGTCGGGGCTGGCCGCCATCATCGCTCCAGCCACGTCGCCATGCGGGATGAAGCGGATGCGGGCACCCGCGGCCCGGATGCGCTTGACCATCTCGTCGTGGCGCGGGCGGTCGAGGATCACGACCATGAGATCGCGCACCCGGCCACGCTTGGCGGCGGCTACGAGTTCGAGCGTCTCCTCGATCGGAGCCCGCAGATCGATCTCCTCGTCGATGTCGGCGCCGCAGGCAAGCTTCTCCATGTAGAAGACCGGCCCGGGATCAAACATGCTGCCCTTCTCGGCAGCGGCGACCACGGCCAGGGCGTTCGGCTGGCCGCGCGCGACCAGCTCGGTGCCCTCCAGCGGGTCGACCGCGACGTCCACCTCGACACCGGTACCCGACCCGATCTGCTCACCGTTATAGAGCATCGGGGCCTCGTCCTTCTCGCCCTCGCCGATCACCACCGTGCCGTTCATGTCGACGGTCGCCAGCATGTAGCGCATCGCGTCGACCGCGGCCTGATCGGCTGCGATCTTCTCGCCGAAGCCGACCCAGCGGCCCGCCGCCAACGCAGCGGCCTCGGTCACACGCACCAGCTCGAGGGCCAGGTTTCGGTCGGGTTCCTGCGTCACAGGTGCAGACAATACCGCTGTCTATGCATGCACGGGTGACACCTCTTCGACCAGGTCATAGGTCGTGTCGATCCCGATCGACTCGATGTACGGCGACAGCGCCTCGAGCATCGTCTCGCGGCCTGGACGGTTCATCTCCGTGAACCCGCGAGGATTGTCGGTGCGGACAATCGCCAGCTGGATCAGGTGATCGGGGTTTGACTCGCTGGCAAAGAGCATCGCCTGGGCCAGCCCCGGAGGGAGCTCGCCGATGACAGCGATGTACTCCTTGAGAGCCGTTCGAAACTCGAGGCTGGTACCTGGCCGCAACCACCGTTCGGTCATCGGCACCAGACCGTGGTCGCCTGCGCCGCGGCCGTCCATCATCCAGGGCACGTCGAAGAATCCCGAGGTCATGGTTTCGGCCACGTGTGGTGCCATCCGGTCTTCGCGTTCTCGCTCCTTGGGCGCCAGTTCGACGCGCACCTCGGCGACGGCGTCCTCGACGAGGTCAAACAGGCCAAACGCGGTGACCTGGTCGGGATCATTCCGGTCGCGCAGGATGTAGGCGTTGACCATGCCGGGCGGGAAACGCTCGGGTTGCCATGCCTGCCGAAACGCTTCGAAGTGCCCGGGATACAACCGCCGCGCAGTGAGTATCGCCTTAACGATGAGCCTCCTTGGCTCGATGCCCAGCTGGAGCCTACGCTCGCAACAGTCGGGTTGCAAGACCCGAGATGGGCGCGCGCTGATGAAGCGGTTCGAGCCACCGCTCGGGGATCGCAGCGGCTCCAAACCGGGCCCCGGCAAGCGCCCCGGCAACCGCCGCGTTGGTGTCCGAATCGCCTCCGAGGTTGGCCGCAAACACCACCGCACGCTCGAAGCTGTCGTGCCCAAACGCCGCCGCGAAGCCGACCCGAAGCGCGGTCAGTACGTAGCCCACCTGCTCCTGCACCTCCGCCCCGAGCGTCTCGTGGTCGGCGCCGATCGCCGCGGCGGCCGCGGTCGCCACCGGCGAGGACGACGTGGGCGGCCGCCGCCCGCGCATCAGCGCAGCCACGTTGAGGTTGAACCAGGCGCACGCATCGCCGGCGACCGGATCGTGGTGAGTGAGGCTCGAATCCAGGCGTGACACGCGCTCGAGCTCCCCCTCGTCGCGGCTGTAGCGAAGCGCGATCGGCACCGTCCGCATCAGCGACCCGTTGCCAGCGCTCTTCCCGGCGGACGCCTGGTGGTAGGCCGCTGCGAGCGCGCGCGCCTCGCCGGCGTCGCGCGCGCGGGTGACCACGGCCGAGACGGTGGCACCGATATCCTTTGGCCCCGAGCGGGCCCAAACCGCGTAGCGCGCGAACACGTCGTCCTCGTCGTAGACGCCGTGCTCGACCAGGCTGGTCGCGAGTTCCAGCGCCATCGCCGTGTCGTCGGTCCACTCCCCCCGTTCCCACAGGGTCGAGCGCACCATGTCGCGCAGCTCACCGCCGTAGCGGGCGCGGATCTGGTCGGGGTGCAGCCACTCCAAAGCGGCGCCCAGCGCGTCGCCGACGGCGAGCCCCAGCAGCGCGCCGCGGGCGCGATCGATCTCCTCCTCGGATCGCCGGCCTCGCACTCTCACGTCACTCGCACCTGGCAGCCGGGGCACCAGTACAGACGCCGGCGCTGCTCACCCACCGGCCGCGACTCGATCGGCCGGCGGCAGCCTGGGCACGGCCGGCCGGCCCGCCGATAGATCGTGCGGCCAAGCCGGCCACGGTCATCGACGCCGGCACGCAGCAGCTGCCGCGAAACCACCGCCAGGCGCAAAAGCGTCCGGTCGGAGAGCGACGACACCGACGTAAACGGATCGACCGCCTCGCGGTAGAGCGCCTCGCACCGAACGATGTTTCCGATGCCGGCCACCACGCGCTGATCGAGCAGCACCTCGGCCACCGGCCGGTCGACAAGGCGCGCCCGGCGCAGGTACTCGCGCGTGTCGAAGCGGCCGTGCAGCAGGTCGGGCCCAAGCCGCGGCCGGCTCGAGCTGCGGCCGATCCGCAGCCGTCCGACCAGCACCGCGTCGCCCGCCGCCGTGTGTATCACCGCACGGTTCAACGCCGGTGGCGCAGGGCCGTCACCGGCCGGCACCAGACGCACGCCGCCGTGCATGCCGAGGTGCACATCGGCGCTTCGGCCGTCGTCGGCGTGGATCAGCAGATGCTTGCCGCGCGCTTCGACTGCGGTGACACGGGCGCCCGCGAGCGGGCCGTCGAGCACCTCGCTACCCACCAGCGGGGCAAGCCGGCGGGCGGCCAGCTCGAGCGAGTGACCCTCAGGCACGCGTACGGCGATGGTCGGGAGTTAGCATGCCGTCAGTCTATGGACATCGAACCACGAATTGATCCGCTGGCGCAGGCATTTTCGGGGGTCGCCGAGGGATACGAGCGCGGCCGCCCGCCCTACCCGCCCGAGCCGATCGACTGGGCCTGGCAGTGGCTCGGCCTCGGCGGCTCAGCCACGGTGATCGACCTCGCCGCCGGCACCGGCAAGGTGTCGCGTATGCTCGTCCCGCGAGCCGCCCGCATGATCGCGGTCGAGCCGCTCGAGGCGATGCGGCGGGTACTGAGCGAGCGGGTGCCAGACGCCGAAATCATCGATGGCACGGCCGAGCGAATCCCCATCCCCGACGCGACCGCGGATGCGATGTTCGTCGGCGAGGCGTTTCACTGGTTCAACGGCGACCGGGCGCTGCCTGAGATCCACCGCGTGCTGAAGCCTGGCGGTGGCCTCGTGCTGCTGTTCGGTGACAGCGACTGGGACGAGCTGCCGTGGAACGACGAGGTGGTTGCACGGCTTGACCAGGTTTCACGGCCCAACGTGCGTCCCGAGAATCGCCCGTGGACGGGACTTTGGAAGGACGCGTTCGAGCGCTCGCCCCTGTTCGATCCGCTGGAGCTCACAGAGTTCCCGTTCGTCCAGCGGATCACGGTCGACGGATTTCTGCTGCTGGTCACGTCGTGGAGCTTCATCGCGGCGCTCGGCGACGACGAGCGCGACCCGCTGTTGGATGACCTCGCTGGGATCATCCGATCGCACGGGGTCGAGGAGTTCGACTTCCCCAGCCGAGTCAACCTCTACCTCACGAGGTCACGCGCGCAGCACTAGGCGCCGGTGGGTCTGGAGAAAGCCGTGGGCGAGCAGCACGGCCTCGGCCGGATCACCGGCGAGCGGACGGCCGTCGATGCGCTCCGGGGTGATCCGCTTGATACGGCCCTTTGCAACGGCCTCGGCGAGGGCGCCGATCCCGGCGTCGAACAGCCGCTCGTCGAACGTGACCAGCCCACGGCCGCCCTTCTCGACAAACACCGCCGGGGTGCCCTCGACCAGCGCGAGCCACGCTCCGGCGGCCCGGGCCGGCTTGCGCGCCGCCGCCGGCCACGGAGCAGTGACGCCAAACGGGTTGGCGGGATCGGCCGCCGCCAGCACCACGGCGTCGGTGCGCGGATCGGCGTCGCGCAGATCGCGCAGGCGCTCGACCGCGGCCGGCAGCGCGAACTGCGCGCCGCCGAGGCCCTCGACGAAGTAGCCGCGCTGACACAGGCCCGCTTCCTCCATCGCGCGCAGCTCGCCGTACACCGACGAGAAGCCGCCGGCCACGCCCTCGGCCAGGACGGCGGCACGGGTGACGACACCGTGTCGCTCGAGCAGCACCTCGGCGAGCGCCCGGGCGCGCTCCTTCTGGGTTGCAACCGGCAGCAGCAGCGGTGCCACCAGCGACCAGCGACCACGGGCCGCCGGGAGTGCCGAGGTCGCGCGCGACCGGCGTGTGCGCCGCACCGGCGCGCTGGGCGGCACAGCTCGAAGGGACGTGCCGCCGCGCAACGGCTCCCACGCATCGTTGGTCACCAGCCCCGCCCACACCAGCTCCCACAGATCGGCGAGCACCGCCCGGTCGGCCCCGCCGACCGCGGTCACCAGATCGGCGAAGAAGCTCGCACCCCGCGTCCCCAGCACCTCGAGCAGCGGATGCTCGCGTTCATCCGTCTGGGCGTGGAGCAGCGGCACGTTTTCGCGCAGGTACATCCGCACCCGGCCCGGCCCGGCGCCGATCCACACGAGCTCGCCACCGGCGCACGCCAGGTCGAGCCAATCGGAGCGATACCCGGGCACCCGCGCGGGCAAGATGTCCGACTCGAGCGCGGTGACCGCAAGCGCCAGCCCCTCGAGCTGGGAGACGACCTCGCGCAGCCGCGTCTGGCCCCGGCCGAGGTCGCGACCGATTCCGTGCCACGCGGGCAGGAACCGCCCGAGCACCGCGGGCTCGACCGGCTCGACCTCGCGCCGCAGCCGGGCCAGCGTCCGGCGCCGCACCCGCCTCAGCACATCGGGCGCGACGAACTCACGACCGCTCCCGGCGGGCAGGAAACCGCCTTCCAGAAGCTCACCGGCCTTGACCAGACGCGCAAGCACCGCGGTCGCATCCACGCCCAGCCGCACCCCGACCTCCGCGGCCGTGAACGGCCCGTGGGTGCGGGCGTGCCGGAGTACCAGGCGGTCGAGTGCGTCGGGCACGGGATCCAGGAATGCGATCGGCACGCCGGGCGGCGGCACGGCACCGAGCCCGTCGCGATAGAGCCCGGCGTCTTCGGCGGCGATCATCCGCTGCTCGGCGGCGATCCCAACCTCGAAGGCTCGCCGCTCCTTCAGGAGCTGGGCGATCGCCTCCTGGCTCGCGCCGCGACGGCCCAGCTCGGCCCGGGTGAGCGCCCCGATCCGCCGCAGCAGGTCGTGTGCAGTATCCGCCGTGAGGTCGCCGCCCAGCCCCTGGAGCTCGGCATTGACCTCGTCGATGGCATCACCGTCGAGCAGCTCGCGCAGGTCGTCGGCCGCGAGCAGCTCGGCGAGCAGCGCCCGGTCGAGTGTCAGCGTCTGCATCCGCCGCTCGGCCGCGGGCGCGTCGCCCTCGTACATGTAGCTTGCGATGTAGTCGAACAGGAGCGAGCTGGCAAACGGCGAGGGCTGAGCCGACTCGACCTCGACCAGCCGCACCTGGCCACCGGCGATCGCCTGAAGCAGCTGCTTCAGCCGCGGTACCTCGAACACGTCGGATAGCACCTCACGGTAGGTCTCGAGCATGATCGGAAACGACCCGTAGCGCTTGGCGACCTGCTGCAGGTCGTGGGCCTTCAGCCGCTGTTGCCAGAGCGGCGTTCGCATGTTCGGGCGGCGCCGGGGAAGGAGCAGCGCGCGGGCGGCGTTCTCGCGAAACCGGGCTGCGAACATCGGGCTCTGGGCGACCCGGTCGAGCAGCAGCTCGTCGAGATCTCCCGGCGGTACGGCGATCAGGTCGGTGGGCGGCACCGCGTCGGAGTCGGGCAGCCGAATCGCGATTCCGTCGTCTGACCACATCGCCTCGACGTCGATACCCAGCTGCTCGGACATGCGGGCCTCGACCACCAGCGCCCACGGCGCGTGCACGCGCGCACCAAACGGCGACAGCACGCAGATCCGCCAGTCGCCCAACTCGTCGCGGAAGCGCTCGATCACGATCGTGCGATCCGACGGGATCACACCGGTCGCCTTCTCCTGATCCTCGAGATAGTTCGCAAGGTTCGCGGCCGCGAGCGGATCGAGCGGCCCGAACGCCCGCGTGCGGGCGGCGGCGCCGACGGCCTGGCCAAGCTCGTAGGGGCGGCCGATGCCGTCGCCTTTCCAGAACGGCAGCTTTCCGGGGACACCCGGGGCGGGCGAGACCAGCACCCGATCGCGCGTGATCTGCTCGATCCGCCACGAGCTCGCTCCCAGCTGGAACACCTCACCCTGGCGGGCCTCGTACACCATCTCCTCGTCCAGCTCACCCACGCGCGCGCCGCCCTCGACCATGAACACGCCATACAGACCGCGATCGGGGATGGTGCCGCCGCTGATCACGGCCAGCCGCTTGGCGCCGTCGCGGGCGTGGACGGTGCCGGCCGTGCGATCCCACACGATCCGCGGCCGCAACTCGGCAAACTCATCGGATGGATACCGGCCGGCGAGCATGTCGAGCACGCCCTCGAGCTGGGCCCGCGACAGGTCACGGTAGGGGTATGCGCGGCAGATAACGCGATGCAGCTCATCGACCTCCCACTCGTCCATCGCGGTCATCGCAACGATCTGCTGGGCCAGCACGTCGAGCGGGCGGCGCGGCACCCGGGTGTGCTCGATCTCACCCTCCTGCATGCGCCGTGTGACGACCGCGGTCTCCAGCAGGTCGCCCCGGAACTTGGGGAAGAACCGCCCCGACGACGCCTCGCCGACGCTGTGGCCCGCACGGCCGACGCGCTGCAAGCCCGCCGCGACCGACTTGGGCGACTCGATCTGCACGACCAGGTCGACCGCGCCCATGTCGATGCCGAGCTCGAGCGACGAGGTCGCCACCAACGCCGGCAGCTTTCCGGTCTTCAGCAGATCCTCGATCTGGAGCCGCTGCTCGCGCGCCAGCGAGCCGTGGTGGGCACGGGCGATGTCCTCCTCGCCCAGCTCGTTCAGCCGGTTGGCGACCCGTTCGGCGGAGCGACGGCTGTTGACGAACACGATCGTGGAGCGATGCTCGCGCACCAGCTCGAGCAGACGGGGGTAGATCGCCGGCCAGATCGAGACTCGCGGTTCGCCCTCGACCTCGGGAGCGCCACCCAGCTCGCGCATGTCGTCCACCGGGACGACCACCTGCAGGTCGAGTTGCTTGCCGCCGCCCGCATCCACGATCGCGACATCGCGGCCCTCCCCACCGAGAAACGAGGCGATCTCCTCGAGCGGGCGCTGGGTCGCCGAGAGTCCGATCCGCTGGACGTCGCGGCCGACGAGGTGGTCGAGCCGCTCCAGCGAGAGCATCAGATGGGTGCCGCGCTTGGTCGCCGCAACCGAGTGGATCTCATCGACGATCACCGTCTCCACGTTTGCGAGCGTCTCGCGCGCCGCCGAGGTGAGCATCAGATAGAGCGACTCGGGAGTGGTGATCAGGATGTCGGGCGGGTGGCGGCGCATTGCTGCCCGTTCGCGCTGTGACGTGTCGCCGGTGCGTACCGCGACGGTGATATCACGCTCGGCGGCGATCCCGGCAAGCGGTGCGCGCAGATTCTTCTCGATGTCATGGTTGAGCGCCTTCAGCGGCGAGACGTACAGCACCCGGGTGCCGTCGCTCGGCCGCTGGGTGAGCCCGTCGATCGCGGTCAGAAACGCCGCAAGCGTCTTCCCCGATCCCGTCGGAGCCAGAATCAGCGTGTGCTTGCCGGCGGTGATCGCCGGCCAGCCCAGCTTCTGAGCGCGAGTCGGCTCGGCAAACGAGCGCCGAAACCACTCGGCGACCGGAGCCGAGAACGCGGAAACGGGATCTTGACGGTCGGTAGCCACCGTCGAGGCATCCTACCGATGACACGTCACCGGCGAGGGCCGCCGGTACTCTGCCCGGATGATCGTCGACTTTCTCGGAACCGCCGCCGCGTGGCCGCTGCCCCGACTTGGCTGTACCTGCCCGCAGTGCAGCTCGGATGACCCCCGCGACGCGCGTCTGCGCTCGTCGATCCTGCTCGATCGCCGGGTGCTGGTCGATGCCGGCCCCGACGCCTATGCGCAGCTGCGACGCGCCGACGTCGTCCCCGAGGCCGTGGTGCTGACCCACGGCCACCACGATCACGTGCTCGGCCTGCACGAGCTCGCGAAGCTGCGCCGGCTGCCGCTGTACATGACCAAGACAACCGAGCGCGGTTTGCGCAAGGTGTTTCCGCGGCTCGATTTTCGGATCACCCACATCACTCCCGGCGTGCCGATCGAGCTCGGCGAGGGCCTCACCTGCCGCGGATTCGATGTCGAGCACGGTGCCACCCCGACGCTTGGTCTGCGACTCCAGCAGGGCGAGTCGGGGTCACTCGTGTACATCCCCGATCTGGGAGCACCGCCGGCCTCGAAGCTCGCCGTGGGAGCCGATGTGGCGGTCGTCGACGGCTCCAGCCGAGACCGCGTCGTCGGCGGTCACCTGTCGATGGAAGCGATGATTCCCGTGGCCACCAAGATGAAGGCAGGGCGCACCCTCTTTACCCACATCGGCCACCGCACCGGCACCCAGGAAGAGCTCGAAGCGTGGCTTCCCGAGGGCTTCGGCGTCGCCTATGACGGGCTCAGGCTGGAGCTTTGATGCAGACGCCCTTTCGGATCGAGACCCAGCGACTGGTGATCCGCTGCTGGGAGCCCGAGGACGCCGCGGACGCAAAGCGGGTGATCGACGCCAATATCGAGCACCTGCTGCCGTGGATGCCGTGGGTGGCAAACGAACCCGAGCCGCTGCGCGAGAAGACCGAGCGGATGCGTGAGTTCAAGGCGATGTTCGAGCGAAACGAGGACTTCATCTACGGGATCTTCGATTCGAACGGCTCGCTGCTCGGCGGGACCGGCTTGCATCCGCGAACCGGTCCGGAAGCCCGCGAGGTTGGCTATTGGGTCGCGCGCGAACACGAGGGCAAGGGTGTGATCTCCGAGAGCACCGCGGCGCTGACCCGAGTCGGCTTCGAGCTGCTCGGACTCGACCGCGTCGAGATCCACTGCGATCCGCGAAACACGCGCAGCGCTGCGGTCCCCCGACGATTGGGCTTCGCGCACGAGGCGACGCTTCGCCGGCGCCTGGCCGAGCCGGACGGCTCGCTTCACGACATGATGATCTGGAGCCTGTTCGCGGACGGCTACCGCGCCTCACCGGTGGCCGCGACGCCGCTCCGGGCGTTCGGCCCGGACGGCCACGAGCTTCTTGCGCCGTGAATAAATGGTGCCTGGCACCATTTATTCACCGAACCCGCTGCGCTCGAGGCCCAGGAGCCAGCGCTTGGTCTCGACTCCACCGCCGTAGCCGCCCAGCGCGCCTCCGCTGCGAAGCACGCGATGGCAGGGGACGATGATCGGGATCGGATTTCGAGCCATCGCGTTGCCCGCCGCGCGGACCGCTCGAGGGCTGCCCGCCGCATCGGCCAGCTCGGCATATGTCCGCACCTCGCCGAACGGGATTGCATAACACGCCTCGCGAGCCCGGAGCAGAAACCCGTGCGAGAGCCGCCAGTCGATCGGCGTCTCGAACTCCTGCCGGGAGCCGTTGAAGTACTCGTCGAGCTCTCGCCGCACCCCGTCCAGCCGGGCGGGAGACTCGATCACGCGCGGCGACACCGTGTCGGCAAGCTCCTGCAACACATCGTCCAGCGACTCAGAGGCAAAGGCCACGCGCACCACTCCCTGTGGGGTGGCCGCGACCTCGAGCGCTCCGATCGGCGCGTCCACAGACGCATACACGACGTCGAGCAACCCCTCCTCCTCGGCGCGACGCGCCAGCGCGTCAACTCGTGACTGGCTCATGAATCCATTCCTTCCTGACCGCAGACAGGCCGGCCCGCACGTTTTGGCGGGCGGCCTGCTCGCTGCAATCGATCAGCCCGCCGATGGCGAGGTAGTCGAGGTCGGCGGCAAACCGAAGCGTGACCGCCGCCCGCTGTTTGGCGGGGAGCCGCCGCACCGCGGCCCAGAGCGCGGGCTCGGGCGCGGGCGGGGCTGGAACCCCCCGCTCGGGCACCTCAGCGGTCGGGATCGGCCGGCGGGCGCGGGCGCGGTGTGAGTCCAACGCCTTTCGATGGGCGATCGTGAACATCCACCCGCGCAGGTTGCCGTCGTTTCGCAGGTCGGGATAGGCCCGAAGCGCTGCGATCATCGTCTCCTGCCACACATCCTCGGCCTCCTGGTATCCAACGGCGGCGCGCAGATACCGCAGCACGTCGTCGCCGTGGAGATCCAGCAGACGTTGAAATGGGGGCAGGGTCATATCAGAAGAACGCCGCAGGCCCCGGCCGCGTGAGATGAGCTAGCCGGCGGCGACGGGAGCATGCACGCGCTCCCACTCCTCGGCGTCGGGGCTGAAGTAGACAAGCCGCGTCTTCTTCCACTCCTTGGTCGAATAGAGCACGACTCGCTCGTCCAGGCCGGTCTCGGCCGCGATCGCGTCCAGCACGTCCTCGCATTCCTTCTTGGTGCGGCCGTGCGTCATCGAGAACAGGTTGTAGGGCCAGTCCGGGTACGTCGGGCGCTGATAACAGTGCGATACGCCGCGGAACGAGGCCATCAGCGAGCCGAGCTCGTCCATCTGATCCTCGGGAGCCTGCCACACCCCCATGCCGTTGTAGACGAATCCGGCGGAGCGGTGGTAAAGCACCGCCGCGAACCGCCGCATCTGGCCGGTCGCCAGAAAGCGGTGAGCGTGTTCCAGCAGCTCATCGACGGTGAATCCATGGCGCTCGGCCGGCCCTGCAAAGGGCTCGGACACTGGCCGCAAGTCGCCCTGAAGCGCGCGGATCGCGGCGATGTCGCGCTCGGGGATGCTGTCGGGGGGCGGAGCGGGAGCCGTCGGTGCCGCCCGCACCTTCTTCGCGGCCGGATCGCGGCCGCCGGCCATGTCGAGGTCGACCCCGATCTTGAAGAACCGAAGTGCGGGCAGCGGCCGGATCGACTCGACCTGCGCCAGCTCACCGAGCAGCTCGACCGACGCGTCCAGCCCGAGCCGCGAGTTTGGCGGCACACCGAGCGTGAACCAGATGTTGAACTCGTGGTCGCGCTGGTAGTTGTGCGTGACCCCGGGATGGGAGTTGATGATCTCGGCGGCCTCGTCGGCGCGGTCGGCCGGCGTGCGCGCGGCCACCAGCATCGACCGATACCCAAGCTTTCGGGTGTCGAAGATCGCCGACACCTGGCGGATGATGCGGTCGGTGCGCAGCCTCGACACGCGCTCGAGCACCTCCGCCTCGGGCATCTCGAGCTTCTCGCCCAACGCGGCATAGGGCCGGGCGACGAGCGGCAGCTCGTTTTGAATCACGTCGCACAGTCGCGTGTCTTGCGCATCCATCCGGTCATGAAGGATACGCTCGATCCGTGCGCGCCGCCCCGATCACGGCACTGCTCGCCGCCGCGCTGGCGATGACCGCGTGTGGCACCACCGCAAAACACGAGCCGGCGGCGCTGTTCCAGCAGAACTGCGGCAGCTGTCATGCGATCGCCAAGGGCGACCTGTCGCCCGTCGCCGCCGCCCCCAACCTCTACGATTTGCATCCCAGCCGGGAGCAGATCGCCGACGCCGTGGCCCACGGCCGACCGGGGATGCCCCGCCGGTTGCTCGTCGGTGGCGACCTCGAGCAGGCCATCGAGTACATCCTTCAGGAGACCAGCAGGTGACCGACCCCATCCTTCCACCCGACTTCGACCCCCACTCCGTCCAGGGGATCGCGATGGACATGGATCGCACCATCCTGCCCACCAGCCTCGAGTTTTCCCCTGCGCTCGTGTCCGCCGTGCTCGACGCAGCCAGCGTCGGCATCACCCCGATGATCGCGACCGGTCGGATGTTTGCATCCGCGCGGCCCTACGCGCTGGAGCTGGGGATCACCGCTCCGCTGATCTGTTATCAGGGCGCGCTGATCGCCGACCCGGTCACCGGCGAGTGGCTGTTGCACCAGCCGATCGAGGTCGACATCGCACGGCGGGTGATCCGCGCAATCCAGGTCGACGGCTTCCATATGAACGTCTACCTCGACGACCAGCTGTACGTGGAATCACTCAACGAGGAGGCGCTGACGTATGCCGCGCACGCCCGGCTCGAAGCCCACGTCGTCGGCGACCTGCTCGAGTGGCTGAGCCAACCGACCACCAAGATCGTGGTGGTCGGCGACCCGGTGGCGCTCGATCGGCTGGAAGTCGACCTGCGCCAGCAGTTCGATCACTCCCTGTTTGTCGCCAAATCGCTGCCGTACTTTCTCGAGATCGCACAGCCTGGGGTATCGAAAGGTGCGGCGCTCGAGTTCGTGTGCGAACGGATGGGCATATCCCCAGCGGGCGTGGTCGGGTTCGGCGACGGCGCCAACGACGTCGAGCTCCTGCAGACCGCGGGCCTTGGGGTTGCGGTGGCCGACGCCGACCCGGTGCTCGTGGAGCATGCCGACTGGCGAGTGCCGAGCGTGGACGACGACGGGGTCGCGCGGTTCATCCAAGCGTTAGTAGACTCGCGGTCATGATCGACCAGCGTCTGATCCGGTCCGACCCCGACGGTGTGCGCGAGGCCCTCACGCGGCGTGGCGCCGGCGAGAGCGTCGACCAGTTCCTCGCGCTGGACGCCCGCCGGCGAGAGTTGCTGGGGCGGGTGGAAGCCACCCGCGCGGAGCGAAACGCAGCGGCCCGCGGGATCGCCGAGGCCCGTCAGCGCGGCGAGGATGCCGCCGCCGAGATCGCCGCCCAGACCGCGCTCAAGGCCGAGCAGGCCGAGAGCGAGGCCGAGCTCGTGACCGTCGAGGCCGAGGTGACCGAGCTGATGCTCACAATTCCGAACCTCCCCCACCCGTCGGCGCCCATCGGCGATACCGACGAGCAGGCCGAGGTCGAGCGCGTCGTCGGCTCAAAGCCCGAGTTCTCGTTCCCGCCGCGCGACCATCTCGATATCGCCGGCGCCGAGGGTCTGGGTTTGATCGACGTCGAGGATGGCGCTCGCGTCTCGGGCAGTCGCTTTCACTACCTGCTCGGCGACCTCGTGCGGCTGGAGTTCGCACTCGTGCAGTGGGGGCTCGACAAACTGCATACGCGTGGCTTCACGCCCGTTGTACCTCCGGTGCTGGTGAAGGAGGAGGCGATGGTCGGCACCGGCTTCTTCCCGGAGGCCCGCGGCCAGGTGTACGGCCTGGAGACCGATCCGCTGTTCCTGGTGGGTACCGCCGAGGTGCCGCTGGCGTCGCTGATCGGCGAGCGCATCCTTGATGCCGCCGAGCTGCCGCTGCACTACGTCGGCTATTCGACCTGTTTTCGGCGTGAGGCCGGCGCGGCGGGCAAGGACACCCGCGGCATCTTTCGCGTGCACCAGTTCAACAAGCTCGAGATGTTCAGCTACTGCCTGCCGGAAACCTCCTGGGACGAGCAGGAGATGCTGCTCGGCATCGAGGAGGAGATCGCGCAGGAGCTCGGCTTCCACTACCGGGTCGTGAACATCGCCGCCGGGGATCTCGGGGCGTCAGCGGCGCGCAAGTTCGACATCGAGGTGTGGCTGCCCGGGCAGGAGCGCTATCGCGAGCTGACCTCCTGCTCGAACTGCACCGACTATCAGGCCCGCCGGCTCGGCACGCGCTTCCGAGACGAGGACGGCAAAACCCAGTTCGTGCACATGCTCAACGGCACGGCGATCACATCGAGCCGGACGCTGCTCGCGCTGATCGAATACGGTCAGCAGGCCGACGGGTCGATCGAGACTCCGGCGGTGCTCCATCAGTTCGGCGCGCCTGCCACCATCGGCCCGAAGGCCGCACCGGCTTCTCTGTAGAGTGATCCGGTGCTGAGCCGGCTCCAGCCACTTGCGAAGCTTGGGCGTAACCCGTCGCTTCGCCGCACGGGCATCGGCTTCGCACTCTTCAACAGCGCGGAGTACGGCGAGTGGATCGCGATCCTCGTGTACGCCTATGCCCATGGCGGCGCCACCGCGAGTGGCCTGCTCGCGTTTGCCCAGCTCGCGCCGTGCGTCTTTTTCGCACCGATCCTCTCCACGTTCGCCGACCGCCACCAGCCCGGCAAGGTTCTGGTCGCAGGCTATGCCGCCCAGGCGATTGGCATGGGCCTGCTCGCCGCGGCCCTGATCGCCCACGCCCCCACCCCACTCGTGTACGCCCTGGCGATCCTGGCGGCACCCGCCTTCAACCTCACCCGACCGACCGTGAACGTGCTCCTACCCGCCGCGGTTCACAGCCCGGACGAGCTGACCGCCGGTAACGCTGCGCTCGGCTGGATCGAGAGCGCGGGAATCGTGGTCGGGCCGCTGATCGCCGCGGTGATGATCAGCTTTGCAGGCCCCGGCGGCGTGATCGCCGTATTTGCGGTCGGGATGCTGATCGCGATGTGGGCCGCGCTGCCGCTGACCCGGAGCCTGCCGCCAGTCGAGCCGAGCGATCCAGGCTCGCCGATCGGGGATGCGATCGAGGGCTTCAAGGTGCTGATCGGCGAGCCCGGCACGGCGATGCTGGTCGCGGTACTCACGTCACAGTCACTGTTTCTGGGTGCGATGGACGTGCTGTTCGTGGTGCTCGCGCTGGGCGAGCTCGGGATGGGCGAGTCGGGCGTGGGCATCCTCAACGCCGCCTTCGGCGCGGGCGGGCTGCTCGCGGTCTTTGTCACCCTCGGACTGGTCGGCCGCCGCCGTCTGGCACCGTCGCTGATCTTCGCCGCTGCCCTCATGGGCGCGTCGATCGCCTTGATCGCAGTGTGGCCCAGGATCGGGATCACGATCGCACTGCTGGTCGCGTCCAGCATCGGTCGCAGCCTGTTCGACGTGTCGGGCCGCACGCTGCTCCAGCGCACCGGCTCGCCGATGGTGCTGGGCCGCATCTTCGGGGTGCTCGAAGCCGTCGACATGCTCGGCCTGGCGGTCGGCTCGGTACTGGTCTCCGCCCTGGTCGGAATCGGTGGCAACACGCTCGCGATCGTCGGCGTCGGCGCGATCATGCCGCTGATCGTGCTCGCGCTGCTGCCCGCGATTCTCGGTGCCGACGCCCGCGCGACGGTGCCGATCGTTCAGATCGGGCTGTTGCGGTCGATGGCACTGTTTCGCCCACTGCCACCGCCCGAGCTCGAAAGCGTCGCGCGGGCGATGGAGCCCCACCACTTCCCCGCCGGCGAGGTCGTGATCACCGAGGGCGAGCCCGGCGACCTGTTCTACATGGTGGCCGAAGGCGAGGTGGCCGTGACGACTGCGACGGGGTTTGCCACCGAGCTGGGACGGGGCGAGGGCTTCGGCGAGATCGCACTTCTCAACGACACACCGCGCACCGCCACCGTCACCGCCAGGACCGACGCCAGCCTGTACGCGCTGTCAGGCCCCGACTTTCTGACGGCGGTCACGGGCATCGCCGATGTCCACGGCGCAGCCAAGGGCCTGGCATCCGATCGGCTGGCCGAGCAGGCGTCGTCCCAGTCGAGCTCCGACGGCGTCTAGGCAACTGCTGCACGAAGAGGGCGCAGGGCCGCCTCGACCTTCACGATGATGATGGTGAGGGTCGGCATCACCGCAACGTCCCCAGATGCGTAGGCTTCTCAACCTATGACCACCGTCGACGTGATCGTGGTGGGAGCCGGCCTCGCCGGCCTGCGCGCCGCCCGCGACCTGCAGCAGGCGGGGCTGAGCGCGACCGTGCTCGAGGCTCGCGATCGGGTCGGCGGGCGCGGCTACACCACCGAGCTGGGCGGTCGGTTGGTCGAACTCGGTGGCTCGTGGTTCACGCCCGAGCACACAGAGGTACGAGCCGAACTCGATCGCTACGGACTGGGTGTTCGCGACTTCCCCGAGGTGGTGCATGCACGCTGGCTCACCGACGGGCAACTGCGGCACGGCCTGCCGGTGCCGTGGGAAGAGGTGAACGCGTTGGAACGGGCGCTGACCCAGGTGGCTCTCGACGCGCGAGCACCCGATCACGAGGTGGCCAACATGTCCGCCGCCGACTACGTCGCGCGGTTCGACCCCAGCCCCGCGCTTCGTGACTTCCTGCTCGGCTGGTATCAGCTGATGGGCGGCTCGCCACCCGAACGCGGGGCGGTGATCGATGCGCTGGCGGCGATCGAGGGCCACGGCGGCCTCGCCGGGCTCGTCACGTGCCTCGCACACGGACCCGTAACGGGCTGGAGCAGTCTCGCCGCCGCACTGGCCGGATCGGTTGACGTGCGTCTGCAAACGACGGTGACCAGCGTCGCTCACACCCCGGATTCGGTCACGGTTACCACCGCGTCGGGCGAAACGCTTGCCGCTCGTGCCGTGGTGATCGCGGTCCCGATCAACTGCCTGCCGGCGATCGAGTTCACACCGGAGCTTCCGAGCCGCACCGCAGAGGCGGCCGGCGCGAATGCGGGCGCCGCGGTGAAGGTGTTGATGCTCACCCGAAATGTCGCTCCCCATGGGATTGCCGTCGGTATCGGCCCGGGGCTGAACTGGCTCTACGCCGACGCCGAGCAGGATGGACTCACGCTCGTGGTCGGGTTTGGCTGGGAAGACGCGAGCTTCGATACGGGCGATCGTGGCCACGTGGAACGGGCGCTCACCGCGTTCTACCCGGAGGCGGAACTCGTTGACTGGAAAAGCCACGACTGGATCGCCGACCCCGCCTCCAGCGGCACCTGGCTCACCGCCCCGGCGGGCAACGCCGATCTCGTCGATCCATCCCGATTTGCGCCGATCGGCCGGCTCGTCTTCGCGGGATCCGATGTCTCGAGCAAAGAAGCCGGCTGGTTCGAGGGGGCGTTGATCAGCGGCGCGCGGGCAGCCCGGCACATCATCGATTCTCAGCCCAGCAAGTCGGCGAGCGTCAGTTCCTGAAACGGAGTGCTGCAGGGCTGGCCGGGCGCGATCCACATCACGCCGGCTTCGACGTCGCAGACCATCCCGAACTGGATCGCCGACGCTTCCTCGCCCAGCGCGGGATCGGGATGAACGCAGATGTCCTGACCCTCGGCGCCGTGATCGGAGAGCATCCGCATGGCGTCCTGCGCCGTCGCGGGCGGCTCATTCTCGAGTAAGGCGTGCGTCCGGGCCAGACGTGAGCGACTGCCGTCCGAAGGTGACTCGGCCACCTCGGCCATGGCGCCGTCAAGCGCGTGGTTGGTGTGAGCCGGGCACTCGATGACGGCGTCACGGGTCGCGGTCACCTCGAGCGTGAAGGTGTCGCCGCCGCGGAATGCGTACATGTAGCTGTAGCCACCGGCGCGGTGGGGTCGCGTCGCCCGGCGGATGGCATCGGCGCGGTCGACGGCCTCGACCCCGTCGCGGCCGAGCAGCGCCCGCGGCACCCCGATCCGCTCGTCGGCCCCCGACAGCGACATCAGCCCCAGCGCACCACCGCGGGCATTCATCCCCACGAGCGGGAGCGTGCCGACCGCGGCCGGTGCCACGGTCGCGACCTCGGCGTCGGAGTCGGGGCGCTCGACCAGGATCGCGACACCGCCGTCGTCGCCGGCATACCACTGCTCGTTGTGGGCAAGGATGGTCGTGCCCGGCGCGGAGATCGCGAAATCGGTGCAACGCTCCACCGCAGTCGGCGCGGGCGCCTCGGCGACGGTCACACCGTCGGGCGGGGCAACCATGCCCTCGAGCACGGCCCAGATCTCCTCGAAGCAGTTGACCGCGAAGACGTCGGTGAACGGCAGCCCGGCCCCCTCGGCCACGCCCTCGATGTGGGCAACGAGCCGCGGCACAGCCGTCCGCGCAGCGGCCAGATACGGCGCCACCAGCGGCTCGAGATCGCGGTCGGACAGGCCGTGGCGGCGACAATACCGGCGGGTGAACTCGGCCGATCGCTGGTGGCCGTCGGCGAGTGCGGCGCCGATGATCCGTCCGCGTTGATACGGGCTGCCGGACGCGTGGACGATGGGGAGCTCGCTCATTCGGCTACACCATATGCGAGGACGCCGAGCTTCAACTTCCCCGGCCGCGACGGAGAGCATCCATCCGCCGCCGATCGTACTTTGTCGGCCGCGGCCCACCGGCCCGGGCGCCGGGAGCGGCCGACAACCGGCGTTTTTCGTCGGCACGCGCGCGGGCGGCGATCGATTCGTCGGTCTCCTTGTAGAGCGCCGCCGCAGTCTCGGCCGAACCACGTTTCTCCGCGAGGTCGAGTACCACCACCGTCCAGTCGGTGTCGCCGACGGTCACCTGGACGACGTCAGCGCGGCGGACATGTCTCGCCGGCTTCACGCCCTCCCCGTCGAGGCGAACTCGGCCGCCGGAGACAGCCTCCGTCGCCTTGGCGCGAGTCTTGAAGAATCGCGCCGCCCACAGCCACTTGTCGATACGGACGCTCTCGGCCATGGGCTGCACGATATGTCAGAACCTCCTGCAGGTATTCTCAGGCCGTCCGGCGGGGTGGCGGAGCGGTTGAACGCACCGGTCTTGAAAACCGGCAATGGCCGTCAAGGTCATTCGTGGGTTCGAATCCCACCCCCGCCGCTCGCTCCACAGGCCTCAAAACCCCATGGTTGAGCGGAGCTCAAGCCCTCCCATGCTCCAGCGACAGGCCGACTGGTGAGGGCGGACTGAGTGATCCTGGTCAGTACGACCAACGAGTCTTACTGGCCAGGACGACCATGGCCCAACAGTCGCACCCCGATCACGCTGCCTGAGAAGCTGTCGCCGCGGGGCTCGGCGTGGTCGCCGATTGAGCATAGACAGTTGGTGGGGTATCGCACATGCTGAGACTGTGCTCCCGAACCCCCCTCGCGCACTCCGGTTGGCCACGCTTGCGGTCATCGCCCTGGCCTGTGCCCTTCTCGTCGCGCCGAGTGCCGAAGCTGACCCGGGTGACTGGACAACCAATGGTCCGTTCGGCGGGCAGGTGACTGGACTTGTGGTTGACCCCTCGCACTCAGGGGTCGCGTACGCCCGCGGGCACTTTGGTGTTTACAAGACGTTGAACGGCGGGGCTACCTGGGCAGTCATGAACAACGGGTTGGACGGCCCGTTCATCAATGACCTCGAGATCGATCCCCGCGACCCGTCGACGCTGTACGCGGCCACCGATGAAGGGCTGTTTCGGAGCATGGATGGCGCCGCGTCGTGGACTCGTGTGCCACTTGAAATTGTTACCTCCTCGACTATGAGGGATTTCTCCGCAGTCCCGATCACTGGAGTGTCATTCGGCGGTGGGGCAACGCGGCGCACGTACGTGTCGATCGAATACTTTGGAGTGGCTTGGACGACCGACGGCATGAACTGGTCGGGCACGCAACTCGACGAGCAGGACGTGGTAGGCGTTGACGCCAATCCCCAAGACGGGGCGACCGTGTTCATCCATACCGATCCCGACGGCGTGTTGAGGTCGGAGGACGGTGGCGCTTCGTGGACTCCGACCACCTACCGGTGGGCCGTTGTTAAACTTCGATCCCGGCAATCCGTCGAACGTCTACCTGACCAGTACGGGGCACGAAGCGATAGAGGTTTCAACAGACAACGGGGCGACGTTCACCCCCGAGGGAAGTCCGACCGCCATCGATGACACGCCATTGAGAATCTCCATATCACCGACAGATCCGAACCGTTGGTACATCGCTGGTTCCCACATGGTGCCTGCGTTCGACCGTCCGGGAGGCTACTCGTACACCTATTTCGCCACGAGTGACGACGGTGGCATTACGTGGACGATGTTGTCGGCGCCTCCGAGCATAGAGGGCGACGGCCTCGTACTCGACCCCACGTCACCGGGTCATCTCTATTCGTTTACTATCACCGGTGTGTCCGTTTCGACGGATGGAGGCAACTCGTGGCACGAGAGCAACAACGGGTTGACCATCGGGGCACCAACGCGGATCGCCCTCGACCCCTCGAATCCAGGTGTTGCTTACGCGACCGAGGCGGATGACCTCTATCGCACAGACGATGGTGGCGGGCACTGGGAAGAACTGCAGGCTGGAGTTCGCGACCCTCTCGATATCGCGCACCACCCGCGCATAACGGATGTCGCCGTGACTTCCGACGGCACCGTCTACGCACTCCAAGAGCTTTTCCAGACGGTCGACCCAGACACCACCGTCATTCGCAGCAGCGACGGCGGCGCTACCTGGACGGATGCGAGTGGCGAATTGCCGCGTATGCGCTACACCAAAATCACAGCCAGACAAGGCAGCCCAAACGTTCTGTATCTCACAGCCGCTGGATTCAACGGTGGCCCTGTCCCTTCTGCGATCTTCACCACGGAAGACGGCGGAGGCAGCTGGTCGCCGATAGGGCCCGTCGGGTGGCAATCCGACGCACTGGCGATCGATCAGGCCACCGGAACGATGCTCACTACCGTGGACGCGCCGCCATCTGGCCGCACCTTCATAAGCCACGACTGGGGCGTCACGTGGGGTGAACTACCTTTGGTAGCGGCGACCGCGATCGCCTTTGGGCCGAACCCATCTGTTATCTACACCGGCGACGGGGAAAGTCGCGTGTCCCGCAGTGAGGACGGTGGGCAGACGTGGACAACGGTGGTGATCGCGAACTCGCAGCAAGCGGGCGACATTGTCGCGATCGCAGTCGATCCCGACGATCCTGACAACGTGTTTGCGGGCACGCAGTACGGTGGTCTTTACGTAAGCCGCGATGGTGGGGATACCTGGGCGCAGCGAAACCCTGGTATGTGGGGCATAGGAGTGCTGAGCATCGTGTTTCCCCCGGCCCAATCCGCCTCAGAGCCTCTGTTGGCCTCGGTAAGCGCGCCAACCGGAGGGGGAGTCTGGCGCATGGTTCCGGCCCCCAGTAGCCTCGTCGCCCCGAGCCTCACTGGCACAGTCAAGCCCGGCAAGCTCCTGACGTGTAAACCGGGACGATGGGCGCGATCGAAAAGCTTCCAGTACCAGTGGCTCTTGAAAACCGCGCCCGGAAAGAACGGGCTGACGCCGATCAAGAACGCGACCAAGTCGACGTATCGGCTTCCCGCAACCTCGCTCAAGCACCTCGTCGGTTGTCGGGTCACCGCCGTCGGGCCCGGTGGAAGGACGCAGACTCACACCCGGTTACACAGGGTCTCGAAGTAGCCCGCTGCCGCCCCAACGAAGGGATCTTGTCGAACCAGACACAACGCAGACGGGCCCGCGAGGAACCGGCCGTCGCCTCGGTCACAGCGGCTCGGCCGCTGGCCGAGCTGGTCTGGATGACCAGCGCCCAGGTCTTGAAAACCGGCAATGGCCGTCAAGGTCATTCGTGGGTTCGAATCCCACCCCCGCCGTTCGCTCGCTCGCTGATAGAACGGAATCCAGCACGGTTGAGCTGACTCCGGGCCGACGAGCACCGCTGTGATCAGTCCGCCGAGGTTCGCCAGGGTTCGCCGTCTTTGCGTACGGGTGGCGCAACGTGGGGTACCTCGTCACGGGCGACCTGATTCTGCTTGAGCGGCTCGCGGTGCTGATCACGCAGGTGCAGCAGGTCGAGCGCGAGCTTGCCGACGCCCTCTTCCGGCCATCCCTCCTCCTCAGGTTTCGTCCGCCGCGAGCCTACAAGCCGTTAGTGACCCGGTTCAGACTCGTCCAGGTGCCCAGCTCCGCCGGTATCACGAAGCCGTCTTGCCGCCCGTCTCATTCCTCGATAGCAAGCGACCCTTGCATGCAGTTATAGACGTTGCCGTCGGGGCCGCGAAACGCAAACCAGCCGTACTCCGCGAGTCGCGGCCTCGCCTCGACCAGCGCCGGATCGACCTCGACCATCCAGCGGAGCGGCTCCACCATCTCAACCCCTGAAGCCTCCAACTCCTTCCGCGCTGCCACGACGTCGTCCACCAGAAACCCCGGCACCGGGCCCGTCGTCATGTAGGCGGCCTCAGGATTGTCGAACCCAAACAGCTCGACATAGTCGTGCTCGCCTCCGGGGAGTTGAAACATCGCAAAGCCCGATTCCTCGGTGACGAGCTTCAACCCCAGCACTGCGCTGAAGAAGTCCTTCGTCTCACCGAAGTTGGTTGTTCGCGTCCCGACCCATGACAGACGTCGCACGTTCATGGCTCTCCCACGTCGGTACCAGAAGTCCCCGAGAGTACATTGCCGCGAACGCTGCCGCCACGTTTGCATCGGCCTTAGCACGTCGGATGGCGCAACGGGCGGCGCAAACGACCGAGAAACAGCTCAGTTGAGCCAGCTCCATGCGGTCTTGAGAACCGGCAATGGCCGTCAAGGTCATTCGTGGGTTCGCGAATCCCGCCCCCGCCGCTCACTCGGCAACTCCTTCCCTGAGGATCGAACGTCACGGGCGCACGATCTCAGTCCCGGATCTCGAGTGCGGTTGCGGCGGTTGATCAGGCGAACCGCCTGATGTCCGCGCGCCACGTCGTCGCAGTGGGCCGGGTGCCCACCAGTTCCACTCGCCGAGCAGCACCATCAGCGAGGGCACGAGCAGGGCGCGGACGAGGGTGGCGTCGATCAGTACCACGAGTGCGGTGCCGAGGCCGAGCTCCTTGATGAAGACCAGCTTCGACGTGGCGAACGCCCCGATTGCGACGGCGAACAGAAGCGCGGCGGCGGTGATGATCCGTCCCGTGCGCTCGAGCCCGATGGCCACAGCTCGGTCGTTGGGTATGCCGCTGTCATGCGCCTCCTTGATCCGCGAGAGCAGCATGACGCTGTAGTCGGTGGCGAGCCCGAAGCCGATTGCGAACAACAGAATCGGCTGGGTCGCGTCGAGCGCGCCAGTGCTGTGGTAGCCGAGCGGCCCCTGGAGACGCCCCTCCTGGAAGATCAGCACCAGGATGCCGAAGACGGCGCTCAGCGTCAGGGCGTTTATCAGCACCGCCTTCACCCCCAGTACGAACGAGCCCGTCATCAGGAACAGGATGAGCATCGTCGATGCGACGATCAGCCCGAGCACGATGGGGAGGTGCGTGGCGAGGCTCTGTTCCAGGTCCACGTATCCCGCGGTATCGCCCGCGACACCGACGGAGAAGGGTGCCGGCAGAGCGCGCACCCTGTCGACGAGACGTTTGGCGGACGCGCCGTACGTCGGCGCAGTGGATGCGACGTCGAGCAGCGACAGGTGCGACCCGGCCGGCTGCGGCGCCGCGACCGCTGCCACGTCAGGCAGCGCCCTGATCTTGGCGGCAAATGCCCGCAGCTCGGATGATCCGGCCGGCGCGCCGGCCACGATCTCGAGCGGCGAGGTGCGACCTGCCGGGAACTGAGTCCGCAAGGCGTGATCGACCTGATAGGAGCTCGCGCTTGCAGGCAGTTGGTTTGCGTCGACGGGCAGGAACCCGATCGACGTGAATGGGATGCCGAGAGCGATCAGCGCCGCCGCGGTCAGAATGGCGATCCTGCCTGGGCGCCGGATCACGAACTGCGACAGGCGGTACCAGAACCCCGCCTCGGCGGGACGGGCGTCGCGATCAGCGGCGCGCTGGAGCCGCTTCGGCGCGAGGGAGTTCACCCGCGGCCCCAGCAGCGCCAGGATTGCCGGCAGAACGATCAGGGCAAGCGCGGCCGCGATCAGCGCAACCAGGGCCCCAGCGATTCCCATCGAACGCAGAAAGTTCTGCGGGAACACGATGAGTGACGCAACCGCGACGGCCACCGTCAGCGAGCTGAAAGCGATCGTCCGGCCGGCGGTTGCGAGCGTCCGGCGGAGCGCCTCGACGCCGAAGCCTGCGCGAGCGGACTCCTCGCGATAGCGGGAGACCGTGAACAGGCTGTAGTCGATGGCCAGCCCGAGCCCGAGGCCGGTGACGATGTTGAGAGCGAACACCGACAGGTCGAAGAAGCTCGACACGATCCGCAACGCGAAGAACGTGGCGAGGATCGCCAAGACTCCGAGCAGCGGCGGCAGCAGCGAGGCGACCAGCGAGCGGAAGAACAGCAGCGAGAGCAGGAAGATGAACGGGAACGCGAGCAGCTCGGCGCGCCCGAGATCGCTGCTGACCTGCGTGTTGGCCTGCGCGCTCGCGATCGCCGACCCACCGAGCTTGACATCGTTGTCGCCGCTGAACTCGCGCTCCAAACGCTGAGCGTCCTCCTGGATCCGCAAGTCCGACTTCGGATCGAAGTACGCGACGACGTAGGTCGAGCGCCCGTCACGGGACAGCATGGCCGGATCGTGTGTGTCGTAGTAGCTCGCAACCGAGGCGATGTCGCGGCTCGAGCGCAGCCGCGCCGCCACGCGGCTGACGCGACGCTTGGCACTGGCGGTGTGGACGTCGCCGAGCCTGACGAGCGCGATCACCCCCGGGTCGATCTGGCGTCCCGTCGCGGCCTGGTAGCGGTTCGTCACCTGGACCGACTGCGTCGAAGGATCGGAGTCGCCGTACGGGCTCAGCCGCTTCGCGACGCCTAACCCGAACACGCCCGCAACTCCAACCCCGACCAAGGCGACAAGCAGCACGCGGCCGCTGTTCCGATACACGAATGATGCGAGTTTCTCGAACATTGCACCCACCTTTATAACTTGGATAATCCAAGTAATAGCAGCTTGGATAATCCAAGTCAAATCGGTTATGATGCGGAGATGGCCTCTCCCCTCGGATACCAGCCGTTCTGCCCCGTGGGCTCTGCGCTCAACGTCGTCGGAGAACGCTGGGCGCTCCTGATCGTGCGCGACCTGCTCCTGGGGCCGCGCCGCTACTCCGATCTGCTGAACGGTCTCGGCGGTATCGGGACCGACATCCTCGCCACCCGCCTGCGCACCCTCCAGGAGCATGGCGTCGTGCAACAGGTCGGAGCGGGGCGAGCACAGCGATACGAGCTGACCGAGGCCGGCCAGGCGCTGCGCCCGGTGCTCACAGAGCTTGCCCGTTGGGGTGCTCCCCGCCTCCGACTCCCCGCCGACACGACCCAGATCCCGCCCCGCGTCCCGCTCACCTCGCTGCTGATCGGAGCCACGGCGCTCCCACGTGCGGCCAACGGCCGCTACGAGGTCAGTCTCGAAGACGAGACGGTCCGCGTCGATGTCTCCGATGGCCAGGTGCACGCCGCACCAGACAGCGATCCCGACACCACCATCGCGCTGTCCCTCGCTGGGCTAGGGGCACTCATCCTCGGTGCCAACGCCTCCGAACTCGAACAAACCGCAGGCGTCTCGATCCAGGGGGACAGTCGACGCGCCCATGCCTTTCTCGACGCCCTGACGGGAGCGCCCCTCCTCGCCGGCTTGCGCCCACAACTCCAGGGGATGGCGTAGGGTCGGCGTCCTGGCCGAGCGTTGATCGCGCAGAGGAGATCCGGATGATCAGCAACGACGATTCACCGCTGCCCGACACCGAGGTGCACTACCTCCGTTCGGAGCATGTGGGTGACGAGTTCAAGGTGCTGGTGGGCCACTGCGGCTCGTCCGAGCCCGCTGCCCGACCGGTGCTGTTCATGGGCGACGGTTGGGCAAACTTCGGCACGGCCGTGGAGACAATCCGACTGCTCAGGTTCACGGAAGTCGTACCTGAGATGCTCGTCGTCGCCGTCAGCTATCGCACGACGGACATGGCCGAGATCGACGATCTACGGTGTCGTGACTTCAGCCCGACCATCGACCTCGACAGCGGCCACGCGAACCCCGACATGATGGCCGGTGCGGATCGCTTCCTGGGATTCCTCCGCGATGAGCTGAAGCCCTGGGTGCGGGACGCCTACGGCGTGGATCCCGACGATTCGATGCTGTTCGGATACTCGCTCGGCGGCCTGTTTGCCACCTACGTGCTGCTCAACCAGCCGGGCGTGTTTCGTCGTTACGGAATCGGAAGCGCGAGCCTCGGGTGGGACGAGGATCTGATGTTCCGGCACGAGGCGGAGTACGCGCGAACGCACGACGACCTCCCGGCCAAGGTGTTCTTCTCGGTCGGCGCCTACGAGAACCCCGCGGGGTACGAGCACTTCCTCGGCCAACTCCCGACCGACAAGCGACCCGCGGCGGACTATGAGGGAATGGACGAGGACGACTGCGCGGCGGACACCGAGCGCATGGTCGCGGCGTTGCGGGGGCGCGGGTACCCGAGCCTCGGAATCGCATGCGAGGTGCTCCCCGGTGAGTACCACGAGACCGCGCCACCCCTGGCACTGTCACGTTCCTTGCGATACCTGTTCGACGCACCCCGCTAACAGGCGTTGTGAGGGAGTTCGACGGGGCAATAGCCATCACGGTTCAGGTGAGATTCGATGGGCCAGCTTCGGCCAGGCAGTCAGCGTGAAAGAACCGTGATTCTTCATGGGCAGAGTCGGGATCACTTCGCACCTGCACATAGCCCGCATCAACCATTGATCCGTCAGGCTTGAGCCACACCATCGGTTCAAACGCACCGATCCGATCCCCGCAGTGCCCGCAATGGAAAAACGGCAGTGAGGTCACCCGGGACCGCTCGTCCAGTGAGGCACTTCAGGCGAGGTGGCGTTGGGAGTCAACATCGAGCTGAGCCAGATACGGTGTGAGGTAGCGAGCCGCAAGCTTGCCGGGGGGCCACCACAGTGGCTCGGAGTCGATCGCCGCTGCCGGGCCGTGACCCCCTTCGACCTCGGTTCGGAGGTATCGCTCCTGCCCTCCAGTGAGCAGCAGCCCTCGCAACACCGGCTCAAACGGTTCGGGCGAAACGGCCGCTCCAACCGCCGCTGCGATTGACTTTGCGGCGGCCAACGCTTGTTGTGACGCGATCCCTCCTTGCTTGATGGGGAACGTCGTGATGTCGCCTGCCGCGTAGACGCTGGTGAGGGTGTTCACCCGCCCGTGAGGGTCGGTGCGGATCAAGTCATCGTTGTCGGCGGGTATCCCGTCGATCGCCACGCCGCGAAGCCGCGGTAAAGCGACCACGCGATCGGCCTCGATGAATCCGCTTGGGCTCGTGGCCAGTCGGCCATCGCGGAAGTTCATCGGCGTTCGGTCGCCGTAGAACTCGATTCCGCGCTCGGCGAGCACCGTGCCCACCTCCGAGCTTGCTTCTGCTCCAAAGGTGGCGAGCGGCATCGGCTCCGGGGAGACCACTCCGATCTGGACGGATTCGCGACGCATGCTGCCGTTGCCGTAGCGCCAGATGGCATCTCGGTCGCCGAGGTACTGGCTGGTGAGAAGGCTCAGCTCGTAGAGCGGCAGCGTCCAGCCGACGGCTGCCGGGCTTGCGAACAACACACTCGAAGCCTGTCCGGAGATGAGGTCGGCCAATACGGATCGCACAGCGTCTCCAGATCCATGGCCGCCGAAGGTGATCGCCCCCGAAATGACCGGAGACGCCGTGGCGCCGCAGGCCACCAACAGAGCGTCGTAGTCAAGGTTGGTGCCTGACGCGAGCACAACCTTCCGATCGGAGGGGCCGACCGCGATCGCGCGATCCACGATCAACCGCGCCCCGAGGTCATTGGCGATCCGGAAAAGATCAAACTGGCGCACAACGGCACGGCCGAATGGCGCGGCGACACCTGCCGGAGTGAACGTGAACTGATCGGTTGCAGCGATCAGCGTTACATCGACGAGCCCGTCGGCGAGATCCTTCAACGCCAATGCCGCCTCGAGCCCAGCCACGCCGCCACCGAGGATGACAACCCTGGCACGGTGTGTGGTTGAAGCTGAACGATTCATATCAGCCATTCTCTGGCTCGGCACGACTGTCGACATCGGGTTTACCCCTGATTTTCTGGGTGGTAGTTCGCCGCGGAGGAGAGTCGCCGCTCGTTGGGGGCCACCGATCACCGGGTGGGCAACTCCGCCCGCCGCCGTCCATTACAGACCCACCTGCGCTGCCACCCGCCCGGTGTCGACCGCCTGTTTGAGCGCCGCGTAATCAAGCTCGTTCTGATCGGCGTACACCCCGGCGAACTCAGCGATCGCACGGTCAAACACGTCACTTCCGCCGAGGTATGAGGCGATCGCGATCCGATCCCGGAACGGGCGTGGGCGCGAGCAAGCGTCCAACCGCACGCTCGGCCGTAGAGCGCCACGCCCTTCGTCAGCGCCCCCTCTGGCGTCGAACGAGCCCTTCCAGTCCTTCAACTGACGACCATAGAAATCTCTCGGCCGCTCGTCGAGACCCCGCTCGACATGGAGCCAGCCCAGGAAGATGTCACTCGATGCCTGCATCAATGCTGGCCGGCAACAACCTGCTGCCCGTGATTTCCGAACTCACTCTTGTCCGTGAACTCCTCAAGTACCGAGGCTTGCGCCTCCTTGAACTGCAAAAACAGCGGGTCTTGCTGTTCTCGGCCCATCAACAACACAATCCAGGCACGCGTGCCGACACTCCCGACGCCCACCACCTTGCGAGCAATATCGACCATCCGAAACTCCTCCAGCAAGATCCGACGATCGGTTTGAAGGGTCCGTCGGTACCCCCGCAAGAGCGCGTGGAGCGCCTTCTCCAGTTGTTCCGCCTCGTG